>NZ_JALKIL010000016.1 GCF_023051105.1 Anaerobiospirillum sp. NML120449 | reverse complement strand
CACCGAAGGCAGCCATACGACCTACACGGTCAGCATCAGCACCATTGGTGTTACGTACTACGTCCTCGAGGAACCCGTTGTAGGCCTTCTCGTAGGCTACATACTGAGGAGCCTCAGCAGTACCAGTGTTCACGGCTACGAAGTTGCTCAGAGGGTTGGCCTGCTTGAACTCTTCAGTAGCATCGGCTGAGTAGGCGATGGTTCCCTTATCTGCGCTAATCATAGGATTAGCAACCTCACCGAGCAGAACCTCAGTCTTAGCGCCGTCAACGGCGTTGGCAACGTCATACCAGTTCTTGTCCTGAGCGGTGTAACCGATGAGGAAGTCTCTCATTGGCTCTGAAGCTGCGGTAAAGGCAGTGGCAACACGCTCCTTGTCGAGCTTGAGGGTGTAGCCATTGTCATCGAGCTTGCCAACATTCAGAGTGAAGTACATCAGACCGTTGATGGACTCAACACGGATGCCCTTGCCACCGGAAGCACCGAGAACCTCAACATTGGAAGCCTTGGTGCCCTCAGCAGTAGTACCGGCAGTAAACAGGGTAATGTTACGGCTGTTCAGGAACTGATCACCGGCCAGAACAATCTTACCCATCTGGCTGTCCTTTTCGCCTTCTGGAGCATAGATAGTGGCACTGTCCTTGTTGAAGTGAACAGCACCATTTACAGCGCGGTTATCAAGAGCCAGTACGGAACCGGTACCGAGGTACAGGTCTGAAGCTACTAAAGGAGTAGCTTCATCCTTCTTATAGCCGTACTTGTTATTCTCTACATTACTGAAAAGGGTCTCAGATGGAGTGTGGCCATCAAGAACAATCTGACCGCCAGCTGCAACAGTTACCTTACCATTGAGGTAGAGAACATTGGATACGCCATCTTCAGACAGGGAGCCGTTAGCATCCTGGTAGGTGGAGATGAAGTTCTGAACACCTGCAACGTTGATGTCCTTTTCAACACCCAGGGCAGAGTTCTTACCAAGAATTACTTTACCGTCGATGGTACCAAGGTTAGCTTCAGTTACGTCCTTGCTCAGCCAGTGACCAGCCTCGGCAAAGGCTCCAACTGCAGCAACAGAGGTCTTCATTCCATATTCAGGATCGACCATCAGAACACCGCCGTTGAGCTTGAAGTACTTGGCATTGAGGTAACCGGTAGAGCCGGACTCTACAACAGTCTTGCCATCAGCAGCATACTCATTATCAGCGCCAACTACAAAATGGGTGTTAGCACCTAAAACAACGCCTTTTTCTACGGTAACTACAGCATTCTTCTGAATGTAAACGCCATCCTCAGCCTTTTTGGCATTCAGTACACTGTCAAATACAGTCTCACCATTGAGGAATGAGGCTTCAGTGCCGAGGTTAGCATTATTCTTGAAGAAGTTCTTCTGGCCGGCAAAAACAGCAGTACCGGAAATATTGGTAAGACCGGTATTTACATTAACATTGCCTTCAAACTCAGATACGGAGTTTTCATCGGTAAGAGTAAATCCGTTAGCAAAGTCACCAAAGGTCAGTTCAGTTCCAGCTGCAGTGTTCATGGAGGAAACAGTCAGGCCCTTATTGATCTTGGTTACACCAGAAACCAGCTCCATGTAGCTGTTGTCTGCACCAGAGACCTTATCAATAACGGTCTGAGTCTGTCCGCCGCTTACCAGAAGCTGAGTCTTACCAGAGGTGGTAGTTGCAAGCTTTACTTCGCCTGCAGTACCGCCATTGTTAAGGTGGAGGTAACCGCCGCCCTTAACATTTAATTTCAGGTCCTTACCATCAGTATTTACGGCAAAGTGAGCCTCACCACCTGAAGTTAATGGCAAAGCTTTGTTTAAGGTAGCCTGACCAATTGAAGCTGTAGTAGTGCCATCAGCCTTCAGGCTGCCAACGTTCTGGCTGATAACAGGGTTGTTGTTCTGATCAATGCCAGTAACCTGAGCATTCATCAGGTTATCAACCTTGATATCCTTGAAATCATTGAACTTGGTAAGGTCCTTGATATCAATAGTGTTGTCAGCGGTAACACCAGCACCTGACAGAGATCCACCAACCAGCTCGATAAAGCCTTGATTGTTTTCAGCCTTGTCTAAGCCTGTAAACTCCTTACGAATAGCAGATAGCTCAGAGGCAGTGAACTGATTATTCTTTAAGTGACTCAGATCAAGCTTCAGAGTAGCAAAGTCAGTCAGAGTTATCTTGCCGCTACCGGAAATTGCATCCAGATATGTTCCAGAGGTCTCGTCACTTTCCTTGGTAGTAACTACAGTTTCCTTGTTACCAGCAATATCTTGCTCTTTAAATCCTGTGATGTACTGTAAACCTGCATTGCCTAAGGACAGCACAGCGTCAGAACCTGAAACAGCTACTGTACCAGTAATATCAAGACCAAATCTTTCTTTCTGGTACTCATTTGTTCCAGCTGTTGTCTGGTCATCAGCAATATGCTCATAGTACTTGCCATCTACATGCATCTTGCCATTGATGGTGGTTGTGGTGCCAGCCTGAGTAAACTCCTTGAATGAGGCTTCAGAGCCCTCAACTACTTTGAAAGTACCGTTGGTGCTGATGTTAAGCTTGTTGCCCTTGACGGAGGAGCCGATGATATTGCCATCGGAATCCTTTACAGGACTGCCGCTGCTGTCCTTACCGATAGTTGCAGCACCAGAAGTAAGAGTCAGATTGCCTATTTCCCACTGGCCAGAGTGTACATTTAATTTGGCGTTAGCAGTTACATCAACATCGTACTCAACTGTGTTGCCAGATGGTGAAGCTTCAGGGTCAATCTTGAAAGCATTTTGACCATCAGCAACGAGGTTGCCCAGCTGTAATACAGTCTGTTCTTTACCAAGAGTCAGCTTAAGACCTGATGTGCCATCGGCAGACAGGTTGCTTAATACGGTAAAGTTGCCTGAATCCAGCTGGAAGTCTTTCTGAGTATTATCAACCTCATTAATGAGGGTAAGAGTGCCAGCAAGGATAGCGCCTGATGCGCCAATATCTACAGCAGCTGCAGATGCAGTGTTATTGGCAGCTGTGATTGTAAGAGTGTCAGCCTTTAAGGTTGCCAGATTGCTTGCACCGCCAGTAAATGCAAGCTTATTAGCTGATGCAGTAGTAGCAATCT
The DNA here is from genome assembly GCF_023051105.1 of Anaerobiospirillum sp. NML120449. Classification (GTDB taxonomy): domain Bacteria; phylum Pseudomonadota; class Gammaproteobacteria; order Enterobacterales; family Succinivibrionaceae; genus Anaerobiospirillum. The sequence continues at coordinate 88,148 of NZ_JALKIL010000016.1, read as the reverse complement.
TTGACTGATCAAGAACAGCATCACCAGTTAAAGCAAGAGTACCACCACTGGAAATTGTGGTTCCAAAGTTGGTAGAGACAAGCTTTGATAACTGTCCTGCCTTGGCTTTGATTAAGCCGTTTACTCCGGCCTTTAAAGTACCTTTGGCAAGATTGAGGTTGTCATCAGCAAGGCTGGTCAGATCCAGCTCTGCGTAATATGGTGTGCCAACAGAGCCACTGCCGACTACAATGTCGCCGCTGGTGACATCAAGGGCACCACCAGTACCAAAGCTCAGAAGAGCTGCACCACTGGTGTGATCACCGATGTTGAGCTTACTTGCTGCTGCACTGCCACCAAGAGTAATCTTGGTGTCAGCATTCCATGAGCCGTTTTCGATATTAAGAACGGCACCTTCACTCAGAGTAAGAGCCTTGCCAGCAGTAGAGGAAATAGTACCGCTATGCTGTAAAAGCATAATCTTTCTCTTTTCATTCTTCTCTGCATTACTCAGATTCTGCTTTTCAATTGCGACGTAGTCAGCGCTCTTGGTGATGGTATTGAATGACTGTGTGCCTAAATTAATCTTGGCATTAGAACCGGAGAAATTAGCATTGCTCTTAAGGTCAAGACTGTTATTAGCAACAATTATTGACTTTTTAAACTTGTCTCCATCCGCACTGTTAAGAGCAACCTTACCAGCTTCAATGGTATTTGCCTGATTGTTGACCAGGTCTTTTGCTATTGTAACTGTGCCAGTGGTTCTTAAGGTAGAGTCAGCGCCAAAGCCTACAGAGCCTCCCTTTGAACCAGTTGCTCCAATGTTAAGCTTGTTTTCAGATGAAGTAAGATCAAGATCATCTTCGCCAAGATCAAGAGCACCTCCACTGATAGTGGTTGCAATCTTGCCTGCCAGAGTATTCAGGTTGTCAACTGTTGTTAATAAACCTGCATTACCACTAACAATCAGAGCACCTTCTGCTGTGCTGAATGTTGTGTTGGCAGCGTCAATCTTAACCACGCCATTTGCAGTAGCAGCTCCAGAGAACACTAACTTGGAGTCAGCTGCAAGCTTGATATCACCTTTCTTAATCTCGAAGACTTTTTCAAGATTCTCAGTGGTGCTACCGCTCTTGCCGATTTCGTGGTCGGTGAAGCTAACGGTCAAGGTATCATTCTTACCTACATCGAATACACCTTCGCTCATTGAGCCAGAGGCAATATTTAATGTAACTGCAATGTTTTTAGTAGCGTGGTCTGCTGAAGCTGCATTAAGTTTTAATGTACCACCAGTGACGTTGAACACAGCAGCATTAATGGTATTAGTTTCTGTACCAGCTGGGGTTCCTGTCTCAATAGATCCGTCTTTCTTTAAGGTAATTGTGCTCAGTGTGGACTGATTAGCTTTAGCAAGGTCAATACCGAAAGTTGAGCCTTTGTTAAAGGTTACCTTTGCAGCCTTGCCCTCGGTTCCGCCAATATCAATAGTTTTGGCGCCAACCTTTACAGCACCGGCAGCATCGCTGGCTATATCGAGAACACCGGCTTTAACATCGATTTTGCCAATATTTACAGTTAGCGATTTATCTGAGGCAGCGCCTGCAAATTTGAATATCTCAGTAGGTGTTGTGGTGTGATTAAGAGTTAATGATCCTGTTCCGGTCAGGGTCACACCGCCGGCCTTATTAGATGTAATGCTGTTAGCACCGCCACTGTTGGATTTTGATAAAACATCAGCATTCCATGTGTAAGATGCCTGATCTGGTGTCGAGGTAAAGGTAGCTGTAGAAGTATCGATATCAAGAGGACCAGCTGTAGAAATATTGCCTAAATCAGCAGCTAGGTTAGCTGCATGAGCCTGGCCGGCGGCCAGGGCTGAGGTCAGGATGACGGCAGTGGCGAGGCCCTTTACGTAGGCGTTCTTGTAGATTGCACGATATTGAGCCATCAGGAACTTGATGGCGTTGTTAGAAAGTTTCATCTGTTTCTTGAATTGTTTGAAGTGTGTCCTGTCCGGGCCCTGCGCAGGCGCTGCCTGGCAGGTCTGGACCGCTTCACTTCGGGAACGGTCCGGCGCCGGCTGCGGGCGTGCTCTTGATTGAGCATGGCTGTGCAGTCGGCGTTTTGTTTTTTGTTAGGGTGGTTCGAGGTTTATTCCTGAGGAACCTTACTGGATATGATGGTCAAGGCCGGTGTACTGGCGGCGTATGACCATTTGGCTGTTGCAAGGGTTCTCACGGGTACCAGATTGCTTTTTTAGTGATATGAAATGGCATAAAGATGCCAGAGGCGTAGTCAGTTCAGGAGGTTGCCTGCTCAGTTTGTGGCCATACTCTGGACGCAATAAGGGACGTAGAAAAATCCTTTTTGTGTCTTGGGATGGTCTGATCTGAGTGGCTTTCAGTCTTGCTGGAGTGGTCTTATAACATCTTTTGTAAAGCGTGCCATTGGGCGCACCTGTTTGTTTCCGCAAAATGTGGCCGCACGAGCTGCATGGCAGTGCATGGCAGCCGTGGTGTTAGGTTTGTCTTGCAGATGGGATGTTATGTAGGGTTCTCGTGCCTGTTGATGTGGGCATGAGTATGTTTGTTGACCGGTCGGGCACGGTTATGCTCAACAGCTGTTGCAGCTGCTGGTATTTATGCCTGATTTAAGACTGTAACTGACTAAAGGAAGGGGATGGTACCGAGTTTGGGAAACTCTGTGAGATTGTACTGAAAGTCATTTGGAATGGCTTTGCAGCACGTTGATGTCGGGGAGACATCTTACAACTGCCGGGGATGGCAAAGGGATACAGATACTTAGAGACTTGGCTCTGAGCTTTCTGTTTGATTCCTGTTTGCCCCCGTGTATCCAGGACGGAAAGAAAGGGACAGAACATTAACGCAAACACCCGATATTGCCAGAATAGCGCATATCGAATGCATACGCGTATTCAGGAACGGCCGCAGACATGTGAGGGTGCTCAAAAAAGATAAATTTAAAAAGCATATCTTTGCAACAGCGTAATGTGAACTGAAAAATACTTTTGCGTACACACGGTTTTTACATGGTACATGTTTCGTGTTTTTTGTTACCACTTCACTTCGTTTTATCCTGTGGAAGTGGTTTTGGGGCCCTTTTGGGCCTTTCTTTGGCCAGGATTGTGGGTATTGCCGGGCTGGAACTGGTTTCTCATTGTGTGGCTATGGGCGGTGGATGGCGGGGCTCCTGGCCTTGTGGTGTTGGGCGGTTAGAGCTCCATGTCGGTTACGAAGAGGCGGATGGCATTGCCGGTGGCGTCGTCTATCTCTACCGCGTTGAAGTCCATAAAGGTGTCAGGCTCTGACGGAAAGACAAATACCTTGCTCTCTGAGGCTGTGCAGAGCAGGCGCCATGGCTCAGAGATTGGGATGAGCTTGTCTCTGTCTTCGTTCTTGAAGAAAGCAATGAAGTCTTTGACATTGTCACGTGGTACCTTGATGCCGGCGGTAATCATTTTAGGTATGTCGTAATCCCACCAGTTGATTTCCAGCAGGTCACTTATAACTTCGTCAGGGAAGCGGTATTTGAGAATGCGCTGAGAGCTGTGCTCTCCACCACCTACTACTATGGCATAAGGTGGTACGTCCTTTGTTATTACGGTGTTTGTGCCAATGACTGCACCATGGCCAATGGTGACTGAGGCCGGTATACGGACGTGGGCACCGATCCAGACATCGTGGCCAATATGGACCTGATTGCTGATGCCGTTGTTGGCCAGAACCAGTGGATGCTGCTCAGAGATTTTGCCTGAGTGCCCCATGAAAAAGACATTGAAGTAAAAGGCAGGTGAGGTAGTAGGATGAGTGTAATCATGCTTGCCCATGGCAAGATCAGCCCCATGACCAATAGAGCAGTAGCGTCCTATGGTGGTAGCCATGGCTACTGAGTTGCGCTCCATGTAGGAATAGGCATCAATCTGCAGGCGGAAAGCTGTTACACCCTCACCCAGAAAGGCAGGGCTGCGGAATCTGAGATTACGGGCCAGCTTTACATCCTTGTGAATCACCAGGTTCATTTGCGCGATGCGGGCTCGCACACTCTCTTCAAGAGTAGCAGCCTTAATTATTTCTATGGACATGCAAATTCCTTATTCATTGGAGCTTTAGAGCAGTGGGCTGACAGTTCAGGCAAGTGGACAGTTGCCCAGGACAAAGACGGCATCCTGCCACTGACCGGTTGCATCGGCAGCAGTTGCGGCAAATCTGTATGAGACAACAGCAATGTCGAGGCATCTGCAAAACCAAATGTCTGATACTTTCTAAAATATTTAGTAGACTGAGATGCCACCGCTTAGATCGGCCATCTAAATCAGGTGCTTCAGGTAGACCAGCTCAGTTACATTCACTCAATTATGTGATATGCAGGGACGCGCCAGGTTGTGCCAGGAGTCCCCTTGGTTACTTTGATGGTCAAGGAGTTAACCGTATCAGTGACTGGTTATGATTTACTTGTCTGACAACTGTCTGGCCATAAAGCATTTCATAACAGCACTGCAAGACATGTCATTCTATGCCATTTCATGGCACAGCCATATCCGGACATGTAGTGTTCTAATATACTTTGTAAAGCGAAACGTTTGACGAGATAAACCCGGCACATCATCCATGCTGTCGTATGCTCTGGTCGCGAGCTTCGTTGGGCACTGCCACAGTTGGACATCCTTGCATCATGGCTCATAGCCTTAGCAATCAGTGTGAACAGGCGCATTCTGCATAAGCTGTAGCGTCTGCATCAGCATCATCTACGGGCACCAGACATCATCTTTAATGTCATAACGCTCACCATAGAGGCACAGAGCCCGCCTCTGGAGCAGAGCCTCCCTCTGGAAAAGCCTCATACTCATACCAACACTCACGCTCAACATCACTTCACTCAGATGCTCTCTACATCACCGAACAAGTCAATCTCCGGTCACCCCACTCAATCATTCACTCGCTCACTTACGCATTGAGTAAGAAGGCAAGCAAGGCAATCAATCGGGGAGCAGGTAATTGAGCCGGTTAGCCAGTCAGCAGGCCAATCAATCAGTCACTCAGTCGGTCATTCAATCAGGCAGGCTATAACTCCTCTGTGCAGTTCGAGCCAGCCATCTCTTCAGTTACCTGGCTGAACCTGTCATTCGCTAAAAATCACGTGCAAATTAACTGACCGGCATGCAGACAGGCAATCAATCAGTCAGGACTTGCCCTTGCTCTGTTACTTGTCTGACAGCATGAGCCATGACCTGCCATTTAAGCTCAAAACGCAGTTCCTGTCTGCGTATTGCCGCAGGTATGTCCGTAAGGCATACCTCTGCCTTACTTACCTCAGCCGGGAGTGTGCTCACAATGCTGGTACTGACATTGCCAGGCAGGGTCTTGCGTTACTGCCGTGACCATACTTTGTACAGATCAGTGCATCCTGTTCAGACAGTGGGCGACTGGCAGGTACTGTACTGGGGCTGCCCAGATCAAGTGGACGTGCTGAGCAGCATTATTGGGATACACATTCAGACTCATCAGAGCCCTTAATGACGGGATGGGCGTCTGCGCCTACCGGACTGGCAGAGAGACATTGGTGACCTTATGGAGGTATGGACCTTCCTGACATGCTGTCCCTCCGGTCAGCTGGCCGGGACGGATGATGGGGCTGGATTAAATGTGGTGGATTTGAGCGCAAAAGGGGCTGCCCGCAGGCAGCCCCTTGTGGGCCTTTGGGGCCCGGTCATGGGACCGGGCCGTTCAGGCCGTGTGCTTTGCTGTGTGGCCTTACCACCACTTTGGCTTGGTCAGGGCATCAGCGTAGAGCTTTTCGTACTTGATGCAGGAGTCGGCCCAGCTGAAGCGTACCTTCATGGCATTGCGACGGATGCGGTCCATCTCGACAGGATCCTCAAGGTAGAAGATCAGTGTACGGCGCAGGCAGCTGAGCAGCTCTTCGGAATTAGGGTCCCAGAAGATAAAGCCGTTGCCCTTTTCAGGATCGTTGTCATAGCTGGTTACAGTGTCACGCAGACCACCTACACCACGAACAATAGGGATTGTTCCGTAGGCAAGGGAGTACATCTGATTGAGGCCGCATGGCTCAAATACTGATGGCATGAGGAAGAAGTCAGATGCTGCTTCAATCTTGTGAGCAAGGGCATTATCGTATACAGAGCGGAACACCATCTTGTCAGGGTGACGGGCAGCAATTTCGTGCATCTGACGCTCAAAGTTAGGATCACCTGTACCCTCGATAACGATCTGGACACGGTGTCTTAAGAACTCCTCAAGGATAGGCATGAGAATACCTACACCCTTCTGGTCGGTAAGACGGGCCACCATGCCGTACATAGGATCGTCACCCATTGGCAGACCAAGCTCCTTTTGCAGCAGGTACTTGCCCAGGATCTTCTCCTCAAGGGTATCAAGGTCATAGCGTATGTTCAGATGCTTGTCAGTGGCAGGGTCCCAGTCACTGTAATCACAGCCATTGATGATACCTACCAGATCAGCTGCACGGTTGAGGAAGTTCTGGGTCATACCGTGACCACCAAGGTAGGTGGTCAGCTCGGTGGCATAGCCAGGCGATACTGTAGTGATCTTGTCAGCGTAGAATACGCCGCACTTTAAGAAGTTGATGTAGGTGCCCTGGGAAATCATGTCGTTGTAGACCTGACAGATTTCAGGAACGAGGTAGATCTGACCACGGTCGAAGACACCCTGGAAAGCACCATTGTGCACGGTGATGATAGAGCGGGTGAGATCAAAGAACTTGTCGCCGCCGTATTTGATACGCAGGATCATTGGGGTCAGACCGGCATGCCAGTCGTTACAGTGAACAATGTCCGGCTTGAAGTCCATGGTCTTGGTGGCATCAAGAGAAGCGGCGGCCAGGAATGCATAGCGTTCGCCATTGTCCCAGTAGGCCTGGTTGTTGTCGCCGTAGATGGAAGTGCGGTCAAAGTAGCGAGGGCAGTCGAGCAGCCATACCTCCAGACCGTCACCAATGGTGGTAGAGCGGATATGGTAGTCAATCTGGCGGTCAGTGCCCTTGTTCAGGGAGGATTTGCCAATGACAGGGAAGTTCTCGACACCCTTGATCAGGCTGTAGCATGGCATGATGACACGGACTTTGTGCCCATTGCTCTTAAGCTGTGCTGGCAGAGCCTTAGCTACATCAGCCAGTCCACCAGTCTTAATAACGTCTGCAACTTCTGATGAGATAAATATGATGTTCAAAAAGTCACCTTCCTTGTAATTTCTGCATAAGGAGGCTAATAAAAGCCTGTCATCAACAGCCGGGCTGTTCATCAGGAACAGTCATGGGACAGTCCTGCGTTGACCTTTGTCTGTTTGCCCGGGCACACAGTGCCCTGAAAATCTGTTATCGTGCCCATTATATCAGTACCTATGTCCTGATAATTCTTTTTGATGGTTCTGGGCACATAATTGCGTCACAGCCTGCAACTGCTCAGCTGCCCTCATGGCAGCAGCTGCAGCCGGCAACAGCGCAATACCTGACGCTCGTGCACAAGTTCAATAACGCCGTATGATCACATGCATGTGCACAGGCACATGCGCTCAGGTGCAAAAGCAAGAGCAACTGCACAGTGTCAGCAGGCTGTGCCATTGCCAGAAGCTGCAATACAGATAGCTGCTGAGCATGTCACGAGACTGCATTACGAAAGACCTGTGCAGCATGGCCTGCGTGGCATGACCTGCGCATGTATTCAGGCTGGATGCCCTGCCTTGGGCTGGGCTGGGCTGGGCAGCAGCTGCATTGCAGCTGGCTGCTGAGCATGACCTGAAACTACACTCCGTAAGGAGGTTGCAGCATTGCCAGCAAAGCTACAGCTGACTGATGTGGCATAACCTGCAGCTGTATAGCCTGCGGCTGCTGCGCCTGGAACTGCTGCTATACGCAGTATGGTTGCCCTGTCATTACCATTACCTGTAGTCATGACGGCTGCTGTTTCCAGGTGAGGGCACAGAGCAATTTTGCTGTTTGATCTGACTGTACTGGTCTTTCTGGACTGCAGTGGCCTGGCCAGCCTGGGCTCAGGCTGTGGCTTATGCACAGCTGGATAGTATTCCATGGCTGAGCCACAGGCTAACCACATGCTGGTCTGGTGTTCCGGCTGTCGCTGCCGCCGGGGCTGCCGCTGGAGCAGAGGTACAGGGGTCCCGGACGGACCTCCATGCCTGTGGCTCAGGCCGCCAGGCTGCCTGCCTGGCAGGTCTGGATGCCTGCCTTGCAGGCTGGACTGGCCGGGCTGGCTGGGTGGTTAGTTAAAGCCCAGCTTCATGCCTTTAGGAATAACGATAATGCCACCTGATGAGATGCCTACGCCGCCATTGTCATCAGGATCGATAAGCTTGCGGTCAGCCTCAGGGTCGTAGCCCAGAGTAAAGCCCGGAGCCAGCTCCACACCACGATCAATAATGGCGCGACGGATACGGCATCCCTCACCAATCTTTACATCACCAATAAATACCGACTCCTCAACATCAGCACCGTCCAGTACCTCACAGCGGAAGCCCAGAACACTCTTGCTGATGCGGGCACCCTCAAGATTACAGCCTGCAGAAATCAGTGACTGGGAGACCAGAGACTGGTTGTGAGCAGTATCAGAGAAGTGTGCCGGTGGAAGTGGAGGGTAGAAAGTATGCAGGGCCCACTTGACGTTCATCAGGGAGAAAGGAGCGTTGTCCTTGAGCAGATCCATATGGGCATCCCAGTAGGCATCAATGCTTCCTACATCTCGCCAGTAAACCTCCTTTGGCTCACCGTCGATGACGTTGTTGGACAGGTCATAGACAAAGACATTACCTCTTGGGAACAGCTTTGGAATGATGTCCTTGCCAAAGTCATGGGAGGATGACTGGTCCTCGGCATCTACTCTTAACTCGTTGGCCAGTACCGGAGTACGGAAAATGTAATTACCCATCGATACGAGGCAGTAGCCCGGATCGCCAGGAATCTCCTTTGGTACGGCAGGCTTTTCCTCAAAGCCAATCATACGGCCACTCTGGTCAACCTCAATCACACCGAAGTTGCCGGCACAGTCAGCTGCAGGCAGTCTGATGGCTGATACGGTCAGGTCAGCCTTATTGGCAGAGTGGTAGTTAAGCATCTGACGGATATCCATCTTGTAGATATGGTCAGAGCCGAAGACACAGACATTGTCCGGGTACTGATCTTCAATGAAGGTCAGATTCTGATAGATAGCGTCGGCTGTACCCTGGTACCATTCCTTGCCGGTACGCATCTGGGCCGGAATAGGGTCAATAAAGCAGCCTGGAATACCGGAAACTGTCCAGCCGTTTTTCAGGTGCATGTACAGAGACTGAGACTTGTACTGGGTGATAACAAACAGACGCAGAATGCCTGAGTTAACGAAGTTGTTCAGTACAAAGTCGATAAGTCGGTAGCTTCCGCCAAAAGGTACAGCAGGTTTGGAGCGTGGCTTGGTAAGAGGCATCAGACGGGTGCCCTCGCCACCTGCAAGTATCATTGCCATTACACCGGACATAACAATCCTCCAGAGTAGTACTCAAAAATGACGGTCTTACTGCCGGACAGTCAGTACTGCTGAACACAGACAGTCAGCACTGCAGTACAGATACAGGACACTTTCCGAAGAACACAGAAAGATGCAGAAAGACTGATCAGGACGCACAGCGTCATAACAGCCATGACAGTGAACATACTCACTGCCATGCGGCCATCTGATAGGATAAGAAAAAATGCCCACAGCAAATATGATACAGGGCTCACTTTTGCAATTAAGCGGTACCCTCACAGGCCACATCGGCCCGAAAGTGGGGGCTGCATCTCACTTTGCAACTTTTGTTATCCCATCACCCCTCAGCTCCGTCTGTACTGCGCACAGCTCTGTGGATTACTGATGACCAAGTCCACATCCGGGGATGATGCCCATGGCATGGCAGACAGCCATGACCATGGCAATTGCCATGGCTATGCAAATGGCGGATGACTGAGGTTATGCCAGTGCCCATGCCCATGCCCATGCACATGCCAATTGCAGTGCCAAGCCCCATACCAATACCAGTGCCTGAGGCAATGGCTGAGGGCAATAGCAATGGCTGCGATTACGACTATGGTTATGGCTGTCGCCCTGGCTATGGCGGATGGCAATGACCGGGACTGGGGCTGTTTCAACAGTCAAAAGCAATGTCTAATTACTCTGGCTAAGATTACGGCCAGTGCCTTGACCTGCAGGTCTGCTGGCCTGCAGGTTATGGGAGAAGAGGCAGGCTGGTTATGGTTCTGAGGCGGGATGTGCTTTGAGATCAGGGTGAACTATGAGGCAGGTACAGGTCCGGGAGCTTGTGGGGCCTCAAGATGGGGATTAAAGAGACAGGGCTGATCTGGTGGTTTATCTGAAAGTACAAGATCAGGTATGATAGAGGGTTATTTTCGGTATTATCCGGGTGTTTCTGCCGTCTGGCATTCACATCTGAAGTAGAGACTGCAGCGTTTTATGACGCTGCTGCACTGCATCTGGAGCCGTGACGGCCTGTATCAGCCGGGCCGGCCAGCCTTATTTTTCCGGGATTTTTTTGCTATGAAGAAGTCTATGCTGACTGCCGCTTTAATGGTACCGGCAGCCTTAATGCTTAACGCCTGTCAGGAAGTCTCCTTTGACTCAAACCTCAATCCTCAGAACTTTGTGGAATATGCCAAGCCTTCCCGTGTTGAGGTTTATACCAATGAGAGCATTCTGGAGCATAAGTACCGCTCCCTGGGCCTGGTAACCGGTCTTGCCTGTCAGGAAGATCCTGATGACTTCATTGCCCGTGAAAGCGAGGCCCGCACTGATGCCCGTATTCAGGCAGCTGATATGGGGGCAAACGGTATTATCTTCAACAAGTGCATCCGCCTTGAAAAGACTCAGGCCTGTTACGTATCCGTAACCTGTTATGCCGAGGCTCTGCAGGTAGCCAATGCCAAGGGTGAAATGCCAAAGCGTCCAGCCCCGGTAAAAGTAGAAGAGCCAGCCTTGGCAGCCACCCATGATGCTGGCCAGCAGACCCCTCCAGCCGGTGCTTTCATCCCATCAGGTGAAAGCGAACCAATCGGCGGCCCTGCCGCAGCATACACTGCCCCTGCAGCAAAGCAGGCCTCTGATGCTGCTCAGCCAGCCAGAAAGGCCGCTCAGGCTGCAAAGAACGCTTCAGCTGCATCAGCCGCCCCGGCTCAGGAGGCTGTCCAGAGTGCTCCTCCTGTCCAGCAGGAACGCTTTATCCGTAAGCCTGCATGGGACCGTACCCCAGCTGAGCCAGAGCCTCAGCCACAAAGAGAACGCTTTGGCCGCCGCATCGAGAAGATTGAGCTTTAAGCTCATCCTGGATGCCTCAAAGTCACAGTCAGGGTCAGACAGGCAAGGCAGACCGGCCCTGCAGCCATCCTGCTGTCTGCCTGCTGCGCTCAGCTGCAGCTCAGGCTGACCCGACAGGGTGGAGCAATTAACAGCATGCGCGAATGCTGGTACGTATGAGTGTCGGCACGCAGGCATGAATGCCTTCCCAGGACTGACTTGACTGTCATGCCCTGAAATCAGCTGGCCACAGCTGATATCAGGGCACAGATTTTTGTTCCAGCCCCTCCATGGGGCTGTCAGGGCTCCGGTCTTTACAGGATCGGGGCCCTTTGCGTCATTGAGGGCAACATTTTCCTTATGGAAAGTTCATTTAACATTGAACCGGTGGGCATTATCAGGACTCCTTACGGTCAGAAGTTTGCCGTTCCCCGTCAGCCGGGCCTTGCCCGCAAGGCACACTGCGAAATTGAGCTGCTTCCCCCATACAGTGATCCTCAGGCAGTAACCGGCCTTGAGGGCTTCAGTCACATCCATGTGATCTTTGTATTTGACCGCATACAGGTAGACCGCTTCCGTCCCATGATCAGACCCCCACGCCTTGGTGGTAATACCAGAGTAGGTGTCTTTGCCTCACGCTCTCCTTTCAGACCAAGCCGTCTTGGTCTTTCCGTACTGGAGCTTGACCATATTGAAAACCGCAAAGGACGCACGGTACTGCATGTACTGGGTGCAGACATGGTAGATGGCACCCCTGTACTCGATATCAAACCCTATATCCCATTTGTTGATGCCATAGCCGATGCCCGCAGCGGCTTTGCCCCTGAGCCCCCTGAGCTCAAAGACGTGGTCTTTACCCCACAGGCAGAGTTACGTGCAACCTCCCTCAACCTCGACCGTGAGCTGCTGGTAGAGATACTTTCCCAGGACCCGCGTCCTGCCTACAAGGGAGAGACTGACAGCAAGGAATACTTTGCCCTGCTGCTGGGCCACAACATCAAATTCTGCGTCACCGACAACACCGTAACCGTCCTGGACATCCTCCCACCGGAAACGGCCACCGAACACCTCTAATGCAAAAAGCTGCAAAGCCTGCAAAAACCTGCAGGCACAGCCATGTCAGGCCATGGAAAGGCCCCCATAGATCGGCCTTTTCTTGCCCAGCACGGATACGTCATGGCTCAGCCGGGGAAGTGCATGGGCACGGGGGTGGGTATGGGCAGAGCACCGTTATGCAGGTACATGAGTACGGCCCAGCAGTGCCTGCTGTGGCAGGGCAATGCATAGCAGTCCATGGCAGTGAAGTCGCAGCAATGTAGTGCAGTGCATGGCCTGATCCTGCTCCTGCAGCGTGATGTTCTTCCTTGAGCATTGAGCCTCTTCAGCCGCCATACTTGCATTGTTGTCAGACAAGTGCTCTTTCATAGTCTTGCAGCAAAAGTAAGGCAACATCTGCCAGGTAAGGGAAATGTAAATGTAAGACTTTGCTATGAGCAGTGACTCAATCAGGCTTTAACGTCCTCATTCGGAGGATTGCTCAAGGCAATGAGTTCAAAGCTGTTCTCAAAGTCCAAAGCAACAAGCCCTATAGCTATGCCCTGTGGCGTACTGGTCAATGTCAGAGGTGACCTGAGCCCTGTGCCCCTCCCCGTCTTCTACGGGCATAGAAATACGGTATTACGAGGTTTCAAAATTAATAGAGAGGCTCATTTCATATGACTGCACATGATACTCAGTGCTCACTTCCTGACTGTAGAAGGCAGGTGCTGGTGATACTAAATCAGCCTGACTTGGTGTAAAGTAACTGCTGGACATGGCTTTACCTCTTTTGTTTTTTGAGTATTCTTGCATATGCAAGATTCAGGTAAATAAGCCATGTCTTTCTGTTTTATGAGGAGTGCTCCTTAGCAGGATGGATCACTGCCTGCTCTCTGAAGTCTTAGTAAGCAATCAGTGCCCGTCAGCGCAGTGGCTCTGGACTGAGCCATTTCATGCTGCTGCACAAAGCTGAGCAGCTCCTGCAGCTACCCACATCTGAACGTACCATTCTGTCCCAGTCCATCCAAAAGCACAGGCCCTTTGCCCAGTCCTTGCCTTTGCCCGGCCCTTGCCCTTGTTCTTGCTTTTGCCAATACCCATGATCTGAGCAGATCTGTGGTCACAGCCATGGCAAAGTACTGCACCACCATTTACCCTGCCTGAGTTGAGCTCAATTGGCTGTTCAGGGGGCTACCCGGTACCCTCCCAAGTTGTGGTCCAATTCCGCCATGTACCTTAACGACATGCCTTTTACCGTCACCACCTTAACCTTCATCAGCAGCATAGCAATCATTAGCTGCATCGCAGTCATCACCACCTGCGCCTTATCAGTCCTAAGTGCAGGCTGAATCTCATACTCTTCCTGCTACCGTTCATAATCATAATAAGCAGCAGTGTAAGCGGCCAATACATGCCTCACAGTTGTCATAGGCCAGCATCACCATCTCCAGCAGCATCATCCAGCATCACTGTCGTCTAAATTATCACCATAAGCCAGAATCGCCACTCTACAAATCGTTCTGTCTCTCTGCCCTTGCCACATTCTCCTTTGCGACTGCTGTTACATATCTTTGCAGCAAAAATCATGAAATTCTCTACAAAATTGCAGCAAATGTTCTGCAAAAACTGCAATGAATGTTAACGAGTTGCAAACAAATAGCGGCCTGTTCACTGGCTGATGCGTACTTGTGCCTTATGTGTAGTTATGATGTTAGATGTCACAAATTGCATGGTTTTGCTGCAATATTTATGAAATTCATGCAATAGGCTGCAATCTTTGCATAGACATAGGGCAGTACAATGGGTGTGTCAGAATGCAAGCGGGATTGAGTGCATTGATGAGTGATTTATGAATGCATGAGGGCCTGCAGGCCCTGCAGACAGGGATGTCTGGCTGCTGGGATATCTGGCGGAATGGCTGCAGGTATGCCAGCCTGCGGGCTGGGCTTATTGGCTGCAGGCTGGCAAGGCATGCAATGTTACTGGTTACTGGTTAATGGTAATGCTCCGCACAGGATGGCATGGCCTGCATGGGCATGTCTTAAGGGCTTTTAGCATTACCTCATGCCTGACTGCATCAATAGCTGGTCCATTGCAGGCCCTAACCTGTTTATGGCCATACCACTGGCAGCAGCTTTTTGGCCGTGGACTCTTTATTGGCCGTGGCATCTTTAGGTCAGCTGCTGGTGGTCTGGCTGTGAATGTTATTGATTTGCCATGCCCTGCCATGCCCGGCCATGTGGTCTGGTGGGATGGCTGGGATTTGACCGGGATTTGGCCGGGATGATTTGGGGGCTGATTGTGTTGTGATGGGGCAACGGGTGCGTGCCAGCTCACATAATTGGCATGCGCATGCTGTGGCTGGGGTCCAGGCCTGGCTTTGTGATTATAATGAGGATTCAGACATATTGTTATACAGCCATTTGCGTAGCTGGCTGTTTGATGATAGAGGAATTTCCAGGAGCAAGTAACAGGATGCTGAACATGAGCAAATACAGACATATTCTTTTTGACATCGATGGAACCCTGGTAGATACCTACGAAGCAAACATGCACAGCATCATCGACCTGCTTGATCGCTATATGCCGGGTCATGACCGCACTGTAGAGAACCTTGCCTTTATCTACGGCCTGCCTGGTCCTCAGTGTCTGAAGATTCTTGGTGTACCTGATGAGCTGGTGCCTCAGATTTTAAGCGAGTGGCTGGAGCTGGTGTCAGGCAGAGCACATATGTGCCGTCTTTATGATGGCGTCATTCCCATGCTCGATTACCTCAAGGGACAGGGCTATCACATGGCCGTAGTTACCTCCCGTACCCGTGGCGTCCCAATGGGAGGCCCACTTGGTGATTACATTCCCGGCCCACTGCGTCCTTATCTCAATCATGCTATCTGTGCCAATGATGTAACCAATCCCAAGCCTCATCCTGAGTCCATTGAGCTGTACATGAAGCAGACCGGAGCCAGCCGTGAGGAAATTATCTTCATTGGTGATGCTCATACCGACCTGCAGTGCGCCCGTGATGCCGGAGTGGACTTTGGTCTTGCCGTATGGGGCTATCGTGGCCTTGAGCATCTTTACTGCGACCACTACTTCAAGACTCCATGGGAAGTAGTAAGTATGTTAAGCCGCAGAGAGCAGGGCATGGACCTGGCAGCTCAGATGCACATCTGGGCCAGTGAGATTAATGCCATTGGTCAGATTGGCCTGAGCTACGTTCAGGACCGTTTTGACAGGGAACGCTATGAGCGTCTTATGGACATTGCTGCAGCCATGGCTTCACACTATGTCTTTGAAAAGCAGAGTGTCATCAGAAAGCAGTGGTGCACTGAAGGCTATAAGACTCCTATGCTCGATACCCGTGCTGCGATCTTCGACAATGAGGATCGTATCCTGCTGGTCAAGGAAAAGATGTCAGGCAAGTGGAGCCTGCCAGGTGGCTGGTGTGATGACAACATGACCATCATCTCCAACACCCTCAAGGAAGTCAGAGAAGAGGCCTGCATGGACGTCTTCCCGGTCAAGCTCATTGCCATACAGGACCGCAATGCCCACAACATTCCAAAGCATATCTGCGGCTGCCTGAAGGCCTTTGTCGAATGCAATGCTGGTCCTGGTGAATTTGTCGAAAATATCGAGACCTCAGAGCGTCGCTTCTTTGCCGAAAACGAGCTGCCTCCATTAGATCAGCTGCGCACCTCCACCACCTCACTGGATCAGCTCATGATGTGCTTCCATGCCCACCGTTCCCCAGACTGGAAGCCAGTGGTCGAATAATCCCCAGGCCAGCTGACGGTCCCTCAGCCGCGCAGGCAACTGCCTTTCCCTGCAAGGCATGCGGCCCTGCCTGCTATGCCATGGACAAGCCCTTGCCTGTCAAGGCAAGGGCATGGCCATAACAGTCCCATCCAGACCATGCTTTATCATGGCTGGCCGTGGACTGCACAGCACAGCACAGCCCTGACCAGCCAATATTCCACTTATCCACCTTGCCATGACATAGCCAGTGCATGGCTACGGCAGACAAGATAATATCCCTTGCAAAGACAGCAAATCTCCATAGCCTGGCCATGTCCAGTGCAGGGCTTGCCCTGGCCATGGCCGCTGCATGGCAATTGGGGCCCATGTAATGCCCTGGTGCAGCCATAGAGAACCCCTTACCAGGTAGCAGCATGGCCACGGAGCAGCCAAGGTAGAGCTACGGTATAGCCATGGGATAGCAGTTTAGTTACTCTGGAATAGCTATTTGTTCTCTTTGCCCAGGTCATGCCCAGCAGGCATGGCAGGTAAACTTCAGTCAAGACAACCCTGGGGCCTGCCTTATCCTGTCATTACCAAAGCAGTTGCCTGCAGCAGTTCTGTGCCCATGCTGTGTCAGTATCTGCCGTATGTGCTGCAGCCAGAGCTGCAGACGGCCAGGCAGCCGTACCAGCCTCGGTCACGGGGCTGTCATTGGTCAGGTTAGCATCCGGGGCTGCCTGTCGCAGCAGAAGCAGCAAGGTGTTCCTGCATGGCCAGGGATGAGCTGGGCAGGGCTGAGCTGGGGTGAGCATCAGCTTATGAGTCTTCAGCTTCCTGCCCTTTGATCATGTCATTGTCCCTGCCCCGGGGACGCCAACTGGTCATCAGTCATCTGCCCTTTGACGTCAGCTATGAGTTCACTTGTTCTGAGCTCCCGGCTTTTGTCTCTTTGTTCTTTGGTACAGGCACACTAATGTGCATGAGCATGGCTATGGTAATGGGCTCTGAAGTTAGCTCTGGAAAGAGCTTTGGAATGAGCTCATGTATGATCTCCGCTCCGGGCAAAGGCAAGGTATGGAGATGCCTGGTGGGGCTTAGGTGACTTGGGGCAGTGGGATTTCTGGCCGTAGTCATGGTGCATTATGACGGGTATTGTGGATCATACCGGGGCATAACATCTGTCTGTTACGGCCTGTAAACACAAAACATACAGTAAAGTTCTAGAATATAAGTTCAACACAAGGTGTAAACCCGCCTGAGCTCCGTACCGGTTCCTGATGGTTCGAGGCTGTCTGGAGCTGAAGATGGGGCTGGCCCTGCATGCATGCATGCCTGTATGGCTGACCGTATGGCCAGCCGTGGCCAGGTATGCGGCTTATGCCGTGGCCGGGCTGCCATTGGCCTGGCCGGGCCTGGCAGGCTGGATTATGTGATGCTGTGCCTGCAGGGCAGGTTCTGATATCGTAGAGCTGTCTGATGACAGGCTGCAAACCAATTAGATGAGGATACATAAAATGCGTTTCCTGGTAGATCTGCATACCCACACTGTGGCCAGCGATCATGCTTACAGCACTATCAATGATTATGTCTTACAGGCTCAGAAGTGTGGCATAGCCATGTTTGCCACTACCGACCATGGTCCTGATGTCCCTGATGCCCCTCATCCATGGCACTTTGGCAACCTCAGAGTAATTCCTCATGTGGTGGATAACATTGCAATTTTGCGTGGTGTTGAAGCCAATCTTCGTGCTGACGGCACCATTGACCTTGAAGACTACATTCTTGACCGTCTGGATATTGTTCTGGCCGGTTTCCACCCAAGTCTTGATCCTACTACTGAGGCTGAGCACACCGAGATTGTCAAAAAGGTCATTGCCTCAGGCAAGGTAGATATCATCACCCACCTTGGCAACCCAAGATATCCGGTTAACTTCCGTGAGGTACTTGAGTGTGCCAAAGAGCACAATGTAGCCATTGAGCTCAACTCATCATCTAATGTAAATACCCGCTCAGGCAGTCGTGACAATTGCATAAAGGTAGCTACCCTGGCAAAGGAAATAGGCAATGTCATTGCCCTTGGTTCTGATGCCCATGTCTGCTACTTCCTGGGTAACTTCAAGGAAGCAGAGCAGGTTATTGAGGCAGCCGGTATCTGCTATGACCAGGTTATCAACACCAGCCCAATGAAGGTGCTCGATTTCCTCGAGTCCCGTGGCCGTGAACCAATCAAGTCACTCCACCGCTTCTTTGCTCCATTCTAAGAGCAATCTCAAAGGCATCAGTCAGCAGGCCCTCATGAAGAGCCACGAGCATACATTAAGCAAGCATGCCAGCAGACGGCCTTCCTGGGCACTCTGCCCCAGGCTCCCTGCCTGAATGCAGGCATGTCAGACCAGCTGCAGGCCGCCTTCCAGCCCTGCAGCTGGAGTCACAGCCTGCATGCCTGCCGGCAAGTCTGCCTGCCCAGGCTGTCTGCAGCTGACGGCTGAGGCCCAGGGCCAGCCGCCACTGAGCTCATGCTCAGGGACGGTATCCGGATGACAGCTGCCATACAGCATAAAGCCCCGTGATCGTTTTAATCACGGGGCTTTATGCTTAAATGGGCCTGAGTTTCAGGCTGAACTTTTGAAGCGAGCCTTTGGCTGAGGCCCATGTCAGCCTTTTACGCTGGCCATTAGTCAGTATCTCATTCTGTGCCCGACAATATGCCGTGGCCATTGTTGATTGAATCAAGTGTTGATTTAATCAAATTTTGATTGAATCAAATCCAGTGCAGGGTTGAGCAGTGTAAGGCAGTGTAAGGAACTGAGGTGCATTGCTACGTCATGCAATGCTAAGCTGTCCTGCTCTTTGTTGCGCCTTGCCTGGGCTGGCCTTGCCGTGCCCAGCATGGTTCTGTCAAACGATACGGATTGTATGACGCAGGTATGGTCAGTCAGGTGTGGTCATCAGGTTTAATGATTGATGCTGCCAGGCCGGGCTGGGCCTGGAGCCGGTCTGCTTGGCCTGATGGCTGATGCCACAGAGGCATGATTGAGGTGCCTGGCTTTAGGAGTGTGCTCCCGGGTGCTGTGCACGCAAGGCAGGGGATGGTGTCATAATGCGTGGCGCTATTTGTGGTGTATCACAAAAATACACTTTTTCGGACAGGGCCTGATTTTTATCTATGGGGTAAATCTGTTTCGATAAAATGGCGATCCACTGAAGAGTAAGGCGCTTATCTGAGTAATATTGTCGATATGGGGGATGGGCTTTTCTATTGAGCTTACAGGCGCAATTGATTATCTTGTATTTATACCCCCGGTAATTCCGTCACTTTTGACGGAGTAACCTGCATCAGCTCACTGACAGGACTTACACTTGAGGCGGCCTGTAAGCACAGGCGGCAATGTGTGTATTGGCCATTTTTGTATTGCATTTGACCATGCAGCGCTGCCGACTGGCAGCGAATTTTTCCCGCTCTGGTCAGACCATGGGATATTGAGCTGATTGCTGCACCTTATATCAGGATATCAGGTGAGCACGGCAGGGCGGCAGTGCTGATGAGCACTGCCTGAAGATATATGAGTGCCACTTTTGTTACCGTGCCTGCAGGTACGGTTGCATACGCTGATTTTCAGCAGGCAGTCTGTGGTTTAGTACAGCATATGGACAGGCTGTCGGGGGCAGCTGACTGTGCTGATAATATCCTTTAACAGGTAAGGTCAGGCATGGAACTACATCATTTCAGCCATAACGTGCAGTTATGGAAGATGAATCAAAAGTACGCCCGCCAGATTATGAGACGCCAGGAACCTGAGAAGTTCGGCGACTACACTTTTGTCACCGGGAAAGTAAAGTACCTCAAGGAGGTACAGAGCCTGCACTCCCAGCTCTTCCGTGTGCCAATGCTCAACTGGCTTGTGTGGCTGTACCGCTTCCGTTCTCCGGAGCTGGTTTCACTGGTCCTGGATAAGGAAAACAAGGTGGTAGGCTATGAGTGCTTTATGCTCAATGAGGGTGAAATCGAGCACCATATCCTGCATTCACTGTACGTAGGTGTGCATCCATCCCTGCAGGGTCAGGGTATTGCTACTGCTCTGCGCCGCTGGTCTATTGCCTCCTACGACTTTGGCAATCTCAATGCCCTGTCTACTGTCGCCGACATGAATGACATCAGAGCCCTGCGCTCAGCCCAGAAGGCAGGCTACGGCATTGAAAAGCAGGCCCTGAAGCCGCCTGGTCACTATCTGGTCAGACATCTGACCATTGCCCGCTAAGCAAGGCAGGACAGCGCAGCGCACCTGTGCGCTGCTCATTCCAGCCAGTGGCAGGGGGCATTGTGCACCCCAGCACCAGCGCCGCAGTGCTGCGCACTCACGGACTGCACAGTCCACAACTGTTGCACAGGGCACAGCAGGGCATACTCTGCCCCAGGGCGCACAGACGCCCCTGGGGCTCCATACAGCCCCTACAGCAAGGCCTGTCCATTTGGACAGGCCTTGCACGTTCTTGAGGCCATGAAGCCGCTACAGCGAAGCTATGAGCCTCTATACGTCCCTGTTTACAGCTTATGTGACAGCTCATTACCTGGACAGCATCTGTCGTCACTTCATGACATGCTCTGCAAAAGGCCTGCAGCGATAAGCTGATGGGCCTCTCAGCAGTTTCTCAAGGACTGTCTGCAGCCTCTAAGAGCAACGGATAGTGATAGAGCGGCTGGATGTGCCTGGGGCTTAGCAGGTGTCTGTAGCCCTGTCTGAGGCTTTGGGTGCAGCCTTAACCATAGCTGTTACTGTATCCGCATCCATAGTTGTGCCGGGGATAGCCCGATCTGCTGGAGTATACGGGACGTTATGGTACAGGACGGTCAGTTAGGCAGGACAGGATAAGCGGGCATAAGAGATGGCTGTATGGCCTTGCATTGGACTGCTCATAAGCTGGAGGGATCATGGCTTTGCCTTGCAAGGAGGCCCACTCCAGCCCATCCTGTCAGTCAGCCATCCAGACAGCAAGACAGACAGTCAGTCATACAGAAACTCAGACCGCAGCTCAGACCGTAACTCAGGCCTGTCCTGGTTCATTTCGGTCAAAAACTGGTGTTTGTTCGCAGCACATATGAAAAAAGCGCCACTGCCGAAAGGCAGGGCGCTTTTTTCATGCTGCAAAGTTCAGCCGGGTCTTACTTGGCGACCTTCTTGAACTTGAGGCGGTGAGGCTGAGCTTCTTCACCCAGCTCCTTCTTCTTCCAGGCTTCGTACTCAGTGTAGTTGCCCTCAAAGAAGCGTACCTTGCCCTCATCACCGTAGTCCAGGATGTGGGTGGCAATACGGTCGAGGAACCAGCGATCGTGGGAAATAACCATAGCTGAGCCTGGGAACTCCAGTAAGGCGTTCTCAAGGGCACGCAGGGTTTCAACGTCCAGATCGTTGGTAGGCTCGTCCAGCAGCAGGAGGTTGCCGCCAACCTGCAGCAGCTTGGCCAGCTGCAGACGGCCACGCTCACCACCGGAGAGATCGCCTACGCGCTTCTGCTGATCGGTGCTTCTGAAGTTGAAGCGACCGATGTAAGCACGGGATGGGATCTCGTAGGAACCGATACGCAGAATGTCCTGACCGTGGGAAATTTCCTCGAAGACAGTGTTGTCGTCGTTCATTTCGTCACGGAACTGCTCAACGTAGGCTGTTACTACAGTGTCGCCCAGCTTGATCTCACCTGAATCAGGCTTCTCAAGACCGGTGATCATGCGGAACAGAGTGGACTTACCGGCACCGTTAGGACCGATGATACCCACGATGGAGCCCTTTGGCAGAGTGAAGGACAGATCGTCGATCAGCACCTGGCCGTCATAGGCCTTGCAGAGGTTCTTAACCTCCAGTACGGAATCACCTAAACGTGGGCCAGGTGGAATGTACAGCTCGTTGGTTTCGTTACGACGCTGGTACTCAACAGAGGACAGCTCTTCAAAACGTGCCATACGGGCCTTGGACTTGGCCTGACGGCCACGGGCACCCTGACGGACCCACTCAAGCTCGCGCTCGATGGAGCGGCGACGGGCACTTTCGGTGTTCTCTTCGATCTGCAGACGCTGATCCTTCTGCTCCAGCCAGCTGGAGTAGTTACCCTGCCATGGGATACCCTCGCCACGGTCAAGCTCCAGAATCCAGCCTGCAACGTTATCCAGGAAGTAACGATCGTGGGTAACGGCTACTACTGTACCTGGATACTGGTGGAGGAACTGCTCAAGCCAGTCAACAGACTCGGCGTCCAGGTGGTTGGTAGGCTCATCGAGCAGCAGCATGTCAGGACGCTCAAGGAGCAGACGGCACAGAGCAACACGACGGCGCTCACCACCGGAGAGAACCTTGATCTGACGGCTGAAGTCAGGAAGACGTAAGGCATCGGCAGCACGGTCAATCTGGTTGTCCAGATTGTGGCCGTCGTGAGCCTGAATGATGGCCTCAAGCTCAGCCTGCTCTTTGGCAAGAGCGTCGAAGTCTGCGTTTTCATCTGCATAGGCAGCGTAGACTTCATCAAGGCGGGTCAGGGCACGGTTAACCTCACCAAAAGCCTCCTGAATGACTTCCTTAACAGTCTTTTCAGGATCGAGCTTAGGCTCCTGAGGCAGATAGCCAATCTTGATACCTGGTTGTGGACGGGCCTCGCCTTCATAGTCCTGGTCAACACCAGCCATGATCTTAATCAGGGTGGATTTACCGGCACCATTCAGACCTAATACGCCGATCTTTGCGCCCGGGAAGAAAGACAGAGAAATGTTATTTAAGATTTGTCTCTTTGGGGGCACAATCTTGCCCACACGATTCATAGTAAAAATGAATTGAGCCATATCATCCTCATTAAAAAAGATTGGCTTAATTATAACAACATAGGATTATTTATCCATGCAGCCGGGCTTTTATATGCCTGCCTCCCTCCAGGCCCACGCAATCACGCCCTTACCACCAGAGAAGCAACCGCCAAAACCACGCAGGCACGCAACACTTAAGGACCATATCGCCACCAGAGGTGGCTGAGGCTGCCAGAGCCGGTACATGCAGTGCTACAGCGCTTACCACCTGACAGGGCACAACAGAAGCCAACAGACAAGCAAAGTACACCGAAAGAACTGCAGAAGTTCAGGAAAACTGCCGCACCAGATGATGTCGCATCATATGCGACATCATCTGGTCTATGTGTAACTTCCAGAATAGGGGAGTGAGCAAAATACGCCATACAGATGAACTCGATAGCCACCTAAAGAAATTCCAGCAGCCTGCAAAAAAGCCCTCTGCTCGAGTGAACAGAGGGCTTTTAAATAATGATAGAGATTGAAGTAGTCTGATAAAGGACTGCCAAAGGTGGCTTTTAGCCTAACAGGGACAGGCCCAGCTGAGGACGGGTGTTAGCCTGCATCAGCATTGAGGTTGCGGCCTGCTGAATAATGGACTGCTGGGAAAGGTTGGCAGACTCTTCGGCGAAGTCCGCGTCACGAATTCTGCTGCGGGCATCAGCCTGATTGGCGGAGACATTTGCCTGGTTGCGGATGGAGCTTTCCAGTCTGTTTTGTAAAGCGCCCAGATCTGCTCTCTGGCCGTCCACTGCACCAATAAGCTTGTCAATGTTAGCTAAAAGCTTGTCTGCAAGCTCAGCTGTACTAATCTTTACTGCTGAGTTAGTTTTGTCATAAAACTCATCAGCATTGTTAAGACCTGCAGTCTTAGCAATTACGGAAAAGCGCATTGAAGTAACTGAAAATTCGATAGTATCGCCCTTGTTGGCGCCTACCTGAAGTGTGAGCTTGCCTGTGTCTTTATTCTGATTGTTGTCCTTTCCATAGATTGCATTGTCATTGGCACCATCAAGAATAGTCTTACCGGCAAACTTGGTCTGAGCGGCGATTCGGTTAATCTCTTTGGTAAGAGCACTGGCTTCCTTGTACAGGGCAGCACGGTCTTCTGCTGTGTTAGTGCCGTTACGGGACTGTACAGCAAGGGTACGAATCTTCTGGAGCATGCCAGTGACTTCGTCCATTGCGCCTTCAATGGTCTGAGCAAGGGCAATACCGTCAGAGGCATTGCGGTTACCCTGGTTGAGGCCGTTAACCTGAGTGGTCAGTCTGCTGCTGATTTGTAAGCCTGCGGCATCGTCTTTGGCACTGTTAATTCTCAGTCCTGACGAGAGTCTCTGGTAGGTCGTAGTCAGCTGATTCTGGACATTATTAAGATATCTGCGGCCATTCAGAGAGCTGATATTGGTATTTACGTATACAGCCATGGTTGCACCTTTTGATGAAAATCTTGAGAGAGAGACAAATACCACTAAAATGGAGGCCCTAAGTTCGTAAGCCTCCATAAAATATTAGCGGTAATCGTTTAGCCCAGGAGGGACAGACCCAGCTGTGGACGGGTATTGGCCTGCATAAGCATGGAGGCGGCAGCCTGCTGAATAATGGACTGCTGGGAGAGGTTTGCAGATTCTTCGGCAAAGTCTGCGTCACGAATTCTGCTACGGGCATCAGCCTGATTGGCAGAGACATTTGCCTGGTTTCTAATGGAGCTTTCCAGTCTATTTTGTAAAGCGCCAAGGTCGGCTCTCTGGCTGTCTACCTGACCGATTATCTTGTCAATACTAGCTAAAAGCTTGTCTGCAAGCTCTGCGGTACTAATCTTTACTGCTGACTTAGCCTTGTCGTAGAACTCCTGAATACCTTGGTCGGTTAAGCCTGCGTTCTTAGCAATAACAGAAAAACGCATTGCATTAACTTGAAATTCGATAGTGTCACCCTTATTGGCACCCACCTGAAGAGTAAGTTTACCTACAGGATCGTTCTGATTGCCCTTAGTATAGAGCGAGTCGTTATTTGCGCCATCGAGAATTGTCTTACCGGCAAATTTGGTCTGGCCAGCTATACGGTTAATCTCTTGGGTAAGAGCGTTTGCTTCTTTGTACAGGGCAGCACGGTCTTCAGCGGTGTTGGTGCCATTACGGGACTGTACAGCAAGGGTACGAATCTTCTGGAGCATGCCAGTGACTTCGTCCATTGCGCCTTCAATGGTCTGAGCAAGGGCAATACCGTCAGAGGCATTGCGGTTACCCTGGTTGAGTCCGTTAACCTGAGTCGTCAGTCTGCTGCTGATTTGTAAGCCAGCGGCATCGTCCTTGGCACTGTTAATTCTCAGGCCTGACGAGAGTCTTTGGTAGGTCGTAGTCAGCTGATTCTGGACATTATTAAGATATCTGCGGCCATTCAGAGAGCTGATATTGGTATTTACGTATACAGCCATGGTTGCACCTTTTGATGAAAATATTGAGAGAGACAAATACCACTAAAATGGAGGCCCTAAGTTCGTAAGCCTCCATGGAAATATAAGCGGTAATCGTTTAGCCCAGGAGGGACAGACCCAGCTGTGGACGGGTATTAGCCTGCATGAGCATAGAGGTGGCAGCCTGCTGAATAATGGACTGCTGGGAAAGGTTTGCTGATTCTTCGGCGAAGTCTGCGTCACGAATTCTGCTGCGGGCATCAGCCTGGTTTGCAGAGACGTTTGCCTGGTTACGAATGGAGCTCTCCAATCTGTTTTGGATAGCGCCTAGCCCTGCACGTGAGCTATCAACAGATCCGATCATCTGATCAAGAATTGATATTGCGGAATCGATGTTATCAGCCTTAGTGAAGCTAATGAAAGCAGGATTATTGTTTTGGCCTTTACTCCAAAACTTGTTCAGATCAGTAGCCTGGACACCGACAGCAACGGCAATCTGAGAGAACTTCATTGCATTCACTTCGAAGCTGATGGTGTCGCCTTTATTAGCGCCTACCTGCAAAGTAAGCTTACCAATTTCATCTTTTGTGGTATTTCCAGTGCCGCCCTTGGTCATAATGGAGTTAGCGCCAGCTCCGTCAAGAATGAGAGAACCACCAAACTTTGTCTGTTTGGCAATACGTGTAATCTCCTGCGCCAGAGCAGTAGCTTCTTTACCGAGAGCCTTACGGTCATCAAGAGTATTGGTGCCGTTACGAGCCTGCACAGCCAGAGTACGGATCTTCTGCAGCATGCCGGTGATTTCGTCCATGGCGCCTTCAGCTGTCTGGGCAAAGGCTACACCGTCAGAGGCATTGCGGTTACCCTGGTTGAGACCGTTGATCTGAGTTGTAAGTCTGCTGCTGATTTGTAAGCCTGCTGCGTCGTCTTTGGCGCTGTTAATTCTCAGGCCTGACGAGAGTCTCTGGTAGGTCGTAGTCAGCTGATTCTGGACATTGTTGAGATAGCGGCGTCCGTTCAGGGAGCTTACGTTTGTATTTACGTACACAGCCATAGTTTCACCATTAAGAAGACAATATAAGAGAGATTCTGATAGCTAAAATGGAGGCCCTAAGTTCGTAAGCCTCCATAGAAATATTAGCGGTAATCGATTAGCCAAGGAGGGACAGGCCCAGCTGCGGACGTGTGTTAGCCTGCATGAGCATGGAGGCGGCAGCCTGCTGAATAATGGACTGCTGCGAAAGGTTGGCGGATTCTTCAGCGAAGTCAGCGTCGCGAATTCTGCTGCGGGCATCGGCCTGGTTTGCAGAGACGTTTGCCTGGTTTCTAATGGAGCTCTCCAATCTGTTTTGGATAGCGCCTAGGCCGGCACGGGTTGCATCAACTGCACCGATCATCTTATCGAGGGATGCAATTGCTATATCGACATTTTCAACCTTAGTGAACGTAATAGATGGTTGAGTAGGATTCTGGCCTTGTGCCTTGCCTGCAGTCCAAAACTTCTCCAGGTCGTTTGTCTTATCAAGTCCTGCTTGTGAGGCAATCTGAGAGAACTTCATTCCGTAGATTTCAAAATCGATGATGTCACCCTTATTAGCTCCTACCTGAAGAGTCAGCTTACCGATTTCATTTTTACCTGCATTACCACCACCCTTGGTCAGTAAGCCTGCAGCGCCATCCAGAATCTGTCCACCAGCAAACTTGGTCTGTTGAGCAATACGGGTTACTTCTTGAGCAAGAGCAGTGGCTTCTTTACCAAGTGCCTTACGGTCATCAAGAGTGTTGGTGCCGTTACGAGCCTGTACAGCCAGAGTACGAATCTTCTGGAGCATGCCAGTGATTTCGTCCATAGCACCTTCAGCGGTCTGGGCAAAGGCTACACCGTCAGAGGCATTGCGGTTACCCTGGTTGAGGCCGTTGATCTGAGTTGTGAGCCTGCTGCTGATTTGTAAGCCAGCGGCATCGTCTTTGGCACTGTTAATTCTCAGGCCAGACGAGAGTCTCTGGTAGGTCGTAGTGAGCTGATTCTGGACATTATTGAGATACCTGCGACCGTTCAGGGAGCTTACGTTTGTATTGACGTACACTGCCATATTGCTAACCTCTTGCTATCATATTTTCACTAACATGCTTGCTACAATCTCAAGGTATGCATAGGACTAAACTCTCTCCCTGAGATAATCACATTGATCAACGTCATAAACCCTGACAAATTCAACTTGCAATCGGACAAATACATTAGCTATGTATAAGCGATTCGATGTTTGTAATAGATATAGGTGAAATTGATTGCAAATCGGGTGGGGACTTGGTTTGGCGGGTAATTTATGGACGGTACATCGCTGATTACGGATGTTCTGGCCACGGATTTACAAGTACCAATTTGGGGGGTGAGGTTTCAGGCTGGCAAAGGGTTATTGCTTTGAGGTTCAAGCATAGGGTAATTACGTATGCTGCGGGGCGGGATAAGAGCAGGGCTAAGCTTTTTCTTTTGCGTTCTAATGCCTGTTCATCTAAAGGCCTGCAGGTTCTTTCTTGATACCTTATTTTCTGCGTTTGAGTGTTAGCCACTTTCATAACATTTTAGAAAGTAAAAAGGCGGGTTGAAACCCGCCTCAGATGATAAAGAGAGAATGAAATCTGTATTACTGACCTAATAGACTCAGAGCAATAGTTGGACGCTGGTTAGCCTGTGCCAGCACTGTCTGTGAAGCCTGCTGAATAATGTTGTTTTGAGTCAGAGCAGCGGTCTCAGCAGCGAAGTCTGTGTCACGAATTCTGCTGCGGGCATCAGCCTCATTTTCAGAGATGGAGGCCTGGTTACGAATAGTGCTTTCCATGCGATTTTGCAGAGCGCCAAGCTCAGCGCGCTTGGAGTCTACCTGCTGGATGATCTTATCGATGTTTCCAAGAGTATATTGGGCAAGTGATGCAGCGGAAATGGTCCATCGAACGTTTGCTTTATGATCGTTAGTCGCACCATCAACAACAAGTCCTTGTGTTGCGTTTTTGCCTGCTGCCGTAGTGATGTCTTTTGCCTGTGCGAAACCGGCCATTGCAGCGAGTCCAGAAAGAGTAAATGGCTTATCCCACTGCATTGATAGTGTATCGCCAGCATTGGCGCCTACCTGGAAAATAATCTTTCCTGCATTGGCTCCATTACCACCAGGAATAAGGCTGTTTTCAACTTTAAGATGTGGAACTGTATTATTTGGGTCGTTCTTACCATTCAGAACCGTTGCTCCCGCAAATGTGGTCTGGCGGGCAATACGGTTGATTTCCTGGGAGAGCTGGGTGACTTCTTCCTGGAGGGCCTTGCGGTCGGCCTGGGAGTTGGTGCCGTTGGCGGACTGGACGGCCAGGACACGGATGCGCTGGAGCATGTTGGTGGTTTCGTCCAGAGCACCTTCGATGGTCTGGGCAAGGGCAATACCGTCGTTGGTGTTACGGTTACCCTGGTTGAGGCCATTAATCTGGGAGGTCAGACGGTCGGAGATCTGCAGGCCGGCAGCATCGTCCTTGGCTGAGTTGATTCTCAGGCCTGAGGAGAGTCTCTGATATGAGGTATTTAAGCTCAGGGTGCTGTTTGCCAGCTTGCGTTGGGCATTGATTGAGCTGACATTCGTGTTAACGTAAAGAGCCATATCCGATCTCCCCTTATGGCCTTATACGGCCACTACATAATCTTCTCTTATCGTTCTCATGCCATGGGCATGGTCATAGTTTTCCCTATTCTGGTGCAATGGCTGTGCCATGCATTTAAATATGCCTGAAATTAAAAAGGCGGGATAAACCCGCCTCAGATGATAAAGAGAGAATGAAATCTGTATTACTGACCTAACAGGCTCAGAGCGATAGTAGGACGCTGGTTGGCCTGTGCCAGAACAGTCTGAGACGCCTGCTGGATAATGTTGTTCTGAGTGAGAGAAGCGGTCTCAGCGGCGAAGTCTGTGTCACGAATTCTGCTGCGGGCGTCAGCCTCATTTTCAGAGATAGAAGCCTGGTTACGTATGGTGCTTTCCATACGATTTTGGAGAGCACCAAGCTCAGCGCGCTTAGAGTCTACCTGCTGGATTATTTTGTCGATGTTGCCAAGGGTGTACTGAGCAAGTGATGCTGCAGAAATTGTCCAGCGGACCTGTGCTTTTGCATCATTTGAAGTTCCGTCGACAACAAGACCTTCTGTAGCATTCTTTCCGGCTGCATTTGTTATATCTTTAAGCTGCACCAAATCCAGCCATCTTTGCAAGACCTGATAATGTAAATGGCTGACCCCAGTTCAGAGAAAGAGTGTCATTAGCATTTGCGCCTACCTGGAAAATAATCTTTCCTGCATTGGCTCCATTACCGCCTGGGATCAGGCTGTTTTCAACTTTTAAATGAGGAACATTATTAGTAGGGTCGTTCTTGCCATTAAGAACAGTAGCGCCTGCAAAGGTTGTCTGACGGGCAATACGATTGATTTCCTGTGAGAGCTGGGTGACTTCTTCCTGGAGGGCCTTGCGGTCGGCCTGGGAGTTGGTGCCGTTGGCGGACTGGACGGCCAGGACACGGATGCGCTGGAGCATGTTGGTGGTTTCGTCCAGAGCACCTTCGATGGTCTGGGCAAGGGCGATACCGTCATTGGTGTTACGGTTACCCTGGTTGAGGCCATTAATCTGGGAGGTCAGACGGTCGGAGATCTGCAGGCCGGCAGCGTCGTCCTTGGCGGAGTTGATACGCAGGCCTGAGGACAGTCTCTGGTAGGAGGTATTTAAGCTCAGAGTGCTATTGGCCAGCTTGCGCTGGGCATTGATGGAGCTGACGTTCGTGTTGACGTAAAGAGCCATATCCGATCTCCCTTTATGGCCTTTTACGGCCGATAACTTCTGTTTCTCTTATCGTTCACATGTGCTGAACATGATCTTATTTAGTTTATCTGTTAGCAATGACCATGCCACTGACATTGATGACGGTGGTTGTGTTTTGTAGAATGCTCTATAAAAGGTATTACAGACTGTTCAATATGCTTTCCCTGTTAGTCCTGCCCAGGCCTGACTTCAGGTCAGCTCATGCGCCGCTTTCTGAATTCATATCCCTCTCAATCTTCTTCATGCTTGTACCTGAGCTCTTGCCTGGAGCTGCTACTGCTGGTGTCATCAGGCTATCCCCATCCATCTGATAGTTATCCTCTGCTCTGTGTTGGCATAGCTCTCTCTACCCAATGTAAGTTTCATAATATGTATATGCCTGTCATGGTCGTGCTTTGGTTGTCATGGCCTGGCCTGGCTGGACATTACATGTGCCTGACAGGTTCTGGGAATTGCCAGGTTGAAATGTGTCGATGTTACGGGAACAGCCAGGTTGTGCCGTGAAAATGACGGTAAGTTTTGCCTTGGCTGTGACAGGAAAATAACAGCGTCTACTGGCTGTCACAGTTGTGACAGCAGGTATTTTCTGGTCAAACTTAAAAGTACGTTGGTGAGTGTCTCCTGGGTGGTGGTCACGTGGGGATGTGACCTGCAGTGAAAATTTCCGGGAGTAAAGTCACGACTTTGCCGTTTTGGAATGTCTGAGGCAAATGGTTCAAAAGATGGGGGTCTTGCTGGGTGGTACGCAGCATAAATGTGATGAAAATCAAGTTTTATAACTGGCACACTACCTGCAATAACATCTGTGCAGACAGGTTATTTATCCTGTTCATGCTTTAAAGAGAGAAAGAAAAAAGTCTTTGCATTCTGTGCCGGTCAGCCTGTAAAAGCCACCGGGCACAGATTTAAAAGGTAAAGAGAGAGAATATGCGGGGAGCCCTGCTCCCCACATTGTCGTTATGAGAGCGGCAATAATTGCACCCTGGCAAAGACTCAGCCACATTCGGCTTAACTGTTCCTGGAGAAACGATGTGTTTCTCGTAACCGGAGTTTAAAGAAATGCCTTTATTCATTAACAGCAACATTTCATCTTTATATGCCCAGCGTGCCGCCCAGCGTGCCAATGACAGCCTTGATGTCTCCTACCAGAGATTATCCTCAGGCTTACGTATCAATAAGGCCAAGGACGATGCCGCAGGCATGCAGGTTGTTAACAACCTTTCCACTCAGCTTGACGGTCTGACTCAGGGTAACCGTAACACCCAGGACGCTCTGGCTTTCTGCCAGACCATTGAAGGTGCTCTGGATGAAGTTACCAACATGCTGCAGCGTATTCGTACCCTGTCAGTACAGTCTGCCAACGGTACCAATACCGAAAAAGACCGTGAGTCCCTCCAGATCGAGGTTACTCAGATGGTTGAGGAAATCACCCGTATTGCCAACGACACCACCTTTGCCGGTGCTGACGTCTTAAACGGCAATGCCGGTATCGCTTCTTTCCAGCTCGGTGCTGACCCATCCTCCATCGTTAAGATTGACCTGACCCAGTCCATGGACGTTAACGGTCTGGCCTCTCTGGCTGTACTGTACGGCGGCAGCGAGGAGTTTGAGCTTGACGGTGTTAAGCACAAGATTAAGGATGTCTTCAAGAACAACGGCAACAAGCCAGGTATCGACATCAGCACTGCTGAGTCTGCCACTGTAACTCTGGGCGGTATCGATCACCTGATCAACGCTGTAAACCGCAAGCGTGCTGAGCTCGGCGCTTTACAGAACCGTTTTGAAGCAACTGTACGTAACCAGGACTCCATCAAGGAGAACGTAGCTTCCTCACGTTCCGTATTACGTGATACTGACTTCGCCGAGGAAACTGCCAACCTGACCCAGCAGAATATTATTCAGCAGGCTACTGCCACTATCCTGACTCAGGCTAATCAGCGTCCACAGGTTGCCTTAAACCTGCTCAACCGCTAACTGAGACCGGCAGAACTGCCCTGAACAGTTTTCTTTAAACTCTCATAGAACAGCCTGCTGTACTGTCCGGCACAGGACAGAATCGGTATGGCTGGCATCAGAAACCATCGTGCCCTTTTGGGTATGATGGTTTTTTTTGACCTGAAAACACAACCCAAATGCCGATTTCAGGCAAACAGGATTTATGAAAGGCCAGATTTTGAAAATCCGGTTCCTGTTTAGAGGGGTACTGACTACCCTCCGCAATCAATACAGGCGTCAGCACGTTCAGCTACCTGCCGGTACATCCAAACCGGCAGTAGACAACCAGCACGTCAGTACCATTGTCCATCCGTCTGTAAGATACACCTCCCTTTCAGTCCTTCAACTGTCCGTAAATTAAGCAGTCATATCACCATTCAATCATGTCACACGGGCGACATGAAGGAGACAGCCAACTGCAAGGCAGTGCCCTGTCTCATATACTTATCACTCCATACATGTTGGTATCAGGTTGTATATCCGTGCCTTGCGCCAATCTGTACTCTTCAAGGCATTGGTCAGCAAGCCTGTCAAACAGGAAGCCCGTCAGCAATAAACCTGTCCTGAAAGAATGTCAGCCAACAGGCTGTGCTGCAAGATCAACACCCAATAAGCAAGCTGCCCGCAAAGTCCCTCACAGTCCAGTCATCAGGCTGCCCGCAAAGGCCATGATCAAACCAGTTATCAAGCTGCCAGCAAACTGCCTATGCAGCCATTGGTGTTTAGGCAATATGGCAGGTTAAACGTACACATACATGGCCAGGTAAGGTCACAACAGGCTCAATCCCGGTGAGGCTGTGCCCTGTTATGCCGTGCAGTGCCAGGTTATGCCATGCCCCGTTGTGCCCTGCATTTCTGTTCAGATCTATGGCGTACTCTGCAATACCATGTCCGGACTGTCTTGTCTCATGGCCAGTTGCCAGTTCCGTGCTTACCTGCTGTCATGTTGCTTTTGACTTCAGGGATGGGCCTGCTGGACCATACTGTCATGCTGGTGGGGCATCCTTGTAGAGGAACGCTGGAGGTCAGCCTCATGGTTCATTTCAGCGGGCTGAAAACAAAACAGCAGCCTCAGGGGACTGAGGCTGCTGTCTGTGGCGGCACAGCGTGGCTGGCACGCCGTGCCGGGTTGCGTGACGTCCGTGGATGGCCGCAGCCGCAGGCTGGCGGCCATCCAGGGCATCAGGCTGACGGGGCGGCTGCGACAAAGGTGGTGCTGACAAGATAGGCTGTGTAGCCAATGTATGTTGCCAGCATCAGGCCACCTTCAACACGGTTGATACGGCCTGGTCCTTTGATACCTATGCCTACAATGAGGATAAAGAGAGTAAGACCGGCCATGACTGTCATGTCACGGTAGAAGACCTCAGGCTCTACTATCATTGGGGAGATGCTTCCGGCAATACCTACAACGGCCAGGGTGTTAAAGAGATTGGAGCCAATGATATTGCCAAGGGCAATGTCATGCTCTCCTTTCATGGCAGCAATTATGGAGGAGGCCAGCTCTGGCAGTGAGGTGCCTACTGCCACAATTGTAAGGCCGATAATCAAATCACTGACACCCAGGGCAGTAGCAATCTCAACTGCACCCCAGACCAGCATGCGGGAGCTGGCAATCAGTAACAGCAGACCAATGACCAGCCACATGATGGCACGGGATAAAGGCATGTCATTTCCTTCATCCTCTTTCCCCTCGTCAGGGTCTGGTACTACCTTTTTATTTCTCTCCTGCAGGCTCTGGTAAATGGTATAGCCCATGATAAGAGCAAATACAGCGATCATGATAAAGGCATCGAGGCGGGTAATCTCATTGTCCCAAACCTGGAACATGGCAAGAGCAGTAACGGCCAGCAGTACTGGCAGTTCTTTGCGCAGTACCTGAGATGATACGGCTACCGGGCTGATAATGGCGGTCAGACCAAGAATCAGGCCGATATTGGTGATATTGGAGCCATAGGCATTACCAAGGGCAATACCTGGATTGCCATCACTGGCAGCCAGGGCTGAAACCACCATCTCAGGGGCTGATGTACCAAAGCCCACGATGATAATACCGATAAGCAGAGCCGGCATGCCGAAGTAGCGGGCTGTTGCTGCTGCTCCGTCAACGAAGCGGTCAGCACTCCAAACTAATAAAATCAGGCCAACTACTATGGCCGCAGCAGGAAGAAGCATATTTACCTCATGCAGTTTGCTGTTACAAGGATACTGTTAATACAGACAGGGTGTGATTGTAATGGCACAAGCTTAGGAATGTCTTTTGACGGCCAGGGTGGCTGTCGGGTGCCATTTAGAAGGGCTTATGGGAGGCCTGAAAAAACAAAAGCCTCAAACGGTGCTTTTAAACCGTCTGAGGCTTTGTTTGAGAATTCTGGTGGAGGTGGTGGGATTTGAACCCACGTCCCAAAAGACTCTACCGTCGGTACTACATGTTTAGACTTCTCTTTGATCTCAATACTGGCTGCGGAGAGTCACGCCACCAAATATCCAGCTTGATAAAAGATTTAATGCTTCCACCTCAAGCGAAGCTTCCACACGAGCTGATGAGGAAACTGACACCGGATTTGCTAAGCGACACCAGCAGGGCTTAACACCGATGGCCTTACGCAGGTTATTAAGCTGCTAAAGCGTAGTTTTCGTCGTTTGCGACTATTTTAAAGGACTTTTTACGAGGCAATCCGCCCTCGACATGCACCTCAGGCTCGGTAACTTCCGGTCGAATCCAGAATCACCCCCAAGGGTGCCCCGATTATATGTCTTTAAATGCCATCATGCAAGATGCAGCAAACAAAATCTCCTGCAACGGCATGACTGAGCAGGCCATGGTTTTGAGGTCCCGGCCTGACGACAGTCAGCCACGAGCCGGCAAGGCCTGGGCATCATGTCTGGACATGGACAGGTGCCCTACATGCCAGGACCTCTCTTCATATGGACAGTAAGGCAGTCTTTACAGCCCCTTACATCTCCCTTTTCTTGGCTTGCATGGCCTCACCCTGGGCTGATCAGTGGCTGACAGGCACTGGGTAAGGAGTAAGGGGGAGTGGGCAATAGAAAAGGGGGCAATGGGCTATGGGCAATGGGGCAAGCCGTCAGTCTACGGGCGAACGATGAGAGATGAAATCTGCTACAAGCCATAAGATAAATGCCGGATGCGAAGTTGACTGAGCGTCCCTGTGAGCTGCCCCGGTCAGCCCATATCAAAGGCTGCATAGCAGCCTGGATGATTAGCCGCATGGCAGCTGAGATGAATGGCGGCGGTATGCCTGAGTTTCATGGCCTGACTGAGGTCGGGAGCTGGATTAAGTCAGGGTTGCAGCAGGCTTTTTGTAGCCCGGATGGTGCCTGCCTGGGGCGTATGTGCTGGGCAGGCACCATGATGGGCCGTTAAATGGCTGAGGCTATTAAATTTTGCAAAAGCCATGGCACAATAAGAGTTTGTCTTATAATTGCCGACATTGGCATTTTGAAATTATTGTGTGGCTACCCAATGCATAAATTCATTACCAGGCGGTTGCATCAGCTGCTTTCTCAGGGATTAAAGCTGTCAGTGCTGGCCATGGCTGTCTACGGCCTGTCAGGCTGCACCGTTAACAACGGCGGACCTTTTACTCCGGCGCTGGATGCTCCTTTTTCTATTGATAAGGATGAAACCATACTGGTACTGCCTGATGCTGCTGAAAGAGAGCAGTATCAGATGCTGCTCACTCAGTTTACGGCTGCCCTTGCAAATCCGGGCATAACCCGTGAGCAGAAGGCTCAGCTGCTCTATCAGCTGGGCATTATCTACGACCGGCTTGGTCTTGATGTCACAGCCCGCAACATGTTTCTCAATGCTCTGGTAGAAGTTCCTGATTTCCCTCAGGCCTACAATTTCCTGGGTATCTACCTTGCCTCAGCTGAGCGCTTTGCTGAAGCCTATGATGCCTATGACTCAGTGCTGGAGCTCGATCCCAAAGAGAAATTTGCCTGGTTTAACCGGGGCATTGCTCTTTACTACGGTGGCCGATCCGAGCTTGGTATAACCGATCTGCTCAAGTTCTACGAATTTGACAAAAATGACCCTTTCCGTATTGCATGGCTCTACATTCTGGAGCGTGATGTCTACGGTGAGGAATATGCCACTGAGAAAATCATCGAACGTCGCAATGCCATAGACAAAAAGGTTCCATGGGGCCTTGAGGTGCTCGACTTCCTGAGCGGCAAGCTCAGCTCCAAAAAGATGATTGCTGATCTGCGCAAGGCAGCAATCGATAATGTAGAAAGAGGACGTCGTCTGTGCGAGGCCTATTTCTACATGGCCAAGCTTGCCCAGTTTGAAGGACAGTACAAGAGAGCCTATGACCTCTTCCACCTGTCCATGGCCACCAGTGTCACCGGCTACCTTGAATACCGTTACGCCATGATGGAAATCATGCGCCTCAAGCGTTTTGAGGCCGTAGCCATTGTCGACACTCAGGCCAAAGAGCAGCAGCGCAAAAGAAATGAGCAGCTTGAGGAGCAGGCCGACGAGGCCCACCGCTACTTTGAGGCTCAGCGCAAGCTCATCGACACCAAAGCCACAGCAGACCAGCCAGCCTTCAAGGCCGCAGGCAATGCCGCAACCAGCAATACATCCCGGCAATCATCCAAACAGGCAGCTCAGCAGTCATCCATGCCTGCATCCCAGTCTGCATACATGGCTGCAGACCCGGCAGCATCCCCTGCTGTCGGCAAGGCACCTGACAAATCAGCTGCAAATGATTCTGCCAGGGATTCAGCAAAGGATTCGGCCAGGGCTTCAACCAGGTCTACAACCAAGAGCTCCGCCAAGTCAGCCGGGAAAGCAAAAGCAAAGACTGCAGGCCAGACAATCGACATGACTGACGGCAAGGCAGCTGATAAGACCAAAGCCCAGCCTGGTTCCAGTTCAAAGAACACTGCCTCATCAAATGAGCATGGCTCAGCCAAAGAAGATTAAAGCGTCAGGCAACTCAAAGCCCGAAAAGTTTGACAGTAAGACCTGTGTCAGTGCAGCAATATACTTAGAGGCCTTTGGCCATAAAAATGCCGTAAATCAGGCATAATAAACTCACTCCTCTGGTCTGCTGCAGGCTGCAGAGTTCCAGTAAGAACAAATACAGCTTTGCGAGACTGAAGAAAAGTCACGATCAACCGATGCAGTAAGCACAACAAATGTTGTAAAATCTGCACGCTCCCATGGGCATTTCAGTATGCACCCCATCAAGGGTTGCAGCCATGGGAACGGGCAGCACCACATGCTGCAGACTTGGCAAGGGGCTAAACCCTGCTCAGTCAAAAAGTTAAAGGACCGGCAACAGCTCATGATGAGCTGAGTGCCGGTCCTTTAAAGATCTCACATGCAAAAGTCTCTGCAGTCAATGCAAAGGTTGCAGAGTTTGATAATATATAAGAACCGACACCGCAAAATGCAGGGCAGCTCTCAGCAGTTGCCTGTAAAGGGATGGTGTACGGACTTGTCACATGCTACAGGCTCAGTAAAGCATGCATACTCTGAATGGCTGAGTCTGAATAAAGTAATGAACCGCAAGCGTACTGATGACTTAATCACAGACGCTGTGGTCATCTCACATGCCAGCGGTTTTGCAGTCACCGAAAAGCTGCAAAATCCGTCAGTTTGAAGGACCTGCGCTTATGCGGACTAACTGGATAGTCCGCAGGTCTTCCTGTATCTCCCCATGCATAAGACTCTGCACACATGCAGAGTCTGAAATATGCAAACTAAAATAAAATTCATGCATCTGCCGCATACATTCAGTAGCCGCAAGGTGCCCATACCGTCTCACATGTAAGCAGATTCTGCAGAGATCAATACCTGCAAAATCTGCATTCTCCAAAAAAGTAGCAGCCCAATGCATACTGGCAACAGTAGCATTTGGCCTGTTCGTCCTTTCTGCATCAGATTCTCCAGGCAATCAGATACCTGCAAATCTGCTATCCCCAAAAAAATAACCAAACAAGTAACAGCACATACTGTGTACTGCCCAACAGCCTGCAGGGGCACTATCCTCCATTGTTGCAATAAATGTTGCAAAAATTGCAATAAACTGCAATTTTTTCAGCCGAAGAATCCATTAGTAAAGCTGCCTGACAAGTGACGCAGGTCTCCTTTAGGTCCATTATCGATTTTTATATATGCAATAAAATTACATACCATGTAATGTTTCGAAGGACCAGGGCTACCATGGAGCCCATGCAGGCTCATGATCGTCAGGATAGGCATGGAGGCATTAGGTTCGACCATCTATTTGTTGATCTCAATGCAATATTTGCTGCAAGAAATGTAAAAGGTAGCTGAAAGGAGTGCAGTTAACTGCAAAGTCTGCAATTGTCATAGGCCTGTAGTGGATGAAGGACTGTTGGCAGGTGGAGCCGTTGATCAGGTAGTTATTGAATAATATCCATGCAATAGATTCTGCCATGAATGCAATTCACTGCAAAGACTGCAACATACGGGTGAGCCATTGGATGCAGGGATGTGTAAGGGTAAGTGACCATTGACCAGGTGGTTATTGAATGACGTCCATGCAACATCTGCTGCAAGGAATGCAATTATCTGCAAATTTGCAAACCACATTGCGAACATTTGCTGCGTACCTGTTGCAAGGGAGGAGCAGTTAATCTGGTGATAATTGAATATCATCAATGCAACGATTGATGCAAGAAATGTAAGTTTCTGCAAAACGCTGTAAAGCCTGGGAGCTGTCACCACGGCGGTCACCACGGTGTTCACTGAGGTGGTCCCGATCCTTTGGTCTTGCTGGCATCTGCCGTTTCATGATGTTCAAGGCCAATCATTGCTCACCAGCCACTCATCTCAGCATACTCTCACCAGGCCTTAGGCTGTACCAGCCCTCAATGTCCAGTAATACCCCTGCAGAGCCATTCGTACACGAAGTAGCCTGAGCAGCTACGGCACACAACTTACAGCCTCTGTATGGCAATCTGAACCTGTAGCTCAGATGGCATCATTGGCTATGAGGGTAATGGATCTTGAGTAACTGGCTGCTGGCATGGCATGCCACTCATGGCGGGGAGCTGCAGGCTACTGCATATGTATTTCAGTGGTGTTGCCCATTGATTTGAAGTACATCGGTAGCTTGCATCCCAGCAGTCTAAATGGCTACACGAGCACTACCGTAACCCGGTGTCTATGCCCTTATGCACGGCAGCCATAGTAAATCAATTTGCCCTTAGTCAGTTGCCTGTCAGCTTTAATGCCGTGCTGTACTGTGGAACCGTAAGTCTGGAACCTTATGCTGAAAAGCACCTGAAAATCCAGCCTAAGGATACTTTCCAAAAGTTTTATCAATACTCAAAAGCCACTCCCCACCTCCAGCTCAACAGTCAGCTCATCTCAAGTGCCCTGTCTAATTGCTGCTAACCAGATTTGGTAATGGCAGCCAAATAAGCAACTGACTGTATCGACATCGTATCGTGCCCTTAGCCCTGCCCAAAGCCACCTGCAAATCCCAATTTTAAGCCTTATCCGGGCTCGTAAGCATAAGCGGAAATCTTTGTCGTTTAGGGCCGTGGGATTAACGTATTCCTCATAAGAGTGCTGTTTCCATCTGCCCTTGGCAGAAAAGCCCATGCCCTAAGCCGCACCATTCACCCTCACTTGACTGCCATTTAGGCCATCTTGCTTAACCTGCAAAACTGTAAAGCAGCAAATCACAAAAGCACTAACGTGTCTGTAGAGATTTAGTAGTTCGAAAATACTTTACAAAGTGTTATGAATCTTTCACTAGGTTTCAGCCGTATTGCGTCTTTCTCAAAAGCCACTTCTCATACTTCATCCAGTAAACGGTTGGTCCTGAAGAATAATATGAATTATGGCAGGAGCTTATTGCTGAGGTTGGCTTTTTGAATGTGGAGACTTTGGAGGGACTTATCAGGCAGGCTGTATTGCGGGCAGCATTGAAGTTGTCACTAAGAATTAGGTCGGACAGGTGTTGCCTTGGCAGCAGGTATGTGTTTGAACTCTAAGCCACATGAAGCTGCAAGCCCTCGTATCTGTTGCAGATACGAGGGCTTGAGATTACTGGTGATTTTTGCTGTTTTGAACTGTGTTTGCTGTGGACGCTGGCCTGCTGGCCTGCGCTTTTAGCGGTTGGTAGCCTT
The DNA here is from genome assembly GCF_023051105.1 of Anaerobiospirillum sp. NML120449. Classification (GTDB taxonomy): domain Bacteria; phylum Pseudomonadota; class Gammaproteobacteria; order Enterobacterales; family Succinivibrionaceae; genus Anaerobiospirillum. The sequence goes on along the minus strand of NZ_JALKIL010000016.1, from coordinate 47,832 downwards.
GAGGGCAGGACGCAGGAGGCGGGCTTCGGCTGTTTCGGTGTATTTGCCCTCCACACGGTCAATAAGGCGGTTAATAGCCAGCTCGGCTGCCTTGACCAGAGGATGAGTAATGCTGGCTACCTGATATGGCAGGATGCTCAGCCATGCCGGGTTATCAAAGGTAAAGATACGAAGATCCTTATTGATTTCAATGCCCTGGTCATAGCAGGCCTGCAGTATACCGGCAGCAATGGAGTGGTTGGCTGCAATAAAGCCGTCTATTGGCTGGCTGGCACGGCAGCTTTCCGGAGTGGCACTGGTTGGCAGCAGGATATCGCTGCAGTCATCGGCAAGAGAGGCAGTTGTTTTTGATTTGCGTGACTTGCCTGAGACTTTGCGGCCACCTGCTGCCGGGGCAGCAGCATCGGCAGCTGCTGAGGCTGAGGCTGAAGTGCCTTTGCCATTGCTCTGGGCAGCTGAGCTGCTGTCTTTTGAGCTTATGACTCCGGTGCAGGTGTTAATCAGGCTGCTGGTCAGACGGCGGGCATCATTGATAAGGCCGTCGGCATTGACGTCCTTGATGAAAAAGGAGCTGTACTCAATATCATCATAGGCACACTGGGTCAGGGCCAGATGACGTGATTTAAATGAGGAGATACGGTCGATATTGCCAAATACTACGGCAAGATGACGACAGCCCTGGTCACGCAGGTAACTGGTGGCCATCTGCATAGCGGCAGTATCATCCATGCGGAACTCATCATTGATGTTGGTAGAGGTACTGCGGTCGAGCTCTACTACAGGGATATTGTTGATGGCAGGCAGCAGTGAGGCTGTGGCCGATGAAGGAATAATCACTACACCACAGGCATTGAGCACAAGCAGACGCTCAAAAGACTCACGCTCCTTGACCGGGCTTTCATCTGTGGAGAGCAGTACCGGGAAGTAGCCACGCTTGTAGGCTGTGTCCTGCATGATATTGGCTGCCTGTGCAATGAGAATGTCGCACAGATCGTTGACCACAATACCAATGGTGCGGGACTGCTGCTTGCGCAGATTGCGGGCTGAGATATTAGGGTGATAGCCAACTTTCCTTGTGTACTCCAGAATCTTCTGTCTTGTTTTAGGTGAGACCTTTTCCGGAGCCGATAAGGCACGGGAGACAGTTGATGGAGCCACTTTCAGGGCTCTGGCTATGTCGGTAATAGACTCTGGCATACTGTGTCTCTCCAGATTAATGCAAACCTTTGTTGTGGCAGCAAAGTTGATTAAACAGGTATTCATGCACTGCCATTTTCATTATTGCAGGGCAAATTGCTGACAATTTGCTGCAATATGTATACAGCTTACAGCACTTTTGCAGCAACTAGTACCAAAAAAGGGGGATTAAGCCAATTTTGCCACCGGTGTCACGTATTAAGACATTTACAGCCCTAATCTCAGGCCATAATGCCCCATATGACCACACCACCACAGCAAAGCCCATGTGGCCATGCCCGGAGCCATAAGATCATCGGCAAGCAGGGCACTGCAACAATTCAGTCACTCCTCACATCAGCACAGCAAAGCCGCTGCATAGTCACTCACACCCCACACAGGCAAGGTAGTGCAACTGCACAGGTCTGCCACACCACACAGGTACTGTGGGGCAATAGGCATCTCAGCCTCACCCCATACTGGCACAGAAGTGCAATTGCAAAGCTTAGTAACACCCCACATTGGCACAGTAGGGTAACAGCTCAGCTCCACTAAACCCCACATCAGCACAGCAAAGCAGCGGCATAGTCAGCCAAACCCACACTGGCACAGTAGAGCAAGGAGCAGTGCTTACCCACCACAAGAGCCCTCCGGGTCAAAGGCCATCTTCACCAGAAAAGCACCTTCTGATACTGCTGCCCTTGAGCCATGCAATGCACGGACGCATCCTTCCTCGAAAAACTCATATCGGCAGCTGCTCCATGGTTTCTAAGCGGCGATTTTCAGCCCAACCATCGGCTCAAAAGACGGCCATTACCACTTATCTCAGCAAAGTTGCCGTGATCTGCCTCAAAGGCAAATACTCAGTCCAAGCGCTGCAATAGTCTGACTGCCAGTCATATACCCCAATAAAACATCACCTCTGCCAGCCATTTCACCCATTAGCTTGCCATATGGATACATATGTGGCTGCAGACCTGCAAGACCATCAGCAAGCAAGCCAGCAGGCAGGCAAGCCAGCCAACAAGCCGAATGTATGCTTTCTGCTTTCTTACTTTCATGGCAGTCTCCAGTTTGTCCTTTGTGTGGGATATGAGCTTGTTTTTCCTATAAACACGGTATTTGAGCAGCTTGTAAGACTTGCCCCACCTGAGCTCATGAAGTCACTAAGTTGCGCAAGTCACTCGAACTGCTCAAGCTGCTCAAGCTGTTTGAGCGTCTATGTCCACCGTCTCAACCAGTCTCAGTCGTGCTAACCCATGCTCAAAGTGGTCCCTTTTGACCACATGCCACTGCAGTGCCTGCGGCTCTGCAGCGGCAATAGCAAAGGAATCTACCCAAACTCCCCTATTCATTTAGGCCAGTGCTGGGCATGACCAGAGTACCCAGCTGCAAAAGCAGGCAAGTCAATCACCACACCTCAGCAAGCCAGTCTCTCTGGGGCTACGTCTTAGTCCCTTTCAGTACAGGCCTATGTGAGCTTCGTTCATGGCAAAGATTCCTGTCCTTATGATCATGCTGTTTCACTGGCTTTTTGCCACTGGCTGCTCCTTTGACCTGATGCTGTCCTGTAGTGCGCCTTTGCACTGGCTTTGGCTGTGCCCTTGCTCAGCCAGATGAGGATGCTACGTTCTGCCTGAGACAGCACGTATCGTCATCTGCCCCAGAGGCCAAAGCTACAGCCACTGCTTCAGGACCAGCTGCGGCACCTGCACGTGCACCTGTATCTTCATAATGAGGCTGCAGCTCCTGTTATTGCAGCCTTTGAACAGTGGCTTTGGCACAGGTATATGCTTTCTTGTGGCTGTGGCTGTGGCTGCAAACTCTATCCGTCCTAATCAGCTGGGCAACGGCAGCGTATCCAGCACCCTCATATTCTTGGGAGTGTCTGCGTAAATGTGCGACTATGCTGCAGCATGGGCCATGGGATTGGCAATGGCTTGATCACGGCTCAGTCCATGGCTCTTATGGCTTAAACAGTGGCTGAATTTGCTAAGAGAGTCTGTCAGGTGGTGGTATTGTGGGCCGTTTTTCGGGCTGCCGTGCAGCGGCAGAGGCCGAGGTGATTGGATGTTGGGAAGGCCGGGTTGTTTGGAGGTGAGATGTGCGGAGTGGCAGGGTACGGACTTTTGGGTGACAAATACGATACTTATGCTGATAGCAACGTTACCAGTATTTTTGGGCTGTTAGGGGATAAAAAGTTGGGTTCTTGCTGTGGTTGAGGTGTGAAAATCTTTGCAAAAGGTGGGAGGGGTGTTTTTGGCTGTTTTATAAATGGCTTATATAAGCCTGTTTTGGTGGGGTGGTCAGACTGGAAAAATTTTTTGAAAAATGTGATCTCGATGCGGTTTCATGCAATCGTTTGCATAGTCATTTCTCTAAGTGAGATGTAAATCTCATTTTTCAGGGGCGGCTGTTTATACAATTACCTTTGGTGCTGTGTACAGCATGAACCTGGCCAATAAATGAGGGCTGTGCTATGGAAAATGCCACTAATCCACAGACTGCTGCAGGGCAGAAAGAGACAGTAGTAAAGCTGTCACGTATCTGTAAGTCATTCAATGACGTACCTGCTCTGGTTGATGTTGATTTTGAGCTGCGCAAGGGTGAAGTTCTGGCTTTGCTCGGAGAAAACGGCGCAGGCAAATCAACTCTGATGAAGATATTAAGCGGTATTTATACCCGTGACAGCGGCGATATGGAGATCTTCGGTAAGAGCATCAAGGCTCAGACTGGTGATCTGGCCCGTGAACAGGGTATTGCCATCATCCATCAGGAACTTAACATGTGTCAGCATCTTACAGTTGCTGAGAACATTTTCCTTGGCCGTGAGAAAGCATCAGCAGGTGGTTTCTGGCTGCGTCAGAGTGAAATGAACAATGCTGCCCGTGAAGTTCTTGACCACCTCAATGTAGATTTCCCTCCTACTGCCATCACCTCAACCCTTTCTGTTGCCAAACAGCAGATTGTGGAAATTGCCAAGGCCCTGTCCTGCAATGCCCGCATTCTTATTATGGATGAGCCTACCTCTGCTCTTACTTCCAATGAAATTTCCGATCTGTTCGATATGATCAGACGTCTCAAGAGCGAAGGTGTATCCATTGTCTATATCTCCCACCGTCTTGAAGAGCTCAAGCACATCGTAGACCGTGTCTCCATCATGCGTGATGGTCACTACATCACCTCCATGGATTTTGACGAGAACAAAATGGATCAGATCATTGCCCATATGGTGGGCCGTGAGATTACTGACCGTTTCCCTCGTGTGGAGTGTGAGGCCGGTGAAGTGCTCTTTGAGGTTAAGAACCTCAATGCCGGACGTACGGTACGTGACGTCAACCTCAAGGTACGCCGTGGCGAGATTCTTGGTATAGCAGGTCTGATGGGCGCAGGTCGTACTGAGACTACCAGGGCCATTTTCGGTGTGGATCCTAAGGAGTCCGGTGAGATTATCGTCAATGGTCAGGAAGTAAAGATTAATAATGTGGCCGATGCCATTAAGGCCGGTATTGTGCTGGCTCCTGAAGACCGTAAGCGTGACGGTCTGTGCACCAAGCTGCCAATCAGAGAAAACATTGGTCTGCCAAATCTCGACTGGATGTCATCAGCTCTGGGTCTTGTTATCCGCAAGGCCGAGAAGGAAGCTGTAGACAAGGAAGTAAAAGATCTGGCCATCAAGGTTTCCAATGTAGAAAACGATGCCGCCTCACTGTCAGGTGGTAACCAGCAGAAAGTGGTTATCGGCAAGTGGCTGGCACGTGACTCTAAGGTTGTAATTTTCGACGAGCCTACCCGTGGTGTTGACGTGGCTGCCAAGGTCGAAATTTACAACATCATGAATCAGCTCAAGCAGCAGGGGGTAGCCGTTATGTTTGTCTCATCGGAGCTGCCTGAGGTTATGGGTATTGCCGATCGCATTATCGTGATGTGTGATGGCAGAGTAACAGGTGAGCTGATGGCCCGTGAGGCCACTCAGGAGCAGATCATGAAGCTGGCTACTACCTTTGAAAACAAGCTGGCCTCTGATCAGGAATCCCGAGATGCATCATAGGCTGCAGCGCAGCAAAGCGGCATGAACCTCAGGTGCATGCCAGATGATTAACCGCCACCTGCAAATAATACATTTCAGCGCAAATCAGACCTGCGACAGCGGCCTATGGCCGCAGTCGCAGCTGCCGCCGTAAGCAGTGGCAACAGCCACTGCAGCGGCAGCATCAGTTGTGCAGCAGACGCAGCCACCACAGGGCTGAGCTGCTGCAGGGAAGACATCAAAAGGTAAGCCCCTTTCCCAGGGGCTGTCAGCTATCAGGGCCGTTCATGCCAGACGGCTGTCGTGGCTCAATGTGGCTCAGCAGGCAAGGCCTGCAGGCAAGCAGGCCTGCAGACCATATCCAGCATCCGTCAGCCTGGTGTAGCCTGGCTGAGGCTGAGCCTGAGGCTGGGCCTCAGGCTCAGAGCCGGCAGTTGCCGGCTCAGGCGAGCCTGTTTCCAGCCAGCCAGGCTGTCATACAGCAGTGCTTCATTCTTTTCTGTATGCTGCAGCTGTCTGCACATGCAAAGGGCCGGGATGTCATGCAGGCCATGGAAGTAATGGAGTCCATGAGCTGCATGGCCGTATGGCAGCATGGTCGCATGCACTGCTCTGATGTACCTGATGTCATGGATATCATCGATGTCCCTGATATCAGGTACTCTGTTCTTACCTCAGAAGCGCTGTGAGGCAGTTTGCTGCCTCAGACAATTGAATATACTCTGCTCGTGTTTGCTTATTCAGGGATACTATTATGGAAAACCAGAGCTTCATTGCCCGTATTTTTGCCATTCGTGGCATGGGTCAGGTTGTTACCGTAGGCCTGGGCCTTGTCATTTTATGTCTGGCCTTCTCCTATCTGAATCCTTACTTTGCCACCAGCCGTAATGCTGCCAATCTGCTCCGTCAGATTGCCCCAATCCTGCTTATCGGCATTGCTCAGTCCTATGTGCTGATCACTGGTCAGATTGACCTGTCCATTGGCTCGGTAGTGGGCATGTCCTGTATGATTTCAGCCACCCTTATGACCAGGGGCTTTGACCCATGGATGGCCTCAGCTATTGCTCTGGCCTGCTGTATGGCTGTAGGTCTGGTCAACGGTATCCTGGTATCCAAATGCAAGGTGGCAGCCTTTATTGCCACGCTGGGAACCATGACCATAGCCCGTGGTATTGCCCAGATCGTCAATAACAACTTCAATACCGATTCCATTGGCGATGGTGCCGAAGTCTTCCGTAATTTCTTCTACTATGGCAAGACCATGGGTATCTACAACACTATCTGGATTGCCCTGATCTTATGGTGTGTCTTTGCCTTCCTGCTCTCCAGAACCCGTACTGGTCGTCACATTTATGCCGTAGGTTCCAATATGGAAGCTGCCCGTCTGTCAGGTGTATCCGTTCCACGTACCATTACCACGGCCTACCTTATCTCCAGCTTCTGTGCCGGTGTCGTAGGTCTGATTACCTGTGCTACTGCCGGTATGGGCACCATGGACTCAGGCAATATGTATGAGCTCTATGCCGTGGCTGCATCCGTAATCGGCGGTGTCTCCACCTTTGGTGGTCAGGGCCTGCTGCTGGGTACCGTAATCGGCGCAGGTATCTGGGGTGTGCTCCAGAACGGCCTGCAGTTTGCCGGTGCTCCACTGGCTATCCGTAATATCGTAATCGGCATTATTGTGGTAGTATCAGTATTGCTTGATGTAATGCTTCGTTCCGGCAGCATCAAGAACTTTACCAGGAACTTCAAGTTCCTCCATCCAGTTAAATAATTACCGTGCCCCTCAGGGCACAAAGTGAAAGAGCCTGTCTCTGTAGGCAGGCACATCAAAAGGTAAACACAGGGGCCCTGCAGCCAGCATCACATAAGTGCTGTGCTGCAGGGCCGCAAAATGCCGTCACGCAGCCCGCAACTGGCATGCGCGACAGCAGGACACCAGTCCAGCAGGTCACCAGGTCAGCCAGACTGAAAAAGTGCCAGATCCTGGCTCATGCCAGATCATGGCCCATGACAGTCCCCTTGTCCATGCCAGTACCAGTGCCGCGATGTACTTCCCATACATGCGCAGCATGCACCAGAAACAGGCACCATTACATTCAGGTTCCGGGGGATTCAGTCACCTGCATCCCAGGCAGTGACGTGCTGAGTGACCAGTCGCTCACAATGCACCGAAGCGGCTACCTGCAGCTCACCTTGCACCGCGATGTTGTGCTGTGCAGCTCGCCGTGACGTAAGGTGCCATAATATGCAGGTCAGCTCCGATAAAAAGGCCAGGCAATTATGCACAGCTTCCCACTGTGCAGTGTATGACCGGACGCAACTTGCTGCAGCCATATCTGTGCATGGCTCAGCCTCTCCACATTCAGCCCCGCAGTTTGCTGCGCAACCAGCAACGTCAGGGAGGTCAGAGCGCGAGGACGCCAGTCGGCCCTTCGTGTGTACTGGCCTGAAATAATTTAATGAAAGCATCAGCACAAGCATGAGTGAATGTCTGCATGAATACAGACAGGCATGAGCACATGCCTGAGTACATGCCTGCACTGAATGCATGAGCGGCATGTCCGGCCTGCTGCTGAGGGCGTGACCACGCCCCCATATAGCAGACAGGCCGCCCTGCATGCCAGCTATGGCCAGCCATGGCTGGCATGCACTGCGTGCCCGGAGTACCGGCATGACCATAAGGCATATGGTGGCCCGGCATGACCATCAGGCATATGATGCCCCGGCATGACCATCAGGCATATGGTGGCCCGGCAATATCGGCAGGCATACGGTGCCCAGGCATAACCATCAGGCATATGGTGGCCCGGCAATATCGGCAGGCATATGATGCCCCGGCATGATCATCTGGAATATGGTGGCCCGGCATGGTGGTGCTGACAGTGTCCCTTTGCTTACCTGTGAAAAAGAATTTATCTGATCCTTGCGCCTGCCGGGCGCGGCTGCGGAATTATTTGCAACTGCAGCTGTGAGCGCCTGGTCTGCAGAACAGTCAGGAGTACCCTGAACGTGGCGCAGGAGGATCATATAAATGGCCTGAGCGTGCCACGAGGTGCGGTTACGCTCTGAGCAAACTCTTAGATATATTCAGGAGCTTTTACTATGAAACTTTCTCGTCTCGTATGCGGTCTCTTTGCAGCAGCTGCCTTAACCTCCTCTTCCATGGCCATGGCCGAAGACTACAACGTATTCTTAATCACCATGGACCAGAACGATCAGCACTGGGTACGTGTTAACGCCGGTGCCGCCAAGGCAGCCGAAGAACTGGGCAATGTAAAGCTGCAGTGGAATGCTCCAGATCTCAAGGACGACGCCAAGCAGATCGAGGTTGTTAACAATGCCGTTGCCGCAGGCGCTGACGTAATTCTCCTCGCCGCCAATGGTCCTACAGCTGTTACCGCTGCCTTAAAGGAAGCTGACGCTCAGGGCGTAAAGATCATCTATGTTGACTCCCCTGCTGACTTCCCTGGCTTAAAGACCTTTGCTACCGACAACAAGGCTGCCGGCAAGACCGCCGGTGAGAAGCTCATTGAGACCTTAAAGGCCAATGGCATTGAAAAGGGCCGTATCGGTATCGTAGGTGTTAATGCTGCTACCAATTCTACTGTGAACCGTGAACTGGGCTTCCGTGAGGCCTTCAAGGGCACTGGCTTTGAGGTGCTGCCAACTCAGTACTCTGACGGTGACACCGCCAAGGCCAAGGACATCGCTGCCAACTACTTCAACCAGGGCTGCGTAGGCATATTCGGCACCAACGAGGGCTCATCTGTAGGCGCCGGTAATGCCGTTAAGGAGTTCGGTGAGGGCGTTTACGCTGTAGGCTTTGACAAGTCCAACATGATTCTCTCCCTGGTAAGAGGCGGTCAGTTAAGCGCCGTTATGGCTCAGAACCCTGAGGTCATGGGCTATGAGGGTGTTAAGGCTGCCGTTGACGCCATGCAGGGCAAGGATCTTGGCGAGAAGTACGTTGACACCGGCGTTTCCGTAATCACCAAGAAGAACATGGCTGACTTCCTCTAATCTCTGATTAAAGGCAACAATCAAAATAGTCTGTTACTCAACCTGCCAGCCACCTCAGGCCCCAGCCTGAGGTGGCAGACACGCACTGGGCCGCACATCGCAAGATGCGCGGCCCTGTAGCTATATCGCCCCAGACAGAAGAACAGATCCGGCCCGTCCCGGTCCCGTCCGGCACGGCCATGCCCGGACCGGTCAGGCCAGCCCTGTACCGGTTAGAGCCCGGACCGGTCAGGCCAGCCCTGTACCGGTTAGAGCCCGGACCGGTCATGGCATGACGGGCAGCCAATCTCCGGGCAGAATTAAGAATAACACTGCAGAACAAAATATAGCATCGCGTAACAGTATCAGACAGGTCCATGTAGAACATCCTCAGACAGCACAGCGCTACATAAGCCGGCGCAAGATCGGGCAAATAAGTAAATTACATGAAGAAAGACAGTGCATGAAAGCGTATGAAAAAAGTCAGGCAGTGATAACCTTTATGTTTTAGAAAGTATCTTATGTTGCATTGGTTATACAAATCAGAATCTGCTTGCATCCAAAACGCATGGCATAGCATTGGGCTGACAGGCAACGTAAAGCCTGTTATCAGCGTGGCGGTACTGGCCGTTTTGGGTAGTTTTGCGGTCAGACCGACAATCAGCATTTGGTCAACTGTATACGATCTTAATGTGAGCCGTACGGCTAAGGCATTCTTGCGGTAATATCACCTCTTTAGTAGGCATGCAGTCTCAGCTCAGGAATACGGGGAAATCAGCTACGGCCGAATAGACATGCGGCATCATCATATTGTTTGAGCTTCAGCATCATTGGACCTTGCAAGTCAGCTGCTCAAGGTCAAGCAAAGGCCAGATCCAATGCTAAGGCAATGGCAGGTGCAAGGCCGGAATCATGGTCAAGTTCATGTCCATGGGAACGGGGCTGCTACACTTCCTGTTTCTGCGCCGGTGTCTGAGCCTATGCCATGCAGGGACTGCATATAATTCCATGCTAAGTCCCAAGGCCAGCTCCCAGACTGATAGCAGTGCCAGGACCATGGCAAGGACCATAGACAGGACAATGCTCAAGGATACGAGCAGTACTAGGCCCGAAAGCTCTTTCATGGCCACGGTTAATGCTGTGTCAAATGCTATTGATCCGACCAGCTCCTGCGCAACCACCATGGTACTGGACCAGCCGCAGGAAACTTGTCAAAGATAATGACCAGTCGCGAGGCCAAAAGTACAGTCAGGCCAGGGCAATGACCTGGTGCTGTGCCAATTTCAGTACCTGGTTCTGTACTGGTACAGGGCTAATTGCCTGGTTGCTGTATGGATAAGATCTGGCTCAAAACACTGTTTCATTGCAAGGCCACAAACAGTCGTGAGGTCTGTACCTGCTCCAATGCAGGGGTAAGGATATTGCCACGGCCTTGGGCTGGTTTTAGGACGGTCTATGGTTGCGGTCAGTGGAAAAACTGCGGCCATTACCATGGCCATGCTAATGTCAGGTCAAAGTTCTAGGTCAGCGCAGAAGCCTGGTAAGGACTATGTCCAGCATAAAGTCTCAGGCTCATACCACCCCTGAGGCAAAGACTATGTCCAGCATAAGGTATCAGAAGCATACAGCACTCATGGTAAGGGGCATGGTTTAGGTTAAGCTCATGCTCAAGGTACTGATAATCCATTGACCTGAGCGTCATTAACCAGGGCATTTTGAGCCCTGTGAAGTTCTTGAAAAAACTGGGCTTTGCAGCTTTTAAAGTCGATGCCTGATGAGAATTGATAAACAAGTTGCTCATTTATATATGTCAATATAATTTGCTGGTAAAAAGGCAGCTCCTGAAAATCAGGTTGCTGCCTTTATTTTTAGTTTTGTAAAGCGCTGACGCCTTGCACCGGCTTGAGCTGTGCATATTATCTGCGAGCTTGCCTATCGCAGATAAATGCCGCTGTTGCTCAGTACTGACATTCAGCAGCTTTAAACAGTTTTCTGGTATTAACTTCAGGCAGGCTCCTGACAGTGGCTGCTGCGTTTGCAGAAGCCAGCATGGCATCAGCCATGATAGCCGGGGTTAAACCCGTCAGTCAGGGATTTTGCCTGCCAGGAGCCAGGACCTGGTCCTGGCCCCATGACTGTCAAAGGAGCCAGTTCCTGAAATTAGAATACGTAACGAACGTTGGCGTTAGCACCGAACTCCTTGACGTTGGAGGAGCCGGTATAGCTCAGGCCAAAGCCCATGCCAAGGTTGCCTGACTTGGCAGCAACGCCGATGGCAGTGCCATAGGTGAAGCTGTCAACAAACTCGGACTTGGTGGCGATATCGCGGTTGGAGGTGTTGGCAAAACCAACAGTGCTGTCAACAGTGTCATCACCAAAGTTGGCGGTTAAGGTCAGGTCGAAGGCTGGCTTGATAGTCCACTGCTCGCCTGCATACTCCTTGGAGATGGAAACACCAACTGGTAAGGAGAATACATTGGCAGAAGAGTTCTCTACACCGCCAACTTCAGTGCCATCAAAGCCCTGGATAGTGTAGTTGTCCATATCCAGACGGGTGAAGCGCAGACCTGCGTGTGGAGCAACATGTACACCGGAGAAGTCCATGGTGTACTGGCCGGTTACACCTGCAGAGATAGCGGTAGTATCAAAGCTGGTGCTGGCCTTGCCAAGCAGAGTGTCAACATCAACATCGGAGTCGATATTGGTGTATGACAGGTCAGCTACGAAGGACAGAGAGTCCAGAGCATAACCGGCATACAGAGCACCACCGAAGTAGTTGAAGTCATTGGTTACGCCCTGAGCAGCGCCCTGACCGTCGGCATCACCAGAACCGATGTTGAGCATGCCACCGACGCGCAGACCGTTACCTAAGGAGTAGTCACCACCAAGGGCAACACCAACGAGGTTTACATCTGCACCGTACTCGATGCCCTCAGCAGCAAAGCCGTCGGAGTCAGCAGAACGGTATACAGGGGTTACCCACATGCCACTGCCCTGACCATTGTCAGCAAAGGTAAGAGCTGAGCTGTTCTGACCCATGCCAAAGCGGCCGGATACGGCATCAGCGGTGGTTGCAGCGGCAGTCAGAGTTGCCTGAGCAGCGCCACCGAAGACACCCATACGACCTACACGGTCAGCGTCAGCACCATTGGTGTTACGTACTACAGCCTCAAGGAAGTCGTTGTAGGCTTTCTGGTAAACAACGTAGCTTGGAGCCTCGGCAGTGCCGACATTTACCAGTTCATAGTTGGCAGTGTTAACCAGGGCCTGGCCGGTGACTTCATCAACCTTGGATACAAAGGTGCCATTTTCCTGGTCAATGGTGAACAGGGACTGGTCAGCCTCATCGCCCAGCATGGTTACACGCTTAACCTCACCGGTAGTGTCGTTGTAGAACTCATTCCAGTTAGCGGTCTGAGAGGTGTAAGCAAGGAGGAAGTCCTTCATTGGGGCAGAAGCCTCAGAGAAGGCGTCCTGAGCTCTGGTGGTGTCCAGAGTCAGAGTGCCACCATTAGACTCGGAACCGGCAACCATGTTGAAGTACATCAGGCCATTGATGGTCTCAACACGGATGTCGTTGTTACCGGCAGTACCAAGAATCTTGACACCATTGTTGCCAGCATCCTGGAAGACGGTTACATAGCGGTCACCCTTGAGGAAGTTATCGCTGTCAAGAACGATACGGGTATTCTCCTCAGCAAAGACGGCTGCGTCCTTGGCGGCAAATACGATAGAACCGCTGGCATTCTTGGCACCCTCGCCCAGAGCGAGCATGGAGCCCTTACCGAGGTAGAGGTCGGCCTTGGCAGAAGCAGTTACCTCACCATAGTTCTTGAGCTCAGTATACTTGGTGGCCTTATCGTAGTCGCCGGCTGCATTCTCCTGCCATGCAGTCTTGTGATTGGCGGTGCCATCAACAATTAACTGCTTGCCAGAATCAATCTTCTGCTGGCTGTTGAGGTACAGCAGAGCGCCAACTTCACCACCCTTTGCAGGGTCAACAAGGTTGCCGTTAACCTGGTAGCTCTTTAAGAACTCACGGGCAGAATCAAGATCCATCTCGCCGGTCTTGGTCATACCAACGAGCAGTGCAGAGTTCTGACCAACGATAACATCACCGGTAATGGTGCTGACATCAGCTGGCTTGGCAGCAGTCGGGGTGCTGGTAAAGGCACCAATCTCGGCAACTGCAGTACCGGCAGCGCTGTCATAGGATGGGTCAAGAACCATCTGGTTGGTACCCAGAGCTAAATAATCAGCTCTTAAGAAGCCAGAGGAGTTCTCATCCTTAATGTCAGGGTGGTACTCACCAATGCCCAGAATAGCATCGCCAGCGGCCATGTTTAAGACGCCACTAACCTCTAAGCGGGCATTCTGGTAAACCTCAAGGTCGCCAGTAACCTTAGCTGTCTCGCCGGCAGCGAGCTTAATAGCAGTGGAACCGCCATTGAGGAAAGCCAGGTCGCCAGCAGACTCGAACTTGCCTGCAAAGACATTCTGCTTGCCGCCAAACTCAGCACCCATACGACCAATAGAGGTGGATGGGGTGATCTTGGAGCCGGACTCAGCATCAACAACTACATCGCCATTGATAAAAGAGGTGTCAGTAGTGCTGGTCAGAGACAGAGAGCTGGTCTTTAATGAGGTACCGGCCTCAGACTTTAAGACACCAACATTAACGCCAGCCTTCTTGCCCTCACCAACAACAGTCAGCTGACCGTTCTTGATGTTAACAGCACTGGTAGCGCCACCGGAGATGTTCTTGGTTACAGTTACGTTACCGGCAACATCACCAGCACCCTTGTCGATAGCCAGAGTACCGGAACCGCCAAAGGCTACATGGTCAATGGTACCCTCACCGCCCAGGGCGAACTCGGCAGTCTTGTCGTCAAGCTTGATGCCAAGAGCATCACCGGAAGCGTTGACTACGAAGTACTTGGTGGTACCTGTTGGCTTGCCGTCAGCATCAACTGGGACAGCAGCATTGTACAGACCACCCTTCTTCTCAACACTTAAAGAAGCGCCGGAGTCGAAGGTGGCATCGGTCTTAACAGAGCCAAAGTGACCACTGATTTCAGTTGCAGTGCCACCTGTGCCACTGGTTGACACATCAATTAACTGTGCACTCTTAAGGTCATTGGTCTGATAGCCAGCCAGGTAGTTACCGTACTTCTGATTTGCATCAGTCCAGGAAACCTGATTTTGCTCGTTTGGAGTCAGTCCCTTAAGGGTAGCATCACCAAGGTTTACGATACCATGAATGGTCTGACCGTCGTCAAACTTCTTGGTCAGGGCAGAGAGCTGTGCATCAGTCAGTTCAGTACCTGAAGCATAGTTCAGGTTTACCTGAGCGCCCAGTTCGGTATCGATAGCAGTGTCAGCGAGCTTGTCGTTTAAGAGGGCGTCACCGCTGAAGTAGAAGCCGTTCATGGCGGTATCAGTAAAGTTCAGAACACCACCATCAGTTACCTTGATGGAGCCAGCTGCGCCAGATACACCGAACAGACCAGTGGCGTCGGTGTCCTTGCCTGCCTTACCAGCAATGCTGGCAGTACCGGATACAGAGATTGCAGAGGCAGCGCCACCAAGAACTTCCTTGGCGTTGAGAGTGCTGTCCTTGGCTACGGTAACACCAGCAGCAGTCAGCTTGCCTTCAACAGTCAGAGAGGTCTTGATAATGTTGCCGTCAGCATCTTTGTTGGCTGCTTTACCAACAGTAACAGTACCAGCAGTAATGTTAAGGTCGCCAATGGCAGTCCAGTTACCGGCCTGAACATTGATGCTGCCAGATGATGTGATGTCAGAGTCGATGGTAGCATCAGCACCTACAACAGTAGTGTAGCGGTCAGTTTTACCTTCGATGAGGTTAAGCTTACCGAGGTTGAGCTTGGAGTCTGCCTGAGTGAGGGCAAGACCGCTGTCAGAATCAGCACCAATGCTCTGGGTAATGGTGTAGTTACCGGAACCAAGCTTGGTCTGGGCATTTGCAGTATCAGGAGTCAGAATGATGCTCTGAGCGAAGATCTTGCCGTCACCACCAATATTTACCTCAGTATCTGCCTTGGTAATAGTCAGAACCTGAGCAACATCAAGGATACCGCCGGATTCACTTGCTTTAGCGTCGAAGTTGATTACTGGCTTAGTCGGGGCTGTAGCACTTGTTGTTCCAGAAAGCTTGCCACTTTCAATCTTGAGGCTGTCAGTGACCTTTAAAACACCGTCCTTGGTCAGGTTGAGTGACATGGCTTTGTTGTCATTACCGGCCTTGGTAATGAGCTTTTCGACCTGATCGCCCTTTACAACTAAGGTACCTTTATCAGCAACAGTTATCTGTACAGTATTGTTTGAAGCTGCTGTAGATAAAGTTGTGTACTTGATGTCGGTTGCTTTAGTCAGGTCTAAAGTTGCATGGGAGCCAGAAACTTTAATCAGACCGTCCTTTGGAGCAAGGGTAAGAGTACCGCCTGATACAGTCAGAGAGCTGTCAACCTTGGTGCCTGAGCCATTGATATCAACAGTCGCAGTGTTGCCATTTACAGCCAGGGTGCCCTTGGTCAGAGTGATATCCTGACCAACAGTAACGTAGTTACCGGCAGCGATGGTTAAGGCAGTTGCGGCAGCAGCTGCATTGAGGTTAAGGGCATCACCGGTGATCTTGCCGGAGTCAGCACCGAGCATCTTCTTGCCATCTTTAGACAGACCAATGTCTTTGGTGCTGGAGAGTGTTACACCGTCAGCAAGCTTGAATGCAGTTTCACCTAAGCCTGCCTTTAAGGTAAGGTTCTTAGCTTCAAAGCCTTTAACTTTGTAAGTGTCAGATGCGTCAGAGCCGTTACCGAGTGTGAGAGTATCGAATGCAACAATTGTAGCAGTGCTAGCGCCACCAGTGGCTCCATCGGTTAGTGCACTTGAAACTACAACTTTTTCAGCACCTATCTTTGCGCCATCTGCTGCAGATATAGTTCCTGCAGTCGCAGTACCTTTTACTGTCAGACTACTTAAATCTATTGCGTCAGTACCAGCAAAAATCAAAGTGCCTGTAGATTTAATGTCAACCATGCCCTTTTTGGTAGCGGTTAAATATGAGTCAACAGTCTCTTTTTTAACAGTGAGAGTTGCCTCATTAGTGCCGTTACCTACGACGACACCACCGGCAGCGGCATCGGCAGTTTGAGTGGTAATTGTAACCTCATCTCCTAAGACAAGATTACCCTTGTTAATTGAGAGCTTTCCGGCAGCGCCTTTTGCGAAATTGATTCCGCCTTTGGTAATAGTAAGGGTGCCCTCATCATCAGGTGTTGCAGCATTATTTTCAATTTCAAGGATTGCCTCGCCTGTTCCTATTGATACTGAGGCGTTGGCAAGTGTGCCGAAAGTATGAAGGGTACCTTTTTTATCATCGCCAAAGCTGATTGTGGCTGCACCCTCACCAGTAAACTTACCAGTTAGGACAGAATCCGCTGCAGCAGTGCCACTGAACTTGATGGTGCCTTTCTTAGCAATATCAATAACTGTAGCATCGCGAGTGATGGTTCCAGAGTTGTTAACCGCAACAGCATTACCTACCTTGGCAAAGCCGCCAATATGAAGAACTGCATTATTGGCATCTGCATTGTTCAGGACAATTTTCTTAGCCTCAACAACAGCACCATTAGCATCGGCTGTAGTCTTTCCAGACAGCTTCAGAGTACCAGTAGTAAGGGTGATAGTATCTAATACGTTTAAGGTAGCAAGACCTGCAGTACCAGAAACAGTAGCACCGCTACCTACTGCACCAGCATCAATCTCAAGGTTCTTGATAGTAAGCTTAGCTGCAGACTTGGCGGAACTGACCTTATTATTAGCCATTTCGCCTGCAGTAATCTTTACATCAAGCCAGTCGTTGGTGACAGTTGTATCAACAACTCCAATCTTGGTGTAGTTTTTGAGGTTATTCTTTACATCAGCAGCCTCGTATTGCTCACCATCAATTACGATAGAGGTAATTGTCTTGTCAGTTACTTTCTGAGTACCAAATACAGCATTGGTGTCCTTTGCAGCCTGAGCCTGACCGGCAGCCAAAGCAGAGGTCAGTACTACAGCTGTAGCAATGCCCTTAAAATAGGCGTTTTTGTAGATTGCACGATATTGAGCCATCAGGAATTTGATGGCGTTGTTAGAAAGTTTCATCTGTTTTGTAATGAAATTTGAAGTGAGTTCTGTCTCGTGCTTCCTGATGAGCTGACGTGCCTTAAGGCCCGGTCTCATCAGGAAGGAGCCGCTTCACTTCAGGGGCGGCTCGGTGTCTGCTGATTCCTTGCCTGTGATGACAAGGAATTGCTGGCTGTTTGCTGTTCTCATGGACGTAAATGCCGATGAGCTCTTCTGGATAAGCTGGTCATTGCTGGTGTACTGTCAGCATATGACCAGTTGTAAGCTGTATACTCACCTTTGTACCGCAGTGCTTTTTTAGTGATATGAGAGCTGGCATAAGCTGCCAGTGGCTTTTCGGTTCAGTGATCAGCCTGCAGCGCTCCGTTGGGCCATATTCCGGACGCAATACGGGACGTAGAAAAGTCCTTTTTGAGTCGATGGAGTGGCTTTGAGAGGTGAGGTGATATGCCTTTGAGGGACGGTCTTGTCAGCCTGTTTGGTCACGCTCAGAGAGCATGAAATACAGAGATGCAGGTAGCCCACATACTGCAAAGCAGACATGGTTCGGGTTACCATTCCTGTTGGCTGTTGACGGATTGAATGCTCGTGCCGAAAGAAAACGGCAGAGATTTTGGAGGACCGGTCATGCGGTGAGGTTCGAAGCAAGTGTCACAAGTTAATGGTACTTTTGCTGGAATCAGTGCATGACTTAAGGCTGGAACTGAACAGGTGGGGAAGCGGTAATGAGTCGGTAAGACTCATGGTGACTGTACTGCAAATCATAAGGATAATGTGGCAGCACAGCGATGTCATGGCGACATCGTAACAACTACATATTAGGGCATCAAAAGGCTTACAATGTAAGGTTAAAGCTGATATTTCAGCCGTTATGTAAGGCCTGTTTGGCCCAAGTATCCAGGACGGAAAGAAAGGGACAGAACATTAACATAGGCACTCGAAAGTGGCCAGAAATGGCTTATATATCGAATGCGTGGGCGTGTTCAAGGACGCCGGCACCGCCAATTTCGCGAAAAAAAAAAAAAAAAGCATATTATATGCCAACTAACAGTTCCTTTGAAAAATTTTTTATTCTTAAAGGCAATAAATGTTAATTATATGCTTTTTTAGCGACTGTAAGTTTCTTTTATTCATCAGGATAGTTTGTATTGCCCCTGCCGTCAATAGCTGGCTGTTTCGGTGCATTCTGAGCTTAACTTATTGAGTGCTTTTGCCTGTATCTTAATTTGCAAGTATGTCAAAAGTTGTTTATGCAAATAATGGCTCAAGGCTTGTTTAGCGCTCTGCAGTATTGCAAGCATCCGGCTTAGATGGATTGTGAGTCATGGGTAACATGCTTGTGTACATTACGGCAACACCCGGGCACTGAAGTCACGCGATAAGGTCATCATAATCTCGAGGAAATCCAGCAGTCCAATTGCCAATCTGTTCATAGGTATATTTATCCCAACGTAAAAGGCGGTTTTCGGAAATCCGGAAACCGCCTAAATTATTTTGTAAAGCATCTAACCAGTGTTCTGTTAATGCTTAGGACTCATTCCTTACACATGAGCTTGCCTATCATATGCAGGAAATCTGTCATGGCATTGAACTCAGTTCTAGGCTATATGCTTTATAAATTGTTTTGGTTTTTCGTCTGTGTGCAACGATCTGATAACAGCTTTCCTGAGTAATGGTTCCCAGGAAATTGTGATTTGGCATCACCACCAGACGCCGGGGCGGCTGCCCCGGCTACGGTGACAATGAAAATCACAAACTGTTATTAGAATACGTAACGTACGTTAGCGTTAGCACCAAACTCCTTAACATTGGAGGAACCGGTGTAGTTCAGACCAAAGCCTAAGCCCATGTTGCCAGACTTGGCGGCAACGCCCATGGAAGCACCATAGGTAAAGCTGTCAACGAACTCGTTCTTGGTGGCAACGTCCCAGTTGGTTACGTTGGTCCAGGTTACGGTGCCGTCAGCAGTGTCATCGCCGAAGTTGCCGGTTAAGGTCAGGTCAAAGGCAGGCTTTACGCTCCAGTTGTCCATTGCATACTCCTTGGAGATGGTTACACCTACAGGGATGGAGAATACATTGGCAGAGGAAGTAGCAAAGTTGCCTACATCACCAAACTCAGCGCTGGTAATGACGTAATCGTCCATGTCGATGCGGGTAAAGCGCAGACCGGCATGAGGGGCTACATCAACACCGCCGAAGTTCATGGCGTACTGACCGGTTACGCCGGCAGACAGGGTGGTGGTATCAAATGATGTAGATACCTGACCAGCCTCAGTATTGGCCTCAACATCGGAGTCAACAGTGGTGTAGGAGAGGTCAGCTACGATGGACAGAGCATCCATGGAGTAACCTGCATACAGAGCACCACCGAAGTAGTTGAAGTCATTGGTTACAGCGGAGGCTGCACCCTGACCATCAGCATCACCAGAGCCTATATTCAGCATGGCACCAACACGCATACCATTGCCTAAGGAGTAGTCACCACCGAGAGCAACACCAAAGAGGCTTACGTCAGCACCATACTCCAGACCGTCAGCACCAAAGCCGTCGGAATCGGCAGAACGGTATACAGGAGTTACCCACATACCGGTACCCTGACCATTGTCAGCATAGGTGAGGGCAGCAGCTGCGTTGCCCATACCAAAGAGACCGGCAACGGCATCAGAGGTAGTGGAGGTTGCAGTCAGGGCAGCCTGAGGAGCGCCACCGAATACACCCATACGGGCAGCCTGGTCAGCGGCCAGACCTGAGGTGTTGCGTGCTACCTTCTCAAGGAAAGCGTTGGAAGCCTTGCTGTAGACAACGCCATCAACAGCGGTAAAGCCAGTGATTGGGTTTTCAGTCTGGAACTCCTGAGGAGCAGTTGCACTGAATGTTAATTCACCAGTCTTAGGGTCAACAGTAAAGAGACTCTGATCTGCAACAACATTGCCCAGAAGCTCGACACGCTCAGCTACAGCTGCACCAGTGTCTGGATCGGTGCTGTAAGCCTGCTGCCAGTTTCTTGTCTGAGCTGCATAACCAACGAGGAACTCCTTCATAGGCACGGAAGCGCCATTATAAGCTGTAGCAACCTTGCTGGTGTCCAGAGACAGGTTATAGCTGGCATCAAGAGCCTTACCGGCGACCAGGGTGAAGTACATCAGACCGTTCATGGTCTCAACACGAATATCATCCTGACCTGCAACACCCTGTACAGTTACATTGGTTGCAGATGCTGGAGTGCCATCAACACCGTTTGAACCTGGAACAGCACCTGCTGTGAACAGAGAAATATCACGGCTCTTGAGGAAAGCCTCGCCAGCCAGAACAATCTTGCCCTGCTCATAGCCCTTGGCTGCAGCTGGGGCATAGATAGAAGCAGATGCGGCTTCAAACTCTACAGCACCGTTGAGGGCACCGTTATCGAGGGCCAGCACAGATCCGTTGCCCAGATAGAGATCAGCCTTAACATCAGCTTTACCATTATTATCGCTGTCATAGCCATAACCACTGCCGTTGGTTCCTAAAGCAGCTACGATGTCAGCCGACTTGTTCTGGCCATCCAGAATTACCTTGCTGTCTGTGGCAACAGTGAGTTTACCGTCAAGAAGCAGCACATTTGATACGCCGTCTGCAGTCAGTGAGCCATTGGCATCCTGGTAGTTGGCAATGAAGCTCTGTACGCTGGACAGAGTTACATCTTTCTGAACGCCCAGCGCAGAGTTCTTACCCAGGATTACATTACCATCAAC
Source organism: Anaerobiospirillum sp. NML120449 (assembly GCF_023051105.1). Classification (GTDB taxonomy): domain Bacteria; phylum Pseudomonadota; class Gammaproteobacteria; order Enterobacterales; family Succinivibrionaceae; genus Anaerobiospirillum. The sequence goes on along the minus strand of NZ_JALKIL010000016.1, from coordinate 26,737 downwards.
GGTACCAAGGTTTGCAGCATCATTGGTTACATAGTGACCAGCATCAGCAAAAGCTCCAACTGCAGCTACAGAGGTCTTCATGCCATACTCTGGGTCAACCAGCAGAGTACCACCGCTGAGGTTAAGGTACTGGGTGTATAAGTAACCGGTAGAACCGGACTCAAGTACAGTAGTACCGTCTACATCGTAGGTGTTATCAGCACCAACAGCAATGGTAGCTGTCTTGCCGCCGCTGATTACGGTGTTTACATTTAGGGTGCCACCGGAAACAACCTTAATGCTGGCGCCTGACTTGGAGATGTCGAGGATCTTATCAAAAGTGGTTTCACCATTCTTGAAGGTTACATCCTTGGCAAACTCAGCGTTGTTGGCAAAGTAGTTCTTGGTACCACCAAACTCAGCAGAACCAGAAACATTTACAAGGCCGGTCTCAGCATGAACGTTTCCGTTAAAGACAGACTTGGCATCTGCGTCAGTCAGATTCAGGGAATTAATAGCATTCCATGAAGTAATGTTAAGTTGAGTATCTGCAGAGGTCTGTACAGAGCCCGCAGTTACACCGCGCTTAACATTGACAATACCGGAGCTCAGCTGAAGCTCAGTAGCAGCGCCCTTGCCCTCAATTTCATTGATGTTTGTAACGGCAGAGTTAGAGCCACCAGATACCAGCAGAATGGTGTCACGACCAACATTGCTGTTAGTCAGGGTAATGTCACCTGCGTTACCACCGTTGTTCAGGCCCAGGGTGCCACCGGCCTTGACAGTAATACCAACAAGCTCACCACTGTCAGCGGCATAGGCAAAGCCCTTGCCCTTGCAGTCGTTGAGGGTGGCAACGCCTACGTTGACCTTCTTGTTGCCTGCATCGGCTTCAATGTTACCGATATTACCATTAATGGTGTTGCTGGCAGTAGCACCGGTTACAGTTGCGGTATTGAGGTCTGCCATTACGAAGTCTGTGAAGTCATTGAACTTCTCAAGTTCGGTAACAGCAATCTTGCCATCAGTAATGGATACACCATCGATCTTGGCATTACCAAGGGAGATAAAGCCACCTGAGATAGCGTCAGTCTGAGTATTGCCAAAGAACTCTTTACGCAGAGCTTTAAGCTGGTCGAGAGTGAATGTATCATTTTCGGTAAAGCCCAGCTTCAGGGTTGCAAAGTCCTCAAGAGTGAATTTTCCGCTAATGATGTCCATTGAGCCGGAACCGCTGGCCTTTGGCTTATAGTCAACAATCAGGTCAGCTGCAGTGCTGCCGCTGGCAGAGTCCTGGACAAAGCGTGCATCAGAAAGAGCCTGCAGAGCAGTTGAGCCGAGGGTAAAGGTGGCATCTGGGCCGGATACCTTGACGGTACCGGCAATGTTAACACCGTAACCAGTTACAACATCTGCACCGCCAGAGTCCTTAGTAGTAAGCTCCTTACCGTCAACAGTCATGTCGCCGTTTACTGTGATGGTACCTGACTGGAGATCCAGCTGGCTGAGAGTCAGCACACCGCTCTGATTTACAGCAAGGCTGTTTGTACCTGAAGAGTTAACAACAGTGAGCTTATCACCGGTCAGAGATGCTGCATCACCAGAGGCGGAGCCGATGGTGAGAGCAGCGCCGCTGGCTAACTCGTAGTTGTTAATCTTGGTGCCCCAGTCGCCGTTTACCACATTGAACTTGGAACCGCTGGCAGCTGTTACCTTGTTAAAGTCGATATTGCCACCGTTGCCGGTTGCCTCTGCCTTACCAAGGTTCAGGGTAGAGCCGCTTTCTAAAGTAAGACCTACAGGAGAGGTGGTCTGCAGACCCTCAAGAACGGTGTAGTTACCTGAACCGATCTTGATGCCTTGGTAGGTGCCATCACCGCTCTGATTCTCAAGAGTCAGAGTGCCTGCAGTGATGCCACCTGACTGGCCAGCAGTTAAGCTTCCACTGACGTTGATCAGTGCAAGCTCGCCACCGATGACAACGTCGCCGCTGGTAATCTTGATACCTTCGTTGGTTACACCACTGCCGATGTACTTGGCATCAAGGTCGGTTAAATCACCAACAATCTCAATGGTACCGCCTGCACCGCTGGCAATAAACTGAGCGCCGCTGTCACCGGAGGCAGTCTGGTCAAACAGTGACTTTACCTGCTGACCGGTTACCTTTACGGTACCCAGCTGGGCAGTTATGGTCTTGTTAGCCTTTGCAGTATGAGCAGAGCCGGATCCGGAGCCTTTGATAGTGAGGTTGGCCTTTGTTAAATCAAGTGTTGCTGTAGAGGTACCAGAGCCTGATACAGTGATACTGCCACTATGGTTTGTTTCAGAAGCCAGCAGGGTCAGAGGACCGTTTACAGTGAGGCTTGAGGTGACTGTGCCCTTGGTGTTTGATACAGCAAGGCTGCCAGAGCCAACGGTAATTGCGTCAGTGGCGGTAACTACAGCACCATCAACAGTAACGCTTGCACCGCTGTCAAGGCTTAAAGCACCGCTAATGGAGCCCTTGCCTGCAGTCTTGGTACCATCGGTGTTCTCGATAACGTTGGAAATGGTCAGCTTGTCTTTTAAGACAAAGCTGTCGCCAGAGAACTTGAGGTTAACTTCCTTTGCAGTTGCACCGCTGAAGCCAAAGGCATTAGTGCCATCATAAGAGGTGGAACCAAGCTCAAGAGTATTGGCTTTTAAGGTTACTGTGTTGCCATTTTCTATCTTGGAGGAAACACGGAGTTTATCTGCGCCTACGGAGCCGCTTGCTACTACATTAATCTTGCTGTTAGCTGCATTTCCTGAGAATGCCAAGCCCTCAAGATCAACGAACTCACCATCAAGTTCAGGGGTAAGGGTTAGAGCACCTGAGGCGCCAATTGTTAACTGACCTTTGGAACCAAGTAAACCTTTGGCAGTCTCTTTGGATAGAGTTAAGGAGCCAGCTGAGCCAGAGCCTACAGTAACATTACCACCGCCTGAGGCATGAGCTGCCTTAAGCTCAACAGTCTTACCTAAAATCATGTTGCCGGATACTGTCACCTTAGCACCGCTGGACCCTGAGCCAGACAGGCTGATAGTACCTTTGCTTATGGTTAAGGTGTCAGTGGTAGCAGCAGAAACATCAACATTAAGTACTTTTTCAGCACCTACATTAATGGTTACTCCGGCAATAGTACCATCGGTCTTAAGTGTGCCACTGCCAGAAGTTACATCGATAACGCCACCGGTGCCAGCACCAGAGAATGTACCAAGTACGACAGCGTTTGCTGCACCGGAGCCTGATGCAGCAAGCTTGAGCACGCCACCATCATCAAGCTGGATGACAGAGGTTTTGGCACCGAGAGTTGCTACACCACCGGAGCCACTTCCTAAAATAATGGTGCCTTTATCAAAATTTCCGCTTGAGCCGGATGGGGTACCTGCAATAGTTATATTGCCTGCTGTGAGAGTAGCGGCGCCACTTTCATTCTTGATTTTAACAGTGCCCTGCTTAACCTGGAGTCCGAGAAGGTCAACAGTTGCCGCACCGCTGGTAGAGGTGATCGTTAAATTGCCTTTTTTGTGATCCAGAATGATGGTACCTTTATTGGCATTTACAGTAATATCACCTGACGAAGAACCACTGGCAGTAATCGCACCAGCACCAGAGTGATTAATCGTCAAGGTAAAAGTATTCTTGTTAGTGAATGTGGCTCCAGCACCCTTGATATTAAATTTATCTCCAGAGGCCTGGGTAATATCACCTGTCAGCTTCTCAAAAGCAGCACCATCAGTGTCTGCAGCCTGGGCCTGACCAGCAGCCAGACCAGCAGTCAGAACTACGGCAGAGGCGATACCCTTGAAGTAAGCGTTCTTGTAGATTGCACGATATTGGGCCATCAGAAACTTGATGGCGTTGTTAGAAAGTTTCATCTGTTTTGTAATGAAATTTGAAGTGTGTTCTGTCTCGCGCTTCCTGATGAGCCGGAGTGCCCTAAGGCCCGGTCTCATCAGGAAAGAGCCGCTTCACTTCACAGCAGCTCGATGCCAGCTTATTCTTTGCCTGTGATGACAAGGAATTGCTGGCGGTTTGCTGTTCTCATGGCCATAAATGCCTATGAGCTCTTCTGGATAAGCTGGTCATGTCTGGTGTACTGTCAGCGTATGACCAGTTGTAAGCTGTATACTCACCTTTGTACCGCAGTGCTTTTTTAGTGATATGAGCGCTGGCATAAGCTGCCAGTGGCTTTTCGGTTCAGTGATCAGCCTGCAGCGCTCTGTTGGGCCATATTCCTGACGCAATACGGGACGTAGAAAAGTCCTTTTTGAGTCGATGGAATGGCTTTGAGAGGAGAGGGGAACAGCCTTACAAGATACGGTCATGGCAGCCGTCGCTGGCATGCGTGATTGAGCATGCAGTTTGCTGTATGGATATCCTCACGTTCTGCAACAGCAGACGTAATAAAGGGTAACCATTGCAAGGTGGCTGTTATCTGAGGGATGCTCGTGCCATGGAAAATGGCAGATTTTATGACAGACCGGTCATGCGGTGAGGTTCTAAGCAAGTGTCACATGTTTATGGTACTTTTGCTGTAATTGATGCATGACTTAAGGCTGGAACTGAACAGGTGGGGAAGCGGTACTGAGTCGGTAAGACTCGCGGTGACTGTACTGCAAATCATAAGGATAATGTGGCAGCACAGCGATGTCATGGCGACATCGTAACAACTACATATTAGGGCATCAAAAGGCTTACAATGTAAGGTTAAAGCTGATATTTCAGCCGTTATGTAATGCCTGTTTGGCCTAGGTATCCAAGACGGAAAGAATGGGACAGAACATTAACAAAGGCACTCGAAAGTGGCCGGAAATGGCTTATATATCGAATGCATGGGCGTGTTCAAGGACGCTGGCACCGCCAATTTCGCGAGAAAAAAAAAAAAAAAAAAAGCATATTATATGCCAACTAACAGTTCCTTTGAAAAATTTTTTATTCTTAAAGGCAATAAATGTTAGTTATATGCTTTTCCAGCACCTGTAAGTTTCTTTTATTCCTCAGGGTAGTTTGTATTGATCCTGCCGTCAATAGCGGGCGGTTTTGGTGCATTCTGAGCCTAACTTATAGAGCGCTTGTGCCTGTATCATAATTTGCAAGTATGTCAAAAATTGTTTATGCAAACAATGGATCATGGCCTGTGCTGCACTCTGCAGTATTGCAATCCTCTGGCTCGGGTGGAGTGTGAGTCATGGGTAACATGCTTGTGTACATTACGGCAACACCCGGGCACTGAAGTCACGTGATAAGGTCATCATAATCTCGAGGAAATCCAGCAGTCCAATTGCCAATCTGTTCATAGGTATATTTACCCCAGCGTAAAAGGCGGTTTCCAGATTTTCTGGAAACCGCCTAAATTATTTTGTAAAGCATCTAACCAGTGTTCTGTTAATGCTTAGGACTCATTCCTTACACATGAGCTTGCCTATCATGTGCAAGGAGTTTGTCCAGGCATGAGCATGGTTTTGGTTTAAATGCTTTGTAAATCCTTTTGAGTGTGCAAACGTATGCAACGCTCTGATAACAGTATTCATGAGTAAAGGTTACCAGGAAATCGTGATGTGGCATCACCACCAGACGCCGGGGCTGCTGCCCCGGCTACGGTGACAATGAATATCACAAACTGTTATTAGAATACGTAACGTACGTTAGCGTTAACACCGAACTCCTTGACGTTGGAGGCGCCGGTGTAGTTAACACCCAGACCCATACCGAAGTTGCCGGTCTGAGCAGCAACGCCAATGGCGGTGCTGTAGGTGAAGGTGTCAACGAACTCTGACTTGATGTCAGTGCTCAGGTTGGAGATGCCTTCCCAGTCAACGGTACCGGAGGTCTCGTCATCACCAAAGTTGCCGGTTAAGGTCAGGTCAAAGGCTGGCTTGACGCTCCAGGCATCGAAGGTGTACTCCTTCTCAACGGTTACACCGACTGGTACAGAGAAGACGTTCATGGAGTTGGAGCTGTACTGAGCGAATACGTCAGTGCCGTTACCTACAGAGTAGTCGTCCTGGTCGATGCGGGTGAAACGTAAACCAGCGTGTGGAGTTACGTTAACACCGCCGAAGTCCATGGCGTACTTGCCGGTTACACCCAGAGACAGAGCGGAGCTGTCAATGGAGGCGGCCAGAGTGCCAAGACCGGTCTGACCCTCAACAGAGTTGTCAACGGTGGTCCAGGAAACATCAGCTACAACGGAAGCAGCACCCATGGTGTAACCCATGTAAGCACCAAAGCCGTAGTAGTCGAAGTCGTTCTTGACGTTGGAGCCAAGGCCCTGACCATCAGCATCACCGGAACCTACGTTGAACATGACACCGGCGCTTACATTCTCCATTACAGAGACATCAGCACCTACGGCTACGCCGTAGAGGTTCATGTCAGTACCGTAGTCAACGCCATCAGCACCGAAGCTGTCGGAATCAGCGGTCTTGTAGACAGGGGTTACCCACATACCAGAACCCTGACCGTTAGCGGCGAAAGTAACAGTACCGTTAACGCCTACACCCATACGGGCAGCAATGGCGTCAGAGGTGGTGTTACCAGCACGCAGAGCAGCCTGAGCTACGCCACCGAAGTCAGCCAGACGGGCAGCAGTTTCAGCGTCGACACCATTACCGGTAGCCAGTACATGGCTCAGCAGCTTGTTGTCAGCAGTACGGTAAACATTACCGTTGACGTCGTAGCTGTAGAAGGTTTCACCAGTCTTGGCATCCTTCAGGCCTGCGTTAACCAGAGCGGCATTAACTTCATCAGCGGTCTTATTGGCGTCTGCCTTACCATCAGCACCCTTCAGAGCAATACCGGCAGTTGCATCATAGACGAACTCGCTGTGGAGGTTGCCTACCAGCATCTGGTTATCCTCACCGTTAGCGGTATCGGCAGCTGGATTATGAGCGCCGTAAGCATAGGTGATGATGGTGTCACGTACTGGCTGAGAAACACCGGCAAACATCTGGTTGGCCTTATTAGCGTTGAAGTTCATGGTGAACTCAGTACCAATCTCACCCTGCTTGAGAGTCTGGGTAAACAGACCATTCATGGTCTCTACCAGCAGATCAGAACCACTGAGGGTAATACCAGTATCTGCTGCAGCTCCATTGTTATCGGTTGTGTTGAAGAGATCAATCTTGCTTAGAGCATTGACGCCATCAGCAGCGATTACAACCTTGGAGGTCTTGTCAGCAGTGATGGTGGCGGTGGTACCGGCAAAGGTTACGGCAGCAGAGGTGCCGTCAGCCTTGCGATCCAGAGCCTTGTTGCTTACAGCCAGAACAGAGTTGGCACCCAGAGTAATATCTGAGGTATAGCCTGCTCTGGTCAGAGTTGCATCATTGGCAGCTGAGTCAACGACAATCTTGGAGTTGGCTGAAACCTTGATGTCCTCAGCAATGTAGGCTACTGCACCAACATCATCTCTCTTGAGAGAGCCATTTGCATCAAAGTACTTGGCAAATGTGCTCTGTACACCAGCAATGTTGTCATTACCAAAAGCAATGATGGAGTTCTGCAGGGCATAGGCGGAGCCGTTAAGGACACCAGCCTGGAAGCCGGTAACATCAGTGCCTAACTGCTTTACAGCAATTACAGAAGCTGGACCGGAGCCAAACTCAGGATCGGCGATCAGCTCACCTTTCTCCAGGTTGAGAGTACCAACAGAGATGAATCCAGTTGAGCCAGGGGTCTTGGTTTCCTTATTGCCAAAGGTACCAGCCTTGATTACAGAGCCGGAAGTAGCAGTGAGAACATCAGTGTCCAGAGTACCGCCCTGATTTACGTTCAGATTTTGGGCGGCTGCGCTCTTGAGAGTTACAGTAGTTGCAGTAGTAACACCCTTAGCCAGAGTTACATTAGAAGAGAACTCTGCATCCTTGAACTGGTTGTCAGCGCCTGAAAGCTGTGCATCGCTCTTGAATGTTGCAGTACCGCTGGTTACCTTGATGTTTCCTTGAGCTGTAACAGCATTCTCAGCGTTAAAGCCACCAGTGGTTACATTGAGGTTGCTGCCAGCAGCGGTTGTAAGACCTTGCTCTGATTCAAAGGAGCCTACAGTGGCATTGCCTTGAATGGTGGTATCGCCCTTGAACAGAGCCTTGCCGCCTACAGTTACATTGCCGTTAACTACAGTCTTAACGGTGTTGTCGTTAACAGTCAGGTCCTTGGTTACTTCAAGTGATGAGCCCTCAGCAGAGTTTAGCTTACCAACATTGGCAGTGCCAGTAACTACGATGTTTCCGCCGTTAACCAGAGTGGCTGACTTACCATTAACTCCGGCTACAGTTACAGCGCCGTTCTGGGCGCCTACATCAAGAGTTGCACCCTTGCCAAGGCTTACAGAACCGACCTTACCAGCAGCATCCAGCTCAAGGTAGGTGTTGTCAGCGGCAGTAATGCCCAGAACATCACCGTTCTTGTTGGAAACCAGGTTGCCATAGGCATCGGCCTTATTCAGGGATACCTTGTTGTCAACTGAAGCCTGTACTGAGGTGTCGGCAGTATCAATCTTGATGGAGCCTACGTGACCGCACATTGTGTTGCCGTCCTTACCTACCAGTACGGCTCCCATGAGGGCTTCGTTCTTGTAGTTAGGAAGCACATTATGAGCTGCATCAGGCAGAGTTTCCCACTTGATCTCATTGTTGGCATCTGGGGCGACATCACTGATAGTAGCAGCGCCAATGTCGATGGTGCCGTTTACCTTATCAGTACCATACAGACGGCCCTGCAGAGCCTCTAATGCCTTGGTGTCAAATGAAGTGCCTTCAGCAAGATCCAGCTTAAGGGTAGCACCGGCAGCATCAACGAAAGAACCAGAGGTAGATAAAGCCTCGCCAGCACCTGATGCAGAAGCAGCATCGGTGATGTTCTTATCAGTTACTGCTGCACCGTCTTTGATACCCAGTAAGGTAAGAACACCGGTACCGCCAAGAGTAGCTACACCACCCTGCTTAATCTCAACAGCGTTGTCGCCCAGCTTGAGGCCATACATTGCCAGAGAGTCAGTAGTGGCAGTGCCATCGTACTCAGTGACAAGGTTGAGCTGGCCGGATACGCTAAGCTTGCCGCCTGCGCCAACGCTCATCTTGGCAGCATCAAGAGTACCTGCAGAAGTAATGGAAGCGCCTGACTGGCCATCAGCAATTGTTAAACTGCTGGTCTTGAGCTTTGCACCAATAACGTTGCCTGCAGCATCAGCATTGGAGGCTTTCTGACCAATAACGAGATTGCCTGAGGTCAGCTTAATACCACCAGCATTCCAGTTGCCTGCCTGAACAGTTACAGAACCGCCGCTTACTTCAAGGCTGTTATCGCCACCAGCAGATACGGTGCCACCGCCTACAGAGGTATAGGTCTGCAGAGTGGATCCAGATGGCATTGGATCAGCAGTGATGTCGCCGAGGAATACAGCACCAGAGCCACTGACGATAAATCCCTTGGTAGAGTTTGTCTTAAGACCACCAGTAATGACATAGTCACCAGACTTAATGGTTGAGCCTGAGGCTGGGTCAGTCACAGTAGCATCAAGAGACTGAACCTTCAGAGTAGCCTTACCTGCAGCATTAGCTCCCAGGTTAATTTCGGCTGCATTGGAAAGAGTCAGGCCACCATTAACATTAACTACACCATTGGTGAGCTTGATGCCTGACTTTGTCTGTGCCCCGGAGATATTAGCTGCAGCAAGACTTAAATCACCATCAATGGTAAGGGTTGAGGCTGCAGTAGCGCCAATATCAAAGATAGCACCACTTCCTGTACCTGCCTGGGTTTGCAGTTTCTCTACAGTTGCGCCAGTGACCAGAATATTACCGCCGTTATCGGCTGCAAGCTTGATCACCTTGGCGGCACTGCCGGAAAGGTTTACATCGGCTCCAGTAATGTCAAGAACGGTATTGCTGCCATTGGCTGAGATAGTACCGCTCTTGGCGATATCAAGAACCAGCTGACCCTTTAAGGTCAGGGAGGATACATCTACCTTGCCAGTGTTGGTAACGGACATAGTACCGCTGGACAGGGTAATCTTGCCGTTCTCATGAACGTACTTACCACCATCGATCTTGATTGCATCAGCTGCAGAAACAACTACATCTTCTGCAGTTATCTTGCCGTCAACAGCCTTGCCGTCAGCATTGAGCCTGGTCAGGGTGATCTTGTCCTTGAGGGTAAAAGCACCGTTGGAAAGCAGGGTCAGGTCTTCAGCAACAGCGCCGCTGAATTTGAGGGACTCAGTACCTGAATACTTCTTAGATCCAAGGGTCAGGCTCTTGGCTTCAAGAGAAAGGGTACCGCTTACGCCTTTAAGCTTATCGCTGACCAGAATATTGCTTGCACTAATGACAGAGCCAGAGTCGGCCTTAATGGTACCTACAGCAGATGAGCCAGAGAGTTTAAGTGATACAACATCAATTTCACCTGTGTCAGTAAGCTTGATGATTGTATTCTTGGTCTCAGCTTTGGTCTGACCTGCCAGTTCAGCAAGGGCAGCCTTAGACAGCTGTACAACAGCAGCAGCGTCAGCACCGCTGCCTGAAACCTTGAAAGCAGCTTCTTTACCTGTATTACCTGTTACAGTAACATCATCAGCTATTACGATGGTTCCAGCGCCAGATATAGTAGTATCACCCTTGATAACAAGGCTGCCGGACTTGAGGTTGAGTATACGCTCAGCCTCTGCCTCATCCTTTGTAATACCAGATGTTGCATCAAAGGTAATATTCATCTTGCTGGCGGGATCGATCTCAATAGATCCTCCATTCATCTCACCCTGAACCAGTTTTACGTTCAGAGTTGAGCCTGAGTCACCGTCAGAGTTTGAGTGAAGTTTACCGCCCAGGATCAGCAGGCTGCCAGCACTAATTGTAGCGTCAGCAACCTGATTACTGCCAGATGTGCCGGCCTTAAAAAGACCGCCTTTATTTAAGGTAATGGTTGAGGATGATGCAATATCGCCGGCCTTAATTGTACCAACGGCGCCGCTCTTGCCAATAACGATGGTAGCGTCTCCATCTTGTAGTTCAACGCCTTCAGCATTGCTGCCTAAGGTTATGGTTGTGGCTGTTAATGTGGCAGCCGCAGTTGAGTCTTTAGCGTTGAGTGTAATTGCGCCTTTCTCAAGATTAATGGCTGAGAAAGAGACATCAATACCTTTATCGCCTGAAGACATAAAAGAAATGCCGTCAGTTGCTTTCTTGCCAGTTATGTTAAGTGCCTTAGTGCTGACTAAAGTTGCTGCATTACCAGAAGCGCTGATTTTGCTGCCTGAGCCACTTGTAATAGTAATATCATAAAGAGGTGCAGCTAATGAGCCTGAGCCTGAAACAGTGATTTTTTCCCACTTATTATCAGTACCAGAATCATTGGATGCTCCGGTAATCGTGATATCACCAGTTGCTGAGGAAAGGTCGGTAAGAGCTGCAGCCTGAGCCTGGCCAGCAGCCATAACTGATGTCAGGACAACGGCAGAGGCGATGCCCTTGAAGTAGGCGTTCTTGTAGATTGCACGATATTGAGCCATCAGGAACTTGATGGCGTTGTTTGAAAGTTTCATCTAGTTTTTTTGAAAATTTTGATGAAGTGGGTGTTCTGGCCTGGTGCGTGTTTCTGTGCCTCTGGCTCGTGGTAAGTGCTTTTTTCTGGGGCCGGCTGGCAGAGAGCCGGTAAGAGTTCAGAGGGGATTACAGAAACTTATGACCACTTCACTTCGTTGGTGGTCAGGTGCAGGTTACTGCGGGCAACGAAATGTTACGTTGCCGGGGTTGCAGTGAAGAGGAGACAGGGTGGTGCGGCGCATTGATGCCCGGCATGTGGCCGGAGCAGCTTTTTATTCAATGCGTCGGTACAGGAAGCGTCAGGCAGAGTTGACGTGTGTTCAGAGGGGCACCATACCTGGTGCTGGACGTGAGGCAGTCACGGCTTGCGCTGTGGCTGCCGGTGCAGTTGAAAGGATATTGTCAGGATGTTGCTCAGTCTGCGTGCCGACACGGACCGTTATGTACTGGCTGGGCCAGTTGAGGTCGTGTGGCTTGATAAGCCGGGAAATGCCTGGCAGGGGATTCAGATAAGCCGGTGTTGTCTTTACCCTGAGTCAGGGGTACTAAGTCTGTAGACAGGGGGATGAACCAGAAGGTAGGAAGAAGTGAGTTCAGACAGCGCCTTTGCCTGTACCTGTTCAAAGGTCAGGTGTGCTTGATACTGTTCGCTTACATTTGCATTAAAACCTGGTGTCATAAATGCAAAAGTATGTCTGGCGTACTTTTATGGTGAAAAACACCAAAAGGCAGGTCAGACTGCGAAATTTCAACTACAATATGAGCCTGATTGCCCTCATCATTTGCGCATGTGTATAAAGAATAAATTACGCATGAGTGCGAGTTTCGGCTCATGTCCAGAGCGGAGGGGCAGGACAGAACTGGTAGGCTGGTAAACAAGTATTTTTGCCAGAAATGGCTTAAATATCAGGTTTACGAGACGTGAAATTCAAAGACGCGGCTACCGCCAAATTTTGCGAAAAAAAAAAAAAAAAAGCATACTTAATGCCAACTTACAGTTCATACAAAAATTCGCTCCGCGAATTTTTAAAACTGTCAATAAGTTGCGCGGCGGTTGAAGCTGTTCATTGCTCTTCGTTCCGGGCATTTTTACTGTCAGTCAGCGACAGTGAAGTTCTGCTAAAAGTACCATTGAGTGTGACATTTTTTCCGGGTGTGCCTGTCTTTCTTTCCGCTTTATCTCTTGATCCCCTCCTCGGTCTGATGTCTGGATGGCGGGTATGGCGGCTCTTTAACAGTTCCTGGCGGCTTGGCATCTCTGTGCTGTCTTATTTCACAGGTCTGCCGGGGCCAAGTGGCGACCTGTGGCTGTTTGCCTCTATGTAGTAAAGAACGTTTGAGCTCTGGCAGAGAGAATGGCTGCGGCGGGGTATGGGGTGGCCTGTGCAAGGTGGCAGGGCCGGGAGGAGTGGCTGGTATTTGAGGGGTCGGATGGTCAGTGTGACGGGGGTAAATATGGTTGGCGGCTTTGTCCAGTGATTTATGCAAAGGTTTGCTGTTTTGGGATCAAGTGCACAAAGCTTATAAAAGTCGTGTTCTTTCGCATCATTTTCCAATGAAATTTGACAATGTCAGACCGTTTTGGAGTATTATTAGTGCAAACATTTGCATTGACGGAGACGCGGCCTTAACGGGCTTTTATAAGCGGCTCCTCCTAAATTTGCTGTGTTTGCTGTGATAACAGGGTAATTATGACTGCAATGGTCATGTATAACGCTGCATAAGGATCACGGCGTAATGGATTTAGCATTTCTGCCAGGCAGAATAGGTGGTTTTAATGAAGCGTTCCTTTATCAATAAGATTGTTGACGATGCTATTGAGTTCTCAAAGTCATTAAACATGACCCTGCCAAAGTTCGCCTACATTTCAGCTGATGACTGGAAGAAGGCCGACCAGGAGTCCTGGGTTGAGGTATTTGACCTCGAGCTTGGCTGGGATGTTACTGATTACGGCTCAGACGATTTCTACAAGTCCGGCACCTGCCTGTTCACCCTGCGTAACGGCTCAGTAACCGACCCTCGTTACGACAAGCCATATGCCGAAAAGATGATGATCATCGAAGATGGTCAGGTTCTTCCTTATCACTTCCACACCTTCAAGATGGAAGACATCTTGAACCGTGGCGGCGGTGAGCTGTGCATCAAGTGCTACTGGGCCACTGAGGATAACCACCTGGACACAGAGCGTCCTGTAGAGCTGTGTGTCGATTCCCAGAAGATTGTATTCAAGCCAGGCGAGGTTATTCGTCTGCTGCCAGGTTCAGGTGTAACCCTGCCTCCACGCATGTACCACTCTTTCTGGGCTGAAAACGGCAAAGTAATGAGCTGGGAAGTTTCCAAGGTCAATGACGACCATAATGACAACCACTATCTCAAGGGCTGCCCACGCTTCTCCGAGATTGAAGAAGACGTACCAATGAAGTGGTGTCTGTGCAACGAGTACGACAAGGTACGCAAGTAATTAACTTGGCTCATTGAGCACAAAAGTTTTCTAGACATACTGATGAAGGCTTGCCAGGATAAGGTAAGCCTTTCTTTTTTCATGCACCGGCCCAAACCAGGTCATCCTTTCATCCTGAGGTGCAGAACAGGTCGGGTCGGGCAGACCGGTCCAGGTCCGACCGGACAAGGTCGGCCATGGGCGACCTGCAATTAACGGACAGGCATGGCCTTGTGATGCCATGTCCTGACAGTAAGGGACTTGTCCAGCTGTGACATGCTGTGAACGGCCATGCCGTCCACTGACAAGTTTATCCATCCCTGTCCTGCCATGTTCAGACAACCTGCCTTAGGTATGAGTCAGTCATCCAACTTGATGATGGGGCGCTTTGGACTCAGACAGTTATGCAGGCTTATCCAGCATTGTCCGAGGCCTGATGATAGACGCAGCCTGAGACGGGCTACATGAGTCCGAGTATTAGTCACAGACGAAGCATGAGACTTGTCTACCTGTGTCCTTGTCAGATATGAGGATGGAGACGTGGTCCGGCAATGCTGTGGCCAAGTCTATGATGGTCACGTATACGGATTCAGAGGTGATGCCCTGTGCCCCATAAAGCAAAGCCAAGGAGCGAGCGGCGCATCAGCAGCTCGTCATGTCATATGCCAGAGGTCAGCTGTCTCTGACTAAGCAATGACAGTATCAGGCTATGATCCTCACAGTCTGAAGTGCTGGCATGATTGCGTGAGCCTTATTCCGGCCCTGAACCTGAACATGGGGCTTGGCCTTAGCATGGAGCAGGGCGTGAGCCTGAGATTAATCCTTAGACTTTGGGCGGGGCCTGACTGGAGTTAATGCAGGTCTGAGGCTGATTCTTAGAGCATGGCAGATGCTGGCATGACTTAAGTACTGGAAGCCAATTTGGGCATGGGCCAGCATGATTGCTGGACTGTAAGCCAGTCTGGATATGTGAACATGTATCTTCATTCATGGGTATAGGTATGGTCAAGGGCATTGGCATGTTGATGGTCACGGGCACCAGCATGGGCATGGTCACGGCATGGGAAAGGAAGTTTCAGATGATTAATCAGCGGGAGGACAGACAGTGAACAGCCAATTTACTCTGGGTGTAGATCTTGGTGGCACCAAAACTGAGATTATTGCCCTGGATACCAGCGGTAAAGAGCGTTACCGCAAGCGTACTGCCACAGTTAAGGGATCTTACCCTGACACCATCAAGACTATCTCCTCACTGGTATTTGCAGCTCAGGAACAGACCGGTGGTTCATGCCCTCTTGGTATTGCCATACCTGGTACTGTGTCTTTAAAGACAGGGGTTATAAAGAATGCCAATTCATGGTGGCTCAATGGTCATGACCTCAAAGCTGACCTTGCTGCCGTGCTTGGTCATGACGAGATTTATCTTGAGAACGATGCCAACTGCTTTGCCCTGTCTGAAGCTGTAGACGGAGCAGGCAAGGATGGGGACATGGTATGGGGCATTATCCTGGGTACAGGGTCAGGATCCGGCCTTATCCACAATAAGAAAATCTGGCGTGGCCGTAACCTGCTGGGTGGCGAGTGGGGCCATAATTCCCTGCCATGGATTACCAGTGAAGAGGCTGCAGCATGGACTGATGTCAAATGCTTCTGTGGCCAGAAGAACTGTATTGAGACCTTTGTGTCCGGCACCGGCCTTGAGCGTGACTATGCCAAGCGTACTGACAGCTTTGACCCGGAGGCCATGGTCTACCCTCATAACAGTGAGTACATCATTGAGAAGATGCGTGAGGGTGATGCCACAGCAAAGGCCAGCTTTGCAGCCTATGTCAGCCGTCTTGCCCGTTCCATTGCCAATTACGCCAATTTCTTTGACCCAGATGTGATTGTCCTGGGCGGTGGCATGTCCAATATCGACGAGCTCTACGAGCTGCTGCCTGAAAAGATTAAAGAGTACATTTTCGGCGGTGAGTTTGATACCCCGGTGGTAAAGGCACTCTACGGCGGCAGCTCAGGCGTACGCGGCGCAGCATGGCTGCCAGCCATGCATCGCAGCTGACAGAGAGCTACCATTCCACCCCGGCATCCCTGCCCCGCAGGCTCATGACCATGCTGTGGCACAGGGCCGCAAGCCAGCCGTGGCATATATGCTCCGGCAGGAGCATGAGACAGCTCTGGCCAGTTATCCTGCAAGCCCTGCGCATCATGCTCCCCATTCAGGGCATGCCGGCCATGAACAGCCTTACAGGTCTGTCAGCCCATCTCATGGAGCTTATGCCATGTGATACAGGCTCAGCTGTGGACAGTTCATGGACAGGGCCCTGTCGCAGCATGCGGGCACTGTAGAGCTTCAGAGGATGGCTGTGGTCAGGGGACTTTCCAGACTCTGTTGATGCCCCTTTTCCATGAGCCTGACTGCGGCACTGGCCTTTGCTTTGACCGGATGGCCATGCAGTGTATGGCACGGTAAGGGCCTTTACCTGACCCGTCCATGCCTGACTCGGACTGGGGCTCATAAGGGATGACTACGGCAATGGCATTTGCTTTGAGCATGGTGTGGCAGAGCATGGCTCGGTACGGGCCCTTTACCTGACCCGGACCGGCCTGACCTGTCGTGCGACTCCTAAGGGCTGGCTACGGCCAGGATACTTGCCTTGACCTGGGGATGAGCAGTGCATGGTCCCGTAAGGGGCACTTTGCCATTTGCCCAGAGCATCTGCTCCGCCTGCAGCTGCGGCCCCTGTGGGCAGACTATGGCTATGGTTTATGTTCAGAGCCGTGGCTGGCAATGGGCTTGCCTTAAGTATGGCTTGATCTTGGCTCTGGGCATGACAATGGGGTGGGCTGGGTGTCTTTTTGCCGGTGAGAGTTGGGGCTGGTAAGAATTTCTTCACATGGTGTCATGGACACTGGACAATGGACAGTTGACACTGGCTGGTTACTGGAGAACTGATGTATGAGCAATCCTGTATTACTGAAATCACCTGAGGGCAGGCTTGAGGCTGTTGTGGATCTCAATGGCGGCATGCTTGCTCAGCTTTATCTGTGTGCCGGTGGTCAGCGCAAGGCGCTGCTGCATAAGGCTCCATGGCTCAAGGATGATTATTACTCATCACCTGCAGGTCTCATGGACCATCTGTCAGGTGAGTGGGCCTGTGTGCCTTTTGGCTTTGTAACTGAAGACTGCTCTCTGTTTTCAGCCTCTGCCCCTCATGGACTGCCATGCCACAGCAACTGGCAGCTCAAGCAGGTTAATTCCTATGGTAACAGTGCTGTGCTGACTTATGACTATCCTGAGGGCAATGACCTTGCTCATATTGAGAGAACTATTACCCTGAGGGATGACAGTGTCGTGCTGTCCTTCACCGTAACCTCCCGCAAGGACTGTGCTGCTCCAATGGGTGTACATCCGGTATTCCCAACTGAGGGTGAGGAAAACGTACTGGAGCTGTCCATTGCCGGTGACGGCATTGTCTATGGCATTGAGTGTGAGGCCGGTATCAGCCGTCTGGTACCAGGTGCCAGATTTGATGCCCTGAACCGTCTGCCTTTACAGGAAAAATATCATGGCGCTGATGGCAATACCGAGGTCATGGACGGTACCCGTCTGCCTAAGGCTTATCACACCGAAGAAATCGTTCAGATGCTTCACCCTCAGGGACAGGCTGTGCTTACTTACCCAAACAAGGGAGTACGTCTTACCCTCAACTGGGATAAGGAAGTCATTCCAACCTGTCTGCTGTGGATGAGCAATTACGGCCGCAAGTATGAGCCATGGAACGGTACTAACTGCTGTCTGGGCATTGAGCCTATAGCCGGTGCCTGGGATCTGGCCGCTCAGTCAGTTGCTGAGCACAATGCCGTCAAAGACGCAGGTGTCCCAACAACAGTGCCCCTCAAGGCAGGCCAGGGCCTGACTTTCAACTATTCCATTGCCGTTGAAGAGCTGTAAGCAGCAGGTACAGCAGACCTGCTGGATTGAGCCGGCCTGCTGATCATATGCACTCAGACCGCAGCCCCATTGTCCAGCCGTGCAGTCATTCAGTCATCAAGACAGCCTGACGACCTGCCACCAGGACAGCATGCAGACATGGCAGATGATCTTTGACTTTTGCTGAAAGCAAGAAGGCCCTGACGTAAGTCAGGGCCTTCTGGTATCGGGCTGGTCAGCTCAACAGAACAGCCGCAGCTCATCCACAGCTCATCCCCAGCCTGAGGCCGGGCATTTGTCCGCGCTATGGCTGCCTGCATGGCAGCTTCTTCATATGGCTGGCAGTGCTCCTTGCTCATGCATGCCGTGAGTTCCGGTCAGGGCCTGGCTGGCTTTGCAGGACCAGGTCGGTATGGCAGTCAGAACATGCTCAATGAATGGCAGGGCTGTGCATGGCCATGCTGCGCTACTGAGCTGTGCTGCTCTGCGCAAGGCTGAGCCGAACCTGCAGGTCTGAGGCCGTAAGAGCAGGCGACAGGCTGCGCAGTGCTGAGCCAGGCCAGCCTGGCAGGCCTTGCTGGCTGAGGCCATCAGTGCAGTCCGTGCCGTTATGGTCTCATCTGGCCAGGAAGACCAGGCCAGCCGGGAGGGCTGGGCTGGTCATGGCGGCTGATTATTGGTCGGGCTGCGTTGTCGGGGCAGCTGTTATGAGCAGATGCGGGCTACTTCGGCTATGGCACGGCTCAGGTCTTTGTTGGTGGTGAAGCGTCCCAGTGAGAAGCGCAGGGTGGACAGAGCTGCATCGTCGCTCAGGCCGGTTTCAGTGAGCACATAGTTTGGCAGCAGCTTGCTTGAGGAGCAGGCTGAACCTGTGGAGCAGGCAATTTTGGATAATTTGGAAACAATGTTCATGCCTGCGGATCCATTAAAGGTTATGGAAATGATGTTGGGCAGGTGAGGGGTAGTGCCCTCTTCGTTATAACCGTTGATGGTGATGTCAGCACTGGCCTTGAGCTCAGGGAGCAGATCGTCATGCATCTTGACCAGCTTCTGGAAGACCTCATCACGCTCATTTTTCATGATTTCAAAGGCTGCCCCCATGCCGGCAATCTGGTGAGTGGCCAGAGTGCCGCCACGCAGACCCTTTTCATGACCGCCACCGACAATGAGAGGATCGAGCTCGATATTATGAGCTTTTTTGATGTACAGGGCTCCAATGCCCTTAGGGCCGTAGATCTTCTCAGGGGTAAGGGTAGCCATAGAGACATTGCCATCATCGAGCTTAAGATCAATAAGACCATTGGTCTGAGCACAGTCGCTATGGAAAGCAATATTGTGCTCACGACAGAGCATGGCAATGCTCTCAATGTCGTTAATGGAGCCCAGTACGCTGTTGGCATGTCCTATGGACACAAGGAAAGTATCCTCACTGATAGCCTGAGCAACCATTTGAGCGCTTACTGTGCCATCAGTGCGTGGTTTGATGTAAGTGACCTTAAAGCCGTGGTGCTCCAGCTGCTCACAGCACTCAAGCACGGACTTGTGCTCAATGGAGGTGGTCACGATATGACGACGGCTGTCATTGATACGGTACTGGGCATAGCTGATGCCTTTGATGGCCAGATTATTGGACTCAGTGGCGCCTGAGGTAAAGATAATCTCAAGAGGTGAGCAGCCTACAGACTGAGCAATTTGATCGCGGGCTTTTTCGATAATTTCAGCTGCAATCCAGCCAAATTTGTGGGTTTTGGAGGCACTGTTGCCAAACTGGCAGTAACCTGAGATAACCTCAATCATGGCTGCAGCTACTCTCTCATCCATAGGAGTGGAGGCGGCATTATCAAGGTAAACAGGAAGCTCAGCAGATGCTGACTGATTTGATTTGCTCACGTTAGACTGTCTCTCTGGTTGATAGGACAAATTTGACCGGGCTCCGGCTCCATCACAAACCCAAAACCTCAGCTCTCAAGCTCTCCCTGCCTCAAGGTCTCGAGCCCATCGAGGCTCCTGCCCCACGCATGCCACTGCTATGCATGCATATTGATAAATGTACAGGACATGATGGTGACTGAGTGCTCTTGCACTATGCCAGATATCCTTAGTATTCCCGGGGCTGGTACCTGGCTGGGCTGGTACCTGGCTGGGCTGGTACCTTGCTGTGCCGGGGCACTGATGGTACCAGGCTGGGCAGGTGCCATGCTGTGCCCGGGCAGGGGATGACGCCTGGTTGTGCTGGAGCATGGCTGGGCTGGAGCCATGCTGGTATGGCTCCCGGCTGTACCGGTGGCTATTCTTCTTTGATGTGCTCAATGGCCATTTCTATGACCTTAAAGACGTGGTCATCGCACAGGCCGTAGTAATTCTTTACGCCGTCTCTTTTGACTGTTACCAGTTTACGCATGCGCAGTATGGCCAGCTGATGGGAGACTGCCGAGACGGACATATTGGTCTTACTGGCAATGTCACCTACCGACAGCTGTTTGTGCTGGAGCAGCAGGTAGACGATATTGAGGCGGCTTGGGTCAGACAGGGCCTTGAAGAAGGCTGAAAGTACCTCAATGTCATCACCGGACATGAGCTCGCCATTGGCAAGAGCCAGTTCATGGGCATGATTGATACTCTCGCCTGCGCAGCAGCCGCAGCTGCACGATGACTTGCTCTCACTGCTGTCTTTTGTAGAGTCCGAATCCGGCGCATCCTGCTTATCCTGCGTCTCCTGCGCCATAAGGTCAGCCTCAGTGCTGGCCTTTTTACTTTTGCGGCCGGCAGTAGCGTTTTTGCCTCTGGAAGTTCGTGAACTGTTTGTGGTCATCTGGCCCCCGGAATAAACATCATGCTGTCTGCAGACAGCAGTGCACAGTATAGCGCTTAATCACCTGAACTTCAGACAAAGATTGAGCTGAAAATGCGCCCATAATGTGCTCAAAAGCTCAGAAACAGGCCTTAATTTACCCACTGCCGTGCTGTCGTTGTATTATACGCATTCTTATGACTCCCGCTGGCCGCCCTTTTGCACCCATCATGGCCAGCACGGCACGCAAACACCCATGAGACCAGGGCCTGCAAGCCACCAGGCAAAAGCCCAGGGCAAGCCATGAGACCATAACATGGCTGTAATCCATGCCTCTGAATCAGGGACCCTGGCCGTGGACTTTTAACCCGGCTCATTGCCGGGATCGGTACAGGCCGGCCATGCATGATGCGCACGGCAGATGTGTCCGGCCCGGCCCTGTCTGGCCGGTCTGGCCGGGCTCGCTGCAGGCCGGCCATGCATGAGTTTACGACAGGGCTGCCCGGCCCAGGCATGAATTGTCTGGGCAGGATGCCGTGCAATGTCGTGCCATGCCATGGCAGGACCTGTCTGGACAGTATGTTTGTGCAGTCGTTACTTGCAGCTACCGTCTGCCCGCTTACCTTTATCCATTGTTGAGGTTGTAAATATGACCAAATCCCAAACTATCAGCCGCCCTGTGTTCAGGTACTGTATCGTTAATCTGAAAAAACTCAGGAATGATGTCAGCTGCCTGGTTACAGTTACCTCTCATGGCATAAAGCGTTACAGGGGTCGTATCCTGTCCATGGGTATACCCGGCATTACTACCTCTGATTCCAGACTGACAGATATTCCTGACAGTTCAGCAAATTCAGCGGTTGTTAATATATCACTTGACCTTATTGGCAGCAGTGAGGGAGGCGAGTATCTCAAGGGGCTCTTTAAGGACCTGCGTCGAGTGATGATCGACGGTGCCATGGTCAAGGTCAATATCAGCTACCCGAACCCATATACCATTGCCTCAATCAAGGATAAGCTCGATGCAGCCTTTGCGCTTATGGGAGTAAAGTGCACCTCCGGGCTCGATGCTGATCTGGAGTTTGCCAGAATGTTTCCTGTATCAGTCAGGCAAGTGCCAGAAAGCTTCAGAAACAAAGGCTTTGCCAGTCCTGAGCAGCTGCTCGAGGCTTTGCTCGGTATTGATAACGCTCTCAACAGCATACAGTGCATCCTGATCTTCAACAGGGATAAGCAGTTCCGCTATGCTCTGGCCAATCCTTCTCTTGTCACATCAGGCGCCAAGTCGTTTATGAGCACCGGTGATGCTGCTTTTGTCATGAGCGTCTATGACCCTGGTGAAGAGTCAATGTATGCCTCACGCAATATTATCAATGTGGGCTTTATTGAGCCTTTTGAAAGCGAGGTAGCCGCCACCTTTTTCAATATGCTTGGTAATAAGCACGAAACCTTTACCGTAGCCAATATCGGCGCCAATCTGGGCTGGTATTCAATCCTTGCTGCCCGTACCTCAGCTGGAGTAAAGGTAGATGCCTTTGAACCTGCTCCACAGAGCCTGAGGCTGCTCAGAAATACAATTGCCATCAATGATCTTGCTCATATTATTGCTGTCCATGACGTAGCCCTGTCCGATGAGAAAGGATCAGTAGACTTCTATGTTTATGAATCCAATGCCGGTGGCAACAGCGTAGTTCATTTTGCTGAGGGCAATGACAAGGACTATGGCCGCTACGAAAAGATTACTGTTCCTTGCGACACTCTGGACAGTACTTACCTGAGCATGGATAAGAAGGACTGGCCTGAGATCATCATCATGGATGCCGAGGGTCATGAGCAGAAGATCCTTGATGGTGCCCGTGAGCTCTTTGAAAATGGCTTCAGACCGGTCATGCTCGTTGAGTTCTCACCTGCTCTGCTCCACCTGCGTGGTGAGTGCCGCTACCATTACGAGCTGGTCGAGAAATACAACTACCAGGTATTTGCCATGACCGACGGCAAAATAGCTCCGATGACAACACAAGAGCTGCGTAAATTCTACGACCAGCTCAGTGTCAACAACCCGGACACAGCCCACCTTGACCTGCTCTTCCTGCCACTGGACAAGTACACAACCAGCTCAGGTGACATAA
This sequence comes from Anaerobiospirillum sp. NML120449, assembly GCF_023051105.1. Classification (GTDB taxonomy): domain Bacteria; phylum Pseudomonadota; class Gammaproteobacteria; order Enterobacterales; family Succinivibrionaceae; genus Anaerobiospirillum. The sequence continues at coordinate 3,902 of NZ_JALKIL010000016.1, read as the reverse complement.
AGCTCAAATAACCCTATGGCCATCCAGCCAGCCAGGCTTGCAGCCCGCCTGTCGAGCCTGGCTTACTGCCAGTCCGGACAGATTAACCCGGCCTCCTGATGGCCCTGGCTCTGGCCAGACCGTACAGGCCAGGCTCCGGCCGGCCACATCTGCCAGCCAGCTGCGCGGCTATGGCCCAGCTGGCTGCCCTGACATAGTGCCCGGGGCATGCTGGCGACTGCCTCCAGCCTGCAGATCTACAGGAAATCAGTCTGCAGAACTGCTACAACCCCTCTGACTGCACACATCATCCCTGCAGTCACTTTTAATGCCTTGCAGGCACGCTGACGGAAATGCAGTCAGGCAGGAGTGACGGCAGCCAGATAAACAGGAACGAACGCATGCAGGCTGGGATGAGGGCAGGCATATAAACAGGAACACATGCATGCATGCAGATAGACAGGTATGCTTGCTTGCAGATAGTCTTCCTGACGTTGAAAAGTGAAGTTACTGGCTGGCACGGCCTGACCTTGCCTGGCAACAAAGCGGTTCTTCAGATTTATATCTCAGGACTGGGGTCAGTCCTTTGTAACTAATATCGAAGTATTTGAATTATGATTTGTCTGAACTTTGGTGATGAAACCTTTACCATCAAGGGTTTCAAAAATACAGCATCAATGGTTAAAAATGGCTTAAACAAGCCATTTTTAATGGGGGGGGGTAAAACACTTTCCAAAATAGAAAGTGACTCAGTCTGCTCAGCCCGTTTTGTCTACAGCCTCGAGAGACTGCAATTTGAGGACTCTTTTACCTTCATTGATTTTATTGCTGAGCTGTGGCGTATCTGTGCCCATGGTGCTTTGATTGAAATCAGAGCCGCTGCACCGGATAACCCAATGACTGTGGCTGATCCTGGCATAGTACGCAGTATCAGTGGTGGAACTTTTGAGTTCTGGGATGACCAGAAACGCAAGGCTATAGCCCAGAATGAGGCAGCCAGATTAAGCTGTAAGGAGCTTGATGCCCGTGGCATCAACTTCCGCATGCTCAGTCAGAAGTGCCATCTGACCCCGGAGCTCAGCAGCAGAATTGCAGGCATGACCTTTGAGGATGCTGGTAAGCTCAACGCTTTTCTTATGGCCAATAAGGAGGGCATAGCCAGCAATTCTTTCTATCTGGTTTGCCTGAAAAAGCCTGATGAGCACTTTGGTCTGGTTAATCTGCCTGATGCTGTCAAAGCCCTGCAGCTGCGTGATGAAAGTGAGCTCAATAAAGCTCTGCCTGAGGGCACCCGTTGGCGTGGTGACATGGGCCCTTACATCATGCGCACCTTTGACCCTGGTATCTTCCATGGCTATGTAGCACAGTCCATTGCTGTGAGCGGCTGCTGGGAGCCTTCAGAGACTGTTATCGCCTCCAACATCATCAAGATGATTGCTGACCAGAAAGACCACTTCAATATGGCCAATATTGGTGGCAATATCGGATGGTACAGCGTACTGGCTGCCAAGCTTACAGGCAGGGTAAGTGTTGATGTATTTGAGCCAACTCCGGCAACCCTGGAGCTGCTGCGTGACAATATCAGAATCAATCAGCTGGACAACCAGGTCAAGGTCCATGCTGTGGCCCTGACTGACAAGAAGGGTGAGGTGGAGTTTCACATCAACCATAACAACGATGCCGGCAATTCCATCAATCACATCGAGCAGATTGAACGCTTTGACAACACCACCTTTGAGACTGTCACCGTACCAGCTGACTCGCTTGACAACATCTACGCAAAGGAAGACAAAGATCAGTGGCCTGACTTTATTCTTATTGATGTTGAGGGCCATGAGCAATTTGTCTTCAACGGTGCTCAGAAGATGTTTGAGCAGGGCTTCCGCCCTCTGATTATGGCCGAGTTCTGTCCTTTCATGATGGAGGCCACAGGCAATGTCACCTGGTGGCATGATCTGATAAGCAAGTGGGGCTACAGGGCCTATGCTGTAGTCAATCAGGATCGTCCAGGTCTGGGAGCAACCACCATAGAGGAGCTCAAGACCGTATATGAGCGTCTGTGCACAGTACCTGAAGATGCCGAGGTCAATTTCCTCAACCTGGTCTACCTCCCTGATACCATGGAAGAACGCAACGGCTACTTCCACTACAAAAAGTAACAACGAGCCATGGCCACAGCTCTGAGCCCGGCCAAAGCCTGCCTGCATCAGCCTCCAGCCATGTACATCATAAGGTCATGCACATAACGGGGCCGCTCCCGATACGCAAGACGCCATAATGGCAATGCAGGGCAACTTGTCTGACAACTATGCCTGCATGCATGCAGGCATGCCATCCTGCAGGCCAATCGGCCTGCAAACATGGTACTGGCAGGCTTAGCCGGTCAGGCCAGCCGTGCATTCCTCAATGGACAACAGCAGGAGCAGCTGCAGGGTCACAGGAATGGACTGGCCTGTGTCTGCCTTGAAATTGCCCACGGTCTGGTCGATTACCATGACCATGACCATGCCTGAGGCTCTGATGCGCCGCTCATGCCATTGCTCATACCAGAAGCCTGAGGCTTTGCCATGCCCCTTGCCCCATGGGCTGACGCGCAGCCATTGCCATGGCCTGCTGCTGAGGTGTTGCCTTGGTCGATAGCACATCTCCTGTGGCGTTGAATTGCCACGGTTATCGATTAGTATTACTGCAGGAAAGATTTATCTTTTGGAGCCTGACTTCTTGTCAGGCCGAACACGGAAAATATCATGTCTGTACTCGACTCTCTGAATTTTGCAGAAAAGGTTCTGCAAATCGCTCTTCACACCAACTCCTCCAAGTTTGTAACCCACAAGAACAAGCTGGAAATCGTTATGTCCTGGCTGTGTGATGAGCAGAGCAAGGTTCATTTCCAGAATGAACTGTCCTATTTGATGCTCAAGACCATTAATCGTGAGCTTGCTGATCAGGTATCACCATTTACCAAGGAGCAGTGGGATACAGAAATCGTGGCCCGCTGGGATGAGTTCGTAAAGTCCCCACAGTGCCCTAAGATGGCCTGCAAGGAAGAGGAGCTGGGCTATCTGGCCACCATGCTCATGACCACCTATGTGGCCGAGCAGTACCGCTATGGTGATCTGGTCAAGGTCAACAAGGGTGATGTCTTTATCGACTGTGGAGCCTGCTTTGGTGATACTGCTCTGTGGGCATACCACAATGGAGCCAGCAAGGTTTACAGCTTTGAGCCAAGTCCATACAACTACCAGGTTCTGGTAGAGAACTTCAAGGCCAATGGCCACGATACCGCCACTGCCATTAACCTTGCTGTAGGTGACAAGGAGTGCAAGATTCCTTTTGCTGCCGCTCCTGGTATGGCCGGTGCCTCCTATGCCACAGCTGATGGCAATATCGAGGTTGACTGCATTGTTCTGGACGACTGGATTGAGAAGAACAAGATCAAGCCAGATTTCCTCAAGTACGACATTGAAGGCGCCGAGCTTGAAGCTCTCAAGGGCTCTGTAAAGACCATCCAGAAGTACAGGCCACGCATGTGCGTCTGCCTCTATCACAAGATTGAGCACATGTGGGAACTGCCAATCTTCATCAAGAGCATCAACCCTGATTACGAGTTCTACTGCCGCAAGAACAGCTACCACAACGAGTTTGTGCTCTACTGCGTCGACCGCTCCACCACCACAAAAGCAAAGAAGTAGGCACCTGCGAGGCATCCCGGCACAGCCAAGCCACGGTATATGCCCAATAGCATATGCCATGGCTGGTTCTGGAGCTGGCACCATCCCTGGCCTGTTACCTTAACAGGCAATGCAGCAGGCTGACTAACTGACAGGCCAAACCTGAATCAAGTTTCAGTGCAGCGGGGAGAATAAGTTGAGCCCCGTTTCCACATGGTGGGAATGGGGCTCAACTTACTAATAGTTTTATAT
>NZ_JALKIL010000015.1 GCF_023051105.1 Anaerobiospirillum sp. NML120449 | reverse complement strand
GATGAGAGTTAACCGGAATACGGTAATTGATGCTGTAGTTGTTCTGCTTTTCGTTGGAGCGGGCATAGACCACAGACAGACGGTCAGCCATGCCAGCTGGAGAGATAACCTCCATCAGACCGCCAAAGCGGTAGCGTCCGGCGCTCTTGTTGCCGTAATTGTCAGCAAAGACAGCGAAATTGACCTGATCACCATCTGGAGCAGCCTGGAAATCAACATCACGATAGAGGCCTGCAGCATCAGAGTTATCAATCTGACCGGCAATATTGAAAGTACCGATATCAGAGAGCTTGAGCAGACGCTCATCAAGCTCACCCTCAACAATATCCTTGCCCTCAAGCTCATAGACATCAGTCATGAGGTACTTCATATAGTCATCAGAGACATAGGAGACGTTCTCGAGGTTGAAGTTGTTGTACTTCGGATTGACCACAGCAAGGTCTACCCAGCCATCAACAATGCTCTGAGCAGGCAGGTAGGCCTGAGACAGGGTATAGCCCTTATTGCGGTAGAAATCGGTAAAGCTTTCCAGTGCCTGCTGCAGGGTACCGGCATCAAGTGGTGCTCCGCGCAGATGGTCAACAGAGCTGAGAGCTGCGGCAGTCAGAGCCTTGTCCTCATAGCGTGGAGCAGCTACCAGGCGTACACCCTGCAGGCCGCTGCCAGCGGAGGCCGGTGCAGCGCCAGCAGCGCCGCCTGCGGCTGCAGCACGGAAGTGCTCAGCAGCACTGGCACCAGCGCTACGGGACAGAGCTGCACCGCCATTGAGGGCTGCTACAGGAGCAGACTCAGGGCCGTTTTCAATAAGAGATTGAGCAGATATCAATGCATCAGCTGATCTGGCAGCCTCAGCTGAGGAGTCAACATGTGCAAGACCTGCAGCTGGAATAGCGCAGCTGCAGTCGCTGTCTGAGCTACATTGCATACCTTCGGTGCCGTCATAGCGGGTGATTTTGACATCGGTAATGGTGAAGTGGGACAGGGCCTCCTGCTCCACTGCACAGGTACGGTCGGAGAAGGCAGAATCGCAGCCACCTGTTGCCAGGGTAATACCCTCGGAGCGGCTGGCGCTGTCCTTATAGAAAGTTGCGGCTGCAGTCAGGGCTGAAGCCAGAGTGCTGTCAGAGACGTGACCGTCTACACGCTCAGGCTCCTGAATGGCCTGAGAAGTCATTGGACTGCCAGTGCAGGTGCTTGCGGTCTGGCAGCACTGCTGGGCGTGGGCGGAGTGGCTGGAGGCGGCTAAGGCCATACCGGCGGTTACAGCGAAGAAACATACAGCGTTAGTCATAAAATCGAATTTCATACTTATGCCTGTCAGATTGAAGATTGATGATAGGGGTTAAGGGTCATGCACTTGTTCATGACCGTGGCCCTATAGTCGCACTCCGTTTTTCAGCTCGATTTTACGAAACAAAAAGAGGTCCAAAAATGGCCCACTTGACAGCCGTTTTTCGTGACCTGGATCACTGTGATATGTACGTAAAAATCAGACAGAAATAAGGTCATATCCGATAAACAAAACAAAACAAAATTTTTTTTGGGTGTGATCAGTAAGGGGGTCACTTTTGTGATGAGTGTCGCAAAAACGCTTACGAACAAAATCAGACAAAATCAGTGTCAATTTGAAGTTGCTCACACTTCTAAAACATAAATCGTGATCCACCTCATGTTTCAAATTCATCGTTTTTCAGCAATTGATAAATATTCTCGATAAACCCAAATTCATCAGACTTTTTAACTGTCAAAGAGCATATAAATCGGCATGACCAACAGCCCCAGCAGCGCCAAAGTCCCCAAATTATCAAGAGCAAAGATAGAAACTCAAACAAACGTCAATCTGAGGTAAGCGAAAAACAGCGATTTTTACCCTTCAAGCATCGAACTTTATCTATGCGCAAGCTGGTGACTTGCAGCTTTTGAGCAAAAGACCAGCTGTGAGGCATAAGATGCAGTGAGCTGAGCTGGACATGCTTTAGTCCTGCGACCTGCGACTTCCCTGGTGCGTCATGCATCCTGCTCTATGCCTGCTGCGTCCTGCGACCTCCCTGATGCGTCATACATTCTGCTCCATGCCCCTGCGACCTGCGAGATCCCTGGTGCATCATGCATTCTGCTCCATGCCTCCTGCGTCCTGCAACTTCCCTGATGCGTCATGCATTCTGCTCCATGCGTCCAGCGTCATGCTGAGCTCTCCCTCTGTCTGTTTAAAAGCCGCTGTTTACAGGCCTTTGTATCTCAGTTTGCCTTGAAGATCACTTTTCTGTCCCCTGAAACAACATACCCCCAGACCATTTAGATGATCACGGGGGTATGTAAAGAAAGGTCAATATTTATCAGGCCTGAAATGGCGGCTTCTTGCCAATACGCTGCCATGAGGTACGCAGGATACTCAGATGGGCCTGAGAGTAGATTGCGTATGCTGATAACAGCAGAGATCCGACCACAAACTGAACACTCTCATTTTCTCTTATGCTGGCAAGTGAGCATTCAGAACTGGAAGGATATGGACTGCCCTCGCTGTTTGGCATGATACTCCAGGTCGAGCCCAGTACACGACCGTAGTAATTAAATCGTGCAACGCTGCGTCCCAGCTGCTGCTGATCGGCTGCGTTTGAGGACAGGGCTGCAACCATGGCATTTTTCACATCTTCAAGATACTCAGGCGAGCCACAGACATGCATGAGCCTGCAGCGCCCCACCTCAGCCCAAAGCGGCCTTGCAGACAGGCTGCCTGTACCTCTGTCCTGACCCATTGAACCGCTGATTTCCATATCAGAGCTGTCATGTCTGGTCTCCATCAGACGATTGTATTCAGCCTGACTTAAAAGGTAGCTCTGCGCCTGAAGCATACAGTACTTAAAGCGCAGCAGCTCAGGATCGCAGTCCATGACCATATCCCAGTTCAGATTAGCAGCGCCCGCACCGACCGCAGCTCCGCCATGCGCGGTGGCATGAGCATTGGTATGGGCTTGTCCTCTTGCTGCGGCAGTACCGGCAGCAATGCAGTTGCCTGCGTCAGCTCCAGCAGTCGTGCCATAACCGTTACGGCCATGCGCCTGCTGGAAATCATCCTGAGCTGAATCATTGCCAGTTACGCCAGCACTGCCCATTGCGCTGTCAGTTGAGGCACTGGCTGCTCTGTCAGATGAAGAAGGTAACTGGCCATTATGGTCAGAAGGCACACCGCCGGTTCCAGAGCTGCGCCTGTCAGCACTTACCTGAGCCGGAATGAAGGATCCGGTAATAGCGTCAAATGAGCCCTCAATGCGTGCACTGTCGCCACTGTCATCAGCTATGGCAGCTGCCGGACCTGTGGCTTCGCCCGATCCGGACAGTTCACTACCGGAACTCTCAGAGCCAGCCTGGGCACCGGCATCAACAGCAGCACCACTGGAAGATGAGCCACTTGCAGTGCTGATAACGCTGGATGCCTTGAGCTTGCGTGTTGTCCAGTTGAACTTGTCATAGCTCTCAGACTTCTTTTCCTGTGGCTTTGCCAGCTGATTACCGCTGTTGACACTTACTACAGTGACATCCTCACCATTATCTTCGTCATCGGCTGCCGCCTCCTCGGAATCATGAGCTGCAGAGCCCTTGGCTTCACCGGCATCATCAAGGTCAGCATAGTCGTCATCTGCCTCGTCTACTTCATCAGCTTCGTAATCTGCCTCATCGACCTCGTCAGCATCAACATCAGCATCAAAGTCGCTGTCGTCTTTACAGGCATCATCAAGATCAGCATAGTCGTCATCTGCCTCGTCGACCTCATCAGCATAGGCATCATCATCAAAGTCGCTGTCATCATCAGCCTCGTCATAATCATCGTCGAGGTCATAGAGCTCGTCGTCACCATCAAGATCTGACTCGCCCTCATCTGATGCGCCCTCAAGGTCGTCAAGGTCGTCATCGACATCATCTGTGTCGCCTGTATCAGCGCCGGCTTTTTCAGAATCTATATCGCTGTCGGACTCCTCTTCATCTTCATAAGCGTTAGCTTCACTTTCGGCCTCATCATCAATATCATGGTCGTCCTGGTCTTCGTCTTCCAGATCGCCATCAGGGGCGTCCTGGTCTTCGCCTTCAAGCTCGAGCTCATCAGCAAGTTCATCATCCTGAGCATCATCGTAAGGAATATCAGCGTCATAAGAGTAATCAGCCTCATCCTCGCCGTATGCTTCCAGATAAAGGTCATCCTCATGATCTGACGTCTCATCATGTTCATCCAGATCCTCAGGGAGGTCATCATCAGGGTCAGCCTCGTCATCAGAACTGTAGCCGGAGTCGGACTCATCTTCTGAATCAACCTCTGCGTCAAGCTCTGCATCATTGTCTAAATCTGAATCAGCTTCGCTATGCTCAGTGGCGTCATATACACCATGGGTATGCTCTTCATTATCTGCATCAGCCTGTGCAAGAGACTCAGACTCACTGCCTGAAGAAACAGCCTCAGCCGGGACAGTATCATTAACTGCTGAGATGTCCTCCTTTATAGAGGTCGAACGCCCTTCATCACCAGCTGCCTTATCACTGTCGGATCTGCTGTCAGATGTATGGCCTGTTTCAGAGCCGGCACGCAGACCAGCTGCTGCATCTGCAGGAGTAAGCAAAAGGGAGCTTTGTCCGAGGCCGGTGCCCTGACTGTGGTCATGAGTGTCTGCTGCCTTGATGCCTGAAGCCGGTGTCATCCCGGTGAGTGTTGTCTGTCCTAATAAGACATTATGGGTACTGCTCTCCACAGCAAGCTGTGAGTCAGCTGCATTAAAGAGGCTAAGCGAGGCTGAGTCATTGCCCAGCTTTACAGTACTGCCAGAGAGAGCTGACAGCGACAGCTGTGACTGACTTACAGCCGGAGTTATCGCAAAGTCTGATGTCAGGGACTCATAGTCACTGTTATCGGCAATACCTGCAGCAGTACCATCAGCAGCAGAAATGTCCGACGCGCTCCGGGTTGCTGAGGCAGCATTAACAAGACCAAGGCCGGTCAGGTCTTGAAAACTTTGCTCCTGAGAGCTGTTATTGCCCATCTGGTTCCTGGCTGCGTTGCTGCTTCCTGCTGAATCTGATTGAGCGGAATGTGACTGAGCTGACTCTAAATCAGCTGTCTCAGACTGAGCTGACTCAGATACTGTTTCGTCTTCATCACCCTCTGATTCAACACCTGTTTCATCATATGCTGACACCAGCTGAAGATCAGGGGCAGAGCCCTCGGTAACTGATGCTTTGGCTGCGGCTCTACGGTCAGCAGACGTATCATCACCACCAGCCTCAGCTCCCCTGTCAGCAGCCGTGCTCGCAGCATGAGTAGCAGCTGAGCTGATGGTAGCAGCTGAACTGTTGGCTGCACCTGCAGCTGCAGGAGTAATAACAAAGCCATTGTCAGATGAGCTGTCACTGTTTACGGTTAACCCCTGCAGTTCACTGGCCTCTTTGTTATCAGCACTGTTATCACCAGCTGACTCCACACTCTCAGAAAATTCTGCCTCACTGTCATCCGCTGAACTGGCCGTATCTGTACTTTGTAAAGTGCTGGTTGTCCTGGTAGCGCAATCCTGTGCTTTGAGTACGTGATCGCCCAGATCACTGGCATTATCAGCGCTTTTATCAGACTGGGCCTGCACTGATGCTGCAGGAATAAGCTCAAGACCGGAAGTTGCTGCTGGAATAAGGTCCAGACCGGAAACTGTGGCGTTTCCGGCACGACTTACCATAAGTCCTGTACTGTCATCAGCGCTGTAACCTGCTGCCGGAGTAACCAAAAGACCACCGGCATCGATCAGCAGACCACCAGACTGAGATTCACTGATGTCTTTATGAGCGCTGGTAATATCCACTGCCCTGGCGCCGGTACCGTTACTGGTACTGCCCTCTGCACTGGCGCCGACACTGTCGCTGGTACTGACCTCATCACTTGCCATGGATCCTGTCCTTAATGGAGCGCGGCTCCTTGCTGATGAGCGCCTTTTATCTGCAGGCAGCTCATCGTCAAAGAGATTGCTTTTAGGGACCCAGGTACCGGTTTGTGAGTCAGCTGTTGCCTGTGCATCTGACCGGGCACTTTCAACTGTCTCTTCTTCCTTTAATGAACCACGAAATACCCTCCTGCTGCCAGAGTCCTGGTCTTCGTCCTTTGACAGATAGCGGTCAGCTACCGAGTCAAAGTGAGCGCGGGCCCTTGCAGTATAGGATGTGTCATCAGCATCAGTATCCTTAAGGAAAGCAAGCATACCCTCTACTCCCAGGTAGAGATCGTTACGAGGCTCTTTACGGTTACGCCCGCGTCCACCATGACGTTCTTTTCCTGAGGCCTTTTGCTCAGTTAAGCTGCTGTCACGACTACGTCCTGCTGATTTGTCCTTAGTGGAGCGATCTTTGCCAGACTCAGATTTAGCGCCATTTTTGCCTTTCTTTGCTGACTTGCTGTCCTGAGCTTTATTGTGGGCCGCTTTATGATCCCCGGCACTGCCAGAGTCAGCCTCCCTGTCATGAGCAGTACTGGCATCACTGGCGCCACCGCTCCTGGACTTTGATTTCCCCTTGAGCTGCTGGTCCTCATTATGCACAGCACTTTTCTTTTGATTATGTAAAGCACTTTCAGAGGCTGCATGGTCAGACTCTGCATCAGCTGCACTTGCAGGCGCAGCTACAGCTGCAGCTGCAGCTGCAGTCTTATCATCGCCTGCAGCATCCAGCACTGCATCGGCTGCATCTGCAGCTGCATCTGTTACTGCAGTGGCAGGCTCTGGCGCTGCCGGGGAATGTTCAGGCTCTGAGTTCTGGCCACTGCCAGCAGATGCAGGCGCAGCTGCAGGAGCAATATCGAGCAGGCTGTCGGCATTGCCACCTGCAGCCGGGGCAATATCGAGCAATCCACTGTCAGAACTCGAGCCGTTATCAAGAGACAGGGCTCCGGCCAGTCCTGAGGCAAACTTCATCCCACTGTCACTGTTAATGCTCTCATTGTCAGCGCTCTGCGACTGTACACCGGCACTGTCATTGCCCTTGTCGGATTCAGAGACAACAGTGCTGTCGCTGTCCTGATCCTGCTGCTCTGCCTTGTGCCTGGAGCTGCTGCTTTGAGCTTTTGATTTTGAACCTGACTGGTCCTGTTGGCCCTCTGCCCTGCTCTGGGCAGTATGATGTGAGCCAGATACGTGACCAGCATCTGCACTGTCTTCATGGGCAGATAAGGCAGCCTTTGTGCCCTCTGCACGGTCTGATACCTTGGCGGCGGACTGCCTGTCTCGTGCACGGGCTGGCTCCTCAGCGGCAGTGTTCCTGTCTCCTGCACTGGATGGAATAACTGCAGCGGACTCTGTGGTTCCTGCAATGGCTGCGTGTGAGGACTGTGCAGCTGATGCTCCGGTTGCAGCTGCCACAGCCGGGGTGACATCAAGGCCGCTGGTTAAGGATGGACCAGCTGCCGGAGATATATCAAGGCCACTGGTGTGAGAAGGGGCAATACCGGCAGCCGGCATGGTATCCAGACCGCTGGTAGCTGACGGCATCTGACCGGCCGCATTTTCAATGGATAAGGAGCCTGCTGAATTGCCAAAGAGATCAGCCGGGGTTATGAAGGTGACCAGATTGCGGTCTTTTTTGTACAGGCGCTCCTGAGTGTTGCCCGATACCGGAGACAGAGCTGATCTGCTGTCGGCTGTGGCGCCGTTCAGGCGCATACGGCTGCGGGCCCATGCCGGGCTGTTAACCAGACAGTTGAGTCGGACAATGGCCGGTACAGGCTGATTGGCAAAGTACTGGGCAAGCTGGTCTACCAGCTGCTCAATGCTCAGCTCAGGATTAACACGGGCCAGGCTGTAAAGCGACTGAATAACATTTTCAAGTCCGGCAAGAGCAAAACCATAGAGAATACCGCCGTCTCTTACAGTGCAAAGACAGCGTATCAGACGGGCAATAAGCTCAAGCCGGTCACAGGCATCCTGACCAAAGTCCACAGGGGAGAAGACCGCGCAGTTGCCCTCACAGCCGGACAGACCGGCAGAGCCGGTTGCGTCAGCCCCGGCAGCCTCAGCCCCGGTGGCATTTGCTTTCCTGGCGTGGTCCTGCGGTGCTCCTGCTGACTGCCGGGCCTGTGCCTGCTGCTCCTTTGCCATACGGGACTTTTGCACAGCTGTGAGACCTGAACTGCCAAAAAGGGCAGCCATAAGAGCGATCCGCTCTTTGTGCTGAGGTGAAAAGCCCCCAAAGACAGAACTGCCCAGGTTCAGGTCAGCCGGGGTAAAGCCAATTTCACGCAAATGCCAGGCAAGCGGATACAGGCCGAGCAGGGCCCGGGCCATGCTCAGGAAATAAATGGAAAGCTTAAGACGGCTTTGCTGAGACAGGAAAGAATTAATCTCCAGCAGACGCAGCTTTTCGGCGCTTGAAGGAGCACGGCTTTTGATTTCACTGCTGACCAGGCCTACCTGCAGATTAAGCTCCTTACGGACAAATGCATCGATAAGTCCCTGCAGTGCAGCGCAGCGGGCATCAGCAGCCTCAACGGCCAGGATGACCTGTTGATGCAGGCTGCTTTGCTCAAGGCGTGCCACAGCCTCCCTCATCGGGCGGTCCTGACCAGTGATATCGAGGCGAAAGCCAAGATGCTCAGGTATGGGACCGTCAAGGAAATAAAGTGTATTGCTGTTAAAGCTCTGCCGCGCGGCCTGGCGCAGCGGAAGCATAAGTTCTGCAAGTTGTACGGACATGTTATGAGGCGTCTTATACACAGCGCCGTCAGCTCTTATCTCTTATCTGCAGGCAGGCCCTCTCAGGGCCAGCGGCATACCGGCATGCTGCCATGCAGCTGCATGGCCATCATACGGCCGCAAGCAGTAGCACATGCCAGTCAGACAGTCGGCAAGGCCGCCGTCCTGGCAGGTCCGGGCTGGGCAGCACAGCACGACCACGCCGGCATGAGCCGCCTCGGGCTGCATATTGCTGCTTGCACGGCTTTGCAGTGCCGGGCCTTACTGGCTGCCAGACAGGGCAGTGTCGGCCTTACTGGCTTCAGTGCTTCAGGGACTCAGGCCACGGCGTGCATATGCAACCTGCCTTACAGCCATGCCAGCCATGAACGGCCGTGCTCACTGCAGTACTTACTGCTTGTCTGCCCATACCTGTGATTTAAGGCAGGGGGCCATACTGACCAGAGATATAAGAGCTGACAGGTTCTTAACTGTTATTACTCAAAAACCACTGGCGCACATGCATTCATGTCTGCCTGCATTAACCTCATCTGTGTCTGTCCGTTTTCATCTCTTAATTCCTGCCTCACCCTTAGCCTGCAATCATCTTCATACCCGGTGTTCCGGAAGAGTCCTGCACTCTGCAGCAGCCGATGCAGCCTGCTGCAGTCGGGGACTTAAAGCCCGCTGCTCATGACTGACAGGATTACTGTCCTGGCTGACGGTGCATAACCGGAGCCTGACTGTGCCCTGAGCTTACAAACCCTGAGCGCTCTTTACCGCTGCAATGCAGTGACAGCTTTCTCAGGTCGACTCAGTAAGCTCTGCATGGTTAACTTACCGCAATGGCAGGCGCCGGGTCAGTACCTGATCGGCTCTTTGAGCTGGCCTTGCCGCTGCTATGGACTTACTGAGCTCATGGCGCCATGTATGCACAGGCCTGGCCGCAGGCCCTGTCAGGCCATGCCAGTCTCAGCTGCATGACTCATACTGTCAGTTCGGGCATAGCCGGGAACTGTAGACGTATCAGGCCGCCTGATTCTGATCAGAGGCTTTTTAGCCCTGATGACCCTGATGAAGTCATGAGCTTCTTGCTGATGGCTCTGTCCAGGTATATGGCACTAACCGAAAGGCACCAGCTCTTAGCGAAATGATGCAGAGCTGACCGTAAGGCAGCAGGCGGCTGTGACCGTAATGCTCGAGGCCAGGCCTGGGCACAGTGCCTTAGGCAGGACCAGTTCATAATGGCAGAGGACCGGCCTTAGAACAGTTTTGAATGCCAGGGCTGACCATTGCAGAACATTGCCGGGGCTGGCCTGCTTTCAGGTAACGCCGTGCAGGCAGGTTAATGCCAGTACAGCCTGTCCTGGGGGGCTGTGAGCGCAGAAAAGGTAACAGGAGGCGTACTGCTGCGTCAGAGACGGGCAGTATTAAGAGATGGTGGGCGGAAAACAGGAGAGGAATAAAGCAGATATGATGCGTGCGTCAGGTGCCTGAAATCGGCAGTTGTCATGGCCTGAACATCTCCCTGTCAGATACTGCAGCTGCGCAGTTCTGATGAGGACGGGCAGCGGGCCTGTAATGGGCTTTTTGATGCTGCCGGTTCTCCCGGGGGATTATATTAACCGGCTCGAGCTGTTAGGGCTTTCACCGTGTCGCCGTGGCAGATATATATCCTGGCCGGGACGGTTACTGTAAGGACAACTGGTTTTTGAGGTGGCGATTACCACGGGCCTGGCTTTGAAGTCAGCAGGATATTTCCTGAAACTGACGGTGAGGCAAAACCATGGCCGGAGCCGGGCGCGTAACCCTGACTCGGAAAAGAAACTATCTGTGAAATTATACCAAAATCAGCTGTAGCGCGCGACGGCACGTCAGTTCAGCCCACGCCCCCAGCCCCAGCCCGTGCACCACCAGGGCCGGAACATACTTCCACAAGCGCAGCAGGCATGAAGATGATATGGCCATGACAGTGACCATATGCCTCAGGTGAGGACAATCTGGAGGAGACGGGCAGCACATGGCCAGAAGACCCAGCGCACTTTACCCTGGGACAGGGACGTCTGTCGCCATGGCTTTCGTTTGCCCTCGTCGGAGAGTACGCCGCCGGGACATCGGTCGCAAGCGCCTGGGTCTGCCGCAGCCGTGACGTCTGTCGCCATGGCTTTTGTTTGCCCATGCCGGAGAGTCCGCCGCCGAGACGGCTATCGCCGGGGCATCAGTCTTCCAGCTTCGGGGAGTCAGTCGCCGGGGCATCAATCTTCCGTCAGTCTGCCGCTCATAGTCGGCCGATACAGGGAGAGCCGGGTCGGGCTGAAAGTTCAAAATTCCTGGCCTGAATATAATCAGCCCCGGAATGCGTGAGCACTCCGGGGCTGAATGGGGAGCCGTGCGGCCCGGGTCAGAGCTTCCCTGAAAGCCCGGTCAGGGGGCTGTGCCGGCCTCAGGGATTGCCTGGCAGGCTGCTTTTTGATGCCCTGAGGGGCACAAGGCAGCAGCCTGAACAGTGTGGTCTTACTTATCCTCATCAAGACTTGAGGCAAAGCTGTCTTCAAAAGGATCGTCAAAGTCGTCTACCAGTTCGGCTGCCAGATTGGCCAGACTGCTTGAGCCACGTGCGGTACTGCCCTCTGTATTGCTTGAGGTATGCAGATACTCAAGACCGCTGTCATCAGACATAAAGCTGTCAGCCAGCAGATCTTCGCTTTCCAGTGAGTCTGCTACGGCATCGGCAATGGCGTTCTGAGCGGCACGTGCATGGTCTTTCACGCCGCCTGCGGTCTGAGCACCGGATCCGCCACTCTGGGCAGCCTCGGCAATCATGGCCTGACGTGAATCTTCAGCTGAGCCCTCGTTTTCCACAAAGCGGGTAGGGGTAGCAAAGATCAGGTCACGCTCAGTAATGGACTCACCACTGACAGCATCAATTACGCTGCCCATGGCTTCATTGTCCTTAAATACCGGCTCTTCTTCGTCCTGAACGTTTTCAACACGGGCTACGTCCTTTAGTGAAGGCTCGCGGTCCACGTCGACTACGCTGCTGGCCAGATTGAGCTGTGGCTCCTGCTCCAGCTCGAGATTGTCAATAACTGGCAGGGTGCTAAGTCCCGGCTCCTGGCGCTCATCACCATCTGGCAGGGCAGCACCGGATACGAGGCTGGCAGCATCAACAGAAGGCTCAACCTCCTCAGTTGCGCTCTGATCAGCGCTGTGCTCATCACCAGCCTCTGTCGTGGCCTGAGCCACAATGGCAGCAGTGTCGCTGTCAGCTGGACGGTAGGCTGAGCCCATGGCATCAACCTGAGTACTTTCCCTGTAGGCCAGTGGATGGTTCTCGCTCTCACCCTTGATGGTGGCAGCCAGCTCATCAAGGCTCTGATGTGAGTATTCGGCCTTGATAACCAGATCCTGTTCAAAAGCACCGGTATCTTCAGTGCTGCCAAAGAATGTGCTGGTATCAGGATTTACGGAAACATCACCGGAGATGGCAGTACTGTTTACTTTATCGTCGGTAATTGCCTTAGCTTCAGAGACAGCTGCAACTGCAGCACCGGCTGCAGTGGCGCCTGCGGCGACACCGGCAACAGCAGCGCCTGCAGCAGCTGCTGAGGCATTATCAGAGCTTACAGCGCCAGACACGGCCTGAGCACGATCCTTCTGGGCCTGGGCGGCTTCAGCGGCTGCGCGGGCAGCTGCGGCACGGGCCTGAGCTTTGGCTCTCTGACGGGCACGGCGGGCCTGAGACTTGGTCATGGCCTTAGGCTGCTCGCCCTGAGCACCGTCTGCCTTGCTCTGAGCAGCACTGCCAGCTGCAGGAGCAGCACTCTGAGCAGAGTCACCGGTATCGCCATCGGCAGCTCCGGCTGCAGCGGCTGCGGCCGCAGCTGCAGCACGTTCGGCTCTTTCAGCGGCCTCACGCTCCTGCTCAGCCTTACGGACAGCCTCAAGCTCAGCCTGTTCAGCCTCAAGACGCTCAAGCTCTGCCTTCTCGGCAGCCAGACGTTCTTCTTCAGCCTTACGCTCGGCCTCGAGGCGCTCCTGCTCAGCCTTTTCGGCAGCCTTGCGCTCTTCTTCGGCCTTACGCTCGGCTTCACGGCGCTCAGCCTCCAGGCGTTCCTGCTCGGCCTTTTCGGCAGCCTTGCGCTCTTCTTCAGCCTTACGCTCAGCCTCGAGGCGTTCATGCTCAGCCTTTTCGGCAGCCTTACGCTCTTCTTCAGCCTTGCGCTCGGCCTCGAGGCGCTCCTGCTCAGCCTTTTCGGCTGCTTTGCGCTCTTCTTCAGCCTTACGCTCAGCCTCGAGGCGCTCCTGCTCAGCCTTTTCGGCGGCCTTACGCTCTTCTTCAGCCTTACGCTCGGCCTCCAGACGCTCCTGCTCGGCCTTTTCGGCAGCCCTGCGCTCTTCTTCAGCCTTGCGCTCAGCCTCCAGACGCTCCTGCTCAGCCTTTTCGGCGGCTTTGCGCTCTTCTTCAGCCTTACGCTCAGCTTCGAGACGTTCGGCTTCGAGACGTTCGGCCTCAAGACGCTCCTGCTCAGCCTTTTGGCGGGCTTCCAGCTCACGTTGGGCCTGCAGCTGCTTCTGACTCATTACCGGTACACGGTAGGTGGCATCGGCAAGGGAGCCGTCAGCAGTCTTGAAGTCACCAAAGCTGTAGGAGGCAGGTGCCGGAGTTTCAGCACGGGCCGGAGCTTCCTGCGAAGTGCCGGAAATAGTGGTGGACTGCAGGTTTTCATCTTCCTCATGGGTGTCAGCCTCAAAGGCATCCTTAAGAGCTGCTGAACTTGAGGTTATGGCTGTTGAGTCACTGGAGTTGACGTTCATGCCCGGATGGGTGACATCATTGCCTGTAACAGCCTTAGGCACATCTTCGACCATGGTGGCGCGGGAGCCATCGGCGGTCTTGAAATCGGCAAATGAAGGATCAACAGGGGCCAGCTTAAGCTCAGAGCGGGCAACAGCTGTGCTTGGGCCCTTGTCCTTCTCGCTTTGAGCAGCAGCCTGAGCGGCAGCGGCGGCCTCTTCAGCCTCCGTTTGTGCAGCCTCGGCAGCTTCTGTGCTGGCCTGTTCCTGAGCTGCCAGTCTGGCCTGCTCAGCCTCAAGGCGTGCCTGCTCAGCCTCGCGTCGGGCTTTCTCCTCACGGCGGGCACGCTCCTCCTGCTCGGCACGGGCCCTGAGCTCCTGCTCACGGGCAAGGCGCTCCTGCTCCTGTGCGGCCCTTGCAGCCTGCTGGGCATCGTGTTCTGCCTGGGCTGCGGCCTGAGCCTGCATCTGACGGTCGGCCTCATCGCGGCCGCCCATAATTACTGTGGCCTCAGAGCCCCTGAGCTGATCGGCACTGTAAACAGTACGTGCTGAACGGCGCATGCTGTCATCGTCATTCTTGGGAATGAACTCATCAGGAGTGCCAATGTAGGAGCCACGGGTATTCTGTTTGAAGTGCTCTGCGGCAAAAGCCTTCTGAGCTGAGCGCTCGGTCAGTTTCTGATCACGCCACCACTGAGATGGAGCCTTGCCGGCAGCAAAATCAGCAGGGGTGGTTACTTTTACATGACCCTGCTTTACCTCACTGCTCTTTAAGGCAGCTATCTGAGCGGCACTGTCAGGCTGCTTATGGCCTGATTCACTGCGCTGCCAGCCGGCATATTCGGCTCCGTAGGAATAGCGGCTTACTGATTTGGCATGAGAATAAGCCTGACGCTGAGAGGAATACTGGAAGGCAAATACCTTGGCGCTTTCACTTGGACGGTAATTTTCATCTACAGGCAGCGCACCACGGGAATCAGGCACCATGAGATTATCCATGGCATCGCGACGGCGCTCAGCTGCTGATCCCGTGCCGGCATCGACATGACCACGGATACCGCACACGCCACGGATAGGAAAGTGTCCCTGATCCTGCAGGTAGCCATGAGGGTGAATATCAGTCTGACGTTGCCTTGCAGGGGCAGCAGGTACAGTCTGAAGATCAGCCACAGCACCAGCAGCTGAGCTGTAAACAGCAGTATTGCCGGAAATTGCAGTGCTCTGAGAGAAAGTGCCATGCTGTGAGGCGCCATAAGCGGCCTCGGCACGGGCAGCAGCACGGCTGGAGGCCGGTACTGTCCTGATACGTGCCGGTGTCGGATTTATCTGACGGGCAGAGATAAAGGAAGCATTGGCGCTGTCCCTTGGAGTGTAGAAATCCTTGAAAACGACCTGAGAATTGACAGGAGTACGCTCGTAACGGCCTGAGACGTAGCGATTGTACTGAGCTGAGGTACGCTCAGCACCATTGCTCTTTCTTGCAGCCTGATCAGCTGGAGTTTGAGTGTTATTGTGCTTTGTACCATTCATTGGTCCGTTTCCTTGTGTATAGCTGTTGTGTGAAATACTTTCCTGAGGGCTTTGCTGCTGCCCCCACTGACCGTCACGTGCCTGCCCGGCCGGGGATCGGAAAAAATGTGCCCCGCCGCGCAAATCAGCTCCCAGAGGTGACTGCGACGAGCGGTTGCTGCGATATATGGCCCGGGCATCAAACTCATCTTCTTCCATGGGCTCATCATCGTCGTAATACCAGGGCCGCCGCTCTTCATGAGCGTCCTCTTTCCAGGCTGACTCATCAGTTCGCGACCAGGCATCGAGATCAGCTGCTGCTCTGCGCGCGGCCCGTTCAGCTCTCTGAGCTGCACTGACAGCACCGCCACGTGCCACAGCTCCCGTGGCTGACGGCGCGCTGCCGGCTGCTCCGCCCTGGCGCTCTCCAGCGTTGTCCCCGGACCGGACCGCAGCAGCGGCGCTGTTACCGGCGCCTGAGGCAGTGGAGCTGCCACCTGCAGCACTGGCACTGCGGCCTGACCCGGCTCTGGTCCTGCTGACTGGTGTGATGCCTGGTGATGGTGAAAATCTGCCGGAGCCTGTACCTGCAGGAACAGAGGTCATATCGCCTACCAGCTGATAGCCATTATTATTTTCGGCAGGGATTTTCTTTAACAGTCCACCACGTGGTACGCCCCTGTAGGTACAGGTAGCGACGATTTCATCACTGCCGGCTGTGGACATGGCAATCAGTCGGTCTCCCAGACTGGTTTCCCCACGACTGCCCGGCTCAGTGAGAAATTCTTCTTCATAGTAGTAGACCTCGCCATTGGGCAGGTTCCTGCTGAAGACAACTTTTCTGATCTTTTCGCTATCGCTCATCTGTTTCCCGCAAAAGGGCAAAGCCCCTTACGGCCCCGTAAAATCACGCCGCTCAGGGACAGGGCAACAGCATCACTGCACCCCTGGTGCGTAAGCCGGGCCCTCTGAGAGGCCGAAAAATCCTGATCTTATATTGTATCGTACACAGGGGTCATGATGGAAATTTTCCGCCCCGGCCGCAACAGAGGGGGCCTCTGCCACCACGAACGTACCATTGACGCCCTTATCTGCAGCCACAGCCACAGCTGCAGCTGCAGCTGCAACGCATCATCATGCCCCGCCCCTGCCATGCAAACCCCAACTGCCTCACCCCCGAATATGCACGAACAATAAAAGGGTCATTAAGATGCAGCAGGCGGTGAAGGCGTCTGCCAGCGAACCCAGTCATAGCCACAGGCAAGCAGCCCGGGACAGGCAGGATCAGAACTTACCAGACCGTTAAAAACCGGCAGCTGACCGGGCAGGGCCCGGACATGGCCTGTGCCGGGCATGGCATGGGCAGGGCATGGCATGGGCAGGTCAAAGCCCAGAGAGGGCCTCTTTGTCACAGCAACCAGAATGAAAAGAACACAGCCAAAATGAGGGACATCAGGGCGCGGCAGAGCGCTGCAGCCCGCGCTGTGCGACCCGGCCTGCAAAGGGCATGACGGCATGGTTGTAATAGCAGGCTGACCGAGACGTGCCGGTTATAGCAGGCACTGTGTGACGGATACAAAAGCGGACAGGGCAAAGTCAAAGAGGAGCCCGACCAGGCCATCCTGAAATGGTCAGTGCGCTCTGCGGCCGCATCTTCATAGTGAGATAGTGAGCAGCCATGCTCCTGGAAAGGAGCGCAATGATATTCAGGCTCTGCAGTGCCGCATGGATCTGGTCAACCCCCCTGGCTATTACAAGGCCCGGGGCCAGCTCCGGATCCGGCCCCGGATTCATGGCTATTGCCGGGCCCGAGGTCAGCTACTGATCCGGCCCCATATTCATGGCTATTGCCAGGCCTGGGACATGACAGGGCCGGGGCCAGAGCGGGACACTGCCTTGCTCTGGTGCAGTGCCACCATCATGGTTATACGTAAGAGTGATGACTAATCAGGAGCAGGGCCGCATGGATAATGTCGGCGGGCAGGGGAGCACGCACTGCATGAATACGGGCATTTGCTTGGTATTTAACGGCTTTTATGCAAAGCAGGATCTGCCTGTATATATGCTGATGCCTCTTTAACAGACAGGCTGCATTGTAGAAAATCGAAGCAGCTCACAAAAGTTTGTTTCGTCAGTGAGTATGCTTGCTCAAAATCATGATGTACACGCGTCCTGACGGACGCGTAAAGTCTCAATGTCCAGTGGCTGACACTGTCCCGGCAGCTGCTCTGCACAGGCTCATCATAATGACGGGCCTGTATCTCAGCGTGCCTCCTGATAATGTCACAGTCTTTTTGTGCAAAAAACCCCTGTTCTCTAAGCATGATAGGCTACAATAACGGGCACATTCATTTTCACAACCTGTGAATGTATGTCTGCTTGCGCAGTAAAGACCATCAGTGTCACATGCTACTGTGCTTTGAAGGCCAAACTGTCCCTTCCATCACTGTGAAGCAATACAGGCTGTGCCCACACAGCCTGAACGAAAAGCCTGTCATGATCTGACAGCTCACAGCTGATAACTCAAGCCGACAGCTCAGGACTGACAATTAAGGCAGGTCAGCCTCTTATACAGCTGTTACTGCCCGACCGGGCAGGACTTTGCTGACCGGAATTTTCGGATCAGACTATCCGTGCCGGCCTGTCAATACCTGAATGTCCGTGAAGTGCGATCCGTGCCGGCCTGTCCGTGCAGGGCTGTCCGTGCAGTACGATCGCGCCGGACCGGCCGGACCTGAGTTAATCAGGCTGTACCAGTGTGATTCAGGTCCGCCCGGACTGGACATTGTTTGAGCCTTGATGAATAACAAACTACTCAATTAAGGAATGTATATATGGCCCGTAAGAACGTTTTAACCGCCCTTGCCATGGCTGTTGGTCTTGCTGTGACTGCTCCAGCTGTTAATGGCTGTGTATCAGTAGGTTCCACTACCGCAAACTCATCAACCACCGATCGCACTCAGATCATGCTTGTTTCTGAAGCTGAGGTTAATCAGGCTGCTGTAAAGAATTACAACCAGGTTCTCACAGAGGCCAAGACCCAGAAGGCTCTCAACACCGATGCAAAGTCTACAAAGCGCGTCAAGGCAATCGGTCAGAAGCTTATCGCCAAGGCTCCTCAGTTCCGTCCTGAGTCCAAGAACTGGAATTGGGAAATCAATGTCATTGACTCTGAGGAGGTTAATGCCTGGTGTATGCCTGGTGGCAAGATTGCCGTTTTCACCGGCCTTATTAACACCATCAAGCCAACTGATGACGAGCTTGCCGTAGTAATCGGCCATGAAATTGCCCACGCCCTGCGTGAACACTCCCGTGAGCAGATGTCAGCCGAATATGCCAAGCAGACAGCTCTGAACGTCGCCTCTTTCCTGGGCGTTGATCAGCAGAAGCTTGCCATTGGTGATGCCCTGTCCAATATCGGCTTCTCCCTGCCATTCTCCCGCTCTCACGAGACCGAGGCTGACGAGCTGGGCCTCGAGCTGGTCTATGCTGCCGGCTACAATACTGATGCTGCCTCAACTCTGTGGACCAAGATGAACGCCCTCTCCGGCTCCAGCAACGCTCTGGCTAACCTGCTGAGCACCCACCCATCTGGTGATGACCGTATTGAGAACCTCACTGCCCTTTCCAACCGCTTAAAGGCTGAAAAGGCTGCCAAGGGTGATGTCAAGTCCGGCAAGTAAGATCCGGACTCATTACCATACCAGTGCCGGCCTGACCGGCATCTGAAGCTGCAGCCAGCATGCAGCTCACCACGGGGCGCCTGATGGCGCCCCTGTCATTTCCAGATTCCACATTTGCAGGTAACTGCTTTCCGCCCCGACCTTACTCCACTTTGCCCCCAAACCCCGCTCAGGCAAAAACCCCGAACACGGACCAGGCCACATCCCCGAACACAGCTCATGCCTCATCCCAGAGTCTGGCGCAGGCAGCATCCCCGAACCCAGACCAGGCAACAACCTCTGGCCCGAATCAGGCAAAACCCCCCAACACGGACCAGGCCACAGCCCCGAACCCACATCAGGCATTATCCCTGAGTCTTGCGCAGGCAACAGCCCCTGACCCGAGTCAGGCAAAAGCACCACAACCGGCAGACGCATCATCCCTGAGTCCAGATCTGACAGACGCACTGAAACCTGCCCAGGCTCACTCCAAAGCCACTGCAGCGCGATCTCCAGTGTTTATCCTCCTGCTCCAGCAAGGCGCTTGCCTCTTTATCAGCTCAGTGCCACAGCCCTGAATGCCGACAATGACCTGTCCTTTCGAATCGAAGCTATGACCACATTCCTGCCTGATCTCATTGCTGACCTGCTGCAGGTCATATGCGATAGCCATTCTTATCTGCGCCATGCCTACCCTGAACTTCCTTGCGGCACTTTGTCCGGAAGCTGCCAAAATTGACTGATATAGATTAATAGATGCAATTTAGGACGTAGTGTGACGCAATTTCTTGTCAGACATCCTGAAATCCCGTATGTCCCCCAGAGCAGCGCCATGGCTGTTACCGGCACCAGGTATCGCCGCCCCTCCACCAGTGCAGGCTCCATAATGCCCTCATACTGATTCAAAGAGCCACCAGCTGCCCATGGTCCTGGCGCGGACGCTGGCGCGGCAATAGTGGCTGAGCTTATCTCTGCCGGGCACAAGACTCATGTTAACTGGCTACGTGGCAGTCGGCTGGGCCGGGCAAACTATATGGGTAATAGCCTTTTACAGGACGCTTTCCGGAACGACTAAGGGCAGAAGATACTGCCGTGACGTAACTCAGAAGATGAGTACGGCCTGTGGATAAACCCTGAGCTCAATCTGGCCTGTGCACCAGGGGCAAAGCCCAGTCCTTATTGACTGGGCCTGCTGACAGGGCCTGAGGCTTTTATGCTGCGGACTGTGTAAAGCAGGGACGGGCCAGGGCAGTGCCGGGCGTGGACGTGGGGTGCGGCAGCAGGTGCAGATGTGTGGGGGCGGACCTGGCTTGAACAGGTTATGGCCGTGGCCGATCCCGGCATGAATAAATGCTGGCAGGGTAGGACTTATGAGAACGTTTACCTGCATACATAGCCATTTTTGTATGTCTGCGGCCGGGTTCAGGCTGATTATGAGGGGGCATGTCCGGGCATTTCTCATGATATAATTTTTTGATGCAGGTACGTACGCCATGTACGAAGTGCATTTGCTTTTATGACTGGCCGCATGCTGCTTTGAATTTGACCTGTTCATGGAAGTACCGTTTTCAGGAGAGTTTTTGCTTTTCAGGTGCCATGATGCGCCCTTACCTGTATCTGAACATAAGGTCAGCTCAGCTGACAGCTGCTGTGACTGTCATTTTTCGTTGAGCTGCAATGCTTTTTGAGCCTGCCTGATATTAACTCAGGTTGTTTACCGGTTAATTGCCATTGAGCTGCATGCCATGAACAGGTCTCTTCCATGACCTGAACAGGCAGCTGCCCCGCCCCTGCGCAGGCGGCCGCCATGGTCAGCCCCATGGGGCTGGGAGTATCACTGATACTGCCGCCCTTGCTGATACGGGGCGCTACGGCACGATGGCATTTTCGGGGTTGTGCAGACAGGCAGGACCCGGGCTGATTTGTCATATGGCAGGAAGCTGCCTTTGAGGCAGGCGCACTGCGGAAATTTTTGAATTGTGGTGGCAGACGTTTGAGCAGCTCTGCCAGCTGATAAGGATTGATTTGTGAAGCTGCAATCTTATTCTAAAGTTATTACGCTTACCGCACTGGGACTTGGTCTTACTGCGGCAGGTGCTTTTTATTCGCTGAATGAGGCGCAACGCAATGTCAACTCTGACTATCAGCGACAGCTGGACGTTACCCTTAAGTCCACAGGTTCCGACCTCAATCACTATGTACAGCGCATTAACAGTGACTATTACCAGCTCATCAATATGTCACTTACCAATGTCCTGTCCATGGACAAGACTTTCTATGCCCGTGATCCGCTGCTGTCTTTCTTTGAAAAGAATATCCGCAGCCGCTCTGCTTATGGCGAGGGCGAGGATCTGGTATTTGCCCTCGATGCTCTTACTCATTTCAAGGTCCCTTATGTAAGCTATAACTTCAAGACCAAAGAGCTCAAGGTCAATGGAGCTGTCTCTGAAAAGCAGGAAAAGCGTCTGCTCAACGCCCGCAGTCAGGACGGTACCCGCCTTACCGATGCCATAAAGGAAAAGATTGCTCTGGACCGCAGCTTCAGCATTTTCTACTTTGGTGGAGATACCTGGCTGTGTCTTAAGCTCTATGATCGCAAGACCAGCAGCAATTACTTCGTGCTCGACAGCTATCTGAGCGTGCTCAATAAGACTGCTGTCAATGTAAAGAATATCTTCTCTGACATTGATCCTGTGATGCAGGGCATCCTCAAGGATGACAATGTCATGATTGCCCGCCGTGGCCAGCCTATCTTCAAAACCGGTGGTTTCAAGCTCGATCTCAAGATTGATCCGGCTTCGCTGCGCCGTATGGTAGGCGTGCACGTAGTCGATGGTCAGGGCAATATCATCAAGAATGTCTCCTCCATCAAGGAAGGCCAGGAAGCCTATATTCTTGGTACCTCCTACCTGAGCTCCATCAGCTCATATCTGGTAATGCAGCGTCCTTTTGATCACTACAGCAAGGACGACTCTTTCTACACTATGGCCAAAACCGGCCTCGTATCCATTGCCCTTATTTTCCTGCTCTTAATCGTGCTCAATGCCTATCGTTCCGGCCTTAGCGAACAGGAAAAGCAAAACCGTCTGTCCCGTCTGCTCGAGAAAATGCAGAGCCTGACTCCTGAAGAGTTCCATCGTATGCTCGCTGAGGCCATGGACGCCCTGGCAAAGCACAAGGCTCAGCAGAACTCTGCCACAGCCAAAGGATCAGCTGCACCTGCCGCCGATGCCTCTGGTACCGAATCTGATGCCGCCAGCACCGCCTCTGCCGCTACAGCAGCACCAGCCGACAGCTCCGCAACAGCTGATACAGCAGCCCGGAGCGCTGATGACGCTGCCGACAAGACTCAGGGCGATGCGCAGAACACTCAGAGCGATGACAGTGACAAGGCATCGGCCGATGCCAGAGCTGCTGATCAGTCTGATACCCAGACTGATAGCCAGAGCGCAGAGGAAAAGAGCAAGGCTGCTGCCAGCGACAGCTCCAGAACTCAGGATTCACAAAAGGACACTGACAGCGCTCAGAGCAACGATCAGGCACCAGCAGACGGCGCTGCTCCAGCCGCAGGTGCTGCTGATGCTGCCAGTGCAGCTGCCGCCGGTGCAGCTGCCACTGATGGTGCTGAGAAAGCCATGGGCAGTGATGACAAGGCTGATTCCCAGTCTGAGAAGGCCGCCGCCCAGTCCGGTGCTGCAAAAGATGCAGATCAGGACAGGGATAACAGCAAGGCCGCTGAGACTGGCAATGACCAGGCTCAAAGCCAGACCAGGGACGGCACTCCTCAGGACTCCAGCGGTCAGCAGGCTGCCACCGCAGGCGCCAGCTCCGCAGCCAGCACTGGCTCAGCCGCTGGCGCTGGCGCTGGCGCTGGCGCCGGAGCTGACGATGCCCATGGTGCCGATCATGGCGATGAGCCGGCTGCTCTTCCTGAGCTCAGCGAGGACGATATTGCCTTTATCGAAGATCACATGGTTAACAGCTTCATCGCTCAGAGCGGTGTCAACCGTACCAGCCTCGAAGGTGCCGTTGTTTCTCAGACCTTCAGACTGGCCCGTCATCTGGAGTCAAGCTGCAGCAATACTGTTCATGAACTGCGTGAAAGCCTCAAGGCCGAGTTCAAGAACCGCATGAATGTCTACCGTATGGAAGGCAAGTTCATGGCAGCCCGCTCCATGCTGCTCAGTGCTCTGCCATCTGAAGATGCCATGCCTTCTTCAAATTACGTAGACTTTGCAGCCTGTACCGTACCGGCACGTGAGCTGTCAGGTAACTTCTATACCATCAAGCGCCTGAAAGCTGGCAATCTGGCTTTCATTATCGGTGACTGTGCCAGCTCCGGCGTCAAGGCCGCCTATACAGTAACCGTAGTCAATACCCTGCTTGAAGAAGCCCTGCGCAACGACATGGATCCGTCTCAGATCATGAACTATATGAATGATCGTCTCTGCTCCATGTCCCGCATCAGCCCGGTATCACTGTTTGTAGGCATGATTTCCGAGACCACCGGCAATATCATCTCGTGCAATGCCGGTCACTGCTGCCCTGTTATCATTGACCGCAAGCGTCCGCGCTTTATCTGCAGCGAAAATGACAAGCGTCTGGGCACAGACCGCAATATGACCTTTGATACGATCAAGTGCTCCCTGTCACGCGATGACATGATTCTCCTCTATACCAGGGGTGTAATTAATGTCCGCAATGCTCAGGACAACGTCTTTGGTCTGGAGCGCCTGATGGAGCACTGCATGAGCGGCCGCTCCCTGCGTGCTGACGAACTGGTCATAAACGTGCTCAACGATATCAAGATGCACAAGGGCAAACGCCCATTCCGCGAGGATGTATCCCTGATCTGCCTCAAGCAGCTGCTGACCGACCTGCGCACCCCGGCTGCTGATTAAAAGCCGCCGCTACCCTGAGGTCACGCCCGGCTGGTCGCCCAGCCACAGCCGTGGCGCCACATACTCTGAGGCCCCTGACAGTCACTGTCCGGGGCCTCAGTGCATCCAGCCCCCTAAAAAGCACCTCAACCGGCCCGCTCCGCCACCAAGGCCACCGCTCCTGGTCTCGGCCCGGACAATTCATCCTGACACGGCCAGGAGCTGGACCTGGGCAATGACAAGGACAGGGATAGCTGACTCTGGAGCAGAATGCCTGGCCATGGACCGGCCCTCTGCCCAGGACCGGATCCCTGCACCTGGTGCGGGCGGCTGGCATGGCCTGGTACCAGTGCTCTGTAGCTGTTTCGGGATGACGCGGAATGGTCGACATATGACAGCTGCCAGCTAAACGATATTAAGTGGCCAAGGCCCCGACGCCATGAACAATTCGTCCATCACGCGACAGGGTGCTCAGCACTGGACGGCACCAGGCAGCACCCAACATAGGGCTTCACCGTGGTTTTCGTAATTGCAGCATGGGGGCGTGGCCGTAGGCCTCTGCTCCTGGTGGTGCATGGTGCGCGCAATTATGGGCTGAGCCAGGAGTGTTTATGTTGAGGGCGGTGAAAGCAATTTTTGGCTGCCCTGGGACGTTTTACCTGGATAAAGCATGGAATGAACTGTGATTTGAGGGTTATGGGACCTTTGGAAGGGTGATCTGCAGTGAGGCATGTTGTATGGATGTGTTGCCACAAAGGTTATTTTTCTGGTGCATTGCGGGGGTGCGTCAGCAAAAGTTGCAGTGATTTTATTAAATATCTGCACATCTATGGTGCAATAAAAAAATACACCTGGGCCAGACTTAGCCGGTCCAAAGACCGGGACAGGGGATAGAATCGGCCTTTGAGGGGATGTGCACCGCAAAAGAGCCGCAGTATAGATAAATGGGCATAATCTGGTCACAATGGCCTTTTATGGCATAATGTCCGCGACGATGATTAACGTCCTAAGACAGAAAACACGGGAGTCTGCACGGAATGGCAGTTTAAGTCATCCCATGGCGGCTCCGTTTTTTTTCTGTTTGCAGCTCCCCAGGATCGTGCAGCCTGAGAGCGGATCTTCCGAGAAGGAAACTTTAAGCAGCATGTCCAGCTGCTGAATATCGATATGTGCATTTCCTGCGCAGGTTCCTGCAGGCTTACCGGCTTTCAGGCAAGGCGCCCAGAGGGCAGCAGCCGGCGTAAGGACAAGGCAGAATATCAGTTCAGATTGTGGCCATGGCACTGAAATAATCTGCCATGCTTATTGTTTACAGGAGAGCTCCTGTGAATGTTACTGCAGCTAATCCTGAGTACTTTTCCCTCCCAGACATCCTGTTCTCACCACCTGCCAGTCCCTGGCGGCACTCAGGCGAACCTGCCCGAGGCGTTAAGCTTTCTGCCCCTTTCAATGAAAGAGCCTGATACAGCAGCAGAACTGACTTTTTCTTCCTGCTGTCCGGCACGCAAAACTACCAGTTGACTGCGCTGCCGTGGTCATATCTCCAGCCTGACCGGGCTGAATCGGACCAGACTAAACTCTTTCCCCCAAGACCCTGAACACTGGCGGCCAGAATATCACATGTCAGTAACTTCAGATTTTCAGGCAGCAGCCACAGAGCGCAAACAGACAGGCCCCGGATAAAGACAGAACCGGCAGGCCAGGACAAACTGTCTTAAGACCTTTAGAGTTTTGTAAGGCTTATTTATGTCAAAATTAACGATTAAGGAAATCATTTTGCTGGGCATGACCAACTTTGCGTTGTACGTCGGTGCCGGCAACATTATTTTCCCTCCTATCTTGGGTTTACAGTCTGGTACTAACGTTACTCCTGCAGCCATCGGCTTCTTAATTACCGGTGTTGGTCTTCCAGTTATCGCTGCTGTAGCCATGGCCCGTCTGGGCGGCTCCATGGAAGAGCTGACCAAACCAATTGGAGCCAAAGCAGGCTTCATTGCCACTGCAGTTTGCTTCTTATGTATCGGCCCGCTGTTTGCTATTCCACGTACCGCTACCGTGGCCTATGAGCTTGCCATCAAGCCATTTGTAAGCGCTGATACCAATCTGCTGCCGGGCTACAGTGTGTTCTACTTTATTATTGCCACTATCTTTGCCATGTATCCGGCCAAGATTCTTGACACTGTAGGCAAGGTCCTGTCCCCAATCAAGATTGCTGCCTTAATCATCCTTTGTATTACCGCTATCTTCCTGGCTCCTTCTGAGCCTGCCGCTCCACAGGAGCAGTTTGTTGACGGCGCTTTTGCTCTGGGTATTGTTAACGGCTACCTCACTCTGGACACTCTGGCTTCCCTGGCTTTCGCCATCATTATCGTTAACGCTATCCGTTCTCACGGCGTAACCGATGCCAAGCCAGTAACCCGTTATGCCATCATGTCCGGCTGTATGGCTGGTGTGGGCTTTATCTTCATCTACATCTGCCTGTTCCGCCTTGGTAACACCTCTGTCATTCTTACTCCTGAGGCTACCAACGGTGCTGAGGTATTAAGTGCCTATGTAAGCCACGCTTTCGGCAACTTCGGTAACATCTTCCTGGCTGTTCTGATTATCGTAGCCTGTATGGTTACCGCTATCGGTCTGATCTGCGCCTGTTCCTCCTACTTCGAGACCATCTGGCCTATCAGATACCGCACCTATGCCGTAATCTTTGCTGTTGTTTCCTGCGCCATTGCCAACTTTGGTCTGACCACTCTCATCAACATTTCTGTTCCAGGTCTGATCTCTGTTTACCCAATGTTCATCGTGCTGGTAATGACCTCATTCTTCCGTGACTTCTTTATCAACCAGCGCTTTGTTATCGCCCCAGTATGCCTTCTGGCCCTGATCTTTGGTATCAACGACGGTATCGAGGCTGCCGGTCTGAACATCCTGCCAGACTCTGTAAAGGCCCTGCTGCCTTTATATGACAGCGATCTGTCCTGGTTACTCCCAAGCATCATCTTATGTGTCGTTCTGGCCGTAGTTGACCGCATGGTAAACAAGAAGGCTGCCTAGTCATTATGTAACGGCCTGCAGCTCAGCTGTCGGCCGTCACTTCGGCAACCCGGCAAAAGCCCCGCTCAGTGCGGGGCTTTTGCTTTTGGGCCTTACAAAAATTCCAGCCCATGAAAACGATTTCAAAACCAGGTCGCGCCCCGACTCCGCTGCGGCCTCCGTCCCACGCTCGCCATGACTCCCGGCTCTGTCTGGAGGCGCCACCCGGCTCCCGCCTGACCAGGCGTGAGCCTGTCAGCTGCAGTCACTGGTACAGGCACAGACACGGGAGCAGTCCATGGAGCAGCCACTTACCTGGCGCCAGCTGAGCATCATGCGCCGTGGGAGAGCCATGAAAACGTGACCATACCTCCAGGTTCGCAGTCGATTCTTTGTATTTGGCTCAAGGTAAAACTATACTTACAATGCTGTTTGGTGCCCGTCACCATCAGCCCGCGCCAGTACCAGCCATATGCAGACAGCAGCCCTGGGCTGCCATGCCCGATATGCCTTAACATTGGCAAGTGCTGCCTCTCCAGGCGCCCGGCAGCCCCAGCTGCCAGTGCCAGCACCAGTACGCTATGACTACCTGTCATCATGTCACTATGGTGCCAGCGCCAGCCTGTGCCTCTGATCTTCTGTCAGGCTCAACATGGTTATCAGGTCGGCTGCACTGCCGCAGTATTACAGCTGTTACTGCAGGAAATTCAGTACAAACAGGAAGTCAAAGCAGCGTGTAACTGCAGGACCACATATCCTTGAGCACAGGTCAGCCCCGCTGCCCTCAGGGGCAGGCCTGGGCAGCCAAGGCCCGGAATGCAGGCTGTGATGCCTGCTGGCAGTGCCGGTATGGCCCTTACTTACACGAACCTGGACATTGTTGGAATAATTTGTATGGAACGTAAAGAATATCCATGTCCTCAATGCGGACGCATCAAATACTATGACGGCCTCTGCTGGGGATGCAAGGCCCAGAATGAGCGTCAGCAGATTGCTGATATGAGTCAGGAGGAGCTGCAGTCCAGGATCAATGCTTTGCTTGATAAGATAAAAACTGCAGATGATCTTGATGATGACTTTGAAGATCAGTTTTCAAAGCTGGCCCGCTATCGTAATATCGATACCTCAGAATTTGCGCGTATTGCCTTTAACAATGGAATTTACTTTCCCTGCGGTCTGTACAAGGATGCTCCTGAGCAGATAGTCAAGGGCCTGTGTGAGATGCTGCTGCGTGATGATCTGGACAGCTTCCTTGCCAATCAGATTCTGCTGTGCGCTGCAGTCGCCGGTGCCCGTCCGCAGATGCGTCAGACTGTTTATGACACCTTTGTAACTCTGCATAAAGAGCCCCGTGCCTGGCGCAGCAAGCTGCATGTAGATCCATGCTCTTACGCTCCATATGGTGGCTGGACCTACGATAAAGACTTCAACATGATGGAGGTTGTCTACCCTCAGTGCTGGTCACTGGTTAAGGGTACGGCTCAAGACAAGGCCAACAGTCCGGTTACCATAATTTCCGAGACTGCTCCTGAAGAGCACTGTTCCCGCTGCGGTGCCCGGCTTTTTGAGATTATCCGCATTGACGGTCGCGATCCCCGCCTTGCTTTCCTCAAAATCGACGGAGTGCTTTCGATCAAGGGCTGCATGTCCTGCCTGTACTGGGATGACGGCTATTTCACCGGCTATGATCTTCAGGGCAACAGCTGGCCTCTTACTGAATATGAGCAGGATCCTAACTGTGAATGCACAATAAGTGAGGATGATTACCAGAAGATGGCAGCCAACACCTGGGTGCTCGGTCCTGAGTCTGCCTCTCTGCGCTGGCATGCTGACTGGGATATGGGCAGCTCCATTGGCGGCTATGCTTTCTGGGTTCAGGATGTTGATATCAAAACCTGTCCAAAGTGCGGCAAACCAATGAAATATTTAGCCCAGATTCAATGGGATACCGTAGAGGAATTTGCCGAGGGTTACGGCTACATCGAAATCTGTCCTGACTGCCAGGTAGCCTGCGTAATTCACCAGCAGACCTGATCTCCCATCAGACCTGATACTTCATATGGCCTGATAACACATCATGCCTCTGCCCTGACAGCCCGGCCCGGCCTTACATGGCCAGCCCTGCACAGCCCCGCTGTGTGCCTGCCCGGCCGTGCAGGACAGCATCAGGCTCTGTGCCAGTGTCGACTCCGGTACTGGAGCAGATAAATACCATTGAAAGCCTGCCTCTGTGCAGGCTTTGCTGTTTATACGATATGCTTTACAAAATATTTTGTATTTATCAGTACCACAGCAGCTTTACTGTTGGCATACTGCAATTGTGGACATGAGGACAATGACTGACTGAGGGCATGTCTCTCTGGCATCAGAATGGCTACGAGAGTTTCAGGTGAAGCGCGAGAACTGTGAATCTATTAGATTCTGCGACAAAGGCTGAGCCCTGTGAGGCTGTGAGATTTTGAGGCGAAGGGTGTGCCCTGTGAGATTGTGAGATTCTGAGGCGAAGGGTGTGCCCTTTGAAGCTGTGAGATTCTGAGGCGAAGGGTGTGCCCTGTGAGGCTATGAGATTTTGACGCGAGGGCTTAGGCCTGTGGGGCTGTGACATTTTGCGGGGACAGCAGTGGCGTTTGATCGCAGGGCATGCTGATATCTAATGTCCTGTATGTGATGCAGATCCCAAAGTGCTCTAATGTTATTTCGACAGCTTGTATTACCATGGAACTCAGGCGTAATACTTATGATAGGCTGAAAAGATGGACAGGCACTGGAGCCTTAACCGGTGCGCCATGCCTGCAGGTTTGTACTTTCCTGCATAACTTACCGACAAAAGATTCACATCAGGCCCGATCTGTAAGGAAAAGGCCTGCAACAGCATTTTATAACCGGAGCTTACCGCCCAGGAGACGGCCGTGGCTCAGTCACATTTACTGCACAATATGGTGATTATCACGGAGCCATGCTTTCTGATAGAGATGCAGATTCAGCTGCACTGACAGTATCAGCAGCGTGACCATACTTTGCGGTATGTTCTGCGTATGCATTCTGGCTGCTGCGGTGTGAGCTGTCTGCTGGTAACAGTATTTTAATTTGCCGCTGCGGCGGCATCGGGAGAACGGGCTGGCCCTTACCTTTGGGTACAGCCTGGTTAAACGAATGCAACTGAAGGATTATCAGGTCTACTGTGCGACCTTTGAACCATGTGAAGTTCAGGGCAGTAATGCCGGTTACCGTGCAGTCATACATGCACAGGACCTGGACATAGTTACTTACGGTGTCAATTTCGAAAACACTGTCAAAATGGCCCGCAGTGCCGTAGTGGACATGGCCCATGCCATGTCCTATGACGAGCTCATACCCTCAGGATGCCCGGCTCCTGCAAATTATCTGTGCACTGGAAGCCCTGATGATCCTGACAATGATGACCTTCTAAAGTCTGTACAGCAGGACCTGCCCAGAATCATAAGATCCCGTGGTGCCCGAACAGAAACCATCAGTCGCGGCTCAGCTGGTTCTGTGCATACCGATCAGAGCAGACTGACCAGACTTACAGACTGTGACAGTGCCGCTGAACATGCCCTGGGCTCTGTTAATGCAATTGCGGCCAGCTCAATGCCAGATAACAGTACGCATAGCATTAATGTCAATGTTCAAGCCCCTGAAAACCCATCAGGATCATCAAGCCTTTTAACCAATTACCCTTCCTCACAGCCAGCTGCTGCAAACTGTGGCGCCTCCATACCGCCAGCTGCTGCAAGCAGTGGCACGCCATTACAGCCAGCTGCTGCAAGCAGTGGCACGCCACTACAACCAGCTGCTGCAAGCTGTGGCACCTCTTTGCAGCCAGCTGCACACCATGCCTGCTCATCTTGTGATTCTGCAATCATCGGGCAGCACGATAACCAGTCATTCCCACTGTTCACCACAAATACGAATTCTGCTCCATCATCGGGAGCCATAATGCCAGGCTTATCAGGCCATTGTGACGCCGTTTGCGGGCAAGCGCAGTATGGCGACATGACGCCAGCTGATGCCAGTCATGATCGTGCCTCTGTACGCGGCAGTTCAGACAGCTCAATTTCACAGCCTGATGCTCTGACTCAGCTTTCCACCTTTAAAAGCAGCGATATCCTGTCAACTGAACTGGCCGAGCCACGCTATGTAAAGAAGAAAAAGCAAGGAGGAGGCAAAAGGCATAGCCTCGATGTGCAGTTTGAGCTGCCCGGACAGACTGCGGTTAAATTCATAATTGCCAATCACATGTGCCGTCATGGTCTGAACTTCAATAAAGTGGCCTCTCTTGCTGGCTGTCAGCGTGAGGATATAGAGCATCAGCTGGACTTTTACAGTGACACCTGCGTGTTTGACCTCAAGCTCATTATGGCCACGCTGGGTATTACCATCAGCGGATTTCGTGTCTGACCGTCAATGCCGCCTCAGTTTACCCCTGAATTCAGTACCGGCCTCCGCTGCGACAAAGTCGTACCTGTATGATGCCGTACCTGCATAACCTTCCATCCACGCATTATGCTGTACCTGCATGAGGCCATGATGACAAGCTTCTGATGTCATACATACCGAGCCTGATGACATGCATGTCTGCGTTTTCAGGTCTGCATGATTGCAGCGTTGCATCTTTGCAGGCATGGTACTGGTTCCTGGTCTGTCAGACACATAAGAGAGGCTCTTTAAGCAAAAAAGCTCAGATCTTTCGACCTGAGCTTTTCTTTATGGCGCCATGATGACCTTACGCCAATACTGAGCACATGCTCAGTAAGGCTGTTTATGGTCTGTCATTGCGTGAGTTGTCGTTATAGCGGTTAAAGTCGGCATCATCTGCATGACTGTCGGCAGCCGGGGCATTGTTTTGTCCCTGCGGCGCCTGCCAGTCATTGCCATCAAAATAGCCCTGATTACCCTGGCCTTGAGTTGGGCCTGGATGACCGTCGAACGGCCCCTGAGGTCCATGTTGCCATGGCTGGCCATCATATGGCCCCTGAGGGCCTTGCTGGCCGTCGAACGGCCCCTGAGGTCCATGTTGCCATGGCTGTCCGCCATATGGGCCCTGCGGACCACCATATGGGCCCTGTGGGCCATTGTGCCATGGCTGGCCGCCGTACTGGCCCTGCGGACCACCGTATGGGCCCTGTGGGCCATTGTGCCATGGCTGGCCGCCATACTGGTCCTGCTGCCCCTGCGGACCACCGTATGGGCCCTGTGGGCCATTGTGCCATGGCTGGCCGCCGTACTGGCCCTGCTGGCCCTGCGGACCACCGTATGGGCCCTGAGGACCATTTTGCCATGGCTGACCGCCAAACGGACCCTGTGGGCCTTGCTGACCATCAAAAGGTCCCTGCCACTGCTGGCCATTATATGGACCCTGCTGACCAAACTGACCACCGGCATACTTGCTGGAGCTGACGGCGCACAGCTGATCAAAGGTCATTCGGAGCGGATCAGGACCAAATCTGTTATCTCCGTCATTACCTTTGAGAGCACAAAGGACAATCAGATAGATAAAGCTGGCGATCATAACAATCACCAGGCCAATCAAAGCTGTCATAAACTCGGGATTGTCCTCAGGTGCTCTGAAAGAGTCGTCCGTGATTAACTCAAGGAAAAACACGCAGACAAAAACTCCAATGAAGGCAACAGCATAAGGTAGAAGTACCCACCATCCTCTGCGGTTGGTATCGTGCAGTCGTCGAACTGATACAGAAATGGTGGCAACTGACAGATACAGCTGGCAGACAATGCTTATCAGAGGTCCCAGCAGGGGTACAATTTCTACTATCGTCAGCACAGCATTGGCAATCAGGCCAATGAGCATTAAGAACCAGTACTCCGATCGCGACGAACGTCCTTTGAAATCAAGCACTCTGTACCTAAGTCCCAGCAGTGCCGCCTCCTTGAAGGTCACCATGGTGTTCTCCTAATTACTATCAAATCAATCGCACAATATGCCTGCCATCATGAAGGGGCGTGCAACTGGCTATCCTCTGCAGTGTACAGCAAAAGCAATCACTGAATAACAGCCGATATCACATGGCGGATCAATATACTTCCATCCATGGCTGCAGGTCTTTATCGCCCCAGCATGGTTGCGCAGCAGGTACCACACTTATACATTTCTATACACCTATTGATATCCCGGAACGCGATCTACTGTCGGCCCGTCACTGCAAGCCAGATCAGTGATTGCAGGTGGTTGCTCCTGCCAGGCTACAGTATGACCGGTGCTCAGCAAATTACGCCCATCACCGCAAAGAGCCTGTTGCCCGTCAATCATCACAGCAGCCACCATGCTGGCCGGCAGCGTCATTGCCGACAGGCCGCCACTGACGCCATTGTCAGCACTGCCCTCACCTCTGGCTGCTGCAGTCGCTGCAGCCGGCACTGGCGCAGCCACAGTTGTGGCTGCTGGCGCCGCAGCTGATGATGCAGGGGCATCAGTTGCTCCGGC
The DNA here is from genome assembly GCF_023051105.1 of Anaerobiospirillum sp. NML120449. Taxonomy (GTDB): domain Bacteria; phylum Pseudomonadota; class Gammaproteobacteria; order Enterobacterales; family Succinivibrionaceae; genus Anaerobiospirillum. The sequence continues at coordinate 59,465 of NZ_JALKIL010000015.1, read as the reverse complement.
AGTTGCAGCAGCTGCCGAAACTGCTGCCCCTGCTGTCCATGCAACGGCAGGGGCTGACGCGATCTCAGAGCTGGCCTGTACCTCCGGCTGTAGCTGCATTGCTGGTTGATAAAGCCACCACGGGTACCAGAAGATCTGGACACTTTGCGGATCAGCTTTCTGCTCATGGCTGGCCTCACTGGCAAAGCAGGTAATCTCCGGATCATCAGCAGTCAGGCTGCCTGAATCAGAGGCTGTTGCGCCGCATTCAGATGAGGCAATGTCATAGTGCTGGCAAAAAGGCTCGCACCAGTGTGACATGAAGTATGGCCAGTATGGGCTCTGGTTTTGCCCGAAAACTCCCTCAGATTGCATGCCAGACATTCCCTCAGTCTGGCCCTCAGTCTGCCCGTCGGTCAGGCCGACAGCCAGTCCTCGAGAAGGCTCTTCAGACAGCAAGCCGCACTGCATGGCTATATTCTGCTGCCAGAGCATTGCCCAGTACTGCCACCAGGCCCACTGCTCCGGGGTCATGGAGTAAAGGCTCATATCCATAGCCGCTGCCCCATCTGCAGCTGCGGCTGTGGCTGCAACAGTCGGCCTGTCTGCTGCACAGGCTGCAGCTGCAGCATTATAGTCATCTGGCGATGGAGCATTATATTTATCAGACGATGGAGCTTCAACTTCAGGATTGTGTGCAGCCTGAAGCGGGCCGCCATCAGTGAAGCTGCCATTCGGGACAATGTAAGCAGGAACAATTTCATTCAAAGCAATGTCATTCTGGACAGATCCTTCGCAGTCAGATATATAAGGTGAAGAGCTGTCCTGAGATTCTGCATTTGAGGCTGCAGCATCAGGGGCAAAGAAGTAAGGGTAATACCAGGCCATCATCTGCCAGTACTGCTCTGGAGACATGTACATAAATTCATGATAAGGCCAGTATGCAACATGGTTTTCGCCATCAATGCTGTCGGAAGTATTCAAAACACTGGCACTTCCTGGGAGTGACGCTGCACAAGTGCTCTTGCCCGGTGCTGCAGTTGTTGATGGGGCCGACTGGGTAGCGCCTGTATACTCAGACGCGCCTGACGGCGCAATGTACTCAAAACCTGGGAAAGCATGGCCAGGATGGTCAGCAGAGCCAGCGTGGCTATGAACGTCAGCACGGCTGCTATGGCCTGCAGGACCAGGCTGCATCATTGCCGGATCGTAGCCATAATAACCAAGTCCAGGTGCAGGCGGCCATGGGGCATTGCTGTTAAAGAGCTCAGATGTGCCTTCTGGCCGCAAATGCTCATTGTCATGCCAATTATCATATTCGTCAGGGTTTGACTGGACACTGTCTACAGGAGGGCATGGGATGGCTCCCTGATTGATAATGGCAGAACCCGGCTGCTGGCCTGTGCTGCAGACTGCTGCATTAATACCGCTATTTCCGTACCCGTTTGCACTTGCAGACATGCGTCCCAGGGGATCAGGTCCATATCTGTTTGGACCGCTTTCTCCCTGCCCGAGAAGTACCAGCATCAGGCCAAACAGGTATACGAGCCAGAGGAGAACTGCTCCAATTGCTATAAACAGCCCCAGATTAGAGTCGATCTGGAATGCTGTAACCAGCGCTGTAATGAATAAGGCCAGAGGTATCAGAAAGCCGCCGGCACCAAATCCAAGATCATGAAGTCTTCTTACGGTAACAGCAGGAAAGGGCAGCATTAATACCGCCATCATAATCAGTATGAGTTCGACACTGTCATAGGTTTCAATAATGTGCCAGGAGGACATCACCTCAAGAGCAAGTGCCAGAAAAAAATACGACCAGAACTCAGCTCTGGATGCACGACCCGTAAAAATAAAGGTCTTAAAGATGCATCTGATGCACGCATTTGCTATTGGCATAACGCCTCCTGATAAAACTCTGGCAAAACTGCCACCGCCCCATCCAAAGCCCGGATCTAAACCACAAGCTGGCAATGGCCCTGACCAGGCCAGGCCAGGGCTCAGTATCATGCCCATAGCCCTGGGCTCAGGGCTCAGGCTCAAGCCTGGGACCATGTCCATGCTCAAGCCCTGGCCCGGGGCCAGAGCTACGGCCACAGCTACAGCATATAAAGCTCTGCACTGCACAGCCTGACAGTAATTCATCCATGGCAAGACTGCCCAACAGGTGCTATGACATGAGCAAGGTCGAAGACAGAAGCCAGGTCCGGCTCAATACCTTCATTTAACAGGCAATATTCAGCCCATGCTGTTAACAGTGCATATGCACACAGGCCATGGTGCAAGGGGCTTTGCCGGCATGCAAGGTGAATAAGCCACGTAACAAAGTATGCAGACATAAGCATGAACAGGCAATAGCCCGGCATCTGCCCGAGGCTGCAACAGCATGGTCAAACTCAGCATGACTGAGCTGACAACAGCTCTTCGCACCTGGCTCGGTAAGCCCTCCTCTGAGCTTGTGAAACAGCCGCTAAGATGCCGCAAGCCATATTGTTCAGGCACAAAAAACCCGGACACAGGTCCGGGCTTTCTGTATGGGTATGCGGCATTCAGATGCAGCATTACTGATACGTCTGGGCATAGTATACAGCTTAGTGAAATTTTCTGCCGCTTTTGTCAGACTCATTCTTACCCTGATTTAATGCAGCTTCTACATCCTGCTGTGAGGCCTTGCTGCCCATGGCAACATTGTTCTCCAGATTATTAACGACGCTCATGCTGGAGGCTGCGTCCCGGGAGGCCATGTCTGCAGCATTGTGGGCTGCATTGCTAAGTGCCTGCTGGGCTGCACTCTGAGCAGCCTGATCCTGGCCCTGTTCACCTGCCAGAGGCTGGACCTGAACCTGGCCATGCTCCTGAGTTGATGGGTGTGTGTTCCTGTCTGCAGTCAGGCCCCTGGATAGGGTCATGGTCCTGGCTGCAGTCAGGTCCCTGGATAGGGTCATGGTCCTGGCTGCAGTCAGGTCCCTGGATAGGGTCATGGTCCTGGCTGCAGTCAGGCCGTTTGCTGCAGTCGGGGTCTGACTGTAGTCTGCTGATGCTTATTGGCGGGAGCGGGCAGAGTTGTGCAGCGCTGCGTCAGTTGGGCACAGTATTGCACTGATGAGCCTGGCCAGGCGGCTATTGACGCTGCGGCTGCCATGGTCAGCTTCAGCGCCTGATGTTTTCAGAATGGCTATGGCTGTTTCAGAGATAAAAAAGCCCGGATAAACCGGGCATTTTTATTATTTGCGTTTGGTAGTGCGGCGGGCACGACGTGCCGGTGCAGCCTTGGCAGGTTGCTCTGCAGCTGGCTCAGCGTCAACTGCAGATCTGGCTTTTGCAGCTGACTTTGAGGAGGCAGCGGCTGCCGGAGCAGCTGCGGAGGCATTTGCAGCTTCAGGCTCTACTGGTACAGCCTCTACAGGCACGGCTTCGACCTCAAGAACACTGGCAGATGCGCCGGTCAGGGCAGAGCCGGTAAGCTCGGATGCGGCCATGGTTGAAGGCGCAGCCGGCAGAGCTGGAACTTCCTGAGCCTGAGGTGCGGCCAGAGTACTGTTACCGCTCCAGGCACGCTGCAGGCGTGAGGAGGTGGTAACAATACGGGTACTGGCATTGCCCAGCAGGGTAGCATTGATGAGCTTGTCATCCTTTTCCCTGTCCTCGATGTTCAGGCTCTCGAAGAAATAGTCAGGTGGCAGGGTAACCTGCTGCTGACGCATGAGAGAGCGCATCTCAGGGGTAAGACGACGGCTCATTAAAGAGCGGGCTTCGGCACTGGGCACAAAGGTATTACGCTCATTACGGACAACACGAATGACAGGACCCTGTGCATCCTGAGCCTCCGGTGCCATGGAAATGCTTCCCATAATCAGGGTATTACCCTGGGAAAGAATCTCCTGCTTGAGAGCCTGGCCCTTATCCCTGAGCTCGGCACGCATGGCAACATTAGCCTTGCGCTCCTGCTCCATTACAGCAGCCTGCTCATCATCTTCAGCCATACGGTTACTGCAGATCAGACCTGGGGCCTGCTCTTCAGGAATACTGCCTTCAAGAGTTGATGGCAGAGCCTGAGGTTCAACAGGCTCAGGGGCTGGAAGCTGCTCCTGAGGAACACGGAAAGTAATACGTGTTGATGGGCTGACCTCAAGTGTGGTCTGATTGCTTTTGACCTCTTCGCCACTGCGTACAACCTGAGCCATCAGGCCTGAAGAACGCAGAGTGCTTCCGTCGGCACCAAGACCGGCTGCTGCCATGGAACGTGCAATATGAGCTGCAATACCCATGGTGGTGGAACCGGAAAGCTGGTGTCGGGTGATACGGGCACCGTGCAGTCCTTTATCAACGCTGTTGGACTGGTAGGATGTGTCAGGGGTGATCTGTAACTTGGTCATGGCTGGTGGAGTGCCAATGTGCGGAGCTGGCAGGCACTGGGCATAGGAAGGGCCCTTGCCAAAAGCCGAGCGCACAGGGCTGTTATTTGCCTGAGTGAAGTGATTACGTACTCTGGCATTTTCGCCCCTGGCATATAATGAATTAAATACTTCGTACTTGCCTGGATTACGACGCGACAGCACTGGACCAGGGGCAATGCCAAAGCGGCTGCTGGAGGTGGTGCGACGACGTGACTGTGCATTGCTGACCGGCTGCGCGTTGGCGGCACGTGGCAGAGTGAACAGTCTTGGAACAGGGATATACATGCGGTTACCCTGCTCACCAGTCTGGTGACGGTCATAGGCCAGATCATGAGCGCTGTTGGCTACACGGCGGAATGAACGTGCCATTTCGGTGTACTCAAGACCTGAGAAACCATAAGCAGGAACACGCATTACCGGAGCTCTGAAATTTTCATAGCTGCGCTGGGTAAGACCGGTATTGTGCTTAAGAGAACGAGGTTCGTTGGCAGTTGGAATCCAGGAAGCCGGAGACAGCTCTGCCTGATAGCTCTCAGGAATATTAAGCTCCTGATGAGCAACCTCGGTACCATGTACCTGAGAGGTGAAATCGTCTGTAGAAACCTTGCCTGAAGCAGCACCTGATACCAGACTTGTCCTGTCTGCGTTCAGATTACTGTCAGGATAGCCAAAGGACTCAGAAGCATCTGAAGGTGCATAGGCAGCGTTATCATCAATAGATGAGCCACGTACCGGGCTTATAGACTTGTCAGCAACAGCACTTACTGAACCGCCAGGAATATGCTGTGTTACAGAACTGTAGTCATAGCCTCCAGCACTTAGTGATGGGGCATCTCCACTGTAATGTGCGGCATTGAGGGTCTGCAGGGAGCTGCCATCATCAGAGCTGATACCTGCAAGAGGATTGATCTCATGGGCAGCTGATCCGTAAGCCACTGCTGTACCGGATGACAGCACTGACGAGCCCTTTACTTCAGAGGGGCTGCCGTTCTGTGATGCAGCCTTATCTGAGTAAGACTCCTTGTTCTGGGCCCTCTTACTGCCCTTATTGTCAGCAGTGTTCTGGCTGCTGTGGGCGTCACGGCCGTCATTGCGCTCGCCGGAACGGTCACCAGCGCGGTCGTTATTGTGCTCAGTGGTGCGCTCACCTGCGCGGTCATTGCGATCACTGGCGCGCTGTCCAGAGCGATCGCTGCTGCGACCGCTGTCACGATCTGATGATTTGTCGTGTGACTTCTTGCCCGAACGGGAGGCAGAACCTTCTGAGGCTGATGGGGATGCAGACTGCGCAGCGCCTGCTGATCCGGCGTTTTCTGATGGAGCCTGAGAGCCATAGGTAGGCATGGCGGCAATGCCCTGACCGGCCTGAGCTGCGGCAGCGGCTTCACGGGCCTGCTGCTCACGAAGAATCTGAGCAAGGGCGTTGACAGTCTCGGCTGCGGCCGGGCCGTCTGCTCCATAGGCAAAGTCCTCAACAGCAGCGGTCTCTGTTATTGAGAGATCGTCAAAACCACTGTCTGGCATGCCACCGAAAGACTGACCGTCATCAATCATGGCCTCAAAGCCCGACAGGCTGGAGCCATAAGCTGAATCCTGATAGCTTACAGCAGATCCCAGATCCTGCTGCCAGGACTGTGAGTCTGTTGAGGCTGCGGCAGTGACCTTTCCCTGGTTGCCAGACTGAGAGCCTGAACCTGACCGGGATGAGGCCGCATCAGAGGCAGCATGCTTTTTTCTCTTGTTGCTTCTGTTGTCCTCGTGGGATGCCGATGAGCTTTTTGGCATGTTATTACCTTGTACGGTGCGATTAATCTTTTGCTGAAAAATGAAACCCTGCGCCAGGCAGGGTTAGTCATTCCTGACTGGGGTCAGGACCCGGCGCAGATGCCTCGCTGGCAGCTCCGCCCTTTAGCGAAACAGGCCTGCGGAATATGGGTGCCGCAGGGACAGGGGCAGTAATTGCAGCCCTGTCATATCCATACGGCTGAAAGTCCCGTGAAGTGACTGTGCTGTTATCACCAGGTCAGGTCAAACCTGACGGAAACATCAACCCACCTGGACAATAGTGCTGCAGGTGAGCATATCACTTGATGTGTGAACGGTCTTTGTAGCCGTATTGCCGGAGCGACCGGGCCTGTAAGTTATATCAGGCTCTGCGCTCTCTGCTGGCAGCCTGCTCAGCTTCCTCTTCCTTGTCTTTCTGCTTTTGCAGAGCGACATTGGCCAGCTTGCGGCGCTGTTCGAGATCAGGGTAAGGGTCATTGCCCTTGAGGGTATTTGGACGAACGCCATCAATACCATTTACCTTGATATCGTGAGCCAGAGACTCATCTTCAGAGCCCAGAGCAGTGGCGACCAGAGCCAGTGGCAGACGCTCGATATCAAGACGGATATTGGTGCCGTAGAAACCGTCAAGCAGGCAGCGGTAGAGGTGGGTTTCTGCCTGATTTAAGGCAACAGGTGCGCAGTCATAGGTCTGGGCATCGTTGGCAGTCCAGAGATCCTGGTTGGACAGCAGAGTCTGCTCATCCATTAAGAGGCTCTCGATATTTGGCAGATACAGACGCAGGTTGTGCAGAATGGCAAAGGACTTCAGATCAATGGAGCCCAGATACTGACACTGGCTGTTGGCAACCCAGTCAACCTCACAGACCTCACGAATATGTGAAAGCGGGGTCATGATAGCCATGGTGCCTTTGATTGGAGGCAAAGCCACAGCGGTAGAGATATTGTCCATAAAGACAATACGGTCAGGACGCAGCTGCAGTGAGGCCATTTCGTCAATAGCGCAGGCAAAGAGCTTCATGCCGCCAACACGGGCACGCAGGTCATCATCAAAGAGGACAATACGTACCAGAGATGGTGGCGGAATGATACCGAGCTGGAGAATGTCCTTGCGGTATGGGTTGAGCTCGAGGTAGTCGCGCAGGAAGTCCAGAAGCAGTGGAGTGTACTTCTCAAACCAGGTGGTATCGATACCACGGATAGGAATCTGACGGGTAAGGAAGTTGGAGTCGCGGTTTTCACAGAGCCACTTGGAAACAGCAACCACACGCTCAAAGTCGATCCAGTCAAGATTGGACAGACCATTGATAACGTTGAGGGCAGAGTCGGTAAGCTCTGGAATTTCCTGAAGGATGAGGCTCAGGCAGCGGATAGCAGACTGATACTCAACCAGGTGACCGGCCCAGGTGGCCAGCTCTTCAGGAGTCTCAAATACCAGATGTACCGGAACCTTAACGGCGCCAATATCGTCAAAAGTACGATCTACAAACTCTACATGACCAGCAGGAAGAGGAGCACTCCATTCCTTGCAGAAATTGATAAATGCAGTCTGATTCTCAGCTACATCCTCGTCTCTGGTTGGAGCACCAAGATAAAGGTGGGTAGGAAAATCCTCAGGTACATCACGCTTGTCATTTACATGACTGGCCAGCCAGCTGATCACTTTGGCGCGATAGTAGTTGTTAATCTCGCTGCGAATAATGCTACGGTTTTTCAAAATGAACTTCCTATGGTCTAAACGTGCCCAGGACATCCTGTCAGCTCTGATGCACCACTAAGGCTTAGGTTTAGCAAAGTAGCCTTACCAAACTAAACCAAAGCCTCAGACAGTACCTGCGGAGGCAATACCCTGTAATGGTATCAGGAAAAGGGATTTTTCCCTTTATCCAAATGCTCTCCGGGGCGCGCTGCGCCTGGATCCGTAATGCGGGCGCAGGGAGGCACAATAATCTTCAGTCCAGCAATTATAGCATATGGCCATATCTACAAAACTGCCTGACCGGTAAAAGGCGCTTTACGCCTTTTTTTGCGGCATTCCTCACACTTTTCCCCGTGAAAACACAGTCGCCGCAAAACATCCAGCCCCTTTAAAAGGCTGTCTTCTCCCTTTCCATCAGCATTAGCTCAATCCAGCTCCTTATACAGACAACATAACTTGAGTCGACGGGATAAAGGAGCTTACCAGGTGCTTGTGTGACATATATGGGGATGCGTATTTGCATCGGTAATATATCTGCAAAGATGCAATTACGCTGTCCCCATAGCCCAGCCCTGCAAACGGACCTGTCCAGCCAGGATGAATGCAACAGGGACGGTAACCGGTCATGCATGAAGCAAGGCCAGACATAAGCTGAACAGATTAGAGACAAAAGAACGGCATTATTTTACCTGTTATACGGTCAAAACCAGACAAAGAAAAATACATACAGTATCAGATGTGCACCAGTAATTATCCTGGCCCGTCCCAGCAGGCCCGCCCCCATAAAAGCTCATGAACACAGTCAAAAGCACAAACAATAACATCCCGAAGCACCGTCACGACTAAGACCTTAGCTATGGCCACAGCTACGACAGCCCTTGTCATGACTGTCATCACTGCCACGAACTCAGCCGCCCTGTCCCGCACAGTGCAATACCAGCCACACTGCAAGGCCAACAAGCAGCCAGCCTTGCAGCTGTCATATACATGCGAATGTCACGACTACCTTGATGCGGAAGCTGAAAGTGCCGCTACAGGTCAGGTTCAGGTGCAGTACACATGGAGATGCAGATCCAGATGAATTTAAAGGGGAAGAGTAAAGATGTGCCCTGACCTGCCCATGGCCTTGCTGCCCCTGGTCTTGCTGCCCCTGGTCTTGCTGCCCCTGGCCCAGCCATGCGAGGCAGTGATTATGAGCACAATGCAGTATCTGATTTCGTAATGGATACGGATAAGTGTTGACGGCTATACTGGCAAAGCCCTCTACATCTGTAATGCTGCTGCATTATCAGCAGATTTGCGGGACTGACCATAAGGCCCATGAGAGAGCAGAAAAGTCAGGAGATCAAGGAAGATGTGAGGCTGCAATTTCAGGCAATAAGCACGGGGGCCTGACGCCGGACAAGCTATGGCGCAGCAGAGAAACACTAATAAAGGAGGGTCAGATCAGGCTTACCTGGCAAAGGGGTTATGAGGACGAAAGGGGTTATGAAAGGACGGAATTCAAAGGAAGACTGGATTCCGGGGATGAATGGGGCTGGGAAAGCGAGGCCATGGCTCCTCGTGAACAAGAGGGCTGGCCGGGGAAATACAAATAAAAGCCCCATGGACCGGTGGTGTAAGGGCAGATGTGCTGCTAAAACGGGTTTAGCCATGTGGCCTGACAGACTTGATGCCTGGCAATCCTGCGTCTGTGGCCGGGTTGCAGATATGCAGAAATCGGGTCAGGTCCCACGTCCCACCCTCATCGGCTGCTTCGTCAATACCATGGTAGTAACAATACAACGTGAATTGTGCACCTGTAAGTTATGCTGAGCGTGAATGATAAATAACAAATACTCCGCTCCTGGAGCTTAAACGTGACAGGTTCCTTTTCGACAATACAATGTCGACTCGCTGGTATTCGCCCAAAACAGCAGACTACCGACTGAAAACCGATATGCTGCGCAATGTCAAAGACTAAGGCCTGCCGCCTTGCGGCTTCTGGCACACCATGCTCTGACTGGTCTGTATGAAGTCAGGAGGCCTACTCCTCAATCAGATCAGCACTCCAGTTAAACTGCTGAATGCTGTTGTCCACCTTGCGAAGCTCGGAGCAAAGAATGTCCAGCTTCTGCTGATGGGCCTTGATATCAACAGCAGGCAGAATCTTAATTTCACCGCCTCGGGCACGCATATTACTGGTTCGTGCCACATCAAGAATGTCCCTGCAGTTTCTGATCTTAAGGTTAAGAATGTCACGACGGGACAGGTACCAGGTCACAGGCTTGCCCTCAAGCATGCTGCGGCTGTTGGTCATATTGATTGAATAGATAAGATGCTCAAGACGCTGGTACAGTGACTCAAGCTCGGTAAAAAGTGACTCCGGGTTCTCAAGAGGCTCTGAGCCTTCCTGCATCAGAGCAGCGCTCATGGCTCTGGAACGCAGCTGGTTAATCTGGCGCTGCAGATCAGCTCTTTCCTGAAGTGCTTCAGCGAGTTTCACCTTCATCTACTCCTAATTCAGATGGCACTTACTGCCAGTCAAAAATCCAATTGCCTGAAAGTCCAGGGCCTCGTGACCTCAAGAAAGGCATCTTAAAACAGCATGCCTGCACTCCTGCAATCCTTTATACGGCGTCAGTCACGTACTCATGATCTTCATAAATTAAAACGACTACAGGCAAAAGTCGAACAAACAGAAAAAACGGGCTTACCTCATGATAAGCAGCCCTTTGTTTTTACCTGCAATGTGTTGCTGCACTGCAGGGCCGGAGGGGCCGGACTGGACTGGACTAAAGAGCAATAAGCTCTCATACCAGGACGGGCATTTTAGCATATTATTGCTTTTTAACCATATCGCATCCTGACAGGGGTCCAACCCTCCCTCTTTATATCCATGATGCCCTACCTGCCTGCAGGCAGGCAGCCTGTTCAGTTTCCATACCGGCCCCTCGGTTCTCAAAATTCACTACAGCTTCATCCGGTCCATGTATTAGTGTGCTTTATGTGCACTTTGTGTCATGAACAGATCATTTTGCGATTTCCTATGAACAGTCAGCATGCCTGCGCAGCTCTCTTATAACCTTAAACCATAGTTGCAGTCCCATACCGTTGGGACGGAAAAGAGCTCATTGCTTTTCAAAGCCTGCCTGCAAAGCTATAAGTTTTTTTGCTCTGCCCCTGCTTAAAGTTGCGTGACAAAATTATGGTCATTAGTGCCGAAACAGTGCCTTTTCATATCTATGGAAATTTCATGCGTATTTTGTGATAAATAGCCTTATTGTGCACCAATTTCATGCATGTTGCTATATTTAGGTGCCGTAAACGCTATCCGAAAAAGCCCGCTTTTTATTAAAGTGATTTATTTTTGCTGTTTGGAAACCTGCTGAGGGGCCTTTCCAGAAATTTACTGGTACTTTTCGTCTGATCCTGCAGATAGGGATGCCGTTTTGTGCCATTGATTATGACATGCTTGGATCCAAGTTAAACTACGGATCCTGTCCTGATCTTTTATCCGGGTATGCCTGGGGCTGTAAATAAAAATGGCACAGAAAAAAATCACTCAAAGAGATGTAAAGAGAGCCAGATCACAAATAATGATATTTGTAATGTGGCAATTTTGATGATTGCAGCGCCCGTTTTTCTTATGACCATCTGTATCTGTGCTCTCAAACTTGCGTTATGATGACTGGGAGTCAATAAATCTCTGATGCTGAGTTAGCACCGTACGTGACATCATGTGAAAACGGCTGCAGTGGCAGCTTGTCCGACAGATCACCTCTGCTGGTGAGCGTCAGAGTAACTTTTGGCGGATATACCTTAATTAATATGAAATGCTTTTGCCCGCAGCAGTTTCTGCTTATATGAGGATCAGTCCTTACCGCCTGCGGGAGAGTGTACCGCTGTATGATTGCAACAGGCTCACAGTGCCCTTTCTTGTCTACAAGTCTGCGCTGCCCTGCCTGCCAATCTTCAGAACTGTGAACTACGGTTGTGTGCCAGGAAGCAACTGCTGTTTAAACGATACAGAGCTGTTACTGCGCATAAGGTAATTCCACTTCAGCATAATGGGGGCCCTGCATGGAAGCTTGCCACAGGCAGTTACCCGTACAGGTAAAGCCTGCTTTGCTTCCGGGAATGACGACTGCAGACAGGCGGTAATTAGTTATTGTGTATTGATGGTCAGCTGCTCACATCAGCTGCAAAATCATCTCTGCGCGACAGCTATTGCTGCTGTGCGCCCGTGACAGTCAACTCTGTCCGCTGCGGTTAGCCACTTAGCCATCTGTTCCCAGTATGGTACATATCTTTTCAGGTCTGTTGAAAAACAGACTGTGCTGCCTTTGAGGTCCCGTCCCTGCTTTCTTTCATCCACATCTGGATGTCCTGTGTCCTTCTGTCCTTTCCCAATATCAGGGGGAGTATCTGCATGCTAAGACTGGAGTAAACCATGGTCTTGCCCGGGTATTCCTCACATGGACCGATCGCGCAAAGATCATTTCAGTGTGCGAAAGAGAACAGTTGTTATCATTCAGCAATATGCAGAGCATGAACAGGCTCTGCTACACAGGCGGTCTACAGACGACCTGTCATATGCTTAATGATGCATATGTAATTTCAGCAGGATCAGCTCATAGAGCTGAAAAGACAAGGCCTGAATGAAACGGGAAGCTCTGACGTCAAAGCGAGACATGCTGAAAAACACTTTGTAAAACAGAATGTAAATCAGAATGTCAGGAAGCACAAAATTCCGTATCGGATGCACTTTCGCAGGAAACTGGCACGGGGCCGGGTATGCCCGGTGACCTGAGGAACAGGTCAGAGCCGGAGCGACTGAGGGCAAAAGCTCAAGTGGTGAAGTTATGTCAACCAACGATAATTTAACCCGTAAGGGCATCTTTATAGCTACAGGCTATTTATGTGCCGGCGTAGTGGTTGCAATTTTCGCAAGCCTTTCTCTGTGGGCAACCTTCTTTGACAGAGAGTACACAATTGCTTCAATTGTAGTCAGTGCTACCTTTATCGCCGGTATTATTGCCGGAATGCTGATTTTACGTCCGCTTATTCCAAGGGTAGGCGTAAAGGCTGTATTTGAGCAGGATGTACTGATCATGATGATTGGCCTTCTGTTCATGTCTCTGGCCATGAATCAGGCAATGCTTATCGTTGGCCTGCTCATCAGCGGTGTTGGTATGAGCTGGTACTTCACCGCCAATTTCAACGTTCAGGTAAAGGCTGCCTCCCAGGGCGGCAGTTCAGCCATGTCACTGGCTGCCTGGGCAGTTGGTCCGGTAGTTTCTGTTGCAGTTCTCAATATATTTGACCAGTATGGTCTTCTGACCCTGCGACTTGTTTACGCTCACTTCATCGTAATCGCTTTCTGGGTTTGGGTTCAGCGTCTTGGCCTGCACATCGACTACTCCGATGCACCTAAATTCGTACTTCGTATCCAGAAAGATGGCGTTGACTACAGCCATCACCACAGCAAGCCAAAGTCCAGGCCTTCCCCAGATGCCGATATCAATCTTGATGCCCTGAAGTCCATGGGTGGCTACATTCACTCTGACAGCACTGAAATCAAGGACGGCGATGCAGCTCCACCTGCCCCGAAGCAGAACGACAACAAGCGCATCTGATTAAGCAGTCCGGCTCTTCAGCCTGATTTGAAAACAGGTTCTGATCAGAATCCACGGGTACAGGTCACCACGATTCTTTACCCTGCAATAGATTGATTTTCTGCCTTAAGTACCATCCAGGATACTGTTAATTGCCAGTACATCCCTGATCTGATAACTGCCAGTACAGCCTCGATCGGATCTCTTTTTCAGTACGGGCTTATACATACCACCATGAGGCCTTTGATCCCGTGGTATAGCCTGATGTCAGGGCAGAGCATTTTGTGAAGATTAAATATGCCCCTCTTTAAAATTTTTAGCATGGTGGCGATGTTGCTCGGCATGGCCGGCAGCGCCGCCATGGCCGCAACTGGCGACAGCTCCGCCATTATCACCACTACTACTGTTTACGGCATCCGCTATGAGATGATCATCTTCGGTCTCATCCTCCTTGGTGTAGCCGTGTTTTACAACAAGACCATGCATGTTGCCCTGATAGGTTTGCTGGCTTTGTGTTTCTACAAGTATGAATTCCTTGTTGACTTCTCGGTGATTCATAAGCTTTTTGGTTATACCAACGCCGATGGTGAATGGGTAAAAGGCTCATGGAATACCTACCTCAACCTCGCTCTGATGCTGCCTGGCTTTGCTATTCTGGCTAACATCTTTGAGGAATCCAAGTTCCCTGCCGTGCTGCCACGTTACCTGCCTAAGGGCATGGGCGGTGCCATGGTTCTGTTACTGTTCGTATTCATACTCTCAACCTTCCTTGACAATATTGCTGCTGCAATTATCGGCTGCTCCATGGCCGCAACTCTCTACAAAGGAAAGGTACACATCGGTTATATCGCCGCTATCTGTGCTGCCTCCAATGCAGGTGGTGCAGGATCGGTAGTGGGCGATACTACTACTACCCTGATCTGGATCTTCGGTAAGGATCCACTCGTCCTGGCCCATGCCTTTATCCCTGCAATTTCCGCTTTCATAATACTGGCATTCTTTGGTGCCCGTCAGCAGCATCTGTATACACAGGACGTCTTTGTTCCACAGGGCGGCGTACGTGTCGAGACCCGTCGTATTGCCCTGGTTGGTCTGATTCTGGCCGGTGCCATTATCTTCAACTACTTCCTTGAGTTCCCTGCCCTTGGTATCTGGATCGCCATTCTGATTGGCACTCCTTTTGTGAAGATCAACTTCCGTGAAGGCCTGACCGCCATTGAGTCCACAGTATTCCTTATTGCTCTGGTATTCTGTGCCGAGCTCGTGCCAATCGACTCCGTACCTGACGCTTCCATCCTGTCCACCATGGCCATCGGCTTCGTATCCTCGGTATTCAACAACATACCACTCACCCAGCTTACTCTTATCAAGGGCGGCTACGACTGGGCACTGCTGTCCTATGCTGTAGGATTCGGCGGCTCCATGATGTGGTTTGGCTCCTCTGCCGGCGTTGCCGTATGTAATGTCTTCCCTAAGGCCCGCTCATTCATGAACTGGCTGCGTTACGGCTGGCACATTCCTTTTGCATTCCTTGTTGGCTTTGGCGTCTACCTCATTACTCTTGGCTGGGACCCAATGAAGGGCAACCCACCAGATCAGATGCCTGCTCCTATTACCAGTGAAGAGGCTGTAGGTAACACCCGTATCAACAAGAATGCTCTGCCTGCAGGTGTAACCGTAGCTCCTGAAGCCGCCCCTGCTGCCCCAGCAGCTCAACAGGCCCCAGCAGCTCAACAGGCCCCAGCAGCTCCACAGGCCCCATCCGCTGCCACTCCATCCTCTGAAGCCGGAGCCCAGTAACAAACAGGCGCATTAAAGGCTCATAAGGTCACAATCTCTGGCCAAAAGGCCAACATAAAGGGCTGACCAGCTCAGCCCGCCTTGATTCAGGGCAGCATCACGCTGCCCTTTGTTTTGCCCAAAATCCCGCCCTTCCTCACAACACATTTCCTCCGCTTATCAATCCCAGTACAGGGCAATGATTGCACTGACAGCTGAAGTAACAGCGACTATTTTCAGCCTTTAAATTGAAATTTCCACAAATATTAATTACAAAGACCTGAAACAAGGGCTTCTGATGAAGAGTTTTCCATTCTGAACTGACGAATGTTACACAGAATTTAACAGGATACCGCCCTTAATGGTGTATCTATGGAATCTCCAGTTCAGCCTGTTTTTGTGCCAGCCACACGGCATGTGTATCTATGTATCACTGGTTATAAGGGACCGTTCATAAAGAAGTAAACAACCAGGGAAAAATTCCATGGTGTCACATTTGAAAGTTACTTTTTGTTAAGGAATCTGTCATGGCAGTTTATGTCAATACCAATGTATCGAGCTTGAATGGCCGTAGATATCTCAATAATGTGCAGAATCAGCTGACTACTACATACCAGAGACTCTCCTCAGGTCTGAGAATTAATTCTGCCAAGGATGACGCAGCTGGTTTACAGATTAGCTCCCGTTTAACCACCCAGATTAACGGTCTGAACCAGGGCAACCGCAACAGCTCTGATGGTATTGCCCTTGCCCAGACTGTTGAGGGCGCCATGGACGAAATGGGCAACATGCTGCAGAAGATCCGCACTCTGGCAGTGCAGGCCCGCAACGGCACCAATACTGCCGAGGATCGTACTGCCCTGAGTAAGGAGGCCTCCTCACTGGCTCAGGAAATCACCCGTATTGCTCAGAAGACTACTTTTGGTGGCCAGGTGGTTCTCGACGGCGCCCACGGCCTTCTGACCAAGCCACAGAATGCACAGGGCACCTCAATTGGTGAGCTTACCCTTCAGGTAGGCGCCAATAAAGGCGACACCATTTCATTCCAGATTCAGTCAATGAAGTTCTCTCAGATCGCATTAGGTGGCGGAGTTGATGCTAACAACGGTCTCAAAAAGTATTATGACGACAAAAATGCAAAGATTCTGTTCTCTACTGCTGATAATATCGATGCAGCTATTTCCAGCCTCGACAAAATGATTGCCAAGGTTGAAGGCAGCCGCGCAGACCTAGGTGCAATCCAGAACAGGCTGGAATCTTCCATCAGAAACCAGGCAAATGTTTCTGCCAACCAGGCAGATGCCCGCTCACGTATTCGTGACGCTGACTTCGCCGAAGAGTCCGCCAACCTGAGCCAGCAGTCCATCATTCAGCAGGCTGCTACTTCCATGCTGATGCAGGCTAACACCCGTCCTCAGCTGGGTCTGTCCCTGTTAGGCTAACAGCTCGTCACCGGACAGCACTACCGAGGCGCAGCCTCTGGTGAACACAAGGCCCTCTGCCGCTAAGGCAGGGGGCCTTGTTGCTTTGGAATTACGATATCCTCCACGTGCCAATGAGTTGTCTGCAGAACGCGCCTCTGCCGAAGGAGCAAAGCCCCCAGTCTATTTGAGTCATTTAAAAATGTATATAGACATTTCCATGCATCACAAGTACTTAACGTATGCAAATATTGACATCAACTAAAAAACGCAAAGAAATACGATAGGCACGTGCTCCTGGCACATATTTGCAGTATCTATGAAACCATGCTGATCGGCATATATTTACTAAAATTGCTCACATCATGTATCTATATGTAATGTATCTCGTGTAACCGTTCTCAAACTCGATGATAATCAAGGGCAAGCCCTAATTAATTTCACAGTTGCAAATTACTTTTTGTTAAGGAATCTGTCATGGCAGTTTATGTCAATACAAATGTCTCAAGCCTGAACGGCCGTAGATATCTTAATAATGTGCAGAATCAGCTGACCACTACATACCAGCGCCTGAGCTCAGGTCTGAGAATTAATTCTGCTAAGGATGACGCAGCTGGTCTGCAAATCAGCTCCCGTTTAACCACCCAGATTAACGGTCTGAACCAGGGCAACCGCAACAGCTCTGATGGTATTGCTCTTGCTCAGACCGCCGAAGGTGGTATGGACGAAATCACAGGCATGCTGCAGAAGATCCGTACCCTCGCAGTTCAGGCCAAGAACGGAACCAACACAGGTGATGATCGTAAGGCCCTCGGTAAGGAGGCCTCTGCTCTGGCTGCTGAGGTAAACCGTATTGCCCAGCAGACCACTTTCGGTGGCAAGAAGATCCTGGACGGCGCCGGCGCTGCCTCCTTATTCACAAAGGGTGCAGGCGACTACGAGGGTAAGTTAACCCTGCAGGTAGGTGCAAACAAGGGTGATACTATCGACTTCACCGTAAACGGCATGAAATTCTCCCAGATCGCCAGTAAGGGCGGTATTGAGGCAGCAAAGGTTGAAGACATCATCAAGAATGGCATTGTCCTCCTGTCTGATTCAACCAAGATCGATGGCATTATCGAAGGTATGGACAAGATGATTGCCGCTGTAGATGCCCAGAGAGCCGGCCTAGGTGCAATCCAGAACAGACTGGAATCTTCCATCAGAAATCAGGCAAACGTTTCTGCCAACCAGGCTGATGCCCGTTCACGTATTCGTGACGCAGACTTTGCCGAAGAGTCCGCCAATCTGAGCCAGCAGTCCATTATCCAGCAGGCTGCCACTTCCATGCTGATGCAGGCTAACACCCGTCCTCAGCTGGGTCTGTCCCTGTTAGGCTAATAAGCCATAATAGGACGACTCTACTGGAGGCGTAGCCTCTGGTGCACACAAGGCCCTCTGCCGAAAAGGCAGGGGGCCTTGTTGCTTTCAAGACCATCAGCAAGAACTGACTAACAATCGTTACAGATTTATAATTTTAAAATATTATTTCATTGCGCTGATTACGTAAGTAATAACTATGCATTAATCGTAACGAAGCTCTGGAAATGCTTATTTACGTGGGTTCTTACATCATCTTGTAGCATCTATGCATACGCAAATTTTTGTATGTTTTTGCAACATTTTTGCATCATATTCCTCTATATGTCATATTGGGAAAAGGGTCGTTCATACAGGTAGATGACATTCTGGATTTACCTTAAATGTCATAATTGCAAATACTTTTTGTTAAGGAACCTGTCATGGCAGTTTACGTAAATACCAATGTATCAAGCCTGAATGGCCGCCGCTATCTGAATAATGTGCAGAACCAGCTCACTACTACGTATCAAAGACTCAGTTCTGGCCTGAGAATTAATTCTGCAAAGGATGACGCAGCTGGTCTGCAAATCAGCTCCCGTTTAACCACCCAGATTAACGGTCTTAACCAGGGCAACCGCAACAGCTCTGATGGTATTGCCCTTGCCCAGACCGCTGAAGGTGGTATGGACGAAATCACAGGCATGCTGCAGAAGATCCGTACCCTGGCAGTTCAGGCCAAGAACGGCACCAACACAGCTGAAGACCGTCAGGCCCTTGGTAAGGAGGCCTCAGCACTGGCCGCCGAAGTTAACCGTATTGCCCAGCAGACCACCTTCGGTGGCAAGAAGATCCTGGACGGCGCTGGCGCTGCCTCCTTATTCACAAAGGGAGCAGGCGACTACGAGGGTAAGTTAACCCTGCAGGTAGGTGCAAACAAGGGTGATACTATCGACTTCACCGTTAACGGCATGAAACTCTCGCAGATCGCCAGTAAGGGTGGTATTGATGCTGCTGGCTACGGCAATATCGTTAACAACAAGGGTGTTGTTCTCCTGAGCGACGCAACCAAGATCGATGGCATTATCGAAGCCATGGACAAGATGATTGGTGCTGTTGATGCTCAGAGAGCTGGCCTAGGTGCAATCCAGAACAGACTGGAATCTTCTATCAGAAACCAGGCCAACGTTTCTGCCAACCAGGCTGATGCCCGCTCACGTATTCGTGACGCTGACTTCGCCGAAGAGTCCGCAAACCTGAGCCAGCAGTCCATTATCCAGCAGGCTGCAACCTCTATGCTGATGCAGGCCAACACCCGCCCACAGCTGGGTCTGTCCCTGTTAGGCTAATAAGTCACAATATGACGACTCTACTGGAGGCATTGCCTCTGGTGCACACAAGGCCCTCTGCCGCAAAGGCAGGGGGCTTTGTCGTTTATGTTCTCAATACCCGATAACCCAGGCTCACCGGCACCACTGTACTGGCTGCCATGGAGTTTTGGAGCATGATTATGAGTTCAAACGCGGAGCTCATTAAGAACAAAGGGCAACTTTCCCTGAGGAAGGTTGCCCTTTTATTTAAGCAGTCAGTGACGGCTGAAAACTATTTTGAGTTCTCGCTGTCGACGCTGCGGCAATTGATGTAGCTGATGATACCGGCCAGCAAGTCAGCCATGAAATCAGGTACGGCCTCTGGACCACGGTTATTCAGGTCATGAACAATCATGGTAGCCAGCAGCATCTTGCCTCGGGCTGCAATGGCGCGCTGAGTGAAGTTAAGAGCATCTACCTTGAGGTATTCATACTCATCAGCGGTCAGCGGTACATTGCGCTTGAGGCAGGCACGCTGGTAAATAAGCTCCAGAGTACGCAGCTCCTTTATCTCATCGTCAAGATGCTTCTGGTAGGTATCCTTGATGGCATTACGCTCATTTGAAGAAAGTTTGCCACCAGTTGCAGCTGATGTAACCATGGTAGAAGCTACAGTAGCAGCTGCTGCCTGTGCAGTCACGCGATTGCGCAGATTCTGCGGTACAGGACATGAAGTTGCAGTGTAGCTGCCACCGGCAGCGGTTGCAGCCGGGGTAGCGCCTGACTGAGCAGGATGTCCCTTGAGCATATTGTTGCGCATTACACGGGTCTGCAGCTTCTGATACAGGTTCTTGGCCTGCATGGTAGCTGATCTGACCAGAGATACTGAAGCCGAGAAGCTGGCACGCCATGTTGAATCAGCCATGCTAGGAGCAGATGAGCTGATGGTGTAAGAATCAGCTGCTCTGTCCAGAGCTTTCTTGAGGCGGGCGATATCGTTCATGGTCATGTCATCTGGATTGAAGCCCTGATCAGTAGGGATCTTGAAGGTGTAACGTGCATCACCCTTATCAGACAACAGCTCAGACTCACGGCCACGGGACAGGAGGAAGTCATTGCGTGCCTTAATGTAGACAATTCTCAGTAGAACTGCCAGCTGTGACATTGCGCCCTCAGGCTCATTGGCAATAGTGGAAATAATGCTGTAGAGCTTGTGATCAGGTCCCTGACCGACAAGAGTATCGTCATTGTGTGACTCAATTGGTGACCAGTCTTTCAGTCCCTCAACAAAGCGTGCCTGGGCCTCCTCATGGGCGCGGGCCTGAGCAGCCTGCATACGTGCAGCCTCCTCTGCAGCCTGAGCCTGTGCAGCTGCAGCCTCCTCAGCTGTGGCATCAGCCTCTGCAGCCTGCAGAGCAGCACGGGCAAAGATAGCCTCCTGCGCTTTCTCTACAGCCTTGATCTGGGCCTGCAGAGTATTGCAGCGGCTGCGCATACGCTTGATTTCAGATGCCAGCTTTTCCCTGTAGTTCACAGTGTGCAGGTTTGTCTGGTTGCTGAAAGCAGCCTTGAGGTATACATGAGCAAAGCCATGGTTGAACAGGAAGATTTCAAGCCATGCACCAGGCAGGAACACTACGTGGTTCACGCTGTTGGCCTTGAGAGCAGCAAATCGTGCTGCAATATCATCAGCCTGTGGGAATGCTGCGTTTCCTGCTTCACCGAGACGGTTTAAGTTCTCCATTGCTGAGAGCTGGGCATTATGACGTCTCTTGTCCAGAGAAGCAGGCAGCTCCAGATTCTTAAGCACTGATGAAGCACCCTGATCCTCATCACAGAGAATGAGGTAATCGATACCCATACGCTGAGCCAGCTCAATGAGTATGTTCAGGCTGGTACCTATAAAGCGCACAATGTGCAGACCGGCACGCTTGAGGTTAATACCCATCTCATGAGCCATGTTGGTCAGAGTCAGGGTATCAGTAGAGCCCTCAACGAGCAGCCAGAAACGGGCCTCAAGTGCATCAGGACAGTGGGTGCTGATGAAGCTTGCAGTATTGCTGTCATCGAGAGTAAGACTGAACTCATCACCAAGTGAGTGAACAGTACGGGCTGATGAGAGGTCAACAAAGTCATCGAACTCATCATCCTGATCCTCCTGTTCAACAGCAACGACCATCTCGCTTGCAGCGCCCGCGCCAGTCATTTCAGAACTTTCAGCAGCTTCTGATGCAGGCTCATCGGCTACGCCTGCAATCTCCATAGCAGACTCTGAAGTGGCATCCTGAGCAGCCATCATTGCTGCACCGGCCTCAGCCTCAGCACGCTGCTCCTCTACAGCACCTGCTATAAAGGATGCCTCAGCCTCAGCTGAATTAATAGCCTCAGCAGCTGCATCGATGGCAGCGTTAGCATTTTCAATATCCGCTGCATCGGACTCAACATCAAAGACAGCGTTGTCTTCAGCTGCTGCGACATCCTCACCGGCTATGTCAGATACATACTCAGAATCTTCTGAGTTTGCAACCTCGCAAACAGCCTCTGCAGCCAGCTCTGGATCAGCAGGAATGATAGCTGCGTCTGCCTCAGCCTCATCAGCTTCTTCAGCTTCGGCTGCTGCAATCATGGCGGCGTCTGCTTCGGCCTCAGCACGGGCAGCAGCCTCAGCATCGTAAGGCTCATCGTCAGCCTCAGAGGCATTATCAAGACCGAACTCACCGAGCATTTCCTCAGTGCGCTCTGCAGTCTCGGCAGCCTCAATCATGGCGGCGTCTGCTTCGGCCTCAGCACGGGCAGCAGCATCAGCATCGTAAGGCTCGTCGTCGCCCTCAGCGGCATTATCAAGACCGAACTCACCAAGCATTTCCTCAGTGCGCTCTGCAGTCTCAGCAGCCTCAATCATGGCGGCGTCAGCTTCAGCCTCGGCACGGGCAGCGGCTTCAGCATCGTAAGGCTCATCATCACCCTCAGAGGCACTCTCAAGACCGAACTCACCAAGCATTTCCTCAGTGCGCTCTGCAGTCTCAGCAGCCTCGATCATGGCGGCGTCAGCTTCAGCCTCAGCACGGGCAGCAGCCTCAGCGTCGAATGGCTCGTCATCGCTCTCGGCAGCATTCTCAAGACCGAACTCACCAAGCATTTCCTCAGTGCGCTCTGCAGTCTCGGCAGCCTCAATCATGGCGGCGTCTGCCTCAGCCTCAGCGCGGGCTGCAGCATCAGCATCGTAAGGCTCGTCGTCGCCATCAGCGGCATTCTCAAGACCGAACTCACCAAGCATTTCCTCAGTGCGCTCTGCAGTCTCAGCAGCCTCGATCATGGCGGCGTCAGCTTCAGCCTCGGCACGGGCAGCGGCTTCAGCATCGTAAGGCTCATCATCACCCTCAGAGGCATTCTCAAGGCCGAACTCACCGAGCATTTCCTCAGTGCGCTCTGCAGTCTCAGCAGCCTCAATCATGGCGGCGTCAGCTTCAGCCTCAGCACGGGCAGCAGCCTCAGCATCGTAAGGCTCGTCGTTAGCCTCAGAGGCATTCTCAAGACCGAACTCACCGAGCATTTCCTCAGTGCGCTCTGCAGTCTCGGCAGCCTCAATCATGGCGGTGTCAGCTTCAGCCTCAGCACGGGCAGCAGCCTCAGCGTCGAATGGCTCGTCGTCAGCCTCAGAGGCATTCTCAAGACCGAACTCACCGAGCATTTCCTCAGTGCGCTCTGCAGTCTCAGCAGCCTCAATCATGGCGGCGTCAGCTTCAGCCTCGGCACGGGCCTCTGCCTCAGGATCAGAAAGGGTATCAACCACATCCTCACTGTCAAAGCCCAGTGATGCCAGAGCATCATCCTCTGCTTCAGACTGACCCTGTGCAAGCTCTTCAACAGCACAGAGAGCATCAGCACCTGCAAGGTCCTCAGATTCAACTGCAGTGGCAGCTGGAGCCTCAACATCAGACATCAGATCATCTGTAGCTGACGCAGCTGGCTGGGCCAGAGCCTCAGAAGCCCCCTCAACAGGCTCTCCATTTTCAGATACCAGGTCCTCACGTGCCTCTTTGTAAACGGCATAGGCTGTGACCATGGCAATGCTGGCAGCCTCGTCAACAATCTTCTTAGGAACTTCCTTGTCACCTGACTTGATGACAGGCTTTTCTTCACCAGTCAGCACGCCACGGGACTGTTCGTATACGGCAAAAGAGGCCTCAATAGCAGGCTCACCTTCGGTAAGGGTCTCCTTGGCATCCTTATATACTGCATAGGCTGCATCAATAGCCGGATTAGCAGACTGTGAAGGACTTTCAACTGAAGGAATGAAGTCATCCTGAGCAGTCTCAGCAGCCGGCTTGTCCTCAGCAGGCTCCTCAACTTCATTTTCCTTGAGGAAGTTGGCTGCAGCTGCAAGATCAGCAGGCAACTCAGCTGAGGCAGCTGACTCATCACCCATTACATCAGCCATAAGGTCTGCGCTATCTGCCTCACCCAAGGCATCTGCCATGGTGTCAGCCATCAGGTCAGCAGATTCATCTGTGTCCATGAGGTCGGCAGTTGCTGCGGCGGCCTCAGCAGTCTCTTCCATCAGGGCAGCTTCATCATCGGCCATGAGGTCTGCGCTATCTGCGCTGTCGGCATCACCCATGGCATCTGCCATGGCGTCAGCCATCAGGTCAGCAGATTCATCTGTGACCATGATGTCATCAGTTGCTGCGGCGGCCTCAGCAGTCTCTTCCATCAGGGAGGCTTCATCACCGGCCATGAGGTCTGCGCTGTCTGAGCTGTCGGCATCACCCATGGCATCTGCCATGGCGTCAGCCATCAGATCAGCAGATTCATCTGAGTCCATGAGGTCGGCAGTTGCTGCGGCAGCCTCAGCTGTCTCTTCCATCAGGGCAGCTTCTTCACCGGCCATGAGGTCTGCGCTGTCTGCGCTATCGGCCTCACCCATGGCATCTGACATTGCGTCAGTCATCAGGTCAGCAGATTCATCTGAGTCCATGAGGTCGGCAGTTGCTGCAGCGGCCTCTGCTGTCTCTTCCATCAGGGCAGATTCATCACCGGCCATGAGGTCTGCTCTGTCGTCCTCACCCATGGCATCGGCCATGGCATCGGCCATGGCGTCAGCCATCAGGTCAGCAGATTCATCTGCGCCCATGAGAGCGTCAGCTGAGTCCTCCTCAGATGCCATATCGTCGCCAATCAGCTCAGCAGCTTCATCGGCAGCTTCCTCTACAGCAGCCTCAGCAATGGCAGCCAGCTCTTCCTGAGCCTCAATCTGAGCCTCTAACACATCGTCAGTGCTGATTGCTTCGTCAATTATGTCAGCAGCAGCATCGGCAGCACTCTCAAGGTCAATGCTGTCTTCTGCCAGATCAGCAGCTGGATCCTGGTCCTGAGCAGCAAGCTCAGGCTCATCCATGAGCTCCTGCTCTGTATCTGCCATGTTGTCGCAGACTGATTCATCCATGAGGTCAGCAGTGCTGTCTGCCATATCCATGGACAGATCCTGAGCACTCTCATCAGCAGGCTCGCTGTCCTGAAGACCGGCAGCCTCAGCCATGGCCTGAGCTACGCTCTCCATGGTTACTGACTCAGCTGGACGTGCATTCTCTTCAGCCAGCACCAGGTCTTCAGGCATGATCATGTCGCCATCATCGCCCTCTTCGAGCAGATCCATGTCGTCAGTCATGGCAACAGACTTGCTGACCTGTCCGGCATGTGCAGGTATCTCGCCTGATACGGCAGCATCAAACTCGGCGGCGGCAATCTGGGCAAAGTCCTCATCTTCACTCATGATGGCAGCCTGATGTGCCTCAACGGCATCATTGGCTTCCTCACGAATGGCAGCCTTTCTGGCAGCAGCGGCAGCCTTGATGGCGGCCATGCGCTCAGCCATATCATTACTGCTGATTTCGCTGTGTGAGGAGGTGTCACTTTCCATATCGCTGTCAACAGCAGAAAGGTCAGTCTGTTCGCCATCAGAGGCAGCGTCTCCGACAAAGGTCTCACCGGCGACAGGATCAGCGGCCAGCTCATCTGCTGGCATGGTGTCTGAGGCCAGGGCTTCATCGAACTGAGCGGCACCTTCCTGAGAACTGGCAAGGTTGTCCGGCATGATGAGATCATCATCTTCATCGTCCAGATCAAGCTCACGGGCCATGATCAGCTCGTCTTCTTCATCAGCTGCATCTGCAAGATCAAGCTCATCACGAACTTCTTCTTCCTCAACGATCTTTCCAAGTATGCCGTTCTCGCCGGAGGCCGCAGCTTCAAACTCTTCGGCAGCAAGCTGAGCATAATCTTCGTCTTCTTCAATGATGGCAGACTGCTCAGCCTCTACAGCCTCAACAGCTTCTGCATCCAGAGCAGCTTTACGCGCAGCTGCAGCTGCCTTAATGGCGGCCATGCGCTCGGCCATGTCCACGCCTTGAACTGCAGATTCACCGCCAGAGCTGTGCTCTGCAGTATTGTTCTCATCTTCAGTTTCTTCAGCTGGTACATCCTGAGCACTGGCATTCATATCATCGATGCTGGCAGATGCACTGGCAGCCATGTCATCGTCAGCGGACTCAAATGCACCTTCCTGAGCATCAGCTGAAATGTCATCACTGACAGCCATGGTATCAGCATCGCTTTCACTAAGCTCGTCACTGGCTGCAGCAGCTTGCTGGTCAGCACTGTGCTGGTCATCAGTCATGGCAAATAAGCCGTCCTGAGCAGCACCGACATCGGCTGAGAGCTCTACTGTGTCAGCAAGACCGGCCTTGCGGGCGGCTGCAGCGGCCTTAATGGCAGCCATACGTACAGCCATGTTAATACCACGGCCA
Organism: Anaerobiospirillum sp. NML120449; assembly: GCF_023051105.1. Lineage (GTDB taxonomy): Bacteria > Pseudomonadota > Gammaproteobacteria > Enterobacterales > Succinivibrionaceae > Anaerobiospirillum. The sequence continues at coordinate 33,357 of NZ_JALKIL010000015.1, read as the reverse complement.
TGATCTTCAGAATCACCTGCCATAGTATCCTCATCAGAAGACTCATCTTCATCAAAGACATCACCGGCAAGGTCGGAATCTGAATCATCAGCCTCTGCACATTCACTGTCCAGAGACATGTCATGGGTTGCAGTGAGTTCATCTGACTGATCCTCAGGCTCAGGAGCACCATCACCGGCAAGTTCATCAACAGCGTCAAGTGCACCGGCAGCCTCAGCTACCAGGGATACCAGATCGTCTGCACTCTGAGCGCCTGGGTCAGCAGACTCAATGGCATTTTCCAGCTCAGGAGCATCTTCAGGCTCATCGACTGCAGCAATTGCCATTGCAGCACCTTCTGACTCATCGTCAGCCTGATCAGCTGCCGGGGCATCACAATCCTGGAGGTCAGCCTGCACGGCTTCATCCTGAGGGGCACTGATGTCATGGATGATATCTGCACCGAGCTGACCTTCAGGCTGATCCTGAGGGGCAAGGCTGACATCAATGGCAGGTGGCATATCAGACTGATCACTGGCACTGTCGTCAGTGACCGCAATAGCCTTTTCCAGCTGGGCTGAAAGTTCAGTGCTTACTGACTCCATAACTGGCTGTGCGGTCAGTACAGGGTGGGCTTCACCTGACTTGCGGGCGGCAGCAGCTGCCTTGATGGCGGCCATGCGCTCGGCCATGTTCACACCCTTAGTTCCTGATCCGGCAGGTCTGTGACTGTCCTTTTGCTCAGCAGCTACAGCTGCATCAAAGGCTGCAGCACTGTCGGAGGCAAAGTTTTCATCCTCCATAATGCATGCATCTGCCTTGAACTTTCCTGAAAGCTCATCATTGACACTTTTATCTTTATCCTGACGGGATCTGATCGCATCTTCATGAGAGATTTCCACAGCCGCTTCGGCATCCATCTTCGGATCTTCAAGAACACCACTTATGGAATCAAGACCGGCCTCATCGGCAAAAGCCGCAATGTCTGACAGATCAGGGGCATCTGTCAGCCCGTCCAGATCATCGCCAGCTGCAAACTTGTCAGCCATCTCATCGGCAGGAACAGAGTCATTAAGCTCCATGGCAGGTTCTGATGCCATATCTGTCTCAGATGACAGGTCATCATCAGTATTCCCGGCATCCATGGCAGCCTTACGTGCAGCTGCAGCGGCCTTAACGGCGGCCATGCGCTCTGCCATGCTCGTCTTCCTGGCCGGCTGCTCCTGGCCCATATCAGGAATATCCATTGCTTCACTTGCTGCCAGCGCGGCTGCACCAGCATCGGCAACATCATCAACAGCCTGATGGGATGCATCACCTGCCTGAGCATCTGCATCACCTGCCTGAGCGGCAGTATCACCAGCACCCTGGGCCTCAGTCTCAGCATCAGAAGGTGCACAGGCAGAAACATCATCAGCTGGCAGCTCAGGAGTGTCCTCTGCAGCTGCTTCACTGAGACTGTCAAGGGTAAGCCCCATATCCATATCAGGCTCATCATGAGCCTCCATGGCTGCCTTACGGGCGGCAGCAGCGGCTTTGACCGCAGCCATGCGCTCAGCCATGCTGATCTTCTTTGCAGCAGGTGCCTCCTGGGCCATATCAGGAATATCCATTGCTTCACTTGCTGCCAGTGCGGCTGCGCCAGCATCATCGACAGCTTCACCAGCCTGATCGGCTGCATCACCTGCCTGAGCATCTGCATCAACTTCCTGAGCGGCAGTATCTCCAGCACCCTGGGCCTCAGTCTCAGCATCAGAAGGTGCACAGGCAGAAATATCATCAGCTGGCAGCTCAGGAGTATCCTCTGCAGCTACTTCACTGAGACTGTCAAGGGTAAGACCCATATCCATATCAGGCTCATCATGAGCCTCCATGGCTGCCTTACGGGCGGCTGCAGCGGCTTTGACCGCAGCCATGCGCTCAGCCATGCTGATCTTCTTTGCAGCAGGAGCCTCCTGGGCCATCTCTGGCATTTCCATATCATCAGCAGCAGCTACAGCAGCAAGAGCGCTGCTGTCTGCAGTCTCTTCAAACTCATCAGCACTGCCGGCATCAACAGCCAGATCGTCATCGGCAACCAGGGCAGACTCATCAGCCTCTACAATATCAGCAGGCTCGCCGCCCAGATCCATTACAGGCTCTTCACTGAGAGCACTTTGAGCTGAATCAGGATCACTAAGGTCCTCTGTCAGGTCCTCTGTCAGGCCATCTGGCATGCTTTCAGACACTGACTCACTCACAGCCCCATCAGCATCGCTCACAGTCTCGGACATGACTTCCTCCATGGAGCCTGTCAGAGACTCATCAGCAGTCTCAGTCATGCTGTCTTCCATGGCAGCACTGTCTAATCCATCAGCTGCCTGAATCTGACCGGCTGCATCAGCAACAGCATTTTCGTCATCGCCACCTGCCTGAGCTGCAGGTTCAATCTCCAGCCCTGTGTTCAGTTCAGCAAGAGACAGCTCACAGTCATCATCTGCTGTGGCAGCTGTGCTTAACTCAGCATCGGCTGCATCAGAAGCACCGGCTGCATCAGAGGCAGCGGCGACCTCGAGCTCCAGCTCAGCACTGACCAGAGCACTTTCGGCAGCAGCAGCCAGTAAATCATCTTCTGCTGACAGAGACTGAGTCTGAGTATCGTCACTACTGTCAGCGGCAAGTGCGCTCAGTTCAGACTGCTCATCCATACCCTCAACAGACCCAGCGTCAAGGCTGTCATCAAGACCGACATCAGCATCGGCCATTGCATCCATATCAGCAGCATCGGCCATAGCATCCATAGCAGCATCGGCTGTATCTTCAACAGCCGGGGCAGTGACTGTACTGTCCAGATCAATCTCGGCAAGCGCCTGAGCAGCATGTGCTACAGCGTCAGCAACTGCTCCCATGTCCAGAGACTGCTCATCTGCACCAGCAGACAGGTCGCCTGCACTGGCGGCAGCATCAGCGGTGGCTGCCTCACTGCCCTCATCAGCACTTAATGCAGCATCAAAAGCAGCAGAGGCATCGGAAGCAAAATCTTCTTCTTGAGCAAGGGCCTCTTCCTTTGCAGCCTGCTGCTCACCAAACTCCTGAGCCAGTTCGGCTTCACGGGCGGCCTTACGGGCAGAGGCAGCAGCCTTGATGGCAGCCATACGCTCAGCCATGGTCTTTGGCCTGTTACCGTTTGTCTCCTCACTGTGCTTATCTGCACTGGCCACTCCACCGGCAGCCCCGGCAGTGGCCTCGCCGGCAGCCCCGGCAGTGGCCTCGCCGGCAGCAGCGTCGGCGGCAGAGGACTGCTCATCGACCTCAGCCGGAGCAGCAGCGGCACTGACTGCGGCGGCTGCGGCTTCTTCAAAGGCAGCAGCCTGGGCATGATCCTCCTTGCAGGCCTGGTTGGTGGCCTCGCGGAAGGCATTGGAAGTTTCATCACGGGCAATGGCCGCAGCAATCATGGCAGCATTGGCAGCATCTTCTCGTGCCTGTGAGGCATGCTGAGCGGCATTGCTGGCGCAGCTTACGGCAGCAGCAGCCATTTCAGCTGAATCAAAATCGTCATTGTCAGATGGGGATATGCCCAGATTTACCGGACAGGCATCAGGCACATTGAGAACATCAGCGGCATCAAGAGCTGCATCAAGCAGATCACCCTCCAGAGAGTCGGCACCATCAGATGCAGTTGCGCAAATATCAGGCATCACCAGATCACTGTCATCCGATTCATCAAAGAGTTCCTCATTAAAGAGCTCCTCATCGCGGTCCTGACTGAGCTGTGCCTCTGACTTGCTGACTGCGCCAAGATCTACAGGACAGGCATCAGGCACTACGAGATCATCGGCCGCATCAAGAGCGGAGGAAAATTCTTCATCCTGAGCTACAGCACGTACAGCACTGATATCCACTGCACAGGCATCTGCACCATCAGTCCCATAAAGAGTACCCACTCCATCTGTAACGCCGTCAAAAAGGTCATCGTCAGCAGCCTCGTCGGCACCGGCAGCCATTTGGGCAAGGCTGTCAGCTTCATCAGGCAGCTCCAAGTCATTGGCATCAAGGTCAATGCCGTCGAGCAGATCACCGCCGTCATCCTTAGCGTCAATACCAGCGAGCAGGTCAGCTGAATCATCAGCTGCGCTCAGATTCAGATCAGGGGCAGACTCGTTGAGCACTTCCTCTTCTTCCTCTTCCTCTTCGATCTCAATGCCAAATTCACCAAGCAGATCATCCATCATGTCCTGCTCGCCTTCATCTTCCTCACCTGCAAGCTCAGCGCTCTGAGCGCCAGCGGTATCAGCGGCGAAAGCATCAGCATCAACTTCGTTACCTGCGCTGGCTGCAGCTTCGCTCTCTGCCCCGGCCATGCCTGTAGCATCAGAATTTGCTGTCAGCTCATCATCTGGCATATCAATACCCATATCACCAAGGACATCAGCCATGATGTCAGCAGCACTGGCTGCGCTGGCTGCAGCTGCAGCACCGGTGGCAGCGCCTGCCGATCCTGCGGCAGCTGCTGCGGCCCCAGCACTGGCAGGAGCACCACCCTGAGACTGAGCAAGGCCCTCAAGAGAGCCGTGCTCCAGATACCATCGCTCACGGAGCAGATTGGTGCCCCAGGCTGGCAGTTTGTTATCAGAGTGCTTCTGGGAGCTCTTGAGCTTGATGCTGAAGCGGCGGTCAACCTTGCTGACAGGGCCAATCAGACGCCACTGGGCGCCAGGATAGAAAATCAGTTCTTCTGTGCCTGAGGACAGAGCAATAATCTGAGAGGCCAGATGATCGATATGGTCGTTGACCTCACATGGAATAGTTTTGTTATGAGCACGGCGGCACTTCTGCTCGGCCAGAGTCTGAACTTCATCCTCATCATAGGAAATAAAGCGCAGCAGAGAGTTGTAACCGGCATTGTCCTCACGCACCTGATCAAGGGTCTTGCCCTTGCGGCTGCAGAAAGCACCGAGCATCAGGCACTGAGGCACAGGGTAGCGTGGGCCTACGCCACTGAGCCAGCTGAGCACTTCATCACGCTCAGCCTCACTTACAGCAATCAGGCGACGTGCTGCCCCGACAGCACCTGCGGCGCCTGAGCCGGCAGCCTGGGCAGCAGTCTGTTCTGCCTGAGCGCCCTCATCGCCGGCAACATCAGCTGCAGCATCTTCAGCAGCGCCTGCACAGGCGGCACCAGCTGCAGCTTCGGCAGCCTCAGCTTCGGCAGCCTCAGCCTGATTCCTGCAGTCCTCACAGCTGCTGATGATTTCATGAACGCTTACCTGACAGTGCACCCCGCGACTGTCCAGAGAGGCATTGATGCAGGCAGCATCCCTGGCATCAACAGTCGGAGTGACGCCCTCGTTAACACGGCGATCCCCCTCAAAGACCACAACATTGCGGCGCTCCGGACGATCAAAGTCATATGGCAGGGTAATGCCCTCAGCGCCGGCAACAGCACCCTGAGCACAGGCTGCAGCTGCTCCGCCCTGTAAAGAACCATCACAGCTGTCGGTACCCTCGACAGCCTGATCGGATCCCTGCATGGTCAGATTAAGAGTTACCAGCCAGGTGCGATCACCACGAACCACCTCAAAGCTGATTACCGGGCCACGGCGCAGCATGGAACCCAGCTTGCTGTCAGACAGGACTGGTCTGTCAGCAAGGGCTCTGCCGGGCAGTACGCCCTGCAGGGCAGGACTTAGGGACTGCATGAGACCGGCATGAGATTTATGGGTAACCTGCAGACTGATATCAGGAGCATCTGAATTACGTGAACGCACTGTAATCTGCTCACGGATCACATCAGCACCGGCAATAAAGGCACGGCTGACCTCAGCCTCGGCATAATCCTGGCTGGAGCCATCGCCCTTTGGGGCAATGTGAACAGCTACCTGAGAATAGCCATGAGCTGTATTGGACTCAGGCTCATATACACCTGAGGTCACCATTAAGGACAGCTTCTGCGGACCCTCAGGGTTTACGCGCGAGAGCTGATAGGTACCGGCATTGCGGTGACGTGACTTGATGGAGACGTCATAGCGGGCAGTATCAAGATGCTGATCATCAGCCATGAACTTGAACTCCAGCATGTCCTTGATGCCGCTTTCGTGCTCACTGCCGCTCTTGACAGTTACATTACCGGCGCTCTGTGCGTCACTGTCGCCCAGGCCCTCACTGTCAGTGCCCTGAGCACTGTCACAGTGACCTGCACAGTCAACGCCAGCGCCGACACCGACGCCAGAACCTGCAACAGCACCTGCGGCACGCTCACAATGACCCTGTGCACAGCCGCAGTCATTACCACAGCCGTCCGGGCCGCTGTGCTCACAGCAGCTTTCATCATCTGCTGAAAGCTCATCGCAGCAGCCTGAGCTGCAGCTGCTGCCGCAGCCGGCGTCAACATCATGCTCAGGGTGAGCATCAACGGACTGGGACGGCAGAGCCAGCGGACGGCCGCATGGACCGAGGCGGCCCACTACAGTCTGATGGGACAGAGCGCAGTTGCTCTGCAGCAGAGCTCTGGCAAGGTCAGGACTTTCTGACGGTACCAGGGCCTGAGCCGGATTGTTCAGCAGGGTAATTTTGTTGATGGCGGCCATGAGATCCAGCTGAGCGGCAGCCGGAATAGGCGCGATGATAGTGGAGTCATCATTGAGACTCAAATCAAAGAAGTGCAGGGAGCGGAAGCGCTCGATATGTAAATGCCTGATTAGCATGCAGAGTAGTCCTGTCTGTGCAGCTGGTAATAAGCTTTCACGGCGATCCTTTCCCTGAAAAACAGGTCAGAGCCGGAAAAATTTTGAGCCGATCAAATGGGTACGCGGATCGGCTCATCCTTAATTATAGTGGCAATGGGCAGCTTAGGCCACTTTTTGGGCACGTTTGGCGCCCTCAAAGGCCCCCTTATTGCCAGTACCGTGCGCCCGGTCTCATATTAAAAAGAGCAGAGACAGGCCAAAATTCGCCGCTGCCCCATCACAAGGCAGCCCCCTTGATACATAATCTGCCCCTCAACAGGGCAAAAACACCATAAGAATTAATATCTATCAACCCGCCCCATCCCCAGCCTGTCACGATTCCTCCAGCCGCCACTGCACAGTGGCGACCGTAGCCCCTGCCACAGTGACGATCATGGCCACCGTAGCCAACATGGCAGCCATGATCAGCCCGCAGATGCCGCGAAGCCTGAAGCCACGATACCTCGAGGCCACGAGGGCATAACTGCTCTCACGTAGCGCAAGTCCATCTCATAAGGCAGCCGCACCAAAGACAGCAGCTCAGAGCACAAAATGAAAGCAGCGGCAGCAGCACCATACTGCAGATCATCGCAGCACCGGCTACAGCGATGCACCAGTTACAGCGAAGCACCGGCTCCACAGGACAAAGGTCACGGGTGCACCGGACAGGCAGTGCCCGATCCATTCGGGCAGCAGCACACGTGCTCACTGCCCAGCTGCGCCAGCCCGATCAAGACCTGCCTTACCGGTCCGCCATTAAATCAGCTCGTGAGCAGACGCTCAGCCTCCGAGCGTAGTGAAACCTGTCTTAGCTGTGCTTGCCTGCGCAGCTCGCAAAGAGTGGCCAGGTGCCTTCAGTCTGCCTGACTGGCTGGCCGACTGGCCAACTGACTGCCTTACTGACTGGCTGCCTGACTGGCCAACTGACTGCCTTACTGACTGGCTGCCTGACTGGCTGCCTGACTGGCTAAATGGATGGCTGGCCTGAGCAAGGCGCAGCAGCGCCCGCCCAGGAGAGGTCGCAATCAGTGCCAATGAGCCTGCGGGCTCCTGACGGACTGCAGGCAGAGATTATGGTCAGGCAATGTGGGGCGCAAGTGCGCGAAAAAGCGTGCCACTTTTGCACGCAGGGCCGTATTTTTCCCTGGCGCCGCCGTGGTCGTGCACCCAGGATAATTCACGCTCCCTTTTGGTGCCCATGATGTTGCGCTGGTGCAGACAAGAATGGCAGCTTGATTATGAGAGCTTAATTTGTCTAGTATGGGTCCATGCTAAATCGCCCCAGGCCTCACTATGGTCTTAAGGGCTGATTTGACACAAAACAATACTGATAATTACTGAAAGTACCTTCCTTATTTATATTGTCTCCACGCAAAAACCGGTCACAAACATGCAAGGTCTTCAATACATTACCTGTTAAACGTCCCGTCAAAGGTATTCCCCATGAGTCAAGAGACAAAACAGCCTGTAGATGCTCAGGTTCCTGCCCCTGAGCACAGTGCCCAGCAAACTCCCGCCACCACAGCCGCCGCCAGCAGTGCCCCGTCATCGGCACAGCCTGGTGCTGCCCCGGCCCCACAGGCCTCTGAAAAGTCACCTGCAGGCGCCCCGGGCGCAGCTGCTGCCGGTGCCGCTGCTGCCGGTGCCACAGCCAGTGCCGCTGGCGCCCCTGGCGCTGCCGCCGGCCCTGAGCCAAAGCTCAAGCATCTGCCAGTTAACATGTACGCCATTGTTATGGGTCTGGCCGGCTTTTCGCTCACCTGCCATGCTGTAATAGGCAATGCCACCCTCGATCTCATTACCGGACTGCTGGCTTCAGCGGTATTTGTTGTCCTGACCATTCTTTATGGCATTAAAATCATCAAATACCCTGGTGCTGTGGTTCAGGAGGCCAGTCACCCGGTCAAGCTCTCCTTCTTCCCGGCTTTTTCCATCAGCCTGCTGCTGCTTTCCTCAGTATGGCTCAAGTATGATTTTGCCAGGTACCTGTGGCTGGCCGGCTGTACTATGCAGCTGTTCCTCACTTTATTTGTGCTGTACTCTCTGGTTCACAAGAGCTTTAACATCAACCACGTCAATCCTGCCTGGTTTATCCCGGTAGCAGGTCCTCTGATTGTGCCTCTGGCAGGTATTCAGATGGGGTACGGCTTTATTTCATCAATTGCCTATCCTGTCGGCTTCCTGTTCTGGATTCTGCTCTTTACCATTTTGCTCTACCGTCTGGTATTCCACGATCCTCTGCCTCCAAAGCTGGTTCCAATGCTGTGCATCATGCTGGCTCCGCCATCAGTTGCTGCCCTGTCATATCACGCCATTGACGGCTTCTATGCCGTTCCAGAGGCCGCTCCCTCTCCTGTAGTGCTGATGCTTTACGGTATTGCCTGGTTCGTCTTCGTCTTCCTGCTTACCAATATCAGGCGTTTTATGAAGGCTCCTTTCTTCCTGTCAGCATGGGCCTACTCATTCCCTGTAGCTGCCTTTATTCTGGCTACCAGAAAGCTGGTTCCAGAGTTTGCCGACCCGGCCTACAAGGGCGTGCTCGAAATTATTGATTACACCCTGTGGGGCCTGTTTACCATGCTGATCCTCTGGCTGGCAGTAAGAACAGTTGGTCTGATTGCCAAAGGCAAGATCTGCGTTCCTGAATAAAACCCCGGGCTGCCTCGCGCAGCCCCCAGCCCTGCCTGAGAACCAGCAGCGTAGCTGACCTGGCATGTAATCTCAAACTCTTCGCTGCACAGCTGTACTTTTAAGCACAACACAACAGCACAGCACTGCTCTGCGCATTACTGTCCCGTCCCGGCAGGCAGGTATTAAATATCTCAGCACGAGCTGATCTCACAAATAGAGCACCTGGCTTTCCGTCCGGTGCTCATTTTATTTCTGCAGCCTCACTAACCGCTCTGAGCCCAGCCCGCTGGCCCCAGGTCCAGGTCCAGGTCTCCGCTCAGGTCTACGCCCAGGCCCGCGTGTCAGCGCTGGCAACCACGTTACAGGCTGCCATGCTCCATAACCGTCCTCTGTACAGGCCCTCGTGTCAGTGCCGCCCCCACACCATGACCAGACGCAACACAGGCCTGCATTTAAGAGCATACTCCCGCCGGAGCATGCAGCCCTGCACCATGTCCGACTGGGGGCATGACCATTGGACACAAAGCTCCCTGGCACCCTGGCGCCCAGGCTGACATTACATGACCTGAACTGGCAACAGGCGCTCTCGCCTGGCACTGTGAGAGCAACCGGATCAGGCAAAGGCCAGTTTGCTACTGGCCCTGAGTTCAGACCTGTCTCCACTGCACCAAAGCAAAAAAGCGCAGCCATGGGGATGACTGCGCCTGAAGGTGTTTAGTGTATAGAAGGTAATCGCGGGTTATGACCTTGCCCGGGGCGGCCCCAACTCGGTGAGCCTGCGACAGGCATTTCAGGTCAATGGCCCTGTTGAGGTCCATTGTCCTTTTGAGCAAAGGGGCCTGCAGGGGGCCAGTTTCCTTTTGTGGTCAACGGTCCTGTAGGGGCAGGTGTCCTCTTCAGGGCCGTTGTCCTGTCAGGGGCAGCTGAACGGTGAGATGCAGCTGTCCGTGATCTTAGATTTTGGCGGTGATATTGAACTCACCACGGTTAATCTTTTCAACCAGTTCGGCATGCTGCTCTTCGTTGAAGGTGTACATCTTGAGCAGAATAATGCGTACTACAGTACCAAGAGCCGGTAACAGAGCGATGCAGAAGAAGATACCGTCCATGGTCTCGATGCTCTGAGCCTCATTTGGCATATAGCCCAGTATGGTCAGGAGCACACCGGAGAAACCGCCGGCAATGGCAACTGACAGCTTGCCAGTGAAGGTCTGGCCGGCAAAGGTAATGGCGGCACAGCGCTTGCCGGTGTGGTAGTAGGAGTACTCTACGGTATCGGCAATCATGGCGGACACTAACGGATTGGTCATCATGAAGATGATGTTCACTACGGACAGCCAGATAATAACCTCGGTAACTGAGTCATAGCCGCTCATATAGAAGCCGATACGGGCAGCAATCTCAAGCACGCACAGGACGATGAAAATATCGCGCTTGCGGAAGCGGGCAGTGAGGAAAGGAGTTACCAGACAGGCAATGGAGCAGCAGATAGTAATGGTGCCTACTGCAGCTACCAGAGAGCCGTTACCCATATTGTAGGTAAAGAAGTACAGGTAGAGATTGTTGGCAATATTACCGAAGACATTCATGGAGAAAATGCCCAGGATAATAAAGAGCGGCTTGTTGGTCTTTACCACCTTGAAAGTCTGCAGCAGGGTAACTTTGGCAGCATCGCCCTCTGGACGGACCTTATATATGCAGCTTTTCACCAAAAAACAGCCCTGCTGCCACTGCTCAGGCAAAAATTTTTTAAAAAAAGCTTGCATGCACGTTAAATTTCTATATAATGAGCACCGTTCCAGCGACGGAGCTGAATAGAAAAGCTTCGTAGCAGCAGCGGTGAGATGTCCGAGTGGCTGAAGGAGCACGCCTGGAAAGCGTGTATACGGTAACTCCGTATCGGGGGTTCGAATCCCCCTCTCACCGCCATGATTAAGCAGCGCAAGCTGCTTTTTTATTGCCCGCTTCATAGATACATCATATCAGGTTCAGCCGCTGCCTTACCAAACTGGCCTGTCCCCTCTTCGTTTTATCTCATCCCCAATAAACATCTGATTTATCTGGCGCAACCATTATGATGGCATTGATCTGCAGCCATGCTTATCTGCCTCCGTCGTCACCATTCCCCTGATCCCGATACCATGCTCGCCGTTCCCATAGCCAGTAAGGCCAGCCTGAGTAAAGCCCGCTTAAGTAAGGCCGCCTCAGTTAGCCAGCAGCGGTCAGCCCCTGCGCTGTTCCTCCCGTGTGGAGCCATCGTAAGTTGCTGTGCCTGACCTCCCGACCCTCAACAGTTCCGAGCATAATGCTCTCAGGTCCATACCAGGCCGATGGTATAAGAATCCCTGCGCTTAGACAGCTCTGACACCAATACGTGACCAACGACATGAGCCTGCATGTCCGCTCCCAAATCATTTCCTATACCGCTCCTGCAGCTCTGTCAGCTCTTCCAGACCTTTAAGACAACCTCAGCAAGCACATCTCAAAATATTTTAGATATGCATCTCCGCCTGCAAAGCAAAGCGGCATCCATGAGGCAGCACAGCCCACTGCCAAATATTTCCTGCACATTTGTACATGCCTCTGAAGCCCTGCAACCTCTGCCCCGCTAATATCTTTAAGACGCTCATCAAACTCTTTTATATAAGCAACTGTAACTGAAAGTGGCAGAAAGCGGCACAGTACGTTTATTGACCCAACATCTTTCAGTTAGAGCATCATTAATACTCTTTACCCCGGCATACCATCGTCCCTTGTCCATTTGTCTCTGCTAAGCCTGACAACTTGTTGATCACGCTCTCTTTTCTGGCTTCAGGTGCCAATATGCATAACTCCTGTCTCCTTTTACCATGCCAAAGCTTATGCTGCTGCTTTACCCCTGTCACGCTGCTGTATTTGCTTCACCTCTGTTGTTCTGTTGAGGGTGATACCACTGTTTGTGTGCATAGACAGCTGTTGCTCGTTGAGGCTGATGCCGCGCTTGCATGCGTGGCAGCTGTTGCTTCGTTGGGGCTGACGCCGCTGCTTGCACGCAGTTGCTGCTGTTGCCCTGTTGACTGATCATGCAATACACAGCATAATGTTGAACGTACCCAAAATATCAAAATTCGTTTTTCCCTGTTTTCACTCAAAGACGGTGCGATATCGGATGTACCTGAGATCCGGTTTTAACAACTGGATCTGGTTTTACGAGCTGTAATAACTCTTTGCGCTATTTCATGAGGGGACCCTGCGTTGCAGGCTTTCCGGCCACATATACATATGTGAGCTCTGTGCGCATCGAATCTGCTTTTAAAGTACTGACTTTTGCTTTATAAAGCTTTTGGATCCATATAAGTAAATGATGTCAGTAATGAGCATTACACCATGCCCAATCAGGGGATGGCTATGCATGAGCCTGATCTCAGATCTCAAGTCTGCTCTCAGAGCTGCAAATAAGCAGATATTTAGCATGTCCTTACCCGGGGATGGTAAGTCTTTACTTACTGTTACGGCATGCATTCATTAATCACAGGCACATGGTAAGGCTTATCTGTCTTACTGTTGAGTATCTCTTCACAGAATACTTTTGTGCCTGCCTGCAGCTACGTTACAGGGGGATAATTATATCCTCCACCTGCCCAGGTCTTAAGACCAGGCAGCAGGGCCTGCGCGGTTGCCCAACCGTGCCGGTCGGACGGAAAGCAATGATAAATGCTCTTGATGTATCGATAATACGTATCCGTCCGGGTCAGTTAAGGCTTGTCCATGATCTGCACACTCTTTTCAGAATGTTCAGATCTCTATGCTGTTTCATTTTGCAGCATGTATTTTCTCAGCGACAGAAGTACTGTCATGCAAGGCCAGGCCATATCACGCCATGATATGCCTTATCACGCAAGGCCAAGGTATGCATTCCACACTGTCCAGAGCCAGGCAGGTTCAACACAGAGAGTCCTGCCAGCTCCAGCAGGCCTTAACTGTCACGGTCAGCTGATACTCTGCTGTTTACAGTAATGGCAGAACAGTCCCGGAACATTAATTTATTATCCGGCCTCAACTTCGAGGCCAGCTGCAGTACCTGCCTGTCAGGACCACTGCAACATGTGCCGTCCTGATTGATTTCAGGACGGCTTTTTGTCTTTATCCCTTCAATTCTTTATCAGCAAGTGGGCAAGATATGAGCTCACTGCCCGCCCCACAGCTGACTGCATTCTGTATTTGCCCGCACCCGGCATCTGAAAGCATCCTGCATCTGTCCGCAACCAAAATCTGAATGCATCTTCACCTGACCTCATCTATGTCAACGACACACCATCATCTGTCGTACTGACTGACTAACTGCCAGCTGCTGCTCCATCTACAGCATCGACATTGGCATTGGCATTGGCATAGGCATCGGCATTGGCATCGGCATTGGCATCGACATTGGCATTGGCATTGGCATTGGCATCGGCAACAGTACCTGTGCATTCTTATACATATCCGTAAGCCTGGGCAGCATTACAGGCATGCGCCCGCTTTTTCAGGCGAAGCTCTCCCTGCAGTCATTAACTGCGTGTGATGGTACGGGGCCGTAATGCATGTCTGCATAGCTGACTTTTGTTAAGTACTTCACGGTACATGACATGCTTTCTAAAACTGTAAATAGTGAATAAATTGATACAGGCAGTTGGCAGCAGCTGCAGCTCTTTGTGCTGCCTGCCACGCAGTCCATTATTATGAAAACGGCTGATGCATTTGCAGTCTTATTGCTGACAGGAGCTGGTGCCGCAGGTGCTGACAGAGCCAGGCCAGGCACCTGGACAGTAAGGGATTGGACTTGATTGTATTGGCCAGGTGGGTATTAGCCAGAAAAGATGAGATGCGATGCAATGCGACAGGATGAGGCTGGCAGAGTCTGTATGAGCGCGGACAGCTGCCGGGCAGGGAGCGGGGCTAATATTGAAGTTCAGGGCGAAAAAAAGGCCCCCGGCAAGTGCCGGGGGCCTTCTTTATCGTGCAGGTCCTGAATCGCTCTCAGGCTGCCTTGGGGGCTGAGCCCTGGCGCCCTGGCGCAATGGGGCACTGGTGAGCCAGTGCGCCGGGAGCCGGGGCGCCTTATCAGGCGGTGAAGAGCGGAATCAGACCGTAGATGAAGATAGTAACGATGATTACCGGAATGATATAGCGTACGTAGTGGAACCAGGCATTGTAGAGCACGCCCTTGAGCTCATGCTGATTGGTAAGCTCGTTGATGGAGTGCTCCTTTAACTGCCAGCCCACGAAAACAGTGGCACCCAGAGCGGTGATAACAAAGCAGATATTGCCTGAGAAGAAGTCATAAGCATCGAATATGGACTTGTTTAAAATGGTGATATCAGACAGCGGTCCATTGGACAGGATGCATGGAATGTTGCCCAGAACAAAAATGCTCAGCAGAGTAATGTTAATGGCACCTTTATAACGGATATGGAACTTCTCGTAGAGAACGGAAATGATTACCTGATAGATAGTCAGAGAGGTGGTCAGAGCAGCAATTACCAGCAGCATGAAGAACACAATGGCAAAGAAATTACCAAAGGCCATATTAGAGAAGGCAATAGGCAGGGTCTTGAACACCAGGGAAGGACCGGCATCAGGGCTCAGACCGGCACTGAACAGTGAAGGGAAAATCATAAAGCCGGCCAGCACAGCAATGGCGGTATTGATAAGACCGGTAATCACAGCGGTACGGGCCATATTCTCGTGACGGTTCAGGTGTGAAGACAGGGTAATCATGACACCAAAACCAAGAGAAAGAGCAAAGAATACCTGACCTAAAACATCAAGAAGCAGCTTGCCACTGAGCTTGGAGAAATCAGGGGTAAGATAGAATTTTACGCCCTCAAGTGCGCCATCAAGGGTAAGATTACGGCCCACCATGATAATCAGGCAGATAAAGAGCATAGGCATGAGGAACTTAACGGAGCGCTCAATGCCGGCAATAATGCCTTTGCCCAGGATAAACCAGTTGGCCACCACAAAAAGACCGGTACAGACAGTGATGGTCAGAGGGGAGTTTTCAATCTGTTCGGTATAGAAAGCACTGGTCAGCTCTTTGGATACAGGAGCTGACAGATCAAGGCCGCCTGCTACACCCATCATGCCAAGGAAGACATGGTAAATATAGGAAATAACCCAGCCGCCAATAGGCATGTAATAGGACAGAATACCAAAGGATCCCAGCAGACCCATATAGCCAAAGAACTTCCAGGCAGGATTGTGAGTGGCGCCGGCCGGGAAGAAAGCGTCAACACTGTTAGTCTGGGCACGACGGCCAATGACATTCTCTACCAGAATGATAGGAATGCCCACCAGGAGCATAACCAGAATAAACATCAAAACATAAGCGCCGCCGCCATTCTCGCCTACCAGGTAGGGAAAGCGCCAGGTGGCACCAAATCCGATTGTAGCGCCGGCTACTGTCAGAATGTAAGTAAGTCGGCTGCTCCAGGTCTGTCTGGACATTGTAATTCCTCAAAAATTAAAACCGCATTGCTCTCAATGGCTACCAGATCCTGATCTGCATGACCTTGCCTCTGGGGCCTGCAGTGCATGCACACTGCACCTGTGTCCTGCCTGTGGCTGACTGGCTCAGCAGCTGCATCAGGATGACTGCCTCAGGCGCCCGCCTGATGATCACTGCCTCAGGCAGCCTCAGGCAGCCTCAGACAGCCACAGGCAGTGCGTGGCCGGACAATTGAGCTCAGATTGCAGGGCTGAGCCTGACAGGCATGACTGCATCTGCCGTAACCTGTTGCCAGGCAGGATCACAGACAGACAGCGCAAAGTCATGTAAAGGCCTTCCTGTCTGACTCTCATGCTCTTTTGACATCATGATGTCAGATGGATACGGCATCACCGGCCTTACGTACTGTGTCAGCCTGGCGCCGCTGCCCGGAAATCAAAGTCCTCAGGGAGCTGCACTGTCGGAGCTTATCTGAACGCTCAGCAGAACTGCTGTTGCGCTGGCCACTGGTGATAGCGGACTGGTAATAACGGTGCACGGGCCCCTGGGAAGAGAGCCTTGCGCACTGGGAGCACTGTGCAGCCTTAAGGCATAAAGCAGCGCTTCCATAAGGCAATGCGTACTGTCTGCACGCCCGAAAAGGGAGCGGGCAAGTAAACTTACCGGCCCTGCTGTCCGGACATATGCTGACAGCAATTAACTGTCCTGAACTTCTGAGGAAAAATAGCGCTAACGCTCAGCCCACCATGTGCGGGGCGCTTGCGCTATGTTTCAGCGCAGATCACCCGGGAGGCTGTAACTGCAGGGCAGTTTCAGCCCCTGACAATGATCTCAGCAAGTCAGGCAGCATCATAATAAAAACCTGCCCTTACCATGTCCCTGGATCCAGACCACGTCCATCACCAGACCTGATAAACAGGCACGCCGTGCGCCATTGTAAACGATATAACCACTCATTACAAAATTACCGGAGCACACACCCGCCCCATGCTCCGCTCTGACGCATGGGCATGCATAAAAATGTGCTTTTTCATCAGCAACGCTTAACCTCCATGCCCCTGCCACACCTCCCTCCACATCACATACCCCTCTCCCAACGGCTGCGCCCCAGTCTTGCTGCAGCTGAGCTGTGATGGACTGCAAATTACCCGGCCAGCCAGCCCCGGCATCATGAGCAGCTCCGCGCTGCCGACAGGGCAATTAAACTGTACTCTGCCATGCCGCAATCGCCGCATGAGGCCACGCAGTGGTCACGCCTCCGGGAACTGGGGCAGGCTTGAGCTGGTGCCTTGCAGTTTGCAGCTGGTGCCCCACCTGCGCCATACCGACTGCGCCATACCGGCTTTTTGCTGCCATGCGCGGACCACCGCGTGCAGGCAGCCGTGCGCGGGCTGGCTGGGGGATGCCGCGCTCGGGCAGGCTGGGGGTTGCTGTGCCGGTGCCACACATCATAATTACTAACCATGACCAGGCCCACGTGTCCGACAGTACCGACAAGCTTGCTATACAGTCAGGACAGACATTCCAGACAGAAAGTACCGACGCGCCCGACAGTAGCGACAGCAGTGCCCGGGCGCCAGGTATGGCCAGGAATATCTGCCATGGCAGGCCGTACTGGTAAGGCGGCGCCGTTTGCCGGGCCGAATTGCCCGTCCTTGCAGATGCCGGGACTAATTTGGTGATGGTGCTGTACCGGGTTGTGGTGTACTGTGCTGAATTTTGCACAGGCGGGCGTGATTTTTGCCTGTATCCTGTATACTGCCAGGCCCTGCCAGGTTCCTCCATGAGAGCACAGCCACAGCACAAAGCGCTGTGCTTTGGGGCCGGGGCGGCATTTCAGCTATAATGAAAAAGTTATTGTGTATAGGCAAAAGCCCGTTTGGCCGGGAGGGGGACTGTTTCCTCTCTGTTTTTTACGTCCGGGGCGATACATTTGAGATTGAGCAATGTCAAAGCAAATCAAAATAAACCTTGATGATAAAGTCTTTGAAGCGCTGGCTGCCCTGTCGTCACAACAGGGACAGAGCCTGCAGGAACGCCTGAGCAGTGCCTTAAACAGCCTGCTTGATCCGGCTGCACCTGCTCCAGCTGACAGCTCCTCTCAAAATACACCTGGCAACTCCCGCCGCAGCCCGGATAAGGCAGCCGGTCAGGCAGGCGCAGCTCAAAATGCAGCCCGCCCTGCCCCCGGCGCAGCTGATGACGATGCCGCTGCAGCCCCGCCTCCAAGACGCAGAGGGCGGCCACCCAAGGCCGCTACTCTGGCCGCACGTGCTGCTGCAGCCATGAATACTGCAGCATCAGCCCACAGTCCAGCTCCGGCCACCCGCGCAGCAGCTCCAGCAGCTGCACCTGCCGCCGCCAGGGCTGCAGTGGCTGGTGCTCCTTCAGCGGCCGCCTCAGCAAACGGCGCGCCGGTCAAGCGTGGTCGTGGACGTCCACGCAAGTATCCTCTGCCTGAATCTGCAGGTCAGAGAGCAACCGGCGCCCGCGCAGCTCAGATTGCGGCCGCTGCCGCAAAGGCTGCACGCCCGGCTGCTCCATCAGCTGCCCCGGCAGCTGCTGCAGGTGCTGCGGCTGCAGGTGCTGCTCCAGCTGCTCAGGCCGGCGCAGCGACACCTGTGCGCAAGTCACGCGCTCCAAGAAATCGCTCTACTCCGGGCTACCGTCGTGGCCCTGAGAGTATTGCTCTTGCCATTGCCAATGGTCATCCTCACCCTTACTGGCGTGAAGGCGCCCAGCCAGGCCAGTACCGTTTTATCGATCTCTTTGCCGGTATTGGCGGTATGCACCTGGCCTTTGAAACTGCCGGTGCCTTCTGCGCCTATGCCAATGAGTGGAACAAGTACAGCCGTACTACCTACTTTGCCAACTTTGGCATGGAACCCCAGGACGATATCACCATGGTCCCGGTAAGCGATATTCCTCAGCATGACATTCTGGTAGCAGGTTTTCCCTGCCAGCCATTTTCCATTGCCGGTGTCTCCAAGAAAAACAGCATGGGCCGCGCTACCGGCTTTGCTGACAAGACCCAGGGCACGCTCTTTTTCGATGTCTGCCGCATCATAGCCGGACACCGTCCCCGTGCTTTTATGCTGGAGAATGTCAAAAATCTCTGCTCCCACGACCGTGGACGCACTTTCAGCATCATTAAGGAAGCCCTGCATGATCTCAATTATGAGGTCTTCTATGCCGTGCTCGATGGCCGCTTTTATGTCCCTCAGCACCGTGAGCGTATTGTTATCGTGGGCTTTGACCGCAAGCGCTATGGTCAGGGAATTGATTTTGCCTTCAACCTGCGTCCAAGCGAGCGCACCCTGGTGGTACGTGACATTCTGGAAAAGCAGGTAGCTGACAAGTACACCCTGTCTGACCGTCTGTGGAGCTTCTTACAGCGCTATGCCGCCAAGCACCGCGCCGCCGGTAACGGCTTTGGCTACGGCCTTGCTCCGCTCGATGGCATTACCCGTACTATCAGCGCCCGCTATTACAAGGACGGCTCGGAAATTCTCATTGCTCAGCCAGGCCGCAATCCACGCCGCCTGACTCCACGCGAGTGCGCCCGTCTGCAGGGCTTTCCTGACAGCTTTACCATCCCGGTTTCCGATACCCAGGCCTACCGTCAGTTTGGCAACTCAGTAGTAGTGCCTTTGATGGCAGATGTGGCCCGTCTGGTCATCGAAAAGCTTACTGAGCTCGATGCCATTCCGGCCGATCAAATTGTACCTGCCATTGATCCGTCTCAGATCAGTGCCGCCTTTACCAGCCACTCCTGTCCGGGCAATGTCTTTGTTTCAGGCGAGGGCAACACCCTTTCAGGCTTTGATGACTTTGACAGCGCAAGCCAGGACATTGAGGACTACGATGCCTCCAGCTACCAGGATTCTGATGAATCATCAGCTGACATGGCATCTGACGAAACCTCAGATAACTTCGCTGAGGGTGACGAAGGCAGCTACGACTATGCCGACTATGATGAGGCCGATGCTGACTATGCTGATGCCGATGCCGTCGAAGCCAGTGCTGATGTCGACTATGATGAGGCCGATGCTGACTATGCTGATGCCGATGCCGTCGAAGCCAGTGCTGATGTCGACTATGCTGATGCCGATGCTGACTATGCTGAGACTGACGACCAGCAGTGGGAGAGTGATCCTGATTACCAGGAGCAGGTCGACTATGATTTTGGAGCTGACTACGATGAAGCGTATGCAGCTCATCAGTCTGACTACGCAGCTGATGCCGATGCTGCTGATGAAGCAGAGTCCCAGGAGTACTATGCTGCCGATGATGATGGCTATGCAATGGCTGATGCAGAGGCTGAAGCCTATGCAGATGATGATGGCTATGACCAGTCAGATGACGGCTACGATCAGCAGGAAGATTACGACTCTGAGTATGAGGATTATGACTACGCTGATTCAGAGTCTGACAGCCAGGCAGATGACCAGTATGAAGAGGACGCTGACTATGTTGCCTCAGCTGACAACTACAGCCTGCCTGAAGCCCAGCCTGCGGCTAATGCCAGTCTGCCTGCAGTTGCAGTAACCGATGCTCAGGCCGCCGCCAGTGCCGCACTGAGCGATATTGAGGCTCTGAAAAACATGGGAGCCAGTCAGGAGCTTAATGCTGCTCTCAAGAACACTGCAGATGAGCTCAATGCCGCTCTGGCCCGTGCCCGTGAGGCCATTTCCGCCCTTAACAGCGAGACTCAGGCCCTGAGCAAATTTGGCAATACCGTATCTGCTGTTGTGCCAGTCTTTACCGACATGGCTCAGCTCATGCTCACCAGCATTAATGCCATGGAGGGCAAGTCAGCTGCCCAGCCTTTAGATGTAACTGCCCAGGAGATCAGGACCGCTCAGGACGACACCCAGGCCCACAGCTCACCTGCCGCCCCGGCTGAAAAGCAGATCAGAAACTCTGCCCGACCAGCACGCGCCCGAGCTGCTCTCAGCACTGCACCGGGCAAAACCGCAGCTGCCCCATCAGCTCAGAGGCGATCTGATTCTGTAAGATCCGCCCCGGCAACACACAAGGACAATCAGCAGGCCAGGTCCCCGGCCCAGGCTCAGCCGCATGCTCCGGCTAAAGCCCCGGCCCAGGCTAAGCCACAGGCCCCGGCTCAGCCACAGGCTTCGGCTAAGGCCCCGGCCCAGGTTAAGTCACAGGCCCCGGCCCAGCCACAGGCTTCGGCTAAGGCCCCGGCCCAGCCACAGGTCAGAGCTCAGAGCCGATCCCCGGCGGCTGCAGCGACCACAGCAAGAGCTAATACCAAAGCTCCAGCAAGGTCTCAGGCAACTTCAGAAGCATCTGCCCAGGCATCACAGCCGGTCCCGGTCCGTGCCCCATCAGCAGGCAATGCTGCCTCCCGGCCAGCTGCCAGAACTCCAGCACGTGCGGCAGCCCCTGCGCCAGCCGCCCCAAAGACCAGAGCTGCCCAGCCTCAGGTCCAGGCAAAGGATCAGTCTCAGTCCCCTGCAGCTGCGCAGGGCGCTGCAGCCAGACCGGCTGCAAAAGCTTCTGCCAGCGCCCGCACCGAAGCCCGCAGTGGCTCCGTGGACAGCCGTGCAGGCAAAACACAGGCCCCGGCACAGGCCCAGCCAAAGGCACGCGCCCAAAGTGATGATCAGGCCGCCGCAGCCAGCCGCGCAGCTTCAGCCGCTCCGGCAAAGAAGCCGGCAGCTGCGGGCACTGCCAAAGCAGCCGCCGCCAAAGGTGTGCCTCAGAGTGCTGCTGCAGGCGCCGCTCCTGCAGTCAGGAGCACCAGGGCACGCCCTGCTGTTAAAGGAAAGGTCAAAAACATTCCGGCTGCAGATACTGTAGACACTGATCCAATGGCAGATATCTTTGAGGAAGATGAAATCTTCAGTCTCGTTCCTCAGGGCATGGACTTTGACGATCAGTAAGCACAGCCTCACTGTCAGTAATGGCCGCCCAGTCTGACTGCAGATACGCTCAAAGCTGTACCTGCAAAGCAGTGAGCAAGGCCGTACAGCCGGCACAGAGCCCCGCACCTGAGGTAGCGGGGCTCTGCTTTTCTGGCCCATGAAAGTCAGGCGCTTTACAATCAGCCACCAGGCCCACAACTTCCCCCTCGCCCGCCAGGCGCACACATTCAGCCACCTGGCTGCAACTGCAGCAGCTGTTGCAGCCCAAAGGCCATACAGCTCCCAAACCGGCGCCTGCACCGGCTCATATCCAGGCATTAAAACTACACTGTTTTTCTGTCACCTGTACTGCATAAAAAGCCCGCCCGTGCGGGCTTTGCCGCCTTATTGACATATGGCTGTGGAACATAATTTGCTGTGCAATGCCCTTAAGGTCAAATTCTGACCATTATGCATTTTCCGGCTTCTGTACAGTTACCTGGGGACAAAATAAGCCCTTCCAGGCACAGGCCAGGCTTTATGGCTTATGCTCAGATCAGCATGGTCACAGACCTGCAGCTGACAGCTGTCTTACAGCCTGTGCACGCGCACTGTCCGCCTGACTCACTTATAAGGCAGGTCAGCCATAAACAGTCTGCAGCCATCAGGGCTGTGCCTACAGTGCTGTCAGCACTGCGCCGTGGCCGCTGTCCTCTGGGAAGCGGTACGATGCCATGCCCGGTCGGAAAACGAGTTTTATCGGTACCCTGTTATCTGGTACCTCTGGAGTTTGTATGATTAAGAGCAAGTTCTTTTTACCATTTGCCGTGGCCTGCGCTGCCATGGTGACCGGATGTGTCTCCTCATCCTCCTCTTCAGATCTTTCTGCCACCGGTAACAGCACTGTACCGGAGAAGATCTCCACCCCTGAGGAGTTCATGGATGCCTCCATCAAGGAGCTCTACTCCACCGTCCAGAAGGTCTACCAGACCGAGTACTTTGCCCTTGGCATCCCTGATGGCTGGAATGTTGTAACTTTCAACAACGCCCCGCTTGATTCATCCATCTCTGTTGAGAAGGCTGACAAGTCCACCATGGTAACTGTCCGCATCAACAAGGCCGTACGTCCTACCATCAAGGAGACCTGCGATCTTGCTGCCGAGGGCTACCGTGCCAATGGTGTTGAATTCACCTCCAAGCCGGAAGTTGCCTACGGTACCTGCATTATTGAGGGCCGTGAGAGCGAGCAGGACGTAGCTCTGTGGCTGCGCCAGTACGATGATGACAACTCTATCTACACCATCAACTACACCGGCTCTCTGGAAAACGTAGGACAGCTGCTGGGCTACCTTACCGGTAATGAAAAGCTCATGCAGCTGATGGTACGCCCAATTGGCGGCGGTGCTCTCTAAGCACAAAAGGCCACGATGACCGCCATGCCAGGCCATACCATGTAATGCCCGGCCGTACCATGTAATGCCAGGCCATACACGAGCCACAAAGCCTCTGCAGCTGTCTGAGCCGGCAAATGCAAGTCTCCGTCCCTGGAACCTGCAGCCCCTGCATTCCCTGACCAGGCCTTATCTGCCAGGACAGAGTTCACATCAGATATGCTTACAGGGAAACTCACAGAACATACAGTGAGGCAGAGCTAAAGCTCAGGGCGCACAGCAGAGCTTATGGCATAGCAGCAATACAACCACAGTGACCGCAGCTCCGGCAGCGCCGCAGGGCCTGCATGACCGGGCAGCAGCCACTGACCTTCAGGGCAGCAGTATCGACACTCGATCTGCTGCCCTGCTGCTTTTTAAGGCCCTGAAAAACACCTGGACAGTGATTTTGAGGTGATTTGCAGCAATGCGACTCAATCTGGATGCGGTCATCCTGAGCACAGAATGGCGTCAGACTGCAGGGATATGCATTGCAGTGCACAGATATGCATATGACCAGCGACCATGCTTCAGCACTTTGAAAAAGCCATCAGCATCACCGTACAGGCAGGCTGGGCCGGGCATGCGGCAGATTCACAGGACAGCTCTTGCAACGCCAGGCATGAGGCAGACTCACAGTACCGCCCCTGCAGCGCCGGGCATGCGGCAGACTCACAGTACCGCCCTTGCGGACCGTAAGTTTCCTGTGAGCAGATGACATGTATGAGAGGGTGGTAGGGGAATCTGAGCAGACGGCAGGGCTCTTAAGCAGGGGATGTGGGGCTTGAGCGGCCTCTCAGTAAGGCATTGGCAGAGCACGCACTGTAATGCCGGGGAGCGACAGTTATCAGAAAAAATTGCATCAGGGCCTGAGGACGTGTCGGGCCGGTGCCTGGTGCTATACAATACAGTCCATGGAAGACAGGGATATCTGTGAGCAACAATACCCTTAAGCTTTCAGCTTCGCCCACCTAATGGAGAATTGCTATGACACAGCCAGCCGAGCAGAAAAAGACCGTACGTGTAGCTGCTGCTCTGATTGTTCAGGATGACCGTTTTCTAATTGCCCGCCGCTCCGAGGGCCGTCATCTGGCCGGGTACTGGGAATTTCCCGGCGGCAAGATTGAGGCTGGCGAAAGCGCCCAGTCTGCCTGCTCCCGTGAGGTCCATGAAGAGCTGGGCTGCGTAATTGCCGTGGACAGCTACTTCCTGACCTGCAACCACGAATACGATGAATTTAACCTCTCAATGGATGTCTACATCTGTCACATGATGCCCGGTGAAAAGGTCACAGCCTCAGAGGCTCACTCCGAGCTGCGCTGGATTACCCCTGATGAAATGGACAGTGTGGAATTTGCCCCTGCAGATATCGCATTCCTGCCGAATATCCGCAAATTCATGCAGGCTCATACCAGTGTCACCACAGCCAAAGGGCGCTCCATAGCCTCATAGAGCCCAAAGACATAGCGGCTGCCCCCTGTCAGGCCCATAGCACTCAGGCCCATACCATGGCTTTTTAGCCAGCGCCGCCCACCAGGCATGGACGCTCCGGGCTGATAGCTGAGGCAGGGCCCTGAGAGCAATGCCGCCCTCAGGCCGGCTGCATCTGACTGCCTGAGCCCGGACAGCGGCGGCCCCGGACAGGCCATCTTTGACAAAGCCACACCCCCTCAAGGTGTGGCTTTGCTCTTTTGAGCAGGACCACACGGCCCGGCAGACCATACCAGTCTCAGCCTAAGGCACAGCCGGCTGCCATGCACAAGGCACAGGCACAGAGACAGGCACAGCATGCTGCCATGCACGGCCATAGTCTGTGTCTGACAGTAAGCGCAGGCTGCATTGAGGTGTGCAGCTGCAGGCAGGACGGCACTCATGCAGCAAGGCTCGCTGTCTTTCATGCAGGAAAGCCTCACGCCCAGTGATCGTGTTCCAAAGTCCGGGCAGCCCCGGCAAAGACCTGTGCTCTGTGACGGGTACTACAGCAAAGAGCAGTGCCCTGTGTCAGGTACTGCAGCAAAGAGCTGTGCCCTGTGTCAGGTACTACAGCAAAGAGCTGCTGCAAATATCAGCCTGCCAGAGTCTGAGCAGTTTTTCTTTGGCGCTGGTGCCCAGCACAAAGCCTCCCGGGTTAAAGCTGCTGCCAGATGGCACCACCATATGGCAGGGTATGAGCAGGAGTACAGGATTGTTCTTCAAAGCCATGGCTACGGCCCTGTGATGTACTGGTACAGAAGTGGCGGGCTCGCTCTCAAGGCCATTAACAGCTCTGTTCCCGGTCACCATATCAGGTCCGGGACTGACTTCACAGCCATACTCCTGAGCTTTTGAGTTAACCAGCCGGGCAAGCTCCTTATAGGTAAGGGTTCGCCGGGGACAGCAGCGACTGAATCTTATCAGGGCATGCAGAACAGCTGCGCTTGTGGGTGAGACCAGCTTATCTGGGCATAAAGTCAGCTGCAGAGCATAGAGCTCAGAGGCAAAGCTGCAGGCTGTTCTGGACTTTCTGCCACGTCCCATATCCTCTATGAGACTTACCGCTCCTGCAACCCTGGCTGCAACAACCTGAAGTTTCTCTGTATGAACTGCACAGCGCCCGGCTCTGCTCCTGGCTGCATATTCAGCCTCACAATTCCTGAGAGACAAAAGAACAGATTCGCCTGGACCTGCCATGTCAGCAAGCTCTTTTACGCTGATCTCAACTGGCTCGTTGCCATTATCAAGTTTGCTTATTCTGGTAGACAGCAAGGCAGCACGCTCAGCCGAGTGCAGCACATGAACTCCCTGCCATGAAAAGATAATGCTCATGGTCCCCAGCACAGTTTCAAAAGTGCACATAAAGGATCTGTCTGATAAGTCCGCGTTTTCAGCCATTGACGTCTCACAACTAAAATATTAAAGAGAGTGTTATTTCATACCTCAGCCGCCCTGCGCGGTCGCTCATGATACGCAAGGGGGCCTGCCCACATGCCCGCCCCTGACTCAGGCAGTAACACAGTAACTGCATGAAAGTATAAGCTGACTGCAGCAGTATTACAGGTCTTCAAGGTATGAGCTCCGATAAAGGCGTGCACTTGTACCAGCAAACACCGGGTCGCACATAGCAGGATCACATTGTCCATTATCACCTGACCTCAAGACAGTCATGCAGACAGCTCAATGGAGCAAGATCACAGCACTGCTGCAAAGCCCCCTCAACTTGCTTGCATATTCTCGATAATCACAACGCTCCTGCCGGAGAAAACAGTAAATACAATGCAGGGACAAAGGCAAGTTCAAAAACAAAAGCAAGGGCGGGGCAGAGGCAAGGGCCGGGGGCAAGAACTAAGGGAATGTAATGCAAGGTCAGAGACAACAGCCATGTCAGCAGCCAGAGAATGGCAAGGATACAGCTACAGGCACAGGATCGATCTAAGGGATGGATTGGCTCTCAGGCATGTTCCATCTTATCAATGGCGGAAAGGGCTCACAGCCTGAAGAGCTGAAAAGACGGTGAAGATAGCACAGGCAGAGCGATGTTGCTGGCCATAATCATGGCAACGGCACATGAACCCGCTGGGACCATGGCCAGGGTGAGACCATGCCATGCCAGGCCAGGCCTGCATGCCATGCAGGATAGCGAGAGTATGGACAGCTCAGATATACGACGACAGGGCATATGACCATAGCAAGGCCAGCGTAAAGGCTTGCTGTTCTGGGCTATACGGCATGGGTATGGGCAGAGGATGCTGGCGCAGGTGAAAGACCTGGAGGCCTGTAAACTCACAGACATGCCAGTGATGACAGGTAGTTGCTGTAAAGGGAGCTGTGGGGGAGGTGAGGGCGCACCTGGAAAACGCAAAGACAAAAGCTCCGACCTTCATGATTTGTTTGACTGGTAATCATGCAGGTCAGAGTAGCATTCAGAAACTGAATTCTGATAAGAAGGCCTGTAAGCAAGAAGACATTGCCAGGCTTCTGCACCCGTAGTGAATGGTTATCAGCACTGTGGCTGACAGGTGATGTAGAGTTTTAGCTGCCAGAGCATGGAACCCACTTAATGAAGCTCATGCTGGCCTGATAAGAACTGTCAGTGCTTAGGAAAGGCCCCTCACGTTTGGAGAGGCCCAGCGCTACCAGGTAGCTTACCTGACAGCATTAACGTCAACACTAATTGGAGTAAATTCTACCATATGAATTACGCCTAAAACGTTATTTTCTGTGAGAAAACTCACAATATCAGCGCCACGCAGCATGAGTATTGATATATGCTTTGTTTGCAATATATCAATGATATATCTAGTAAGGAACCCCTTAAATATGTCGATTTTCATAAAATCAGCATAAAATTAGGGAATGTGTTCAATATATTTACGCACATGGCATTGTTTTGAATCAGACAATAATTAAGTCATAAATTCCGCGAGCACAAATCTGTATTCTCATATTTGCGGTTTCCACATTAAAATTCACGCATGAGCAATAATGTCTATTGAAAAGTGAACATAACAATTGTTTTGCGGCTTGGGGCTTGAGCACATTTCCAGGCCCCAGCCCGCGTCCCTCCCCCTGGATCTGACCATTTTGAGCTCTGCCCTCCTATAAGATGCACGCCCTCCATAACCGGCCTCAACCACAGTCGCAGCATTTGCCGCAGGCTGGCCTTATCCCGGGCAGTGCTGTGGTGAATCACTCCTGCTCACATAATGGGTATACATAAAGAAAGAGCGCCATCCCGTTTAACCTCACCGGGCAGACAGGTTAGATAAGGCGGCAATACTGACTCCTGCAGGTCAGATTGACAGGCCAGCCCAATATGCCTCAAGGCCCCCTTGATTAATCAGACAGCAAGATGCCTGCTTGCTGAGAGTGATGATGCAGCACGAGTGCACAACGTCTAATCTCAGAATGGATGAATGGATGAATGGGTGAGGTGCGTCGAGGTGATGCGATGCTATGCGATGATGTGATAAATGAATGCTGCAAGCACGCATGCATGCACGCCTGCCTGCATACATGCCTGTCTGACTGCATGCATAAACGCATATGTGGCAGTGCCTCCCTTGCAGCTTCAGCTCTTATAACTATGCTGGCATGCGACTTAGCTCTTTTATGTCCTGCATGCTACTTCTCTCCAGCATGCCGTTGTGCCCAAGGTTATTCATAAGGGTGGCGCTTACGCAGGTGCCAGACAGACGCTGACTGATTACACATGAGATGTGTCCGCCGGAAGAAATGATAAGTATTGCTTATGCGGCTGTTTATATCGCAGGCCAAACCGCTCACCGCTGACAAGCTGCCGACCAGGACTGCAAGTAAAAATAATTCTTTACAAAATATTATGTCGGACGTAAAGATAAATCAGGGAAAAGAATACAAAGTAAGAACACAAGGATAAAGTGCAGTTGCAGACCAGGATCGATACGATGTGCAGGGACGGGAATATGCCAGACAGGGCGCTGTAACGTGGGCGTTAATATGGGCGTAAAAATTGCCCAGATATGGGCTTTCAGGCCAGCTGTAGCTGTTACAGAGATAATTTGCCGGTACAGTAAGCCTCAAGGTCCAATGTTACCGGTTGCACCATTGTCGCCGGAGCTTCTCTGCTTGCCTGTAATGACATTGAAGATTTGACGGTCTGCTGCTAATATATGCGGCCTGCAAGCCTGTTGCAGACAATTCACATGCTGGAATAATGAGCCGGAAAACAGCGTCTATACACACTGCTGCGAAGCTTTGTGTTACGCGTCACATCCATAATCACACATACTTGACTGTTTAACTTTTCTTTTGCACATTATTCCGCACCAAGATAAACACAAATACCTCAATATGGCAGCTTATCACTGCCCGCTATCTTGTTGCGCATCCCTTTCACATGCCGGGATGAACTTGCCGCTGTGCCCGTACACACACCGGGCATCAGGATTTACTGTTACGCCTGCACTCACACCGGGCATCAGGATTTACTGTTACGCCTGCACTCACACCGGGCATCTGAATTTACTGTTACGCCTGCACTCACACCGGGCATCTGAATTTACTGTTACGCCTGCACTCACACCGGGCATCTGAATTTACTGTTACGCCTGCACTCACACCGGGCTTTCAGGATCTGGAAAACTGTTCTTAGGAGAGATTTCATGGCCTCTGAGCAAAATAAGGAAAGGAAAGCATCCTGTACTTTAGCCAGATGGGTTGATGGCTGGAAGGACTGGATGAAGCATGAAGGCTATGACTCCAACACCATCTCCAAGTATGTCCAGTCCATGGACTGCTTCCTTGAGTTCTGCGAATACAAGAACGTATCCCGGGTTTCTTTCAATACTGCGAAGATCGACCTTGAGTTCTTCAATGACTGGCTGAAGTGGCAGCTGGAGCAAAAGGAGCTTTCTGCATCATCAGTTAATACCCGTCTCAACGGTCTGCGTAACTACTTCAAATTTGTCCGCTACTATCATGCAGAGACAGACTGCTCTCGTCTGTACTTTGATCTGCTCAATGTCAGCACCATCAGACGTCCTCCACCTCCTGATGAGTATCTCAATAATGACCGCATCTCCCTGCTGATGTCTGCTTTCCCTGATACCCGTATTGGTCACAAGAACAGATTTATGGTTCTGTTCATGTACATTACCGGTGTCAGAGCCAATGAGCTCATCAGTCTTACCGTAGGCGATCTGCATCTGGACGGCGACATGCCTTATCTGCATATCCACGGTGAGTTCGATCAGCAAAGAGACATAAGACTGGACAGTGACATGATTGAGCAGATCCGTATCTTCCTCAAGGAGCAGCACGGCGACGTACTCAATCCCGATGATCCGCTGTTCTTCGTCAACAGAAAAGGAGAGCGTGCCCGCACCGGCTCGGCAGCTGTTTTACAGATCCTCAAGACCTACTCTCACAAGCTGCAAAAAGACCATCCAGACTTCCCGGCGGTCAATACTCTGCTAATCCGCCGCAGCTGTGCTGAACGCCTTTATGAAGACGGCGTTCCTGTTGAGGCCATTGCTCTGTACATGGGACATAACTCTCTGGTCAGCACTACCCGTGTTATCGACCATAACAGGCTGACCAACGCACGCAGCACCCGCACGCTGATGCGCAGACTAAGCTCACTGATGTCTGACAGTACCAAAGACTCAAAGAACCAGTCCTGACAGCTGCAGAGCTGACCAGGTACGGCCTGCCACACAAATGACACGACAACGGCAGCCAGCCTCTCAACGGCCAGGGCCACACCAATGGTGTGGCCCTGTGCTTTTGGGGCTGTACAGGTGCTGCATACATGCAAAAACGCACGGCATACGACAGACACAGCTGCCGTGCCTGAGCACCACGCAACACAACGACACTGCCAGTCTGTGCACTTCGTACCAGGCCGCTCATCCCGACTGAATCCATGCAAGGCAAAGTCAGGCAGAGGCATGCGGTGTCAGGCAGAGTTATGCGGACTCAGGCATGGCCACGCCGGGCCACTACGCAGAGCAGGACGTAGCAGGTTCTGCCAGTCAGACCAGGGATGACAGGAACACCTGAGGCTATATTACAGTGGAATCGGATTGTAAGAGCAACTGATATCAGTGAAGAGGAAGTAAGGTTTGGATAACTGGAAGGACGACAGGATGACAGGGATTTTGTTGTGCGGGCGCTGACAGAGTAAAAGTCATACTGTCCTGATGGCAGGAGTTAAACCCGGGAGCAGGATCTGGATTTAATGATGGGGGAAAAGTGGCTCGCAGGTGATATGAAAAGTCCAGGTTAAAAGCTGATTATCACGCGCCGTGCCCGTGCGTTCGTGCTACGTACCATAGATATGGAAAAAGCAAAAGTGCTTTTTCAGCCCCCTCGAACTTCCATGTTAACGCCATTTTACAGCACTTTTCAAGGCTTATATTTGCTTAATTTACACTCCCGAATATTGAAAAAACGTGCCTGTGTGCTATCATGTAATCACGGTAGCAATACCGGCTAATGGTTTCTAGTATGTTCGCCAGCAAGTTTTGCCCTGAGCCGATAATTACAGATTGGGCCGTCTTCTTGAGCTCCGTTGTGCACGCCTAAACTATTCAGCCAACTGGGTAGTCCCTTGAGAAGCCTTAAGAGCCACAGGTAGCCCACCTTGAACTTCTGGTTCAAGGAGCTGAACACGGCAGCGACATGGCCGGGGCCATTAGTTATATATTCTCCAAGCAAAATTACCAGAGCTTTCTCTGGTTTTTTTGTATCTGAACTTCCTGCCTGCATTACACACTTCTGCCATAACGCAGCCCCGACACTGCTCTTCTTGCTCACTGCCTGTTACGGCGCTGTCAACTCCCTCCCAATCCCATACCGACCTCAACAGCTCCAGCCAGCCGGCTTCACCATGCCTGCAGCCTGACAAAGAACATACAGCCCTTCAGACCTGCTGCTGACGTTGAGCATACCGACTTTTATACCTGCTGCTGACTCCGAACATACTCCTCTTCAGACGTGCTGCTGACGTTGAGCATGCTGCCATTAATGTCTGCTGCCTGACAAAGACCAAAATTCTGTTCGTGCCCGGCCAGGCTGCATATTTCAGGGTACAGGGCATAACGTGATCGCATACCTTAAACAAGCCTGCGTCAGGGCCATGATCTTACAGGTAGAATATACAATGGCATCTGAACTGAGCTCCGCACTGAGGCACAATAAGCGGGTCATCCTGACCACGCCGCACGTGCTGATGCATCAGTACTATGACTTATCGGCCGGACTGTTCCTTATGACCCGGCCTATGCCTTATGTCCCTTATGTGTTTAAGCAGGAGAATTTGTTGTGACATCGCCAAACGCTGCTGAGCTTACCTTGCCAGGTGAGGGTCTGTTTTTCACTTCTGATACACACTTTGGCCATGCCAATATCATCAAATACTGCAGCCGTCCTTTTAACAGTGCCACGCATATGGATGAGATGCTGATTAGCAACTGGAATGAAACCGTAGGGCCTGAGGACACAGTCTTTCACCTTGGTGACTTCTGCTTTGGCAAGCCGCAAAAGTGGCTTAGTATTCTGGAGCGTCTGAACGGCCGTATCTACCTTATTGTCGGCAACCATGATGACAGGGGACTTAATGATAAGGTGGTATCCCGCTTTGCTGCTGTCAGCATGCAGATGCGCATCAGGGTCGATGGCCAGAAAATCTATCTGAACCATTTCCCATTCCTGTGCTTTGATGGCGGCTACAGCAACGTCTGGCAGCTCTTTGGCCATGTGCACAGCAAGGCCGGCATGACAGGCATGGAGTCCTCAAGGTTAATGCACCTTTACCCTACCCAGTATGACGTTGGAGTAGACAATAACGACTACCGCCCGGTTTCATTTTCCCGTATCTGCTCTGTCATAAACGCCCAGATTAAGGCAGCAAATGGTGAGCCCCAGTCAGATTAATAGCATCGCTCTGATCTTTACCCTCATCTCTCAGCCACATCTGCAAAAGCCCGCGCTTTCCATAATGCTTTCTAAAACGATAAAGATAAGCAATGACAGTGCCCAACAGTCGGCACTGTCTGTGGTGCAGCCTTTTATTAAGTGGATGCTGCGCACACCTCTATGCAGCTGCAATACAGGACCATCTGCCGTTCAATAGACAGCCTCCCTGACCTGAACCTCACCCATACAGGCTGCCCCATTTCCTTGCACGATAACCTCTACCAGAGCCTCGACTTGCACCTCAGCCTGTACCTGAAGCTTTACCCACCTATAAACACTCTACCATAAGATTTGTAATGCATGTTTGCATGTCAACTGATGATGCTGTCTATCATTTTTGCATTGTTACAGGTTACCAGAGCAAAGATATTCATTCCATTACGTTTTGTATATTGTTTTTGCATCAGCATTCCTCTAACTGTCATGTCATATCATTTTTCCCTGATATGAGCGAATTTCTGTGCCTGTACTTCTTACTACCTTGAATGTGGAGGTGGAGCTGTAAATTACAGTCACAGCTTTACAGTTTTATAAAGTATTATTTACAGTAATTGCACTGCATAAACCTGTGTTTGCCGCATCTCAAGGCCTGCTGATGCACTCAGAAGCTTTACAGTGGAGGCATTTTGCTGTTCGATTGCGGCTCAATGAAATGCATTAGCATTACGCAGTGGCCAGATTGATGTACATTGCACATGCAACTGAGAGAGTACGTACTTTCTGAGTGTGGGGTGTGATGATTTAGCTGATTTATATAAGATTCCTGCATGTTCCATAACATACAGGAGACGTATATGGGCGTTAAAAATGACGCAGCTGTGCCATCGTGCAAAAGG
>NZ_JALKIL010000014.1 GCF_023051105.1 Anaerobiospirillum sp. NML120449 | reverse complement strand
CTTTTTGTGAATGGAAAATACAGACCCGGTAACAGACTCTGCAGTGACTGTGGCTGACTTGCCTGCAATCTGACAGTCTGGGCTATTGAGACAGTAAGAAAGGTGACCAGGAGCTTCAGCCTCATTAGAGCCGTTAACAGCAGAAAGCGAAGCAGTGGCATCCGCCCATGAGTCAGCGGCAACGGCATTGTCCAGCTCAGGGGCTGCGGCTTCGACCACAGCCTCGGCGACAACTGCCTCGAATGGCTCAGAGTCTGCGACCTCGACCGCAGCCTCGGCGACAGCTGCCTCGACTGGCTCAGAGTCTGCGACTTCGACCACAGCCTCGGCGACAGCTGGCTCAACTGGCTCAGAGTCTGAGACTTCGACCACAGCCTCGGCGACAGCTGCCTCAACTGGCTCAGAGTCTGAGACTTCGACCACAGCCTCGGCGATAACAGCTTCGACTGGCTCAGAGTCTGCGACTTCGACCACAGCCTCGGCGACAGCTGCCTCGACTGGCTCAGAGTCTGCGACTTCGACCACAGCCTCGGCGACAGCTGCCTCAACTGGCTCAGGGGCTACGGCTTCGACCACAGCCTCAGCTGTAGCACACGTAATGGAGCATCTAATGCTGTTAATCCTTTTAAGAAAGGTGATGTAGGAGGGAGTACGGCTGAAGAGACCTGCATAATGAGAGCTTGCAATGAATTCTGCCAGGCGGCTTCTGCAATACTCGGCCATGCTCATGCCGGATGCGCTGTAGTCACTGAAGACGGCAGTCCAGAACGCATGCCGCATCTGGGTCTTGTCATAGGGGTGTATCATATGAACCTCGATGGATTACGGTAGGCCCACTATGGGCATAACCATGTTTGGCTCATTTGTATACTATTTTGGCAGATTCAGATGACCGTCAAGGAAGCCTACACTGCAGATACAGCGAGCTTGAGTTCCGGGCATGAAAAAGCCCCGGGCTCAAAGAGCTTACGGGGCTTTTCCAGAGTGATACCGGGGGAAGATTACTTGGCTTCAACCAGCCACTTGTCTCCTACCTTGACCAGGGTGATGTCGCTCACCTCTACAGTGCCGTCCTTATAGGAGGTCTTGATCTTCATGGTAGCCTGGTTGTCGACAATCTTGACATCGTTAATGGAGTAGCCGTCAAAACCGCCGTGGCTTTCAGCATTGCTCTTGGCAGTGGCCATGATTACTGCAAACTTGCCCTTGGCAACGATCTTCTCGTTATCAGAGAGGTTGAGGGTGGCCAGTACACGTTCAGTATCATCAGCAATAATGGCATCCATATACTCTTTGGCAGTATCTTCAGGGCTTGGGCCAAAGCAGCCGGTTAAGGTAAAGGCCATCATCAGGCTGGCAATAATCAGGTAAAGCTTCTTAAGCATGAGTGTCTCCACAATTATGGATATAAGACAAAGATAAAGGCCTCTACGGGCATGTCTGTCCTGAGCTGGGGCTGATGCGCTGCTATTCAGGAGCTTGTAGAGCGTAAATGCTTACAGAGCCATGAGGCGTATTGCAGAGCTTGCACGGACAGAAAGTGACGGTGCAGGTCAAATGGAGGCACGAAAAACTGCAGTGCCCTGGGCTGAGAAAATTCAGGACCTGTCCTGCGCCACTATTGTACGCCAATAAAATGGTTTTTGGACTTTTTCACTTGGAGCTTTGAGATCTGCCCCGACGTAAAGTAATGTCACAGCCCATAAACAGGCCACAAAGTGGCAAATGCCAGGCAAAAGCCACACTTCAGGCATGCCAGACTTCAGGCCAAACTAAATGGCAAAGGCAGGCAGGAATCAGGCTTGAGCCGAACAGACATGATACATAATCATTTTCACGCAGGACTTCAGAACAGCGCAGGATGGCGAAATCATGGCGGTGCATGATTACTACAGGCGAGTGCGCAGGATGCGACATCGGAGGTCCATGATTTCTGCTGCGACGCGCATGATGACTGTGCCAGAGACAGCGCATGACGAGCAGCCCAATTGCCAGGGCTGTTATTACCTGCTGGACAGGTTAGCCATATGTTAAGCTCAGGGAGGGATGTGAGGCCATTTCAGAGAAACGCTGCTTTTTTGGATGGTCCGGAATGAATGGCGCCAAAATGGCATGTTTAAAACAGACAAGGCAGCCAGAGGCTGCCTTGATGCGGTTCATTCTGACGGTAACTGCACTGTCAGAACAGGTATCAGTGCGTCAGCTGAGGTAAGAGTTCTGGTTGAGCACATGTATGCTTTGTGCTCGTCTCTTACTGTGCTTGCTGACCTCAATGATTACTGTGGATCTTCAACTGGTGCTGGTGGCTCCATTGGAGCGGAGTTACGGGTATCAAAGAGGCCACTTGACTTGCGCTTGAGGTTGATAAGCCACTTTCCGTCTACCTTGATAAGACGTAAGTCGTCAGAATTGGTCTCACCATTCTTGAAGGTTGAGATTACGGTTAAAGTTGCTTCATTGTCCTTGATTACAACGTCCTTGATCTCGTACTTGTCAAAACCTTCGTTCTTCTGAATCTTGTCCTGGAAGCTTGCGATGAGCATACCCAGCTTGCCCTTGATATCTTCACGCTTGGACTCATCAGGAATGTTAACTGTGGCAACGACGGCCTCCAGATCTGAGGCAACTACAGCCTCAATGTAGTTTTTGGCTGTCTCTTCAGGGGTGGAACCGCCGCCGCATGCAACAACAGTAACAGCCATGATAAGGCCTGCACAGAGGGTTTTGAATTTAGATAACATGATATGTTCTCCAACTAAACACGAAGAATGAAAAAAGAAAAGGGCAATCCACAGTCCTGCAGCCCTGCTCGAAGCCAGCCGCAGCGAACACGAGTGCAGCAGCTCAGGTACAGTTATGCACTCTTGTACTTAAGTGCATCGATATACAGCTGGATCTGCTAAGCAGCTCCAGTAAGACAGATGCGATATGTCTGATGCTGATGAATATGCTCGAATGGCCTGTGAGTTTGGCATGCAGGCTATTGTGGTCAGACATATTGCTGGCAGTGATTTGCAGTACCAGGCTTAACTGTAAGTGGGATTGGAAATCAGATAAACAGTGGACACAAAGCCAGAACACAACAGTGTATGGCGCTCAGGTTAATGGTGATCAGAGGAAGTGACCTTAAGCTGTTTGATAAATCCTCAGGTTCATCAATGAGGAGCTGTGTGTTTGACTGGTCTACGACATGACCTTATTTTCCCAAAAATGTAACCTAAGAAGACCTAATAAAAAATGAAAGGTTAAAATATTACCAAATATCGGCAAAAACATGCGAAAACGAGTTGGTAAAAGCTTAATTTCTACCAAATCACCAATAAGGCCATAGGTTACAATGTAACCTATGACGATCACCTGATTTTGGTATGTTATTAACCTATAGCTCCTTATATCAAGCACAAAAACCATATATTTTGGTAATTATTTAGCATACGGAAAATTTAGGTTACATAAATTTGAGAAAATAAGGACGACATGACAGAGAGTCGGTATTATATTCAAAAAAAGCATGTAATGGTCCGAATCTGTTCGGAACCACAGTTATGGCCGCTCAGGCCATCCATTCCGGCTGTGCCGTTCAGGTGATGTCAGTATATTTTGTCTGCCTTAGCTGATACCTGGAAAGAAAAAACTCTTTGAGATGACATGACAGCTGACAGCCAACAGCTCCCGGCAAGGTCAATCAAACAGCCATGACTTGTGCATGAGCTTCCTTCCCTGTGCCATTTATTTTCAGGGCAGTACTAACTGCAAAAGCAACACCGGCAATATTCGACAAATGATGCCATTGTGAGCACCTCAGGGCCATGCATAAGTCTGCACAACCGTATGCAGTGGGGCAACTGCTGGAACTGTTTCTGTGCACAGGATTACGGCATGCGCCGTTGCCCTTCATTAATGCCTCCGTGGTCTACATGCTTTGATATAGCAAGGCAAACGACAGGGCAGACTGATTTGTAGCAGTGTTTAAAGATCCTCATTGTAAAGTCTGATGTACTGCTGTGCCGTCAGGAGAACATGGGGACCGTTGCGCGGCTGCTGTGACGTCAGAGGGAGCATGGGGGCCGTTGCGCGGCTGCTGTGGCGTCAAGGGGAACGTGGGGACCGCTGCCTGGCTGCTGTACAGGTTGCGAAAACCCAGGGCACGCACCGCTGCCCAAAATGACAGACCCCGGTTATTCCGGGGTCAATGCTGTCACGGGCAAGGCACATAACGCAGATGCGATATCAGCTGGTGACTGGATAAAATCATGAGGGAGCGAGGCTCTGGATAAGGCTCCGATAAGGCTCGGGCTAAGCAAAAGTCGTCTGCCTCCCTGGCCGGGCTACATGTTGGTCACGTACCACTTGCCTTTGACCTTGACAAGAGGTACCTGGTGCTCATCAACAGAGCCATCCTTGAACTTGACCTTTACAGTAACCAGAGCTTCATTGCCGGCACGCTTTTCATCAACGATTTCGTAGGAGTCCATGCCGCCGCGTTTTGCAATCTCCTTCTGGCCCTCGTCAAGAATGAGCTTGAGCTTGCCATGGACTTCTCTTACCTTCTCAGGAGCTGCATCATTAGTATTAAAGGTGCTCATAACCTTGGCCGGATCATTTCCGTAAATGCCCTCAATGTAGGTGGCACAGACCTGCTGGGTTGGTTCCCCACAGGCAGTAAGAGCCAGGGCAAGAGCTGCGGCAGTCAGGGTGTTACGGATGAATTTCATCATTTTAATAAGCTCCTGATGATAAGGGCCGGGACGTTCAGATAAGGCCCGCATGTTGTGTTGTGCATTATGCCACAGGCCGTACATAAGGGTATACAAAGGCCGTTTTTTCCTGCAGCACGTGATTTCTGCAGGCAGGATCTGAAAGGCAATGGCCGGGTAATGCCAGGCATGGTGTGCTGTGATACCAGCTGTCGGGGCAGGCTGAGATGCGGCCTGAGTGCAGGCGGGCAATGGTTGCTGTCGCTTACAAAGCAAAAGCCCCCTTTCGGGGGCTTGCAGCGGCGCAGGCGGTTATCAGTGGCCTACATAAGAGGTAATGCTGTTAAAGCGTGGCTCAGATCGGAATCCTATGCTGGTGTAGAGATTACGCAGAAATTCAGAGTCTGCACGGTAGCATACGCCCAGAACACGCCAGCCGCGCATACGGCCATAGCACTTGCATACCTCGGTCATGGTCGGACACAGGCCACGGTGTTTGGAGTCAGGGATTCGGATGAAATAATCTACGAAACCAAAATGTCTGCGGTGCTTGGTAACAGCAAACATTTCAATCTTGCCTTCCTCATCACGCATTACCAGCAGCAGCTTGTTGGCAATACGGTACTTGATCATGTTCAGGCTGACATAGTTGTTTTCGTAACTGTCCGGGAACTTGCTGACCAGGTGCTGGTAGATAAACTCGGCCTCATCTGGACGGGCCAGGAAAGACTCATCAAGACCATAGGCATTGAGCAGCTCGTTGGTGATCATGTCAGGAGTCATGTAAATCTCACCCAGAGGCTCTGTACCTGGATCATAGCGAATAGGAATGGACATGCCACTTAAGGCGAAGCTGCGGTCCATAAAGCCGGCCAGCAGGCGGCGGAACATGTCCACCTGATCAGCCCATGTATTGTTGTGCACGATAAAGCAGTCAGCCGGATCGATATATGACTGGATGATCTGAGGCATGTAGATGCTCATGGCCGGACCTGAGCCATTGCCAAATTCAAAGCAGCAACCCTGATCAACCCAGAACTCGGCACTGCGCCCAAGCAGCTGAATTACCTGGTCGAGAGTTAGCTCGTAGGTAAAAGGGAAGAGATCGCAGTCATCAAGCATAGGGCGGCGCTTCCAGGTACGGGCTAGGGCACGTCCTCTGTGAGAGCACAGACGCATGAGCAGACTGGCGCGCAGCCAGCCGTTACGGATGATATCGCCTGCGGCATCATAGGCAAGCATTACCGTACAGTCGCCAGTAAGGTCGTCAATACATCCCGGAATCACGGTCTCGTTAATATCCCGAAGATCGTTGATGATGTAAATCAGGTATGACAGGCCGTCGCGATTAAAGTACTCAGGCAGGGTCACCAGCTGATTTGCTGCATCCTTATACATGATCTCAAGACCATTGAAGTCATACAGATCGGGATATGGATTGTTGGTTGGCATGGAGTTGTTCCTTGCGATCGTTGTCAGTCAGGACTGGCGTATTGTACTCACCGCAGCAGCCATAGTGTTTACCTGTCGCGCCTTCTGGCGCGCGCATCAAAATTATCGCCTGATCAGAGTGCACAGCTCATTGTGCAGTGAACTTACTGACTAGAAGGCATCATATTCAGCTCATTTCTCAGTGGGCTTACTGGCTCGGAGGCATCATATTGAGCTCATTCCCAGTGAGCTTCCGGACCAGCAGACATCATGTTCAGCAAGGCTGGCTTTAGCTTCGGCTTCAGCCTGCACTGGTCAGTCTGTCATTATCAGCACCGCCATATTCAAAACAGATGGCGCTATTTGCAGTGCCGATTTTCAGAACCTGGCTGATGAGCTTGCAGGTGAACTTAATACTGCAGCTTGCATACGTGCAAATAATAAGTATCGATAAGGCCTGTAAAATGTCAGGGATAAGAATACGGAGGGCCCGTAAAACTGCAGATATGATATCAGTAATCTAGATAGACAGGCCAACCCCCTGCACTGCTGCCAGGGCATAAGGCGGTAAAATGCAGCTCAGAGTGCACCAAAATGGTGTTCCAAGTCAATATCCAAACTGCATCATCACAGCATGAAGCCCGAAAACAGCCTGTTTTCATCAGAAAAATACTCTGACAGGAAGTTTATCCGCTGTTTGTCACATTTGGTGCATAGCGGCTGTCCTTAAAACACTCTACACAGTAAATTCAGGTCACTTGCCCACCGGGTATTGTCATTGTGTCCGTATGCTGGACTTCCAGGGCGCAGCAATTCATCACCAAAGGCAGCTCCTGCCTGACCGTTCTGGTCTTACATATTGGTCCTGAAAATAAGGCAAAAAGCTCTCAGGCGAGAATCTGGCACTGCACTGTAGCAGAGCGCAGATAAAAGGCCTGCATTCAAATCTCATGCCCGGAAAAGATAAAGCCCTCTGCGAATTTTACGCAGAGGGCTTTATGCTGTGCCCATGGCCTTAACCAGGGAGTATAAGCATAAGCTGCACCTGCATGATCGGCACCTGCCAGGCGGCAGCGTAAGGGCTGTATTATGGAGAGCATAACATTTCACTGCAGTGGCGACAGCAGTAGTCCAGGGGCGCAGGGGCCCTGGACTCATGGGCCCAGGTGCCAGGATATGCTCGACCTTGTAGTTGTTAAGCCAAATGGTCGACCTGAGGCACTTTACACGATGGAGGTAAACCGGAAACGCTCTACACAAGGGTGGGGAGCCGGAAACGCTCGACACAAGCGAGGTAAACCGTAGTCGCTCGACACTATGGTTGTAAACCTGAAAGGCTCGATGCGAGGGGCCGACCTGATACGCTCCAAACGAAAGTGGTCAACCTTAAACGGTTGATCATATGCGCTGTCAGTGCTTTACGTATGACGTAATGCAGTTGTACTCAGGTGCGTCGTCAAATCCAAGAGAGCGGTAGTAGCTGTCATGGAAAGGAGACATACTGTCGTGACACAGGGCTATTGACTTCCAGCCACGCAGGCGGGCATAACGCATCAATAAGTCCATCATCTTACTTCCCAGATGAGTGTGCTTTGATTCAGGAACTCTGATGAGATAATCGATAAAGCCAAAGCCCTGACGGCGGTGCTTGTTAATCGTAAACATCTCAATCTTGCCCTCCTCGTCGCGCAGCACCAGAAGGGTTTTCAGATCCATTCGCCCATATACCAGATCGTGACTGAGGTAGTTGTAGATATAGCCATCTGGAAACTTGTTGAATGATTGCTGATAGATGAACTCAGCCTCATCCATGGTTGGAAAACAGGTCTCATCAAGACCTGCTGAGGCCAGAAGCTCAGGGGTAACCATTTCAGGGCCCAGATCCAGTGCTCCCTGCGGATATGTTCCTGGCGCATACTCAACCGGAATTGACTTGCCGGTAAGAGAGAACGCACAGTCCATAAAGCCGGCCAGAAGCTCTCTGAACATTTGTGTTTGATCAGGGGTAGTCTTTGTGTGCAGGGCAAAGCAGGTCGCCGGATCAACCGGGGTCTCCAGGGCTTTGGGCAGATAAATGCTCAAGGCAGGACGGGAGTTATCACTTGTGTCGAGGCTAACTCCCTGACTGCGGAAATAATCGGCAGCCGGTCCCATAAAATCAGCAACCTGCTGACTGCTCAGCTCATAGATAAGAGGGTATTCTGAGGTGCCGTCGCCCAGTTTTCTTGTCTGCCAGCCTTTAAGGATATTATGTCCCTTGACAGAGCATAGATGCATGAGGAGGCTGGTTCGCAGCCACCCGTCAGCTATAATCTTTCCCTGAGAGTCGTAAGCCAGCATAACTGTGCACTGAGAGGTCAGATCAGAAATATCCGCTGGAATCAGGCATTCAGTTACATCTTGCAGGTCTTCAACTACGTAAATAAGATAGTTGAGGTGATCCCGGCTCCAGAACTCTGGCAGAGTCACCAGCTGATTGGCCGTATCCCTGTACATAATCTGCAGACCCCTGCAGTCATAAAGATCAGGATATGGATTATTGCTTGGCATGCTGTCTCCATGCTTGGTTGATGGCAGGTTCTTTCTTTGAGTGAAAGCCCGTTTCAGGGTGTATACATGTTTCAGGAAATATCCGCTTTTCAGGATATATCAGGTCAGGCAGCAGGTTTGACTGTCTGGTACAGAGCGAGCAGATTTTCAGAATCAAGAATATCCACTATGTCCACAATGAAGCCCTTATCGTCAACCTCGGCAATAAGGCTGACCATGGCAACAGAGTCAAAGCGGGGCTCATCATTATAGACAAGGCTGTCCTCAGCCTTTATTCCTGTAAGACGCTCAAAAATTGCGTAGAACTCTTCTTTAGTCATCAAAATTTCTCAACCTGTCATACAGGTACTGCAGTTTTTATTAAAGCTAACCACAAGGATAAACAACTTGGGCATACGTGTTGACGTTTTGACAGTCATGTATCTATTTTGCCTGTTAACTTATTATGCCAGAAAGTATAAACTGTTCCGGATTTTTTTGCATTTTAACTTTATGCAGGGACAAAGGTAAAAGAACATGACCCTTGAAGCCACAGACAGTAAGAAGCGCTGGACTAAACAGGATCTCATCGACAATCTTTTGAAAGGCGGGCTCAAAGAAGGAGATACTGCAGTGATATACAGCAGTATCATGGACTTTGGCGTTCCAGAGCTCAACGGAGAGCACATCTGCCATTTCTACCTCGATGCCCTGTTCAGAGTTCTGGGAGAAAATGGCATTCTTGTCATAACCGCCTATACCTACTCCTTTTGTGATGGTAAGGATTTTGATCCCTGGACAACACGCAGTACTGTAAATGTGATTGCCAATTACTGTATTGATAATGGCATTGGTGTGCGCACTGTCGACCCGGTATTTTCCTATATGCTGGTGACACTCCACGATCTCAGACTGTTTGAACAATATCAGCGCTCAAGACTCAGTCAAAATTACAAAGGAGCTGCAGTTCAGGCAGGATTGTTTCCTTTTTCCTGTCTTGAAAATGCTCCTAACTCAGGATCTGACAGCTGCGCTGAAAATGATGAATGCTGCTGGCCAGCACCTCCTGAGGTGTCACAGTACAATCTGGTGCGTACACTGAGCTTTACTAATGACTGTCTGCGCTTTGATGAACCCTCTATAACCTCATTCCTGCTGGCAAGAAAGGCCCGTTATGTCATGCTGGGCTGGTGCTATTACATGACCTTTATACATAATGTGGAGCGTCGTGACGGTAATGCATATCGCTTTCTAAAATCTTTTACAGGAAAGGTTAAAACACGCTTTAACGGCAGCTGGGATATGGATGCCGAAGATTACACCTGCTATTACTATGTGCGAGTTTTCTGCCCTAATACAGTAGCGGATAAGCGTAAGTGCTTCCAGGCTCTGTGCAGGTGGCCTGACTTTGATACCGGCCCGGAGAGCTGTGTTTACCTGCCTCTGGGAGCATCATGGATGATATGCGCATCTCTTGAGTACATGATTGCCAATATC
The DNA here is from genome assembly GCF_023051105.1 of Anaerobiospirillum sp. NML120449. Taxonomy (GTDB): domain Bacteria; phylum Pseudomonadota; class Gammaproteobacteria; order Enterobacterales; family Succinivibrionaceae; genus Anaerobiospirillum. The sequence continues at coordinate 88,555 of NZ_JALKIL010000014.1, read as the reverse complement.
GAGAAGTGCAATCGTGAAGATCCCTTGTGGTACTGCACTGGACCTGAGCTTTCCGATAAAGAGCTGCTTGCTCTGAAATCAGGAATGGTTGAGGAGTGCGATATGGATATTCGTACATATCTGGTAGCTGATCTCAACGACAGGTGGAAATAAGAAATTCAAAGGGTTTCAGGTACAGCCAGACAGTATTTCAGTCGAAAACTGTTCTGTTCAGATGTGATTGTTCCCTGCGCTGTTTTCTGTATAATTGCCCGAAAATAAGCCGTTTTGGTTAGCATTTATATATTTATAATCACAAACGCCATTGCTGCATGTGAGGCTGTATTGACCGTCCCACAGATAACTTTACAGGTTTACTCAATCAAGGAAACATAATGTCTCTGTCAAAGGAAATCCCAAACTTCCACGAAAGGCTCTATAAGTCCCTGGAAAAGGGCGGCGACAAGACCGCTCTTGTTTATAAGGACAATAATGTATCCTACACTCAGCTGAGAAATGATGTATTCAGCTTCGCTGCAACCATCAGTCAACTGCGTAGTGTGCCTGGAATTAGACTGGGAATCTATGCCCGTCACAGCTATTTTGGCAGTGTTGCTGTTCTGGCTTCAATCTTGAGCAATATCTCCAACGTTCCGCTTAATCCGGAATTTGCTGATCCGCGTAATGGCTTTATCATCAGCCACTCTGAGCTTACTCATATTTTCATTGATGAAGACGCTGCCGAGCGGGCTGTCAGCTCAGTCGTTACTCAGCTGTCCCCTGAAAAGATCAGCTCTCTTTCCTTCCTTGCCCTGGCAGATGGCGTCAAAGCAACAGTTAAAGCACTTGATGAGTTACGCGACACAGCTGTCAGATCAGCCCTGTCTCAAAGTTCTGAAGCAGCAATTTTGCACCAGGCAGCGGACAGCACTGCTCAGGCAACACAGAGCAAATCGGACGAGAGCGTACTGACAGCACAGATACCTGACATCAGTGAGCGCATTGATGCCATGAAGAGCAAGCTCATGGTTTTTGAGCCGCGCCCACTCACAGCTGACGGCATGCCGGAAACCAGCTGGTATCCTGGGGAGGATTTTGATACTGAGGCCATCATGCACTTCATGTTTACCTCAGGATCTACTGGTCAGTCCAAGAGTGTTGCTGTCACCTGGGACAATTACTCAATTTACTTTGACCAGATCATGAGACGCTACCAGCTCAGGGAGACTGACGTCTTCAGCTCACTGTCAGAGTCCACTTTTGACATCAGCCTTCAGGATACTGCCTGCGCTCTGGTATGTGGCGGTACAGTAGTCATACCGGATAAGCGCGATCTTATGCTAATCCATAAGTATGTTGATGATCACAGGATCACAGTGCTGCATACCGGACCTCACATAATCTCATATCTGAGCACTATCCATGTTCTGGAGAAAAAGAAGTTTGAGAGCCTTCGTCTGACAATCTTTGTCGGAGAGGCTCTGTGGATGCATCATCTGAAAATGTTCCACAATACCTTTCCAAACTCAATACTGTTAAACACCTATGGTCCGACCGAGTGCACCGTCATCTTCTGCTACTACGATGTTCCATTTTCACAGCTTGAAAAGGACGACTGTCCGCGCAGCATAGTACCTCTGGGCAGGATGTTCGACAGCGTACAGGTTTATGTAGCCGATGCGCAGGGTAATCCTGTCCCTGATGGAACACCTGGTGAGCTTATCGTGGGTGGCAATCAGATTACTTCAGGTTACTACAACAGCCCTGAACGTAATGCTGCTGCTTTCTTCAGAAAGGATGGTGTTAACTGGTACCGTACAGGCGATCAGGTGGTAGCCGGCACCGAAACCATTACTGAGGACTGCCTGCATGGCAAGGCCGGTGAAACTTTTACCTGCTACCGCTACATTGGCCGTAATGACGACATGATGAAGGTAGGTACCTACCGTGTCTCTTTTTACGAGGTAGAGGAGCAGCTGGGCAAGCTGACTGACAGACCAGTCAAGGTAATGCGCTGCACTGTAAGAAATGGAGAGTTTGATGAGGCCAGAGTCGTTGCAGCTCTTGAGGGCGCAACTGATGAGGAGCTGGCCAGCATCAATGAGGCAATGCGCTCAAAGCTCAGCAAATACATGCAGCCACGACACTTCTTCAGCATTGAAGAGTTCCCGCGCAACGTCAACCGCAAAACAGACCGTCTTGCCCTCAAGAACATGGTCATTGAAAAGGCAAGGAACGAGTACGGCATAAAACTCAACCCATAGCTGTTAAAGACATCACGTCATAACTGCAATGCCCGGCGCTGCCCAGTATATCAGCCATGCATAGAGTACAGGCGCCGGCATGCATGCTGCACTTGGCATGACACTGTGCTGGAACAGTCATACAGCCATAAAGCCCTCTGCCATGCTCTCTTCTGACCTGAGTCCGGTTGTACCCCATTAAATGTTGGGCATCTCAGTCTACTTTATGACTTAACAACAACGTGCACGACTGTACAAGACCTTGCACCGTGTTCTAACAAGATTATGTGTTGTTCTAACGGCTTTGTAGAGCATTATCAGCTTAATATGCCGGCTGCTGGGGAGTTTAAAGTCACTTGCCCGTTGAGCGTTTAAATCTGGATGGCCTGGTCCTGGTCTCAGGCTGGATCTCTTATCAGCTTTTATACGCCAGGATACTCTCTTTACGGGTTTAGTAAGAAAGTTTATACTCGCATTTCAATATCCTGCAACTTTCCAGCAGCTTTGCAGTCAGTGCTGATATTTAAGCTTATACATAGTATCAGTCTGAATGGGGCCCACTGGCCAGGTAGCAATAGTGAAATACAGTCAGATTTTGATAAACAGGGCAAATATCCCACCTTTTAACGGAGCATTTATGCATACCATAGCCTCAGGACAGAGCGTTCCTGAACGCATATATAACAGTTTATCAATGGGGGGGGGTAAACAAAATTGCGCCCTGATTGTTGAAGGAAACAGATACAGCTACACAGAGCTTAGGAAAGCAGTATTCACTTTTGCCTCTTTTGTAAAGCATCTTAATGCCGGGCGGATTGCTCTGTATACCCGTGGTACCTTTGAGACTTATCAGTCTCTGCTGGGTTCACTTCTCAGTGGCATCACAACAGTTCCCCTTAATCCACGTTTTCCTGCCCTTAAAAATGCTTTCATCATCGAGCACTCGGCATGTACCCACGTCTTTATTGACAGTGAATGTGCCGATGACGTGGTAAAGACCGTGCTTGAACACCTGCCAGCAGAGCAAATAAGCAGGCTCACCTTTATTGCGTCTGAGCCAGCTGTCACAGCTGTTAATGGTGCACTGGACCAGCAACTGCAGCTATCAGCCAATGCGGGTGAATCAGCCAAAGCAGCTGAAGCAGCCGACGCGGCTGCAACTGCTGACATGGCTGGTACGTCTGGCAAGGTCAAGTTGTTCAGAGAACGACTGGTGGCTCTGCCTGACTTTAAAGCCGGGGCCGCAGTTGATGTGGACTTTAAAGTTCCTGAGGTCGATGCAGACAATATCATGCATATTCTTTACACCTCAGGCACTACAGGCGAGCCTAAAGGTGTAATGGTAACGCAGGGTAATTACGCTGTTTATCTGACCAGAATTCTTAAGATGTACCAGTTTGGCAGTGACGATGTATTTTCACATTTTGCAGAGATTACCTTTGATATGAGTCTGCAGGATGTGCTCTGCTCCATCATATGCGGTGCAACTCTGGTATGTCCATCTAACAGGGACAGAGCAGCGCCGCACAAGTATATGCTGGACAATGGGATTACGGTTCTTCATACCTCTCCATCAATGATTTCTTACATGCACAGAATAAGGGTCGTTGACAGAATAAAACTGCCATCACTGCGTATGTGTATCCTGATTGGCGAGGCGCTTTGGTTCCATCAGCTGCGTCAGCTTCATAAAATGGCCCCCTCAGCAAGGCTTATCAACACCTACGGACCTACCGAGGCTACTGTTGCTGTAAGCGGCTACGAGGTATTTCCAGCTGATCTCGAAGATGACAGCCTTGAGTACACCATAGTGCCTCTGGGCCGTGCCTTTACTGGCGTCGAACTGCTGGCTGTTGATGAGCATCTTGCACCTGTAGCTGCAGGAGCAGCTGGAGAGCTGCTTATTGGCGGCGATCAGGTAACAGCAGGGTACTGGCACAATGAGGCAAAAAACAGCAATGCTTTTATAGAGCGTAATGGCAGCCGCTGGTACCGTACCGGCGACATAGTCAGGGCCAGCAACGGCACTGTACTCGCTGACTGCCTGCACGGCAGCGCAGGTGAAGGCTTTACCTGCTGGCACTATATTGGACGCAATGACGATATGGTCAAGGTAGGCAGCTATCGCATTTCCCTGTATGAGGTTGATGAAAAGCTGGCCATGCTCACAGAGCACGCAGTAGTGACCGTGTCCTGCAATGAAACTTATGACGGACTTGATTTTACTGTCATGGCCGCTCTTATTGAGGGTGGCACTGATAAGGAGATTGAAAGCATCAAAGACAGAATGGCTCAGGTTCTGCCTGACTATATGAGGCCAAAATTCATGCTCTGTGTGCCAGAGTTTCCGCTCAATACCAATGGCAAGGTAGACCGACGCTCTCTTAAAGATATGCTCATCAGCAACGCACCAGAGAAGTTTGGATTAACTTTAAGACCGTAGCATATTGAGCAAAGGTACCTTTAGGTCTATGGCTCAAAAGTTGATCATTTGCGTTCATGAAGTCACTTCGCCACACCTGTATACTGTCCGTGTGTCGGTCGGTTATGCAATTGAACGCTTTGAAAAATGAATAAGGAAAATTGATGTCTGAAATAGAGTCAGGAAAAAGCATTCCTGAATTCATATATAATGGTTTATCAATGGGGGGGGGGGTAAACGGGATTGTGCCCTTATTGTTAAAGGGAGCAGATACAGCTACACAGAGCTTAGGCAAGCAGTATTCACTTTTGCCTCTTTTGTAAAGCATCTAAATGCCGGGCGGATTGCTCTGTATACCCGTGGTACCTTTGAGACTTATCAGTCTCTGCTGGGCTCACTTCTCAGTGGCATCACAGCAGCTCCCCTTAATCCACGTTTTCCTGCACTCAAGAATGCTTTCATCATCGAGCACTCGGCATGTACTCACGTCTTTATTGACAGTGAATATGCCGGTGACGTGGTAAAGACCGTGCTTGATTATCTGTCTGCAGAGCAAATAAGCAGGCTCACCTTTATTGCGTCTGAGTCAGCAGTCATAGCTGTTAATGAGGCACTGGACCAGCAACTGCAGCTATTAGCCAGTGCTGGTGAATCAGTCAATGAGGGTGAATCAGCCAAAGCAGGCGAAGCAGCCGACGCGGCTGCAACTGCTGACATGGCTGGTACATCTGGCAAGGTCGAGTTGTTCAGAGCACGACTGGTGACTCTGCCTGACTTTAAAGCCGTGGCCGCAGATGATGTGGACTTTAAAGTTCCGGAGGTCGATGCAGACAATATCATGCATATTCTTTACACCTCAGGCACTACAGGCGAGCCTAAAGGTGTAATGGTAACGCAGGGTAATTACGCTGTTTATCTGACCAGAATTCTTAAGATGTACCAGTTTGGCAGTGACGATGTCTTTTCACATTTTGCAGAAATTACTTTTGATATCAGTCTGCAGGATGTGCTCTGCTCCATCATCAGCGGTGCAACTCTGGTCTGTCCATCTGACAGGGACAGAGCAGCGCCTCACAAGTATCTGCTGGACAATGCAATTACGGTTCTTCATGCCTCTCCATCAATGATTTCTTACATGCACAGAATAAGAGTCGTTGACAGAATAAAACTGCCATCACTGCGTATGTGTATCCTGATTGGCGAGGCGCTGTGGTTCCATCAGCTGCGTCAGCTTCATAAAATGGCTCCCTCAGCAAGGCTTATCAACACCTACGGACCTACCGAAGCTACTGTTGCTGTAAGCGGCTACGAGGTATTACCAGCTGATCTCGAAGATGACAGCCTTGAGTACACCATAGTACCTCTGGGCCGTGCGTTTACTGGCGTCGAACTGCTGGCTGTTGATGAGCATCTTGCACCTGTCGCTGCAGGAGCAGCTGGAGAGCTGCTGATTGGCGGCGATCAGGTAACAGCCGGGTACTGGCACAACGAGGCAAAAAACAGTAATGCTTTTATAGAGCGTAATGGCAGCCGCTGGTACCGTACCGGCGACATAGTCAGGGCCAGCACCGGCACTGCAGTCTCTGACTGCCTGCACGGCAGCGCAGGTGAAGGCTTTACCTGCTGGCACTATATTGGACGCAATGACGATATGGTCAAGGTAGGCAGCTACCGCATTTCCCTGTATGAGGTTGATGAAAAGCTGGCCATGCTCACAGAGCACGCAGTAGTGACCGTGTCCTGCAATGAAACTTATGACGGACTTGATGTAACTGTCATGGCCGCACTTATTGAGGGTGGCAGTGATAAGGATATGGAAAGCATCAAAGACAGAATGGCTCAGGTTCTGCCTGACTATATGAGGCCAAAATTCATGCTCTGTGTGCCAGAGTTTCCGCTCAATACCAATGGCAAGGTAGACCGACGCGCTCTTAAAGATATGCTCATCAGCGTCGCACCAGAGAAATTTGGGATAACTTTAAGACCATAGCGGGTTCGTCAAAAGCACCTTTAACATATAGCTTCAGAGCGCCTTGTTTCCCATGCATGCATGCAGTGGCCAGAACATCACCGTATACTTCCCTGCACCTGCTGCACCTGCAGCAGCATCAGCACCTGTATCAGAAACTGTATCAGCAATTGTGCAAGATGTTTTGCATGTACCTGTACTGCATATGTGCCTGCAGTAGCAGTGGATATGCCTGCGTCAATGATTGTGCGACTAAACACTTTACAAAATATCAAGGAGCTTATTTTGGGAGCCATAGCATCAGGAAAAAGCATTCCTGAACGAATTTATAATGGCCTGTTGAACGGTGAGAGCAATAAAGTTGCTCTGGTAGTAAACGGTAACAGATATACTTATAAAGACCTTAAGAACGGTGTTTTCAGTCTGGCTGCAGCTCTTGTAGATATCAAGGCTGGCCGTCTTGGTATCATTGCCCGTGAGTCTTTTGAGACCTACCAGTGTCTGTACGCAGCCTTGATGACCGCCACCGAGTGCGTACCTCTTACCCCAATTCATCCTGCATCCCGTATTGCCTTTATCATTACCCATGCTCAGTGCACCCATGTCTTAATGGACAGTGTAAGCGCCCTTTCAGTAACAGACGCTGCCCTGGAGCATATGACTGATGTGCAGCTGTCAGATATAACCTTTCTTGTCCTGCCAGAAACGGCTGCACTGATAGAGAGTGAACTTGATAACAGAGCACGCAATACTGCCAGCCGCCAAACTCAGTCTTTTCCGGATGGCAGGGATACTGGAGCTGATGATGATTTTAATAGACGGGCAGTTCTGTTCAAATCGCGCCTGAAGCTGCTTGAGCTCAAGGATCTGGGTGATGATGAAGGCGGTGCTGCTGCACTGGTGGGCACCGTGGACTCTGATGACCTGCTGCATGTCATATACACCTCGGGCACAACAGGTAATCCCAAGGGAGTCATGATTACCCATGGCAATTATGCTGCCTACCTTGACAAGCTGCTGAATCTCTTCGAGTTCACCAGTGATGACGTGTTCAGTCATTATGCGGAAATTACCTTTGATACCAGCCTTGCAGACCCTCTTTGCGCAATTATCTGCGGCGGAACACTGGTATGCCCGTCGCAGCGCGACAGAACCGTGCCTCATAAATATATCGCCGATAACGGCATTACTGTAACTCAGGCTACCCCTCCACTTATTGCATACCTCAAGCGCCTGCGCATTATCGACAGGGTCAAAGTAAATTGTCTGCGTCTGGCGGTGTTTGCTGGCGAGCCTCTGTGGTACTCACAGGCAAGACAGTTTCATAAGGTCTTTCCTGATGCCCGTATTGTTAATGCCTATGGCCCTACAGAAGGTACTGTGCATGTAACAGCTTATGAGGCTCTGCCCGATGAAATAGAGCAGGGTCTTGATTATTATGCCGATGTGCCTATGGGACCATGTCTGCCTGGCATTGAGTTCAGGATCGTTGATGAAAATCTTGATGAGGTTGCGGCAGGTCAGCAAGGTGAGCTGCTTATATCAGGCGATCAGGTATCACCTGGTTACTGGCAAGGGCAGAAAAATGGCAGGCAGGCCTTTATTGAGCTCGATGGCCGCCACTGGTATCGCACAGGAGACCTTGTCAAATCATCTGTAAGGTTGCTCGAACATGACTGCTATCATGGAAAGGCAGGAAAAAGAATTGTCTGCTATCACTATCTGGGGCGCAATGATGATACAGTCAAGGTTAGCAGCTTCAGGATTTCACTGCTTGAGGTCGAGGAGAAGATCAGCTTCATAACCGATCATCAGATAAGAGCGATAAAGTGCTGTGAACCTTTCGACGGTGTCGATCATCCGGTAATAGTAGCAGTTATTGAAGGTGCAGACAGCAGTCTTGTCGAATCAGTCAAAAAGCAAATGCCACAGGTACTTCCGGGGTATATGTGGCCTCGTTATATGACCTTCCTGCCTGCTTTTCCTCTGAACACCAGTGGCAAGGTCGACCGCAGAGCGATTAAGGAAATCATTCTGGAGAAAGCTCCTGAGATTTTCGGACTTAAGCTCCATCCATAAGGCCCCACAGGCGCTGCGGTCAGCTGACCGGTGCAGAGCCCATAAGGTCCCACAGGCGCATCGGTCAATGGACCGGAGCAGAGCCCATAAGGCCCCGCAGGCGCTGCGGTCAGCTGACCGTATTGGCGGTACATACGAACAGGCCCCGGCATCAAGCCAGGGCCTGTTCGTCATTTCAGCCTTTTGAATTTGTCATGCAGCCCAGGAACACCTGGGTTTTGAGCAGGAACATGGGGTCCGAAACCGTATGGCACCGCCACCTTGCGAATACTCAGGCTGTGCAGCCGCTGTCTGCTGCCAGGCTCGGGCTCTAATGGTATAGGACAGGCTGGCGGAGCAGATCAAGGTGGTTATATTGCCGGGCCATTGTGGGAAATGATGCAGTTGAAAGGCTGATCAGGCTGATATCCTACACTGGTATATATTCTTTTGAGTGCGCCGGTTCTGGTCAGATGACATAGAGTGATGCGATTCCAGCCCCTCATGCGGCCAAAAGCAATGTTTTTAGCGGTCATCTGCATGGCAAGTCCACGGTTTTTAGAGCATGGATTGCGTACAAAGAAGTCGATGAAGCCACGGTCTGTCAGGCATTTGAACACAGTGACAAACTCGATATTACCCTCGTCGTCACGAAGCACCTGTACCATACCCTGTTCAATGCGCTGTCTTATGACTTCTTTATTGAAGTTGTTATACAGATAGTGGCTGGCAAAGGCCTTATCATTTATTGAGTAAATCTCAGAGAGCTCATCTTCTGTCGCAAAGTCACACGGCTCCAGCCCGTACTGGGCAAGGAAATTGGCATCTCCCATCTTGTCGGACCATGAGCGCTCGTCGTTGACGGCTGTATCAGCCTGAGATGCAGTGCTTGACAGGGCTGTATCAGCCAGGGGCGCAGTAATTGATGGGGCTGCATCTGATGCCGGGTCACTGGCTGGTACTGGCAGAGTAACACCGTCGAAGTGGACATTCTGGTCCATAACACCGGCAAAGCACCTGTTGAATAAACTTTCCTGACAGTGCCATGTACCATAATGCATTATAAAGCATGTAGCGGGGTCAAAAAGTTCAGCAGGCATGGATGGAAGGTAGATGCTTAAAGCGACTCCGTGCAGGTCCTCTCCATCAGGAACCTTATAGCCTGACTCATTCCATAATGAAAGAGAGTCTCCAAGAAGTTTACGGGCTTCAACTGGGGTGAGTGCGTATATACGGCCACTGCCCTGGGCATCAGAATCAGATGCTGCCTCATTTCCCATCGTACCGGGAACGTGACAGGCACTGCCTTTTAGTAACTCACAACCGACACTGGTACAGATACGTAACAGTACAGACAGTCGGAGCATGCTGTCATCTACAAGCTTGCCCGCGCTGTCCCATACCTTCATGAACTTGTCTGATGCTGCGGCATTGTCAATGCTCAGATCGCCGATGCTTTTTCCGGCTGGGGCCAGAGGCTTTACTGTATAAATTAGCTTATTGAGAGCAGAGCGGCAATCATATTCAGGATGGAGCATGAGACGGTGCTTCTGATCTGAATAGAGAACCTTCAAATCAGGTGAGCGGCTTAATTCCATATGGATATTGTTGCTGAACATATGATGTACCTTTTGGGTCCTAAGCGCTGTGTGATGGCAGGAGCGGAAATATGATAAGAAGGTCTGTTTTGATGTCAGTAAAGTGGGATGTCTGAGTTATCATGGACTGGGAACACAGTAATCTATAAGCATGAATGTATTCAGCATGGACACTGACTGGTACAGTCCTTCAGGCAGTGGCAGGCATTATCAAGAGGCAGGGTGATCTGAACACCGCACATTGCTGACCTGCGGGCAAAGAAAGTCGGTTGAGAAATTTCAAAACTGACAAATATCTTTTTGCATGTGAGCATACTGCCTGAGGTCGGCTCATACGTATCCAGAGGATACTGCCTGAGGTCGGCTTATGCATATCCAGAGGATACTGCCTGAGCCCGGCTCATGCAGATCAAGAGAATACTGCCTGAGGCTGGCTCAGGCAGGTCCATAGCATGCTTGAACTTCAATCAGACCATGAGGTTTTACTCATCGATCTCAGCCTTAACCAGGTTGTAGAAATCAATCAGGGTGCCACACTCCATGATATCCATAATATCAAGGGCTGCACCACGTGATTCAAGCTCCGACATCATGCTGATACAGGCAACGGAATTGAAGTTGTCTTCTTCTACGAAGTTGAGGTTGTCATCACCCTTAATACCGCATATCTGCTCAAACAGCTCATAAAACTCTTCTTTTGTCATAGCTTAATCAGCATGCCAGGCAAGCGTGAGCCCAGGCATTACTTCTCCTTAAATATGTAAATATAAATCTTTTAGTCTGCAAAAATTAACACATATGCCGGTCAGACTTGCCGGACATACCTGCCAGTTTTTCCTTTACAGGTTGTCCTTGCATACTTATTGAGCTCAGGATGGAGCTGTTGATACAGCTCAAAGGCCTCCACCAGGATGTGGATTTAGCTGAGATGCATCTTTAGTCCAGGAATTTGCTTGCCTTGATGGGACTGGCCTGTCGGCAAGTGGACATTGTGGACGCATGGCAATGCAGGGGTATTCAGGTTATCATAAAACAGACTTTATTCCAGAGAGCAGTGGACAAAGTGTTACATAGACAGGCATTCACCATGATTGTGCAGCTGGCTCCTGGTCTGTCATTTTAACCCGCGCTGTTCTGCCTGTGTTACCTTAAAGACAGTAATATCTCGTACAGCACATAAAGTCATGGTACGACCTGGAATGAGACAGGAACAAACAGCATGGTTATCCGGGCTTTATCCTCATTGAATATAAGCCCGAGCCGGAGATCATATGCATAAGATCAGTGAAAGTAAGCCTGCCCGCTGGAGCAGAGACGAATTGATTGAAGTTCTGCGCAACAATGGCCTTAAAGAGGGCCAGACAGTAGCAATGTTCAGCTCTGTGGGTGAATTTGGCATGCCTGATCTCAAAGGTCAGCATCTGAGCCAGTTTTATCTTGATGCCCTTTTCTCCATCCTTGGAGAAACAGGTGTACTGGCCATGAGTGCTTTTACTTACAGCTTCTGCAGCGGTAAGGATTTTGATCCATGGAAAGATCGCAGTACAGTTAATGTCATTGCCAATTACTGTATTGATGAGGGCATAGGCGTACGTACTGTAGATCCGATATTTTCCTGGGTAGTGGTTACCATGCATGACCTGCGTCTGCACCAGCAGCATCGCCTTGCTGCAGATGCAAAGGCTCAGGCTGAGGGCCGTAAATACCGCCCTTTTGCTCCCTACCACTGTCTTGGACATGATCTCGAGCAAGAACAGTGTGAGGTGTCACAGTCAGCTTCGTGCCATGCCATTACGGCTGATGTTGCCGCTGCACCAGCACAGTCTGAGTACTACAATATCAGGCAAATACGGACAACCAATGACACCTTGCGTTATTCCGCCCCGTCCATAGTGTCATATCTGCTTGAGCGTAATGCCCGTTATCTGATGCTCGGCAGTATTCATTACATTACCTTCGTGCACTATCTGGAGCATGAGCTGCGCAGTTCCCAGCGTATGTTCAAGCAGTTCACGGGTAAGGTAATGACCAGAGCCGGGGGCAGCTGGGAACACGATGGTGCAGATTTCAGCTGTTTCTACTTTGTGCGTCAGCTGTGCACAAATACCGAAGTTAACATGGGGCGCTTCTTTCTGGCTATCTGTAAATGGCCTCATATCTGGCCACAGGATGATGTCAACGTGCGTCCGCGCTTTGCAGGACGATTCCTGTGCCTTGGCCCTCTGAAGTACATGCTTGACTGTATGCGCCGCGAGTTTGCAGCCAATGAGCTGTGGTACTGCAACGGTCCTGCTCTGACCCAGGCGCAGATTGCTGATATGGAAAGCAGTCCATGGACCTTTGACAACCTGGAAATCACCACATGGCAGGTGATTGATCTCAGTGACAAGAGGTCGGCTGCTGACTGACAGAGCAGCTCCATGAAAGGTGTGCAACTCAGTCAAATGCACTCTCATTTGAATGTATAACAGTTAGCCTGTCTGACAAGCTCTGGCACAGTGGATCCCTGCAACTGAAGCCTGGTATGGGAGGGGCTGCGCAGGTTCGTGCAGTTATAACCTCTAAGTCGGAAAGTTGTGCGGGCTTTTATTCCGGTAACCTGCATGGTTTGTGATTGTTTTGAAGTCACAGCTGCGCGGCTCATCATACAGTTTCACTGTCGAAAATGCTTTTCCATGGTGCCGGTTTTACTGTACATCTCTAAAATTAACACTGGTAACCTGGATATCTGTAACATGACTGTTGATAGCACTGTATAATCGTGGCTCACAGCCCATCCTTTACGCCATGTTGTCTGGTGTGCTTTTTGAAAGCCATGCAGCCACTGGTGTCGACATCATTGGGCAGACCAGGGATCATTCCAGCTGCATCTGAACCAGTTTGACGGGGTGCTGCAGCAGGATATGGGGGTTACAGGGCGATATTCTGCGTATAGCAGGCTCTTCTTTTAACCATGGCGGGAACCGCCGCTATCAGTCACCGGAATTTTAGTTAAATTTACTGTGGAGTACGGACATGTCCTCAGCTGCTGAACATCTCAGCCTCAATCAAAGGCTTTTTCTTGCCCTGAATGATGGCGGTGCCAGGACAGCTCTTATTGCCAATGATGAGCAGTTCAGTTACGACCAGCTGCGCAGCCATGTCTATGCAGCCGCCAGTGATTTAAGCAGCTTTAAGCCACAAAGACTGGCCATTATGACCAGCCGTGCTCCTGAAACCTACTTCATTATCCTGGCATCCATATTAAGCAGCACCTGCTATGTGCCAATAAGCTCCGTACACCCTGAGCCTAAGAACGCTTTCATCATCGACCACTGCCAGTGCTCCCACCTGTATATCGACAGTCACGGCTGCGACTATGCCTGTGACCTTATCATCAATCATCTCAGTGATCTGCAGATAGAGCGCATTACTTTCCTCGTGTCACCTGCCGGTATGCAGATGATTAAGTCCAGGGTGGATCAGGTCATTGAGAATGAAGGTCTGGACGACGCTGTAAAGGCCAGAGCAGCTGCATTCCTTGCCAGTCTTAAAGTCATAGCAGCTGATCCGCAGAATTTTAATGTTGAGAGCTTCAGACCATATGAATGTGATGGCTCTGAGGTCATGCACATACTGTATACCTCCGGCACCACTGGTCAGCCCAAGGGTGTAATGGTCCTCAGGTCTAATTACGAAGCCTATTTCGCTTCCACAATGGACTTTTACGACTTCAGGGAAAGTGATGTATTCAGCCACTTTGCTGAGCTGACCTTTGATATCAGTCTTCAGGATGTGGTCTGCGCGCTGTGCAGCAGAGCCTCGGTAGTGTGTCCTTCCAAGACAGATATCATGGTGCCAGTGCGCTACTTTGAAAAGTATGGCATTACAGTTGTTCACAATACCCCTTCCATGATTCAGTACATGGAACGTACTGGCATGCTCTCAAGGGTCAAGACTCCAACAGTTCGTATTGCCATTTTCGCCGGTGAGGCCCTCTGGTACCGTCAGGTATCGGCCTGGCATCAGGCTTTCCCTCAATGTCGCATTTTCAATGCCTTTGGCCCTACTGAGGCTGCGGTCATTGTATGTGTGCATGAGGTAAGCGCAGCGGAAATAAGCCGTCATGAGCATGACAACAGCATTGTGCCTCTGGGCCACAGCTTTGACACTGTTACTCTCAAAGTTGTGGATGAAAGTGGTCGGGAGGTACCTGAAGGTACAACAGGTGAACTTCTCATTGGTGGTCCTCAGGTAACAGCCGGATACTTCAGAAATGAGCAGCGTACTGCAGAGGCATTTTCCGAGAGTGACGGCATGCGCTGGTTCCATACAGGCGATCAGGTAACTGCATTTACCCATAATGCCCTTGAGAACACAGCAATGTGCGCTGCAGGTGAGAGCTTTACCAGTCACCATTACCTGGGTCGCAGCGGCGATATGGCCAAGATCAAGGGATTTCGCATTTCAATGTACGAGGTTGAAGAGGAATTCAGTCATCTGACCTCACTGCAGTCCGTGGCAATGAAATGCAGTATTGAAAATGACGGCTTCAGCGAAGCGGTACTGGTAGTTGCCATTGCCGGTGCTGACGAGCATGAACTCAGTCACCTGCGCAGTGAGGTCAAGAACTCCATGAGCATTTACATGCGTCCGGATTACATCATTGCTGTGGACGGCTTCCCGCTTAATGCCAATGGCAAGACTGACCGCAAGGCACTCAAAGCAATGGTTATCAACCAGGCTCCACACAGTCTCAATGTACAGTTGCTCGACTAACCAAAAAACGCGTTAACGCCATAAACCCGTCAGCACAGGCCCGTCTAAGCCGAACCAGACCAGCCTGTCCAGTAGTATCAGGCAGGTCTGGCAGTCTTTTCATCAGCACAGGCCCACCTAAGCCGAACCAGACCAGCCTGTCCTGTAATATCAGGCAGATCTGCCAGTCATTTCATCAGCACAAGCCCGTCCCCACCACATCAGATCTGCCTGTCCAGTAGTATCAGGCGGGTCTGCCAGTCATTTCATCAGCACGAATCGATAAGGTTTTCACTGAACAGTACCGTTAAACTCCCTGTATAATCATGTTGTTGAGAGACTTCAGATATGCTTTGTAAGAGCATGACTGCTGTCTTATACAGATTTCTATTTGAGCACGGCAAGGGAGGAATGTATGACTTATCAGTCAGCTGGCCATATGGTACCTGAGCGTATTTTTAAAGCCCTTATGGAGGGGCCTGAGAAAACAGCTCTGCGCGTGGATGGCGAGGACTACAGCTATAGCCAGCTGCGTGAGGCCGTATTTGCCTTTGCCCGTGATTTGCGTCAGCGCCGACCATATCGCGTTGGTCTGCTCACCCATCGTTCCTTTGAAACCTACCAGAGCCTGCTTGGCTCACTTCTGAGCGGCATAACCTGCGTTCCTCTTAATCCTCTTTTCCCTGTGGAAAAGACGGCCTTTATCATCACACATGCCCAGTGCAGTCATGTATTTATCGACGGTGGGTGCCTTGACTGCGCCATTAGCATGGTTGAGCACCTCGAGCCTGCGCTGCTGGACTGTCTTACCTTCATAGTTTCTGCCAATACATCCGATCAGGCACAATCCATGGTTCAGGCCCTGCTTGACAGCAACGACTGCCCTCCGGCAAAAGCTGCTGCTCTGCGCAGCATGCTGGCGCACATGGGTGTCAGCCCGGTACTGCAAAGTTCAGCGGCGTCACGTGCAGAAATGGCTACCTCACTTTCGCCTTCCCATGCATCAGCTGAGCTCAATGCAGTCAGCAGCAGTGAGGGTGAGTGCGAGGTCGTCTTGCCTGCCCAGGTGCAGCCTGATGACATCATGCATATTCTTTATACCTCCGGCACTACCGGCCAGCCTAAAGGTGTGATGGTGTCCCATGGCAACTATGCAGCTTATCTCAACAGTATCTTGGAGCTCTACCAGTACAACAGCTCAGATGTCTTTTCCCATTTTGCTGAAATCACCTTTGATATCAGTCTGCAGGACCCACTGTCAGCTCTGATAAGTGGCGGTACAGTGGTCTGCCCATCTGCCAGAGACTTGATGATGCCGCACCGTTATCTGCAGAGCAATGGGATTACTGTGGTGCATACTGTGCCTTCTCTTGTTTCTTACATGCAAAAGACCAAAGTGCTGGATAAAGTCTGCATTGACAGTGTGCGTATTACCCTCTTTCTGGGAGAGGCTCTGTGGTATCACCAGGCCCGCATGTACCATAAGGCATTCCCTTACTCTCGCCTGATAAATACCTATGGACCTACCGAGACTACGGTAGCAGTCAGCTATTATGAGGTTACTTTTGCAGAGCTGAATGACCCTGCAACTGAGCATGCCATAGTTCCACTGGGTCGTGCTCTGCCAGGAGTAGAGCTGGCAGCAGCTGATGCACAGGGCCATTTCCTGCCTGATGGAGTTCAGGGCGAGCTTCTTATCGGTGGTGAACAGGTCACTCCTGGTTACTGGAATAATAAAGAGAAGAACGAGCAGGCCTTTATCAGCATTGAGGGACGCAGATGGTATCGTACCGGCGATCTGGTCTCCATGTTTACTGCAAAGGCTAAACCGGGCTCTCTGCAGGCTCAGGGCGTGGAAACTTTCAGTACCTTCCACTACATAGGCAGAAATGACGATATGGTAAAGATATCCGGTTACCGTATCTCCTTTTATGAGGTAGAGGAAGGGCTGGGGAAACTTACCGATCGCCCGGTAAGAACCATGAAGTGCACTGAGCTTATGGCAGGTGTTGATACCGATATCCTGGTAGCTGTCATTGAGGGCGCCGACGCCGATGAGGTTGCGCGAATTTCCAGGCAAAGTCATGATGTGCTGGCAACATATATGGTTCCTAAATATGTAGTTTCTGCGCCGTCTTTCCCTTTGAACTCAAATGGCAAGGTTGACCGGCGTGCCCTTAAGGAGATGGTGATAAATCAGGCCTCTGAGCTTATCGGTAAAGAACTTAAGGGATAACAGGCAGGATGCAGGGCCTGCATCTGCATGTGTTTGGCGGTACGTAAATTGCTGTGCCTTTATCAGCTTTTTCCTTGTCGCAATTTTGATACGAGCGTCATGCGATAAGCATTTTGGTCGTTATTTCAACTTGCTGCTTCCTTAAGATCAGGATTGGCAATCATGACCAGACGGTTCTAACTGAGAAGTGCCATACAATCATTGACAGATTTAACACAGTCAATGAATTTATAATAACAGCAACATGTGCAAGGCTGTTATAAGCATAGCGTATAGGCCGCCGTCCCTGGTCTGATGTTAAATACGCTCTTTCCTGAAACACAGGCGTTATTATGTCCATTCCAGATACCTTAGATTTCCAGGCTCTTTACGATGAGCTGCTGATGATTCCCCGCTCTATCACTGGCGAAGGTTACCTCAAATCACTGGAAATCCTGTCACGCTACATTCCTTTTGAGCTTGAGTATTACCCAAGCGGCAGCAAAGCACTTGACTGGACTGTGCCTCCTGAGTGGCATCTTGAGCGTGCCCAGCTTAAAGACCTCAAGGGCAATGTCATTCTTGACACAGAGGTAAATCCCCTTCATGTTCTCAACTACTCCACAGGTTTTCAGGGCACAGTTTCCCGTGAGGAACTTGAGGAGCATCTGTATACTGACAGCCGCGATCCAGACCAGATTCCTTATGTGACCTCATATTACAAGGAACGCTGGGGCTTTTGTCTTTCTGAGAACATGAAAGCAAAGCTCACTGATCCATCTTACGAGGTAGATATCAAAGCTTCCTTAAACCAGCAGGGAAACGTGGTTATTGGCATATGTGATCTGCCTGGTCGAACCGACCGTATTGTTCAGATAACATCCTATATGTGCCATCCTAATATGTTTAACAATGAGCTTTCAGGCCCATTAACCCTGCTGTGGATGTATCTGCTTCTGGCCTCACTTCCTGAGGAGTCCCGTCTTTATACCTACCGTTTTATCATTAACCCGGAGACTATCGGCTCCATATGCTATCTGTCACGTCATGCTGATGAGCTCAGGGAAAAGCTCGAATATGGTATGACTGTGAACTGTACTGGAAGCTTTTATGCCAATGAGTATGTAAATAATTATGGCCGTATCAGGCCTGTTGATCTTTCACTGCTCAAGGAGCATCTTGATTCCAGCAACACATCATCCTCTGGTTCAGCCTTAAGTTCTGCGGCCACTGTTATCTCAGGGGCAAGGCAGATATCCCCTGTACAGGACAGCTGTCCAAATGACTCTGATGCCCTGAGCTGCTTCCATCACCTGCTTACCGAGATGGAATCATGCTATGAACAGAACTTCCTTAAGGCGCCGCTGACCTTCAAAATGACCCGTCAAAGCATGGTTGATGAGATTCATCACATGCTTGCTTCACAAAATGAAAAAGGAACTGTCTCTCATAAGTCTGACTGCACAGACATAAGCGAAGATCCTTGTACTAATTTAAACACGGAAAGTGACCTTTCCTATGCCTTAAGCATGCTCTCAGAAAATGAGCTGAAAGATAAATACATTAAGCGTGGCGCGGTGTATGACGGCCTGAGCAATGAGCACAGGATCACGCTGATGCGCTGGGCTGTTTACCACAGCATGAACAGCTTAAGCGTACTCAGAACAGACTGTGCACTGAGGAAGCATAAAGACCATAACTGTGTGCTTACTACACCTGTGGATCGTATCATTTCCCTGCTTGAGCAGACCAGTGGTGACGATATAGCAGGCTATATTTTCCAGCCATATGGCGGTGCAGACGAGCGTCAGTATGGATCAGCACTGCTGCAACTTCCTGTCGTTAACGCTTTCCGCTGCCTCTACAGCTGTTATGGAGAGTATCACTCATCACATGACAATCAGAGCCTGTTCTCGCTCGACAGTCTGATGGACAGTGCCATTCAGCTGGTTAAATTCACCAGATTTTATGAGCGCCGCAATGAAAAGGTAGTAGCTGTCATCGAAGGCGAGCCGCAGCTGGGCAGCCGTGGCCTCTACCCTACCATTAACTGTTACGGCAGCTATACCTCCATCAGGAAAAGCAGCATATATTCAGTGGCCAATATCGTGCACGTACTTAACCTGGCTGATGGCTCGTTCACTGTAGAGCAGCTTGCCAGAATCATTCAAATCCATGCCTTTGACCTCCTCGATCTCATAGACCATCTGTGCAGCAAAAAGGTCCTTGCAAAGCTCTGAACAGCAGATCATACCCGATAGCATAATGGTCATACACACACACGGCCATAATGCTTTACAAAACGTTTTGCCATCCGCCACGTCGAATCGCATTTCCAGGGACACACCCTCATCCTGGGCAGCTGCCACGATGAGGCCCATTTCCAGCGCCCCATCCCTATTCTGGGCAGCTGCCACGATGAGGCGTATTTTCTGAGCCACATCCCCATCCTGGACAGCTGCCACGATGAGGCCCATTTCCTGCGCCCCATTACCGTTCTTGACAGCTGTCAAATGATCAGCTGCCAGTCAGGAATTCTGCATTTTTCAGCACTGAAATTATGCAGCTCATTCAGATAATGTGCCGGCACTCATGTATACCAGTAAACATTGAACGGCACCGTGGCGGCAGTGATAAACAGCTGCTATGAGCGTTAGGCTGTTATTAGCATCCGTCAGTACGCCATAGTCTTGCATCATGGCACAGCCTTAAAACAGCATAGTGAAAGTATGTTCAAGCCATAAGATACACACCATTGCTCATAATCAAACAATTAAAATCGATAATCACACATGACCTGCTGGCCAGTAATCAGCCCAGTATGTCCTTAACAACCAGGCGGCCATCAGATGAAGCATTTACTTCCAGATTCATTAGATTTCCAGGACCTGTATGATGAGCTACTCATGATTCCACGCTCAATTTCAGGCCCGGGCTATCTCAAGTCACTGAAGATTTTACGACGCTATATCCCTTTTGAGCTGGAGCGTTATCCATCTGGCAGCAAGGTTCTGGACTGGACTGTGCCTCCCGAGTGGAAACTTGAGCGTGCTCTGCTTAAGGACACTGGCGGTAATATCATTCTGGACAGTGATGTCAATCCCCTGTATGTACTCAATTACTCCACATCCTTTCAGGGCACAGTGACCCGTGCAGAGCTGGAGGACCACCTGTTTACTGACAGCCGTCACCCGGATCAGATTCCGTATGTCACTTCATATTACAGGGATCGCTGGGGCTTCTGCATGTCCAGCAAAATGAAAGAGCAGCTGACTGATACCCATTATGAGGTAGATATCAGGGCTGAAAAGGACAATGATGGCGAGATTTTGGTTGGTGTCTGCGATCTTCCCGGTATGTCTGACCGCATAGTGCAGTTCTCTTCATATCTGTGCCATCCGAATATGCTCAATAACGAGCTGTCCGGCCCCCTGACTCTGGTTTTAATGTGGCTGCTGCTTTCATCACTGCCACGAGAGTCAAGACGCTATACATACCGTTTTGTAATAAATCCGGAAACCATAGGCGCCATATGCTACCTGTCACGCCATGGCGATGACCTCAAGGAAAAACTCGAGTACGGCATTAACGTAACATGCACTGCCAGCTTTTATTCAAATGATTACGCTGGCAATTTCAGCCGCATCAAGCCGGTTGATCTGACCTTGCTCAAGGAGCATCTTGCTTCAGAGTCAATAAAACTCAAGGCTGAGCCGGATCTCAACAGCTGTAATGGCAGTCTCAACGGCAGCCAAAGAGCTGCTGGCGGTTGCTCCAGCCACAGCTGCACGGATACCCACAGCTGTTTTAATAAGCTTATTGCTCAGTTTAAAGAGTGCAGTGAGCGCAATTTTCTGCCATTTCCTATGACATTTAAAATGACCAGACAAAGTCTGACTGACGAAATTAAATATGTCAGGTCATCCGTAATGGCAGAGGCTTGTGCAGTGGGTGCAGGATCAAGAGCTCAGAGTGATATCGACTGCTGCGCTGATGATGCTGCCAGACGCTTTGTATCGCCAGCTCCAGCATGGAAAGATAAAGAGATACTCAAAAGCGCCATGACCTGTATCACAGATGAGGAAAAGTCAGGGCATTACATGCTCAATGGCGGCCTTCACAGTGGACTGAGCGACGACCATCGTATGGCTTTGATGAACTGGTTCATATCAGATCATTTGAAAATTCCATCAGTTAATAAAATCGTCACTTCTGATGATGCCAGTTGCAATCCTGCAGTTAAGCACTCCTGTACAGTGGACCATGTCATAGCCGTGCTTGAAAAGTCCTCGCAGAGCAATATCAAAAGTTGCGTGTTTATGCCATACAGCGGCTCTGATGAGCGCCAGTACTGCTCTGCTTTAATAAACCTTCCAGTGGCAAGTGCTTTCCTTACAGCCTATGGAAGCTATGGTGAGTATCATTCATCCCGGGACAGTCAGGAGCTATTCTCCCTTGACAGTATCATCTGGTCGGCAATACAACTGGTCATGTTTTCGCGCTTTTATGAAAGACGTGAAGAAAAACCAAAGGCTCTGATACCAGGAGAACCACAGCTGGGGCCCAGAGACCTTTATCCATCTCTAAGCTGCCGTGCCAATGATGGCCCATTACATGGAAGCAGTGTATGGTCCGTGCTCAATATCATTACTCTGCTTAATCTGGCAGATGGTCAGTACACGGTTGAGGAGCTCAGTGGCATATTGGACATTCCAGCCTTTGAAATGCTCGACTTGATTGAACTGCTGCGCTGTAAGGAGCTGCTGGCCTGATATCCAGGGCCAGAACGATTAAAAACAGGGGGCCTGTCTCTATTATGATACAGGCCCTTTCTTTTATGTTTTAGTATGTATGTATGTATGTAGCTATAAAATGCTGACATACACTGCACATCATGTTGCCAAATTCTGCCCTGTTGCGCTCATTACTGTAGACCAGCATTTCAGAACATGAACGCGCGGAAAATGCGCGTAGACCAGCAAGGGCATTGCGGAGCACCATATAAGCAGCTAATGCTGTCGCTTTGATGCCCTGAATATTATTGCTGCTTGGCGCGACAGTCTTGTTCCATGATACGTGGGACAGCTTTGTCTGGCCGGGACCTTCATAGCGCATCTGCCTGTTTACTGGAGCGGCATGACAGTGCATGTGCAGGCTGCCCTGCTGGTTACCGGGGTTGCTGGGGGGGTACTGCATGCGTTACTGCGTGGCGTTGCTGGTCCAGACTGAACAGGTGGCAAAAGCGTCAGAAATGGGACACAGCATTTAAGGGATTCAATGCTGTCAGGGATTGCCATGTCATTTTTCTGCTGCATATCATGCTTATTCGTCACATTCTGACTTGAGTGGCATGGACTAAAACCAATTCCAGGGGAGCTTTTGCGTTTCTGAGTAGGGCCTGAAGAAATAGTAAATGAAGTATCCTCAGGAGCTTATAGCCACGCCATGCCGATACAATCGGGCATTTACTAATGATATAGATATGTCTTTTTATGATTAAGGCACATGCTTTGCTACTATGATTATGTCAGTGGCTGTGTACGCCATACTGGTTAGCATAGATTTGCAAACATAAGAGCATTGATATTCAACAGCGATTGTATACGTTTTCAAACTCTGAAATTTATGTATTAGTATAAATTGTTTTAGAGAGTGAAATCGTCTTTTCATGTCCTCAGCAACAGTTACAGACTGGTGCATGTCTTCCTCAGGTTATTCTTATGAAGTCCCTTCCACAAACTGTAGATTTTCAGGCTCTCTACAACGAGCTCCTGATGATTCCACGCTCCATTACAGGCGATGGCTTCAAAAAATCTCTGGAAATTATCAGCCGCTATATTCCTTTTGAAGTAGAGCACTACCCGTCTGGCAGCAAGGTGCTTGACTGGAATGTACCGCCTGAGTGGAAGTTTGAGCGCGCCGTGCTTAAGGATTCAAAGGGCAATATCATCCTGGACAGCGATGATAATCCCCTGCATGTACTCAATTATTCTGTTGGTTTTCAGGGAACCGTAAGTCGTGAGGAGCTTGAAAGTCACCTTTATACCGACTCTCGCAATCCGGATCATATACCTTACGTTACCTCATACTACAAAGACCGCTGGGGATTCTGTCTGAGCAGCAAAGCGAAGGACAGCCTCAACGACACTCATTATGAAGTGGACATCAGAGCATCAAAAGATCCTGAAGGCAGCGTTGTAATTGGCGTATGTGACCTGCCGGGCCAAAGCGATCGTATAGTGCTGATCTCCTCATATCTATGTCATCCATCCATGCTCAATAACGAGCTGTCAGGACCGCTTAGTCTGATCTGGATGTACCTGATGCTTGCATCACTGCCTGCCAGTGCCCGCCGCTATACATACCGTTTTATTATCAATCCTGAGACCATAGGATCTCTGTGCTATCTGTCTCGACATGCTGACGAGCTTAAAGAAAAGCTTGAGTATGGTATGACCGTAACCTGCACTGGAAGCTTTTACTCCAGCGACTATGCAGGCAAGTACAACAGCATCAGGCCTGTGGACCTGTCATTGCTCAACGAACACCTGAGCAGTGAAACTTCACAGAACATTGCCCTGGAAAAGGACATGACCTGCTATAACAATCTGCTCTATCAGATTGATCACTGCACTGAGCAGAACTTTCTGCCTGTTCCTCTGACCTTTAAGATGACCCATCAGAGTCTGCTTGATGAGTTCAATCATCATGTCGAGCAGCAGGCCCTCTATGGCGCAACAGCACAAGTACCAGTACCAGCCCCATCAGCAGCATACGGTACGGCGTTGTGCGCTGCTGCACAGCCATCCATGACACACTCTATGTCCCATGCACCACTGGCGACTGAGTCCCAGGACATGGTCGAAGGCTGTGATCTTGAAAATGCCATAAGCAAGCTCAGCGATATGGAGCGCGAGGGACATTATGTCCTTAATGGCGCAGTTAATACAGGTCTCTCGGACAGAGAGCGTGTTGCCCTTACGAACTGGGCTGTTAACAGTCAGATTAGGATTTTCTCCATAACTAAGACTATCAACCCTGACAGTGTCAGTGTAAGCCCAGGGGTAAAGCTTTCCAGCACAGTAGATCGTTTAATTGCCAGACTCAACTGTTCAGCAGGCAGTGAGTTCAAACATTGCGTCTTTATGCCATTTAGCGGCTCTGATGAGCGGCAGTACGGTTCAGCGCTGTTTAATCTGCCTGTAGTCAGTGCGTTCCGCACCGTGTACTGCAGTTATGGTGAGTATCACTCATCGTTTGACAGTCAGGATCTCTTCTCTCTGGACAGCGTAATACATGCAGCAGTACAGCTGGTTAAGTTCACCCGTTTCTATGAGCGTCGTGATGAAAAGATAAAGGCACTGATTGCCGGTGAGCCACAGCTTGGTTCCAGAGGTCTGTATCCAACCCTCAACTGCCATGGAAAGTCAGGCAAGATGTCACGCCCAGAATCATATCCAGTGATGAAGATCCTGAATCTGCTCAGCCTTGCTGACGGTAATTACACAGTGGAACAGCTGACTACTATTATGAACATGTCCGCTTTTGACCTGCTGGATCTCATTGACCTGCTGCGCAGCAAGCAGGTGCTGGCCTGATCAGAAGCCATTAGAGCACTGAATAAATGCCGCTGAAACTTGAGCTCAAAGGTTTTTCAGCAATCATACAAAGCAGGATGAAAGCGCAGGCTCCATACTCATACTTTGCATGATATGGGAAAAATGGGGCGTGGCGCCCGAATATGCTTTATAAAACCAAAAGGCCCTCATCTGATGTCAGGTGAGGGCCTTTTGAAATTATTAAGCTATGCGGCTTACTGCATGAGAGTTAAGCCATTTCAGATAGCGCAGTGCGAGCATATCCGCCTGAGTTACTGTGTCATGGGCTACCATGATAAATCCGCTGCTTAAATCGCTTCCGGTTTTCAGTGGTCCGTATTCAGCGCCTCTGTGAAGGTAGTTTTCCAGAGTAACAATGTGACTGAGTTCCTGGGCATTGAATATACTTGCAGCTATAACATCGTCGCAGCAATCACTCTGGATATCACAGCATGATGAGTGTGACGTAGAGAGAACAGTCCCATGTTCACAGCCGGAGGCGCAGCCGGTTGCTTTCCCGACTGCTTTCCCGGCAGAATATCTGTTGTCAGCTACACCATCACTGGTCTTCACGCAAGAGAGTTCAGTCTCAGGTGTTGAGTCAGATGAATTACTTACAGATTTGTCAGAATTAATTGTGTAATGCATGCCTGAATTGAGAGCTCGAATACATGCCAGCTCACTGGCATTGAAAGCGACAGCCGTATCGCTGGTACGGGCTTTTGCCATAGGGGATTCCGGCGCATTTTCTGGCCATACAGCGCATTCGGTAAAGTCGAAGAAACGAATAGCGCATGCGCGCGAAGGCAACTTACACGATATGCTCTTACCCTCAATTACATTTTCTCGGTAAAGCTGCATGGGATTGTTGCCATTAAAACAGTGCAGCGATATTACCTGATTCCCTGACAGTCGCGCTGAACAGTCAATAATGTAAGGTGTTCCAGACCAGGAGTTAATGACGTCAGCGGTGAGGAATGTTGAGCGCAGCTCAAGGGCTGATGACAGCTTCTGCATCAGCGGCATTATGGCCTCACGTGCCAGGGATACGGCCGTGCTGTTCTCGGAAAAATAAGCTGTTTCCTGCCTGTAAGGGGCAGTAGATATGTCCTTAAAATACAGTCCCAGCAGATGACATTTACCATCATTGTCGACCAGCAGTGAGCAGGAAAACTCATCTCCCTTCAACAGCTGCTCAATAAGCAGTCCGTCATCATAAAAGCGCTCAGGGGCCTTATAGGACTTGAGGTCCTGGGCAGATCTGATCATACGAACACCGACAGATCCCGAGCCGGTTACTGGCTTTATGATGCAAGGGTAGCCAATAGAGCTTTGGATTTCATCGGCATATGATGAGAGTGAATGGATCTTTTCAACAGGTACATATATCCACTGATAGTTATCGATACCGCAGCTTTCTAAAAAATTATGGAGCTTGAGTTTGTGGGTCAGAGTATCAATGGCAGTGAAACTGGCTCCCGGCAGTCCCAGCTCATCATTGATTTTGCCGAGAGCTGTAAGTGCACGTCCTACTGGAAATGCAATGGAGTGGGTGACGCCATACTCACGAGCCAGCTTTGCTGCTCCCACATGGTCACTGAAATCGTGCTTAATACAGGTCAGTCGGTCTTTCCAGCGGTCAAGAAAGTCCTGCGGCAGCACTGGATCACAATCAAGGGCGAGTACATGCACATTTTGGGCAAGCAGCAGTTCATAATACTGAGTGCTTTCCTTGTTTGCCCCTAAAACGAGGATACGTGGGGGCTGGTTACTCTTTCCCTGCATAGAACTCATAGCGTAGATCTCTGAGATTTAGGTGTTGGTAAGTCGATTCGCGTTGTGAATGCCAGGTGCAGAATCTGCACTATGCACATCAGCTTGTCTGTCACAGGTTACCGGAAATTACGGACTAATGTATAAATACACAGATGTAAACAAGATTATCTGTAATAATACCGGCAACCTAATATTGATACATTTATATATCTATTTGACCAGGCATTCATGAGATAAAGATGCAACTTCACTCTAATCATGCATACTGTTTAAAAGCAGACCGTTACATAAAGGATGATATGGGGTATTCATGCGACGGTGTTGAATTGATGTTATCAATCATAACAGGATGCCTGAGAGCTTGTGATTAGACCGGGCTGAGATAGATTGCTTCATCAAAGGTACAGTTGATACGGGCCAGGTTGGCAATGATTTCACTGTAGAATTTGCGTGATCCTATTGCCAAAACCAGTAATGGCACATGGCGATCTTTGAGGCAGGAGTCTGCCCAGTGCACCTGCTCAACTTTGTTGTCCGGCCTCAGGAACTGCAAGCCATCCATCTCTGGAGTCGAATTAACCATAGTGAATTTATATCGGCTCAGATTTTCGCCCAGAGAGTCCAAAATGCTGAAGCTGTAAAACCCAGTACCGTAAATTACAATTTCTCTGCCTCTGGTATGGTTATACTCAACTGCATACCTGAATCGATGAGTTGCCTCTTGAGAGATATGAAGGTTGTACTTTATGAGCTCTCGGTTACGAGCCTGTTCGGCTTCAAATTCCTCGTCACTGAGCTGTGGTGTGCTCATAAAACGTTCAGCAGCTTCCGGATCATCAATGAGATCAACAGCCTTGGTCAGCTCATAGGCCATGTAGCCATTACCTTTTACCATATAGCAGCGATCCATGGTAAATCCACCCATACGGGCTATATAGTGGTAGGCATTAGAACCAAGGTGCAGACTCTGAACCGCATGCATTACATGAAGCGGAGAAGAGATAAAGAGCGCGCGGCCGCCTTTGACCATTACATTGTTAAGTCCACGCATAAATGAAACAGGATCCGGCACCATTTGCAGCACATCTTTGCAGCCCACAACGTCATAAAGCCTGTGATCTTCAACTGTTCCCTCATCACCTGCAGCTGATGGGACAGTTCCTGAAGCCGCTGGGCTGGTTCCTGCAGTGGACGTGCTGGTTGCTGCAGCGTCTGATTTATTTCCTGCATCGGCAGAGGTGGCGTCTGTATCTTTCCCGCACTTGTTCATTCGTGCCTGCCATACCGGGTCAGCATCAGGAAAATAACCTGTGACTACGCGTATGGCAAGCATGCTCTCATCCATACCATCAGTTACTGTAGACGGGTCTAACAGGGTCAGATTCTTAAACCCGCGTCTGCTCAGCTCACGCAGTAAATAGCCATCGTACCCGCCAATATCAAGGACCTTGCACTGGTTGCTGCTGCACATTTCTGCAACAGTATCCACATAGTGCTGGAATTGAGAGGAACCTGTTGATGAAGGCTTAATAAAATTGAAGTTCGCGGTAATGCCTGATCTGGTTTCATTGCTCATGCCGCGCACATTGAATGCAACGCCGCAGTTTTCACAAAGAGCAGGTCTGAAGGTTATGACCTCATTTTTCCAGGCATCTTCAGGCCTGAAAGGATGAGAGTTCACCATATCTCTGTGATCACAACCCTCGACATAGTGGGTACTGCCACATACCGGGCAGCATAAGTGTTCCTCGTATTTGATGAAAGAAGACATTACGGCATCTCGGGAGCCCTGAGCGTACGCAGGTACAACATAATTTAGAGCTCAACTACAAAACTGATAAGAAAACAGACATCAGGCTGAGCCAGCCTGCAGTTATACATATAAACTGGTGTATTAGCAGGTGTGCTGTTCAGGAGTGCTGACACCATTGGGCCTGACGCAGCCTGTAATGCAGCTCATTGAACAATACGTTATGTTTTAACGCCCAGTATTAAGCCCAATGTAAATTTGGTGTCATGCTACTACGCATAAATATGAGATTAACGCATGAGTGAGCAAACTTCAGCATTATACACTCATAAGTGCAGAGACTGCCTTACTTTAACGCACGTAAATCCATTGTCTGACATACAGCTATTTCGTACATTTATCGAGATCAGACAGGGCGTATGAACGTATACATCTACAATTGCTTATGTAAAACCTGTTGACCGTGTCAAACTTTCCGTTACGGGCAAACAAACTGAACAAAGCTAAAATGCGTGTGAAATTGACCACAGTAAAACTGCATTATTTGATGGATCTAAATAAATACATGCGAAGATAAATCCATCAATGAAAGCCCTGCCTTAATGGCTTCCAGTGCAATCTATGCCTGGCATGCCCTGTAAGTTCAATGCAATGCAGTTATATGTGAAGTATGGGGTGTAATAATATCAAGTCAACAGCATGTGAAAAGGCAGATAAAAAACATTACAAAAAGTTTTACAATGCATCATCAGGCTTACTTGGAACCCAGGCATATTGTGCTCAGATAAATTGTTAATAATGCAATTAGATCATGACCAGGGAAACGTGATTAAGGAAGTGCTTATGCAGGGTGTGTTTCAGCCCACGCCTTGACTGCAGCGAGTAATGGAGAGCATAGACCGATTAATAAAAAGGCAATGAAGGGCAGGGCAGGGCAGGGCTGGACATGGGGGGCAGTATTGTGACCGAAAGGTTGCGTAGATACGGCACAACCGGTACGCAGGACTTTTGATGGTATGTTGACCGTCCAGCTGTGCCGGACGGTCAAATGGTGGTGTACAGCTGCGCTGCTTCATGAGTGCAGGGACGTTGCAGCGTGTAACAATATCAGGCAGGTTTACTCGTGGTCTGGCAGATAGAGCAGCTCGTCAAAGGTGCAGCCAATTTTCTGGAGAGTATCGGCAATCTCGTTTTTAAACAGAGGTGACTGAACACCAAGAATGAGCAGTGGGATATGTCTGCCTTTGAGGTACTCCATGGCATAGTGCACAGGGCAGGTAGAGCTGTCAGGGAGCATAAATAGGTAGCCATCCTGCTCAGCTGATGAGTTGACCAGAGTTAAATTGAGTCTGGACAGATCGGTGGTTACAGCATCAATGATGTTGAAGGTGTAAAAACCGGTGCCGTAAATGACAATTTCACTGTCTGACTGGCTGTAATGGCTGATGCGCTCGTTGAGGAATGCAGATGCCTTGTCTGAGAAGGAGTGGCTGTTTTTAATAAGCTCACGGTTGCGTTCCTGCTCAGCGGCAAAGTCTTCAGGGCTGCGCTGAGGTTGGGCTGCAAAATCGGCACTGAGCTCAGGCTCATCAATAAGGTCAGTCTCCTTGCGCAATACATACACAATATAGCCATTCTCTGGCTTCTTGTAGTGCTCAAGCAGCTGGAAGCCGCTGTGCTGGGCAAAGTAGCTGTAGACATTGATGCCAAGATGATTGCACTGCAGAGCATGCATGACATGCAGCGGAACTGAAGTCAGGACCAGCATGCCGCCCTTTTTGATAACAGCATTAATGGCCTTCATGAAGCCCAGTGGATCCGGGATCATCTGAAGCACATCCTTGGCGCAGACCACGTCATAAAGACCGCTGCTGCCACCACCATTACGAGCTGTAAAAACAGGATCATGCTCTGGGAAGAAGCCGTTGACTACCTTGATGCTCTTGAGGCTGTCATCAAGATCATCGGTCTTGCTGCTTGGATCAATAAGGGTTAGGTCAGTATATCCGTCGCTGGCCAGTTCCCTCAGCAGATATCCGTCATAGCCGCCGATTTCCAGAATTTTGTCTGACTTGCTCTTCAGGTGCTTTTTGACTTCATTCATGTAAGTCTGATAGTTGGCAGCACCCATGGAGGTTGCCTTGATGAACTGATAGTTGCGGTTGATAGTGGCGCGGCTCTGGGCATCAATGCTCTTTAGATTGAAAGAAATGCCACAATTTTCACACAGAACAGGGGTAAATCTCAGCACCGCCTGCTGTGATATCTCTTCAGCTTTCATTGGCAGAGCCTGGATGATTTCCTTATGCTCTGAGCCAATGGAGTAATTCCTTGACTGACAGACAGGACAGCATTCCTGGCTGGTATAGGTAATAAAACTGTCTGAGGCGGTGCTCATAATAACTCCTGATAGATATTCTGATAAGAAAAGCTGCGGCCTGGCCGGATTAGAGGTGTTTAGCATGCCGCTGTGTTACAGCATCAGCCGCTACATAAACTTCTGCTGCCATTAAGGCAGCTCCCGTCACATGCACCGCTGCCGTTACTGTAGCAGCAGCAGCTGTCGCACTCAACGATGCTGTTACGGTACAGCAGCTGTCGCACTCAACGCTGCTGCAGCGCTTATCCTGAACTGCTCATCTGTAATGAGGGAAATGAAAGTCAGCACATTAATACGGCTGACATATCACAAGCGGTCTATTTTACGGTGCGCAGTACATCGTGTCTGAGGAATTTTACCCTTTTTTAGCTCAAACGCTGCTTAATAAAGCATCAGTATGGCTGACTTGACTGCCAGATAAGTACGCAAAACAGATATCATGCAGCACAAACGGGCAAAATAAGCCATTTGTACGTGTGATCCACCCTCTGCATGCGTTCGTAAGTGATCAGACAAGAGAGAAAGACCGCCGATCAGTCATTGTTTTGCAGCGAATCACATCTATGTTCTACGATGGAGTGACAGATTGCAGTGAGCACAAACAGCAAGGTCCGGCTGCTGACAGCCGTGCAAACTGTCAGCAATACCGGACCTTAAAAACGCAGAACGCCCGGACGAACCGGGCAACGTAACGTTTACTGTGAACTTTGTACCAATTATGCGTATCTCTGCATGTTTATGACTGTCAGAACCTGTGAACATCTCTCCTTTGAAGCTGACACGAATTTACCTTTGTGAGCTGACCGGAATAAAACTCCAGTCAGATGACACTTGCAGCTAATGCCGCAAAACTGCCGTGAAGCAGGCAAGGTGTCAAGTGCAGGCCGGTTCATATCAAGCTCCTGAATTAAGCCTCCTGTTGCAAAGATAAGTTATGGCATATGATTGTCTTGAGTGCTGAATACGCTCTACAAAGCGATACAGACAGCATATTAAAACCTGAATGCATTCTCATGTGGCCTTCATGTAGCCGGGGTTTGATCAGACACGATTACCATCTTAAATAGTAAGCCACAGCCCTATGGATAACTGCGGCACTGTATGGTTTGACAGGCTCGACTGTATTGGGAGAGTCCTTATCTGTGCCGGATAAGGAGCAGCCATAACCTGTCAAATTCTATTAGCCAGACTGCAGAGCAAAATGCATCCTGTGGCAATTCAAGGCCCTCATTGCAGCACGTCAGGCATTGTGAAATGGGCGGCCGCCATGCGGCCTGATACAAACAGGGGTGCGCCAGATGCGCACTGTGCAGGCAGGAACACTGCCTGGGCCTGAAAGCGATGCCTGAATTTGCTGGATTTGGCACCGCCTTCATGGCTCTGCTGGTCAGGAATACTGTGCATATTCCTGATTTGGGCAGGGCCCAAAACCGTACTTGTGCACCAGTAGCAAAGTCTGAAAAACAATTGAGGGATCAGCTGCATCATCTGCCACTGAGTTAAAACCGACAATGCTGATTGCGTGGACTTATGGCTGATGGCTAATGTCGTGTTACGAACAGACAACATGTCATCTCTGGTATTGAAAAAGATGAGATGCAAGGTGCTCAAAAAATCTTGCCCATAAGGGGCAGGGCTCTTGACAGAGGTTTGCTCACCAGAGCCGTTTAAAAAATGTTTCTTATGCCAGCTATAATGATTATCAGAGTCATTGCTGCCGGCTGTTAGCTGTTGCCATGTGCCTAAGGCTGGTGCGCTGCTGGGAGCAAGTGATGTTCCCTTGCTATAACGCCTGCGCAAGCTTCATGATTTGCCAGGCTGAACGTTCAGGCCTGATTGATAATGTCCAGTATTTGAAGGGTAGTGGAGCTGCCTCTGCCAGGCTGTGTCGATAGCTGAGACGGTCTCATATCCATGGCTATGTCAAGGGATTGGGCCAACTCATATCCACAGCTATGTCAGGGGATGGGGCCGACTCATATCCACAGCTATGTCAGGGGATGGGGCCGACTCATATCCACGGCTATGTCAGGGGATAGGGCCGACTCATATCCACGGCTATGTCAGGGGATGGGTGCCTGCTTATATCCAGGGATAAGAATGGCTCATTTCCATGGCTGTGTCCGGGGCATGGATATCGCCCCAGACTGAGTACCTGTTCCAGAGGTATACGACCTCTGCTTTCTTGTCGTGACAGTGTGGGCAGCTCCTGATGATTTTAGCCCCAGACCTTCTGGGCAAGATCAATTACAAGGTCAATTTTGGCCCACTGTTCAGCTTCGCTAAGCTCATTGCCTTCCTCGGTTGAGGCAAATCCGCACTGAGTAGATACGCAAAGATTATCAAGAGGGAAGTACTTAGCTGCTTCACGGACACGACTTTCAAGCTCATTGATGTTCTCAAGCTCAGGCTTCTTGGAAGTGATAATGCCCAGCACAACTTTCCTGTTTTGAGGGATG
This sequence comes from Anaerobiospirillum sp. NML120449, assembly GCF_023051105.1. GTDB lineage: Bacteria > Pseudomonadota > Gammaproteobacteria > Enterobacterales > Succinivibrionaceae > Anaerobiospirillum. The sequence goes on along the minus strand of NZ_JALKIL010000014.1, from coordinate 55,371 downwards.
AACTTGAGGGCCTCGAAGGTACCGGAGCGGTCGTCATCGTACTCAAGGTAGAATGCATCAACATTTTCGTGGGCAAAGACGACATTGGCTACTCGGTCATATGCACCGCTTGAGAAGTAGTGGGAACGGTAGTTACCACGGCAGATGTGGGTGCAGATAGCCAGATCATCAGGCTTGTCCTTAATGGCAGCATTGTTGGCCTTAAGGTACAGGGCAGCCAGACGATCAACGTCTATGCCACTCTTTTCGACCAGTTCCTTGTCACAAAGAACTGACCAGGTACAGTCATCAAACTGAATGGAGCGACAACCGGCAAAGTAGAGGTCCTTGATTACCTGACGATAGGCGGCGCCCAGATCTTCAATTAAGGCATCTTCGTTTTCGTAATGTTCCTGCCATGAGGTGGCAAATTCGCTGTTGCGTACATTGAGGAAGGTAGCAAGAGTCTGGGCTGGTGCCGGGATAGTCTGACGTGCTACCAGGCCATAGCCTTTGCTTTCAAACTGCTTTACAAATTTGAAATGCTCTACAAAAGGATGGTTTTCACCGGTAATTTTGCCAGTAATAACAGCTGTCTCAGCACGGGTATCAATGCCTACGAAACCATAACCACGTTCACGACTGGCTTTGGCTACACCCTGAAGTCCCCACATAAAATCAAGATGCCACCAGCTGCGACGGAACTCACCGTCGGTAATAACGCGTAGACCATGTCTGATCTGCTTGCTGATAAGATCGGTGATGCACTCATCTTCAACCTGCTTTAAACCTGCATCATCAAGCAGGCCCTGACGGTGCAGGTTACGTGCATTCTTAAGCTTGTCAGGACGGAGGAAAGAACCGACTATATCAGCGCGGAAAGGGGCATTTTGCGGGATGGTGAAAGCCATGATAATTCTCCAGAAGTACCTTATTACAGGAAGCATTACAGTGAGGGTACTGTTCACTGCAAAGTCTGAGCACTGTGCTCAGTCAGTACCAGGAGGCTCCATATTTCTGCGCCTGTGGCATGTAATGTGAGTCTGCCTTGTCTGCTTTGTAATTTAAAAGTCCAGTATCAGTCCGGCTTTATTACCTGTCCTGCTGTTTGTCTGATGTATGGGCAAGTGCATTTATATGGTCGCTGCCGTGTTAAATAAGAGGCTATCCCATGCTCAGCGGCTATCTGAGTGTCGGGTCGAATTTAATCATTTTCGTCAGACCATAACTTTAATGCATATCCCTCATTGTAATCAGTAAACAGCCGGCGGTTCCGGACTTTGATTATGTGTCAGAGGCAGTTGTCATCGGGTAACCCCTGGCTCTGTTCATGGTCAGCCTGTTGTTAATCAGACTGGGTGAGCGGTCGTTACTGCCGATTGCTGCGGGATTTGTGAGCCTCAGGTGGCTCGCTGTCTCTGCGTGGCTTTAAGATTACGTTGACTCAGGCTCATAGTCTAATACTAATTATTCATGCCCCGTTATAGCCTTAAGTTATACCTCTCTAAATGCCCATAAATTACAGGAAAATCACAACTAAGCCCTGGCAAATCTGTACTGCAAATACCTCCGGAAAGTACTTTTTGCACCCCTGAATTAATCCCCAAAACAGTGCAAACCATGGCGCCGGGCAACATAATAATTCACTGAAAATGCGATGAATATCAGCGTTTCAGCAAGAATCACAACCAACAGTCAATAATTCAATAGTACTTTTTATTTACATATGGCAGCTCAACCATAGCCCCTTTCCGATAGAACTTAGTGCCTCTGCTCCTGGGGTCCGCCCTTGTAGCAGTTAACTGCCTAATTTATTGTCCATAGCTCTGCCGTAACACCATTCATGTGCAATGTCAGGCGGAGCCATTAAGACAGGACACGGCAGGGCAAGAGCGGCATCAGCGAAAACTTACGAACGTATACCTGTTGCACTATTTATTGTTTTATAAAGTGTAGAGACGAGTCATGAGCTGTCTCCCAGTCAAGGCAATATATCAATCTATTGTCTTTTACAGAGTATTATAAAGTGCAGCTATAATCAGGTTACAGAAAGGTGGTCTCACAAAGTGCGCATCTAATGAGTTTGAAACTGCTTTAGAAAGTGTTATTTTGCATCGCTTGTCAGGCGTGAACTTCAAAGAAAATGTACGTCAGTTCAGGCGTTGACAGCGCTGTCAAAGCTGTAAGCGCAGTCATAAGAGAGTGCATTCAGGAGTGGAAAACTGAGGCGGGGAAACAACAGATAATGAGGAAGCTGTGAACAGAAATGCTCAGAGTAATATGCCTGACATAAGATGCCGGCTCGGCATTACAGGGCTTGCTGGTAATGCTGACTAAAACATAAAGTGAAGTGAAAAGCAAATACGTGCACTGATACAAAGTAACATTAGAGCGAGCAGCTCCGGGCATCCAATTATGCGGTGATGGTTCTGCAATATAAAGTTAATTGTGCAGCAGATGTGTGCAGTGATGCACAGTAACATCAACGGCAGAGCGGCTTCGAGGTGCCCGTTATGCGCAGATGGTGCTGCAGGCTGTTATTGACTGCGTTTCTGGTCATCGATGATGATGGCATCGGGATGGATAAATTCAAGAACATAGTCCTTGAGAAGCTCGAGGTATCGAGATGCAAGTGTGCTTAACTTCTGACTCTTGCGGTATACCGATATCAGCTCCATGTTTTCGTCAGACTCAAGAGGGACAGAGACAATCTGATCGCCATTAAGATCGCTGCTGAGAATGCCTGAAGCAATGGTATAGCCCTGCAGGCCTATGAGCAGGTTAAAAAGAGTAGCGCGATCGGTAACTACAATATTCTTGGGCACTATTTCGGTAGAGTGCAGCTCTTCAGAATAGTAGAAGCTGTTGTTGGTTCCCTGGTCGTAGGTCAGGCGAGGAAAATCGACCAGATCTCCAAGGGTTACTGAACTGCGCTCTGCAAGTGGATGGGTGCGGCATACAAAAACATGAGGGCGGGCCATAAAAAGGCCTTTGAAAGCCAGATCCTTGCTGCGCAGTATGTTCTTGATTACCTCACGGTTATAGTTGGACAGGTAGATAATGCCCAGCTCCGAACGGCCGGTTAAGACATCCTCGATAATGTCACAGGTGCGTGACTCGCGCAGGGAAAACTCATACTCATCCTTGTTGTATTCATTGACCAGACGGACAAAGGCATTAACTACAAAGGCATAGTGATGGGAGGATACTGACAGTACCCGTCTGACTTTGTGTCCCCTGCTGTAATGGGCCAGCAGCACATCGGCCTGCTCAATGACCTGCTTTGCATATGACAGAAAACGGTAACCTTCATCTGTAAGGTCCACGCCAGTAGACTTGCGCCTGAAAATGATGATACCCATCTCATCTTCAAGAGATGAAATGGCCTTGGAAAGACTTGGCTGCGAAATATACAGAGAGGCAGCCGCTTTCTGCAAAGATGAATGATGTGCTACCGCAATCAGATAGCGCAGCTGAGTCAGGGTCATAAAACTCTCCCGGAGCAGGCCACGAGCCTGAAATTATCCACTTGCCTGGTCCATAGTATAAGCCACTGTTCACAATAGCTCACAGGCGTACTTTATAGCTCTGTCAGCCCGCATGAACCATATTCGGCCCGACCTGCAGATGCTGCGCTGCAGCAATGGCCTGCAACTTCGTCTTTTGAGTAGAGAGTGACTTGCAGGGACTCACATGGTTACTGGATGACACAGGTGGCGAACAGTGGCTTTATTGTTTGTTATAAGGCGCATGAGTATAGCATGCACATCAGCTCCGCCTTTATCTGCCCTGATAAAGCGCTTTGTCTGCAAAATGACCTCACAGCTGCCGCATGTGCGGCATTGCCGTTTGTGTTGATTGGCACGGGGATGGACTTGTGCTGCATAGCACGAAGATGGCCATGTGCTGCAAGGTACGGGGATGGACTTATGCTGCATAGCACGAAGATGGCCTTGTGCTGCAAGGTATGGGGATGGACTTATGCTGTCACGCGGTCACCTCATTAGTACTTAAATCCTCTTGAAGTACCAGTGAGGCGTGCTGATTGAGTACTCATCTGGCGCGGTGACAAGCATGGCTCCCGGGGCCAGTCTGCACGTCGGTGCTGGATATCTTCTTGATTAATGACCTTTAGCCTCCTTTGTGCGGGTTAGCCGTATGTACCAGGGGCCGTCATCCGGCTCAGGTTGTGACCAGAGCTGTGCCTTTCTGGCAGCCGGAAGCAAGATCAGAATTTTCAGATGCAAAAAGGCCCCGTACTGTGTTGTTGGGCAGTGCGGGGCCTTGAGTTAGTAAGACTGCCTCAGTGCTTTTCAGATTATTCTGAGCGGCCCTGAGACGGTCTTTGGCGAGTATGTTAACTATACTGGCATACTGGTGGTTACCTTAAAGTAAGACAGAGAGTCACGCAGGTTGTGGAGAGCCTCCACAGTTTTGTCGATAATTTCCTGAGTGTCCTGAGTGTCCTTGTTGGCATCCTTGGCCAGATCGGAGATATCGTGGATATGTTGAGAGATTTCGTTGGTAGCGGTAGTCTGCTCTTCAGCTGCGGCTGCAATCTGAGCAATCTGAAGATTTACCTGCTCAACATGATTGATCATATCGTGCATGGTGCCCTCAACCTGGGAAGTGTCCTGGCTTGTAGCCTCCATGGTGGCTACTGACTGGTTGATGGACTCAGCTGCTGTAGCTGCATCTTGCTGAATGTCTGCGACCATGCCGGCAATTTCCTTGGTTGAATCAGAGGTGCGACTGGCAAGCGCACGAACTTCGTCAGCTACCACGGCAAAGCCACGACCAGCCTCACCAGCACGGGCAGCCTCAATCGCTGCATTAAGGGCCAGAAGATTGGTCTGAGCTGCAATTTCCTCAATGGTATTAACAATAGAGTTAATGTCCAGAGAGCGCTTTGCTACCTTTTCTACAGCCTGGGAGTTGGACTGAATTTCATTGCTCTGGTCACGAATAGCTTCGATGGTCTTCTGAATGCGGGCTACACCCTCAGAAATAATATCCTTGGTTGTACAGGACTGGCTGGACACATCCTCGCAGTTCTTGGCAATATCCCTGGTAGTAGAGAGCATCTGCTGTGAGGCAGCTGATACAGTAACTGATTTGTCTTCGCAGTCGTTTACCTTAATGGCGATATTGCCGGACATTGCAATAACCTCATTGAGGGTCTTTTCCGTCAGCAGAGAGTTTTCCTTAACCTCAAGCAGTGCCTTGTTCATATTGTCACGAACAATGCGGATCTTGTCGATGATGGTTCCAAAGTCATCGTTGTAGTACTCGGCAATACGGAAAGAGAAGTCGCCCTCACACATCTTGTCAAGGAAGTGACCCTGACGGGTAATACAGCGGGTAATATAAGAAACAATGGCAAGGGAAAGAGCCGCACCAATTATTACTGAAAGGGCAGCCACCGCAAGAGAGTAGTAGGCCATGCGCATATCAGAGCCTTCACTGGCAAGCTGGATAACCAGCAGATCCTGCATTCGAATAGATTCAGTACAGGTTTCATACATGTCTATGATAACTGGACGCAGGGAATGCAGATAGTTGCCAAGTCCGCGAATACGGTCGTTTCTGATGACATTAAGGTTGTCCTCATATACCTTGATCAAAGACAGGGACTTGTCCTTAAGCTCCTGAATCCTGGCAACATATTCAGGTGCAGACTGCAGATCGCCGATACGCTGCGGATTCATCACTTTTGAGGCTTCCGTAACGGCATCGATAATCTGATTGGTCCTGTTCTGGAAGTCCTGAAAGCTACCAGGCGCTCCCTTCGCTCCTGACAGATAGTTCAGAGTAATGTTGTCAAGGTCACGCAGGTGATTTTGCAGATTGGTTACGCGAACGGCAGAACGGTTAAGAATAACTGAAAGGTCGGTTGCAGCTCTGACACTGTTCAGAGTTGCAAAATATGACATTACCGCAACCAGTATTGTCATTGATATTAAGGAAACAGACAAAACTGTCAGCTTGATTTTGCTGCTCAGGTTGAAAAAACAGCTAAACATACTCAGCCTCATTACAAACTTTAAAACTCGCCTGCTGCCTGAAAATCTGTCCCGGAACCTGTCAGCCCTGTCAAAGCCTTACGGTTCCACGCGTTAACAACTCCAGATTTACAAAGCAGCCAAAATTATGGTGTCAGCTCGCCTCAGGTTATGGCCATGCTGCATGTACCTGCCACATGTCCACCGGTACCCGCCACATCACTGCAGGCACTGGCCACATGGCAGGCAGTACGCGCCATATGTCTGCAGGCACTGACCACATGGCAGGCAGTACACGCCATACGTCTGCAGGCACAGCCACATGTCTGACGGTACCAGCCAGAGGACTGGCAATGCCAGCACAGGCGATCGCTTCCCTGGACAACAGGTCCTGAATGTATGGACAGGACCTGAGAGAACCGGTCACAGTCTGTCCAGGGCTGTCCCTGCGATTGCTTTAGTGCCTCCATATTCTTGCAAGGCAGATGCACACTCCATTTGATCATCACTCAGACTGATTAATGCCTGGAGGGATGTTCTCAACCCGGGTTACCCATACTGCGTCAACTCTGCCTATAGCCAACCTGGACAAATACCGGCAAAAGTGCCAGAACATACACCCGGGTTCAAGAAAAAGACAGCATTGCTCTGTCCACATTGCGCACACGGTGCTCTAAACGTCCACCTTTCTGCTCAAACCAAAAAAGTAGAGTTTGAATGACAGAAAAAAGGGCGTAGAGGTTACTGCGAACGCTGGGATCGCATTGATGTTTTCGGGGAAAAGACGGAAATGATCAGAACTAAGGATTGATAAAAAGATGGAGCTGTCGCTTTCCTCAGAATATGTACAGGTATATGCAGCGATGTATTGCTGACCAAATACACAATGATGTTACCAGTGATCAGGTGCTCCTGACTGGTATGTACACTCCCTGTGCGACCATGGGACATTGTTCACTATTAGTGGCCGCAGAACTGCCTTTATACAGGTGGTACCATCGCCTGGTCTCAATGAAACAGCCGACAAGACCTCCTGCACAGCAAAGATCAGTTAAAGCATGCCACATGTGAGACAGTCGCAACGGCACAGGCGCGTGCTCAGAGCGTACTTGATGTGATTCTCATTATCTGCAGGGCTTATTCTGTTCGCAGGAGTCACAACCACTGAAAAGCAGAACCACAGCTATCTTCCGTCAGTAGACATTTACCTGCACAGCCATAATAACAGACACTGGCATCTGCAGCATTCTAATCATTCAGCCTGAGCTTTTATGTACGGACAGGCTCTGTCAGCAGGTAATAGATGTCAGAGAATCACTGGCCTGCATCATAGCCAATAGCTCAATCACTGGCCAGATCCAGTTGGGATTTTGTATCAATGTTCCCGATCAGACATGACATTTTGTGAGCTCCATTACAGTTTCCGACGCAACAGTTCCCACTCCTGCTGACTCTCCCGTCAAGGTTGCCTTATTCGACGAGGCAAACTGACACCTCATAACCAATAACCATGCTGCATAAGCATGGACATAAATCATCAGCTGTTGCTGCCGTGACAAAAACAAAGCATCAATACAGGACGGAATGTACGAGTAGTAGGTGCAGTCTGTAAGCAGACAAGCGACCCCATCCAGCCTGAGTGTGAATGGACATTCATAATACTGATATGAGCGTATTAGCATCAGATAGAGATAATTGAAACTCAGGATGCGTGGCCTCAGGGCAGCAACATTGGGAATGTTTTACAGCCGCATGCCATGGCTGCAATAGCCACATGATATGGTATCAGGAGGGTCGTCCCTGCAAGGGCGTACAACTGTCCGGCCAAAGCAGCGAGAAAAGCATTATGCGAGGTATGAGGTATAAGGCTGAGCCTCCTCCTCAGATCAATCAGCCTGGGCTAATGCGGCAGCATGTGCATGCAGTTAGTTGTCAGGAATGCAGTAAGGCAGACTGGTTATGGCAGATATGTCTGCGCGTGAAACAGCAATGAACCAGGGAAATGTGCAAGGGCTATGTGCCAGAACAGGCAAGACTAAATGTGTGGGAGCAATGCTCTGCCAGCGCTGGCTGTGAATCGGAGAAGAAGGGAAGATATGATGCCGACGCCTGGGGCTAATATTAGGTTGAATCCTGGTAAGGTACTAAAACTACCCACTGGATTAGCACTAAACGGGAAAAATACAGAACGACTGTAGTTCTTTAATATGATTATTTTAGTAAGTTGCGGGGATATGCTCTTATTTCTGTAAATCTTATCGAGCTCATCAATGTAAATTAAGTCCTGGACAGTAAGTGTTTCGTTATATAACGATGTAACACATTGATACATATATGGTTATATACAGATGATTGGGCAAAATTTGTGAAATTTACCGTTCCATAGATACATAAGATGGTTTTTGCCGAAGTTGTATGACAGGAAATTTTCAGCCTTCAAACCAGTCATTTGTGGTCTACAAATTTCCTGTTACATTGATGTATGCCGTTGTGTTTTGGAAGGGCTAAAACTATAATTATTTACCACTACCATACATGTGTGCTGCTTTTTTGTGCAAAGTTTTGCTGCAACAAAATGCAAAAATGCGACATTCCACTGCAAAAGTACTGCAAAATGCTCTTACTATGAATTTTTTATAAAGCACATATCCAGGCATTGTACAGATGGTTATCAATGGCTTACCTGCAATTTGTTTCAGTAAATATTGAAATTTTGCAATGAACCAAATGCAAAAAATGCATTCATTTTCACTATTTTAGCCCGCATAATTTTCTGAACACAAATCAGCCCTGAATGCAAGCATCCTAAGATGTTGACAACTGTGAATTTATAAGATTTTTACATCGTCAATCGGCGTATCGGTGGTATTTGGGATCTTTTACATGACGTACAAGTAAAAAAATGTAAACAAAAATTTTTACGAAAATTTTCTTCAAAAGCCCCATTCCTACGCCCGGTCTCGCGATATACGTTCAAATTTGAAGCAAATGTAAGTTAAAAATATCCAGAAAAGTGCATTTCTCGCGCTATAATAGCTCAACATATTTGTTGGTTTCACTATATCTCATAACGGAGGTTCAAACAGAAGTGAGCGATATTGATTTTTCCCACGAGGCAAAGGTTTTCAAGGCTTTTAGCGATCCAAACCGTCTGCATATTCTTCATGCTCTTAAGAAGGGTGACATTTGCGGCAGTAACCTGCTCAAGGAGCTCAACATCAGTCAGCCAACTCTTTCCCACCACATGAAGATTCTGTGCGAGGCTCGTATCGTGAAAGGCCGTAAGCAGGGCAAGTGGGTTTACTACTCATACGACCGTACCGGAGTTAAACTCTGCCAGGACAGCCTCAACGAGTTTACTTCCATAATGGACGAGTTTGAGTCTCAGTCTCGCGACTGAGGTTAACGGTCTTTCAGACCACCATGCGCTTCCATATCTGGAAGCCTGAGAACTGAAAGTAACCGCAGCACAAATCTTACATGCAAATGTATGCTTTGTCTTCTTATCTAAAGGCAGTTTGACTGCCATAATCAAACAATCAGAGGAGTTGAGTCATATAGACTCAGCTCCACCTATGGCAGGCCGTAAGGTCATGCTCAGAGGTCAAAGAAAAGATTGTAGATGTATCCGCTGCCACACTGCATTGTAAGTGAACTTTGGCAACGGCGGTGCCACCTTTCCTATGCACCTTAAGGGTGGCTCGATCAAACATTCATACATTGTAGTTTATTGTTATAAGCATTCATTACATGTACACCGGCACTGGTCCAATGCCGGATTTCCCCATTTTGTCTTCATATTCCTCAGGCATCCCGTCCCGTTCCGGCTTACGCCACAGCTTCCTCTCTTTCGGGCACCGCCACGAATATGCATCTCCTGCACATTCATCCCCCGGCTTCACATTTCTCTTCTCATTTATTATTCATCATTACCAGTTTCACTGACATTTATAAATTTACATTTACGAACAATGTTCGCAGCATGTTTAATTTGCCTGTACGTATCAATCAATATCGATAGATGCAGTTGCGCGCTACAATATCTGCTCTTACGAAGTTGAGAGGCATTTCCTGTAACCCCGTGTTACATGCTGAACTGATACTGATGCATATGAAGGTGCTTCCGCCTTATTCCTGGAGTGTCTGTAGTTAAATTGTCAGGACGGCGGCCCAGCAATCAGCCTGAGCAGGTATATTTTGACTGTTTGTCACGCAAAAAGGCCATTTGCAGGGTGATGATCGCCAAACAATGGTGTACTATGAGTCGTCTTTTTTGATCACACGGAAAAGTTATGTCCATACATGAGCCTAATCTGACTTCTCAGGACTTTGAGGACGCTCAGAACAAGTCATCCCCTGAAGGCCACAAAAGCAGTGGTTCCATAGTTTCCCGTATCTCCACAGCCCCAGGTGCGCGACCTGTGAGCAGTGATACGTGCACAACTGTATCTGCAGCCTGCAGTGATACAGGCAGTGCCCGTTCAGGCACCGGCCACGGCGCCAACATCCCTTCAGGTACCGCTGCCGACGCCAGCGCCAATGTTAGCGGAGATTCTCCGTCAGCTGTATCGATTGGCTCTGCTGCTGGTACCGAGGGTGAAGATTTGCAGAAGATGGAGCAAAATGCTGCTCTGCTGGGAAAGGCCATGGAGGGCATGCTCAAGGATGCCTTTGCTGAGGCTGTGGTTAATGCAGCTCTTGGAGATGGTGGCGGTGAGAGTCTGACTGGAAATGTCCAGGCCCGTCTGCAGGCTCTGCTCAGCGGCAAGCCTGACCCTGGCAAGCCGGATCATGGCAACAATACTACCGAAGGCACTGACAGCGCAGCCGTTCAGAGTACAAACGATGCTGGCGGTGCACAGTGTGCAGGGCAGTCAAAGGGCTCTGCTGATGCCTGTACCGGTTGTGAGGCCAACATTGCAAAGCGCAGTGAGCAAAATCATGAGCATCAGGATGGTGAGGCTGAAGTCGTATCTGGAGATGACTTCGTTGAGAATCAGGACACAGCTGCAGTCATCAAGAAGAAGCTTCCGCAGCTGGAGCTTTATACCCGTGAACAGCTCAAGGCTGTGCGTGAGCATATTGAAAAGGTTTTTGGCCCAATCTATCTGCAGGTTGAAGATGCCGGCACCGAGCACATCCGCTGTGACATTGTGATCATCAAGGACAGCAAGGCACCTTCATCGGGCAGCGGCTGCGCCGCCCCTGAGGACAAGGACGCTGCTTCAGAGAGCGGCTGCGACGCCCCTGAGGGCAAATACGCAGCTGCTGGCAGCAGCTCCAGTGAGCCAGAGGGCAAGGACGAAACTTCAGCAGCAGATGGTTCTGCAACCAGGTCACAAGGGCAGGCACAGGTCAGCAAAGACACTGAGGCTGGTGACAGTCACTCTGGTGGGGTGCAGTACCTTGTTACCAAGGGCATGGGCGCTCATAAGATGCCTGTTCCTGAGGAATTTGCTGATCTCAGACTCAACCGCTGTGAGCTGTACATGGCTCTTCCTGGTTCATGGGATCTGGAAAAGGACAGCGAAGAAAGCACCTGGCCTATCAGCCTGCTAAATGTTCTGTCCCGCCTGCCAGTAATGTATGACTCCTGGCTGGCCCAGGGACATCTGATTACCTTCCCTGAAGATGAAAACTATGCCCCGGGCACTACCTTTGCCGGAGCCATCATCTTAAATCATGCTCCTGAGATTAATAATGGCCATAAGCCGGCCCTTGATGAGGGAGCTGCCCTGCACCTTTCCCTGCCTGCAGCAAGCGATGGTTCATCAGGGGAGGACGAGGTGGTCAACTTCTATCAGGTTATTCCTCTGTATGCTGAGGAAATTGCCTATGCTGAAAGCTACAGCGCCCGCACCCTTATAAGACTGATGCCGCCGTCGAGTTATATTGCTGATGCCTCACGCCCGCTGACTCATCTGCGCCGCCCTAAGCGCTCTCAGGGCCCGCTCTGACACCTCAATGCTGCAGTCAGTCTCAATTAAGCCAGGTGACTCTATTCGTACTGAGACTTATTTCAGCCATGTTATTCAAGCCTGACTGAAACTTAACGGCGCCATGGGGCTCAGCCCTGAAATAAGACTTAGTGAAGCCATTGGCCCCAATGTCGCAGGAGGACTCCAGTGAGCAGTGGGGGTGCTTTGGAGCTCCCAAGGTCACAGGCTGCAACAAGACATGCTACCCCGTATGTTCTCAGCATATGTTCAGAATGCAAAAGCGCAGGTTCTGTGCAGCCTGGTCCTGAAGCATGGTCCTGTGGCCGGATACTGGCTTCATAAGGGACATGTTCAGGGCCAGTTCAGGGGCTGTTCATGGCATATGTAAGCTTTCAGTAGCGCACGCGAGCCATAAGTGGGGTTGCGGTGTTTCCCTTTATTTCACTTCTCTTTTGAGCTGCTTTTGCAGGTACTGGCAGGTAAGCCATGAGCATGTACTATCTTTATCACGATGTGAACATACCCGGGCCATTGCCTGTATGGCCTGAGCAGCCTGATAATCTTGATCTGATGACAGCCCGTTTTGACTGTCACGATGAGGCTGGATGGTACCGCACCACTGATGAGGACAGAATCGACAGGGTCAAAAAACGGATCTGGCGTCGCCGTATACTCTACACTTTCAGCAAACGCAGCTACCCTGATGGCAGCACACGACCATGCGGTATTGCACGACTTCCCTCAGTGAGCCTCCCAGACTATGCATGGAAACTTATCACTGATGAAGATCGCCTCAAAGCCCTGATTCCTTTTAAAAAGCAGTGGCGTGGCCGCAAGAATCTGCTGCAAAGAGAGGTAAGTGCAGTTTTCGAGCGCACCATGATGGCCGATATGCTCAGGGAAATGCGTATTGCCCGCCATATCAGAGTAAGGAGACATAATGCTCTGTGCCTGACAGGACAGTTCCATCGCAGCTACAGCACCTATATGACGCTCAACACATTCAGGCACAATACCCGTGACTGGTATGTCCGTCCGCTGCGTTACGGCCATATGACTCCTGTACTAAAGGGTACCTCATGGGAAGAGCTAAGCAGTGACCATACTGAGCTGCTCTTTGCAGCGCTCAGATATACCAGCCTCAGTCAGACCCTGGAAGATGCTACCGATCTCAGGATCAATTACAGTCAGCTAAAAGACTTTGTAATGCGTAATTACCGTATTGCTCTCACCATACCGCAGCTGCGCGCAGTCATGGCCCGCTACCGCTGGGCACGCCGCAAAGAGCTTATGCAACTGGCACATTCATATCTGAACAATATCCGCCGTCGCAAATCACGTCAGATCAGGGTTCTGCGCTATACAGGCAAGGGCTTTAAATACTCTGTACTCAGCAAAAAACCGCGTGCCACTTTCAACTGGTAAACAAAAGGCTCCTGAAGGATATCCTCAGGAGCCTTTTTGTTGCAGGCCTTTCAGACATTTAGCTACGGCAGCTAATTCAGCAGCCATCTCCCTGGCTATAGCACTGGCCTGGCCATGGTCATTGCGTCTTACTATGGCAATGTCGCTCGCTGCAGCTTTGATATCAGCCGCAGCAGCAAGCGCCGGTGCCGTCAAAGCAAATGCCCGACCACACACCGCCGATGCTTCAGCTGCAGCAGAGGGACATGACCTTATGGCATCTGCCAGCCAGTGGCTGCCCGGCTGTCCTATTGCCACAGAGCACATGTCGTTACTGCACTGCCTGCCAGGCAAGGCCAGCCGTCAGATGATTAGATGGCAGAACATGGGCAGCACAGGTCGACATGCCATTACACGGGGTGATGCATGGGCAGCACAGGTCCTTTTGCCATTACACCGGGTGGTGCCAGGCAGCACAGGTCTACTTGCCATTACATCGGTTGGTGCATGTGCAGCACAGGTCCTTTGGCTATTGCATCAGGTGGGGCCTGTGCAGCCAGGGATAAGATGAAGTGCCTGTTTATTCCTGCCTGTCGCTTAAAAACACACTAGGAACGGAGCGGCGGAATGTGCCGAAGGATGGCTTGATTCCGTACTTGCTGAATACGGCAAGAGCGTTGGACAGAATGGAAAGCAGATCCCAGGAGATGAAGTCGATGTAGTAGAAGTGTGATCCTACGGCCTGACCGGTTACCACGCCCAGCTGTGCATCCTGAGAGCCATTAATGGCATCATGAATCTGACCAATGAGGTCATCAAAGCTTACTTTGGCATTAATACCGAATACCGAAGCAGCTTCAACTGCCAGATAACCGGCCACTGAGCCATTCTGATGGAGCTCATCAGTCATCCTGTAGCTGTTGCCACTGAATTCATTGATAAGCTGGAAGGTGCGGCTGCTGCCGGTCTTGATATCGGTACGATCAGCAAGGACATTTACGGCAGGGACAGCATCACCTGAGCCGGAAGAGGCGGCTGCAGCGCCTTCAGGGCTGTCCTCATGAGCAGCTGCTGCTGTTGCCGGAGCCACGTTGCGATCAGCAGTGGCACTGGCTGAACAGCCACCGGCTGCTCCAGCTGGAGGGGCAACACTGAAGTCATAGTCGCGGTATGAGGAAGTGAAGAGATCGTCTTCGCTCTGGTCGAGTCTGACACCGGCATTGACCAGCCACTGATACAGATCGGTCAGAGCCACAGCTTCACCCTGAGCATCCTCAGGGGCCTTGTCATCATAAATGACGTCAAAGGTTACATGCTGAGTAAGGGATGCAAGCTCTCCAAGAGCTGCATAGGCAAGGCTCAGATAGAGGCTGTAGGCACTGTAGACATTGGCTTCGAGCTGATCCTTGAGCTTGCTGCAGTACAGGTAGACATTATAGTCATTGTTGCGGCGGGCAATGTAGCAGCTGACATCCTCAAGACCTGCGCTGTCCTTGCCCTCATTGAGAGGAATACGCAGGCTATCATCGCGCTGCTGACCAAGACGCAGCCTGATAAGCTGAGTAAGCTCACCTGGGGCATGCTCGATGAAATAGCGAATCTGCAGAGCACGGGCAATGCTGCCTACCGGCTTGATGGTAATGACAGGGTCTAATACCTGGGCTCCTGGCTCCTTTTCACAGGAAATGGAAAAAGAAACACGGGCAAAGGCAAAATTAAGCAGCTTTCTTAATCTGTCGTTAAGCTCGGAGCTGATGCCCTCCGGGCTTTCAAACTGCTGGCGGATATCGGTAAGCAGACGTGGCACTTCTTCGAGCAGATTGCGATAGCATTCCTGACAGCGCTCGGCAAAGTTGTGAGCAAAGACAGGAACCTGCAGAGTCTCCCGGCAGCTGTTGAGATACTGGGTGCATGGCTCTGTGTATTCCGGATCGGCTGAGGCCTTCTCCAGATAGCGCATGGCGCTCTCAGGCTGTCTGAGATAGTAGTAGCACATGCCCACGTGGTAGTTCCAGATAGGGGATTCGTAAAGAGTAATAGCATGACGCATCAGCAAATCAACGGCACTTTGCAGCAGCTCCTGATCTTTGCCCTCAGACTGCATGAAGTACCATGAGGCCAGCATACAGTCTTCTTCAGCAGTGCGGCTCTGAGGATCCCTGGCAGCAAATACTTCCATGTTTCGGACAAATTCAGCGTCGTATTCCTGATTCTCATCAACGTTGGTGTTGTTCTCATTGGCCATTACAGCAATCCTTCCTGTCTGTACGGGCAGTACGCTGCCCCTTCAATAACATATCTGCAGCCATGCAGGACATCAGCGGTTTTAAAGAGTAAATCTCCAAAGCCCATGTCCGGCCAGACGGCAATCACCCCACCTGCTGTTTGAGTTTTCCAGCTGTCAGCCTGTCAGCCATAAAGGCTGTGCATTCGGCCCCGGCAAGTCTCCCTTAACATCAGGCAAAGGGACGCAGCTCAATAACAGTCAGCTCAAAAGTCTGTATGAGCGTAACTGACAGGTTCATTGAGCTTAACTTACAGTTTCATACAGTCGAAATCTGGATCTGATCATGTCAAGACTGACGCTGAGCTCCATGGCTGCTAAAGCAAAGTGTGGTGAGGCTAAATTGTAGCATGCACTGCAGTTAACCGCCTGAGACTGTATTGACCATGGCCAAAAATGTTCAATGCGGCGTGCACAGAGCAGGTAAGGCAGGCAATGGCATCCTTTGTTCAGACATGAAAAAAAGCACCCTTAGCGGGTGCTTCTTATCAGCTGGTTTGAGTTTCAGCTTCAGACCGGGCTTTGCTGGTCCTCTTTTTTCTACTGTCTATCTCCAGGTCAAAGCCGCAATAAGTACGCAAGTGGTCTTCATCAGGTGAGCATATATAGTAATATGGTGGCCCTACGCATGGAAAGTTACCAAATTCGTCTTTGGGAGGCACTATGGCAAATACGAAGTCGCCCTTATGCCTGCCAACATATTTAACAGTTTCGCCAGTACCTGAAAATCGTTTCTCCAGAAACTCCTGGTAATCGCGCTTTGTATATTTGCCCATTAACCCTCCTTATCACCCCAGGTTGAGCTCATACTGCCTGTAATTAAGGAAAGTATCCTTAACTCCTGCTCCGGTCAAGGCGCTGTTTAAAATTTCTGTACCTGTATCACATCTGCCGGCTGTACCCTGTCAAAGGGCCAGGAGACCGCACGGCCACGTGAGAGCTTGCCAGAGCTCTTACCTGACCATTACATCATTATCAAATGCATCGTCCTTTTCATCTCAAGGTGCAAGCACATCATGTCCATAAACGATGCCTGTTCACAGTTGTGCACCAACACATTGTCCTGAACCTGTTACGCTTTATAAAGCATAGAGTATGGCAGGCAAAATAAAGGCCGCTCATTTTGCTCTGAACGGCCTGAAAATTCTTTGCTGCCTGTTTTGTGCAGTACCTGCAGCTGCATGTGTAAAGATTTTATACAGCGTCTCAGCACCACCTGTCAGATGCACATGATCCGGTCATATCCGGCTGTGTCAGTAACTTTACTGTTTCAGTAACTTTACTGTGTCAGCGACTTTACGGTCAGGCACAGGCGCAATACAGCAACTGCCCCGTACCTCAGAGCAGTTTTCCACCTTTCCCGCGCGCTGCGATGCGGCCCTGCGGTCCCCTGGGCAGTGCAGGACCTGGTACAGGAGTAATGCACTTTGACAGCCCTTGTTTGCCTGTCTGTGACTTCAGATAATTTTATGCATCACGGGCTGGGACAAGTGCAGCGTGGCGGAGATTAGTGCTTGCGGTCGATGATTTCGAGCTTGTAGGAATTATGCTCTCCAAAACGGTCAATGCTGATGGTAAAGCGGATGTCACTGTGATCGGTAAGAGGCAGGATCTCACCGTCAGGGATATTGAGATTGCACTCGATAATGTTCATGGTCAGGATGTCTATCATGTCGAGCAGCTGGTGCACTTCCATATTGCAGTTGTGAATCTCAAGCTCAAGCTTGTCCAGTACCTCAAGACCAACAGTATATGCATTGATGCTGTTGCCCTCACCCTGCTCCAGATGTTTCCAGATAAGGTTGCCTACAGGGAAGTGGTTGTCGTGAATAATCTCGGCGCGCTCGATATAGAACTGAGGCTCGAAGATAAAGCCACGGTAAAACACGCCCAGAGTCTCAGGCAGTGAGGCCAGCGCGGCCATGAGCATGACAAAAGCAGCTGCCATTTCATGCTTTTTAAGCTCGGAGCTGGTCATGGTAATGCACAGCACAGCCTGATGCTCGGAAATTACCGATGCTCCCATTGGCCACATGTAATTAAGTCGGGCAGCCTGCAAAGCAAGGTCTTTCTCCATAGGCTCGTCACTGAGGGTTACCCTGGCTGTTACATGCGCAAAGCTTATCGATACTGAAGTCTCATCAGATTCAATGACGGCATCAGCATGTTCATTGAAATCAAGGCCCCACATTTCCTTTACTGCCTTTATCACGCTGTCACGGTCGAGCACGGCCTTATTGAGCAGCATGAAGCCTACCAGAGATCGGCTGTGATCTACTGAGGACATGCACTGGGCAAAGAAGGTGGTACGGAAAGGATCGAGCTCCTGATAGTCAAGATCATGATTATCAAAAATGTAATCAGGGTCAATGCCGGAAAGATCAGCGGTATGGGCGCCTGAGTTCTTAATGCGGCGGCCCATGTATTTGATGAAGTTGCGGGCGGCAGTTTCATCAAAAATACCCATGTCAGCAAAGACTCTGCAGCCCTGACGCGGGTCAAAGCTGGTAAAGCCTGTTACCAGAGCAAAGTGATCCTGCTCCTCATTGAGCAGTTTGACCTTGAAGACATAGCTTAACTGACCAAGGCACAGATAGCCTGCTGCAAACTCAATGTGCTGCAGCTTCTCAAAGTCGGGAAAGTTTCTGCGGTATTCTGCAACAACCTGTTCCTGAGCGCTCTGAATATGCTTCTGAGGGATAGACATCTTTGATCCTTTTTCACTTTGACAGTAATTTTTGCCTGCAGCTACTTCCGGGACAAAATCCCGGCTTACAGCAGTGTTAAGCCTTTTAATACGGCAGCGCCACCTGCCCGGCAGCATCACTGCCCCAAATAAACAAAGGCAGCGCCCGCACCATACGGCGCCATCAGGAATGCCGCCCTGCCGGAGCCGTCCAGGACCGGCTGCCAGATGCTGCACAGCGCCATGGCAACATAAGACCATGTGTAACCTGATGCATGGGCATTGTTAAGTAAACGTACAGTTTAAGGCACAGACTTTTGACCGGCTCCGCCTGCGCGTTCCGTGCTGATGCAGGCCAGATTCATTGTTAAGGACACATGATACCAATGGCTGGGATAAATGGGGCCCATGACATTGCAATGTTGCCGTCCCCGGTCACAAAAAAGATACAGAAAGTGCCACTTTGTCAGCCCAGTTATACGCTCAGTGCTGTATGGCCATGCCCCACAGAGCTGTAACGCCACGGGCAGAAGCTACCGGTAAGTACTGCACTGACCCTACGAAAAATACCTGAACGCCCCGGCAAAGCCTCCAAAATGCGCTCCAAACGGCTCCGGGCACAATGAAACTCAGGCATCAGTCCTGCTGTCAGTCCGTTACCTGATGGTCGACCAAAGCCCAACTGAACCATAACGGCAGCACAGAGCTGAGCTTATGCCGTGGCAGGAAGCCCCGGCAGGCAGTCCTCTGGCCTGCCGGCATCAATTCCTGAGCAATCGCAAGGCTTCAATTGCAGCGCAAAAGATAAAGGCGCATTAGGGCGCCTGTGATTCCCGGACTGAGGCCAGCACCGGCATAGCCGGTCCGGCTGCAGCATCATAGCCGAGCGCCAAGGGCAGTCAAAGCAGCCATGCTCCGTGGGAACGAAGCAGCAGCCACAGCAGCCACAGCTGCCAGGCTCAATGTCTGGTCCGGCTGCAGCATCATGCCCGAGCGCTAAGGTGAATCAACTCGCTATGCAAAGTATGTCAGCAGCTGCCTGCACAGCTTCTATGGCCTGCCTGAGCTGCACGTTGTTATCTCTCATGAGCTCCGCAGGAGCATGGCCAGGGCGGGATGCCGGCAGCGGCTGCCCGAGCTCCATGCTCTGGCAGTGCTGCACGTTGTCACCTCTCATGACCTCCGCAGGGGCATGGCCATGGCGGGATTGCGGCAGCGGCTGCCCGAGCCCGGTGGTCCGGCAGTGCTGCACGTTGTCACCTCTCATGACCTCCGCAGGAATATGGCCAGGGCGGGATTGCGGCAGCGGCTGCCCGAGCGTCACTGAGCCACTTATGTTCCCAGGGTATAGCACATGCAGCTGCGGCCGCTGCGTGGCCATGGCCATGGCGTGCGACGGGCGGGGCAGCCGACAATGCTGGTGCCTGCTGGTGGCAGCAGGCTGGGGACTGCAGGCTGAGCTGCTTACTTTGAGTGGGCTTGGGGAGGGCTACTTGTCGAGCTCAACCTCGCTTAAGGAGTAGGTGGCGCTCTGAGGGGCATTTCTGGAGCGCACCAGAGTGAATTTGAAGGCATGGCCATTGTAGGTGCGGCACACACCGCCATCAGGTACAGGATGATTGACCTGAACCATGCGGGCAATAATGGCATGCAGACTGGTCAGCAGCTCGTCGCGTGACAGTGGTGAGTTCTTAAGCTCCATCTCAGGAATGAGGAAGCGGTTAAGGCCACGCGACAGGGCATTGATGGTGCCGTCCTTATTGGTGGAAATGCGGATAAAGGTATGCAGCTGAGGCATAAGGGAGTTGTTATCAAGCTCTTTTACCAGAGACAGATAGTCCTGAGGATCATAAACAGTGCCATTGAGCATAATGCCCACAGTCTCCTCAAGGCAGCACAGTGCCCCCAGGATCATGGCAAAGTTCATAAACACCAGCGGCATTGGGCGGGTCATCTCAAGATAGTACAGATCAAGCACACAGCCATGCTCACTGGCACGGCTCATGAGATCAGGGGTACGGTAATTGTAACCCACGGCCTTCTCCAGCTCCTTTGCCGGTACCGGCTGACCTGAGCAGTTGAGCAGAATAGAGGCCTGATCGACCTTGCGCACCCACTCTACCGGATCCTGATTCATGGCCATGTTAAGGGCAAAATTCTGAGGCAGGCGGTGACCCTGGGCGGTGTTGAGTCTGTCATTTAAGGTTGAGAGATCAAAGCTGCTTCCCTTGAGGAGGATACGGGCATGACAGCAGATATTCAGACGGCCCTCACCAAGACGCTGCTGCTCCTGAGCGGTGAAGTCATCCTTGAGAGTGACATACTTGAGCTTGTGGCTGGAAAAGCGCATTTTGGCAGGCACAGTGCGCACGCCACCACTAACGCTCTCCTGGCCACCAGTACCAGCAGCGCCACTGTCTGCAGATACACCAGCCTCACAGACTGACTGCGATGCAGAGGCACCGCTTGCGGCGGTCACTGAATCAGAGCCACCTGAGCCGGCTTCACCTGTCGCGCCTGCCTCACCGCTTGCACTGGTCGCACCGCCGGAGGCGGCGCGGGCTGCAGCAGTTGCCGCGTCAGATACGGCCTGCAGGGCAGCCTCGGTGCGCTGACGCTCTTCCTGCTCAAGGGCAAAGGCCTTGACCAGCAGCGGAGCCAGCTCCTCGCGGTACATGGAGGTACGCTCGGAAATATCAAAGGTGGCACCGGTTTCAAAGCTGTCAAAACCGCCGGCCACAATCAGCTGCGGCAGGGATTCGGCGCACAGGTAAACCTTGAAGGCGTAATACAGACGGCCACGGAAGAAATAGCCCTGGGCAAATTCGATTTCCTCAGGAGGCAGCTCCTGAACCTTGCCATTGCGGGCAAAGGCCTCGGCGCCGTTACCATTACGGGCCATACTGGCCTTGATAACCCTGATAATCTTTGAGACATGGTCCTGAGCTGTTGACATGAAATCCTCTACTGATGGCAAAAATCCAATATAAAAGCGCCGCCCCGGCCGACTGCCCCCGGTCACAGCCATGGGAGGCCAGGCCTGGCACACGGCGCGCCCCTGATCACAACGAGCAACAGCGCGGCCCTGGCCGTACTCTGGCACGGCAGGCATTGCGTCCTTGCGCTGCCTCTGTGACTCCCCCGGAGCCCTGTGTACTCAGCGCACAGCCCCGTCAAAGCTCTCAGGGCAGTGCAGGGGCGCACTGGCGGGCGGGCCGGTACAGACAATAAGCGTGACTGGAGGTGGCCGTGCAGGGCGCAGCACAGCAGGTCTGTTCCGGGCTGTGGGCCATTAATGGCCTGTAAAGCCTGAAACAGTTGAGTCTGACAGTATAAGCCCCCGCGTCAGGATCAGCTGATGCAGGGGCTTATGTCAGGGGCAATGTGAGTGTTTTCGAGCAGAGCGCTCTGAGCACTGCTGCGTGGCCTGACATCAAATTGATGCCCGGCATGCAGCTGTCTGTCAGACATGCAGCAGGCCGAAGACTGGCAAAGCACCCTGCGCTGATGGGCTGGCAGCTGCTGCGCCAGTAGTCGCAGCGGCGGCGGCCTGCCCATCATGGCAGGTCAGCTGCCGGATAAAAGGCTCTGCTATGCGACGGAGCAGATTAACTGCCCTGTGGGGCCGTGGTTTGTCAGCCCTTATGATCCTCAGGCCGGCTTCAGGCCGCAGGTTAGCCCTCTGAGCCCTCAGCCGGGGCGTCAGCTGCAGCCCGGTCCTGGTCCTGGGCCTGGACATCAGCGCTCTGTGCGCTCTGCTCGCCATCGGGCTGACAGGCAAAGAGCTCCAGGGAATAGACGCGGCTGTCGAGCATGGAGCTGTGGGTGATATGCAGGGTAGCATTGCATACAGGAGGGAACTCTACAGTTACACCATCAGGCAGGGCAGCATTGTTGGCAAGAACGAAGCCAGCAAGGCGCAGCAGAATATCACTTGCTGCCTTGTGATTGCCCTTGAAGCTTTCAATGGCAAATTCAAGGTGACCTGAGGCGGCAAGGCCCATGGTCAGGGCAGAAAGATTGCCATCAGGCAGCTCTTCAAAATGTACCCATACCAGATTGTTAACCGGAATGGCGCCCTCATTTTCCTTCATGACGGCAGCCGACTGAGCATACCAGCCTGGCTCAAACAGACAGCCATTGTATAAAACGGCGGCACCATGCTCCATGGAGGCCAGCACTGCCAGCCAGCGTACCATGGTGCAGGCCATGGCCAGCTTGCCGCTGTGACAGCAGACCGTAACCACCAGAGCTCCTGTGGTTGAAGAGCAGACATCGGCAGCCTCAGGCCAGTCACGGTTAAGGGCGGCAGAGGCCTGCAGCAGAGCGCTGTCAACAGGCTCAGGCATCAGAGCGATATCGATAACGCAATCCTGGTAGGTAATGGCCACATTGCCATTGTCACCGCTGGTAACTTCATAGCCCTCAAGAGTGCACAGATCCACACCCCAGGTGTTTTTGTAACTCTCCAGTGCGGCATTGACATCAAAGCTGTTTTCACTGAGCAGTACATAGCCCATGATGGTGCGGCTCTGCATGAAGGCAGCCAGGGCATTGCTGTCCAGATCCTCAATGGAGGCGGAGATTTCCTGATAAGGGTGCTCCACTTTGTCAAAGCGGTACTGCTCATCGCAGACAAGTTCAGCAGCATTGAAAGGACGGTTCTGTACAAAACCCTTGATAACTGTATAGCCTACAGCCTCATCAAAGTTGCCAAGGCCGGTCATAACTGTGCCCTGACCTTCAGGATCAAAGCTCTTATAGTCACCGGCAATGGCCATCTGAGGCTCACTTGCAGCAGGGTAGATAACCTTGAAAAGGTAGAACAGGCGCTGATCGCACATTACGGCGCTGTTAAGGGAGATTTCACTTATGCTGCCCTGGCTCTGTCCTGAGCGGTTAAGCTCGTTGATGAGATCCTGAGCGGCCTTTTTGAAATGATTCTGTAACACTGTAATTTCCTTGGTGCAGCCCCGTTAACCTCAAATGCCAGTCAGTCGGAGCCTGAGCTGAACTGCGCTCGATAACATGCCGCCCCTTAAGATACAGTATGCTGCACCCGGGGCTCTGGAGCCATAAGCATACTAAAAATCATGTCTGCAGACCACACCCATTTGCCCGCGCCCGCAGGTACACGCCCTGAACCGCAGCCACAAACGCACAGTCCACAGCCGCCGGCAGCACAGCCACCTGCCACCGCTGCCCACCAACTCTCACGCCACCAAAAGCCCGGTCTCCTTTCCCAAAGCCACTAAAAAGCACCGCAATTACGCCCTGAGCCCCGCACCGGCAGCTACCATCACTGCAGCACCCGCAGCAGCCGGTCTCACCACAGCAAGTATCGCCCCCGGCATTGAGCCTGGCTCAATGCTGCGGCCAGGGCCAGCTGGCCCTGCAGCGCTGCGACCGGCAACCAGGGGCCGCCGGCCAGCTGCCTGCCGCCGCATCGGCTGATGCCCCGGGTGCCCTGCAGATCCGGAGGCCCGCTTCGTCCCGTCCCGGCCTGCCGGCCAGCCTGCCTGCCTAAAACAGGACTCTGAGGCCTGATCATGCCGTGCTCAAAACAGATCCCTGAAAAGCAAAACCCCTGAAGGCTTGCTTCAGGGGCAGGGGATGCGGCCGGACAGTACAGGCACTGCAGGCACGGCTGTGCAGACCATGCCTGTACCGGCCGTTACGGACGGCTGCAAACAGGCAGCCGTGTGGCGGGCCGGGCTTAGTCGTGGGTGAGCGGCAGGTAGAAAGAGTTGCTCTTTCTAATCATGCGGGCTACGGCCTTGACTACATCCTGGCTGAAATTGCCCTTGATATAGGTCTGAGGGCACAGGGCTATGAGCTCACAGGCCAGGGCCGGGCCCGAGTCGCTGTCAAGTGGCCTGCCCAGCACAAATTCTATGCCGTCGGCTGTGATAACAGCCGGCATGGCGCAGTAGGTCTTGTACCAGTGAACCAGCACGCCCGGCAGATCGTCCTGAGCAATAACCTTACCCTCAAAGAAATAGCCTATATAGCACAGGGCAAACTGCGGACCTGTAACAGGCAGCTCAGCTATGATCATTGGTTTTGTGTAATCATCGCTGTTGGCGCGGTGGGTAAAGAAGCCGAAACTCTCCACTTCACCCGGGGCCACACGGGCAGGTGAGGCTCTTTCGTATACCTCTTTTAACTTTCTCTGTCGTGAGGTGAGCATGTCTGCCGTTGTGCTCAGATTGGCCGGGCTGAGCTTCATGCGTCCCCTGGTGTTGCTTTCCTGCTGGAGTTTGTCCATGACATCAACACGGATCCTGACGGCCTCGGCGGCTATGCGCTCACTGGTATGGGCAAGGGCATCACGGTAGACAGCGCTTAAGCTGAAGTCCAGGACTGCGCTTCTGTCCAGAGCTTCAATGCGCTCGTAGAAATACCTGCTGTCGAGAATGCGCGGAGTATTGGCAATATGCCAGCGCCAGCGAATGAGATCCCGCTGGTCAAAATACCATTTGTGGTCAACACCAAAGCGCTCGATGAACTTTTCGTAGTAAGGATTGTAAGGTGTTGCAGCCAGCAGTGTTTCGGTTCTCTCGTCGGCAGGGCCAGGACTGGCCTGTTTCATGTTGTTAATCATGCGTGTGAACAGGCTGTCGCTGACCTCAATCATTACCGGCACATATTCAGACTGCGGGGCCTGACGCAGCGAGTAGGCATAGCGGGACATCAGCGGCATGTCATGAGACAGGGCCGGGAAGGAGTAACACTTGCAGCTGAGCCACATTTTCATCACTTCAGACAGCTGTGCAGCCTCGTCATCGGCATAGCTTTGCAGACTGGCCAGGACCCCACGGCGGGCGTCGATGACCTTTTTCATGTTCTCGTAATACTGTCTGTTATAAGGAACGAACAGATAGCCCTCGGTGTCATACTCCCTGGAAAAATACTCCTCAGGTGAAAGGTAGTTATGGGCATAGGAGTCGACATCGGCAGCATAGTAAGGTGAGGCCTCCTGCATATAGTAATGCTGGACAAAGGTCATGCCCTTGTCATTGAAAAAGCGCCTGTCCAGCACGCTGTTGAGCTGCTCAATAAGAAAGCCGCGCACATCAATGGAGTTTCTGCCTTCGACAATATCTTTGACAATCTCTTCGCCGGCCTGCATGAAGCTCTGGGACATCATGCCGTTTTCAATCATGTAGCGCAGGAAAATTGCCATATGCGAAGCGGCATTTTCCCTTGGAATGGAGAACTCTTTGTATTCAATGGTGGAAGCGTGCCAGCGCACGTCATCCATGATCATGGCATAGTACTCGGCCGCGTTTGCAAAGGCACTGGTACGGTTATTGTCTACCAGAGGATCGGTGTAGATCATCTGATCGATAAGGAACTCGGCGCCGTTTTCCATGCACATTTCCATTTCCTCGCCATGAAGAGGAGTAACGGAGTAGTAGTAAACGTCGCGATCACCTGGCAGCTGCAGACTCTGGGCGCCCGGGGCTACCAGACGGTTGAGATAGTAGACCAGAGCGGCACGCATGCTGGTCTTTTCACAGAAGGTGGTATCGTTGCAGTAGCAGTAGCCTGCCGAAATGCGCTGATGGCTTGTGTGGTAGTGACGGGCCATGTTTTTAAGCAGGCGAACCGGCCAGTAATACTCCTCGGAGGCACTTGGGATAATCCAGTTGTCGTGGAGCATCATGACCAGCTCAACACGCTCGGTGGTATCTTCGTCCTTCTGCTCAACGGCGCTGAAGCCTATGGTGACCAGGGTGTAGTACTTGCGCTCGGCCGACGGCTCGATAACGGCAATATCAACCTTGACATGTTCCCATTTCTCCTCACTCAGGACAAAGGAAACAGGACCAAAGTAATGCTCAATATGCTGCAGCTCAGCATTGTAGTCCTCAGGACTTAAAGACATGTTCTGTCCTGAGCTGCGCTGTGAACTATCCTTGACTGCCATGGTTGAGAGGCTCCTGCAAAATGACTGATGGCGCCCGTATGGTGCAAAAGCAGTATCCTGCAGCTGCAGCGGCCCGGGCCCTGATTTGCTGCAGACCTCGGTCTGCACCAGCAATAATTATAGAGCATACCATATTCTAATTTCTGCCACATGGCATGCCCGGGCCCTGCGCCCGCCGTCAGGAGCTCTGTCAGGACACAGGTCAGGCCCGGCGCCAGGTCTGCCGGCGCGGCAGCGCGCCCCATAAAAACGGCATCATAAGCACAGAAAAGTAAAACGGCTGCCCTGAAGCTCAGAGCAGCCGATAATTAATACTGCAAATGTTGTAAGTGATTTATTCAGAGCCCACCGCCCCTGGCACTAATGCCAGAGCTTACAGCCGGCCCTTAAATATGATGCCCGTCAGCGCAGTGCAGCCTCAGGGCAGCCTCACTGCTGCAGGGCAGCACTCAATCCTGGCTGCGCTGACCTGGCATACTGACTGCCCGCTCTGTAAGCCTGTCCTGCAGGACCTGCAGGACTTGCAGGTCCATATGGTCAGCAGGCCTTACCGGCCCGGATAATTATCCGATCTGGCAGGCCGGCCGGTCGTGCAGTGGCACGCAAGCCATGAGGACCTCATACTGACAGTGCTGAGGGCATGCGCACCATATCACGGGCCCGGGCCAGCAGGCAAATGCCATTCATCAGCTACTGAAAGGGCTGACAGGGCTGACAGGGCATACAGAGCCCGGCCGCTGCCCCTGCGCTCAGCAGATGGGCACCTGGAGGTTAGAAGCTGAATGCGCCCTCGCCGTCATTGTCGGCGTTCTGCTCGTCATCCTCCTCTTCATCGCAAGGCCACACGCATATAACGGTGCGGTTGAGCTCAAGGTAGCGGGTCAGCAGGTTGAGGCCGGCCAGAACGCCCTCAGGGCAATCGTCAGTGTACAGATCAGGCATGCTCAGAACATCAGGGCACAGGGCAAAGAGATCGCGGGCGGCACGGGAGGCCTGCTCAGTGCTCAGATCGCGCTGCATGGCAAATTCAATGCTGTTGTCGCTGACAGCGGCTACGCACAGGCCATATTCTTCTTCAAGATAGCGGGCAATGCCCATGAGCTCAACCTGGCCGATGGCATCGCCGGTAGCGGTGAACTGTACATAGGCCAGGGTCTGCCAGGAGTAATCTACAGGCAGATCGCACAGCAGCACAGGACAGTGGAAAACCTCACCGGAATCGTCATCTTCACCGTCCTCATCTTCCTCCCAGAAGGTAGCAAAGTCAAAATTGTCACCCTCCTGCAAATCGTCGGCATATTCCATGAGACTGTTTTCAATCTCGTCCATGCTCATGCCAGCTTCCAGGAGATAGCCAAAATTGCTCTCAAAGAGATCATCGAGCAGGGCGCGTGTGCCCTCATAGACAGGACCGGCCTCACGCAGTACACCGGCTATGCTGTTGTTCGCTTCCATTTCCGAGAAGTCCAGAAACTGGGTGGCCGAGCGCGGACATGACAGGGTAATGGTATCGCGTACCAGCTGCTCTGTGAGCACTACCATCAGAGGGCGGGTATTATCAGGGCCGGCAAGCTCGGTAAAACGGTAGTTGAAGTCACAGCCGAGCACATAATCATCAGTGCCCGGACGGTAGAAGGTACCGCAGCCACCGGCAAAACGGTTGTAGGTATTGCAAAGTACGGCCAGAGAGGAGTTGTCAACGGTCACATCCTGATCGCTTACCTCAGCTGGCATGACAGGGCATTCAAAAATGCGCTCATCATTGTCACTTACACGGTAGACAGTTTCTGACCACTCCTCGTAGCGCTCGTCGAGCAAATCACAGAAATAGTCGGCAAAGTCGTCATCACAGACAATGTTAAGGGTAGCCTCGTCAAATTTGTCATCAGAGACGTCGCCATCGCAGTCTTCAAGCAGTTCACTGTCTTCGATAACAAATAACTCAAAGTCATGAATGAAAGAAGGGCCGCGATCCACATTGTAATAATCGCGCAGGAAGTCAGCTGCATCCTCATTGAAAATCTCATCGGAAAAAGAGCTGTCAAAGGTGTCATTGAGCCACTTGCGAACCCCGACAATATCAAGGCCATCAAGAGCGGATACATATTCGGGTGCAATGAATTCCTTGCTCACAGCCCAGTAAGTTATGGCTGCAGCATGGCTCCATGCGTTTTCGCCGCTCAGGCCCAGTTCAAGGGCATAATTCTTCATTTCCGACAGATTTTCGATTTCCATGACAATTCCTCTTAAGTTAAGTACCTGATCCGTGCACTGCGCCTCAGCGCCCGCCCCCGAGGGCCACAGGCCCTGCAGGGCCCGTGGCCTGGGCCGGGCGTGCTCGACCAGACGGCACTCACGCGTACGAACCCCAGTCTCCGGCAGCGCCTGACTGCAGCCATGGCATGAGGCACAGCAAGGCACAGCTGCCAGCCATACCAGTAAGAGCCGCCCCGGTCATATGCAGGCTCAGATGCTCAGATGCTCAGGGCTGTGCAGGACTGTTTTGCCAGCTGCACAACAGCCTGCGTCCGGCCACTTTGAGCGCCTGGCAGCTTACCTGGGCAGGGCAGTTACATCAGGGCAGGCACCGCCCGCGCCCGCAAAGCAGAAGCACAGTAACAGGCTCAAGTGTGGCCTGCTCATCACAGCCGGCAAGGGCACTGTGCAAGCTCAGTCAGCCACAGCACCCGTGGGTGCACAGCTTTGGAGCTATGATACCGAAAAAGGCACAGCCCTGATATAGAGCGCGCTCACACCACGGCAATGCCAGACCGGCTCATTTGTGCCAAAAATAATCACTTTCACAGTCACAATATGGATGGCATTGCCCCGGCCCAGGCGCGTATCTGATATACAGACCGAAGGCGAGGACGAAAGCATGGGAGGTGCGCGGTAAGACAGGGCCGGACAAAACCGGTCAATCAGTCGACCAGTCGATCAGTAGACCACTGAAGGTTAAACCATGCAGGGGATTGCTGTTCAGGGCCTGCATAAGGCCCACCAGCCCCAGCCCATTGCAGGCCGGGCACGGAGAGCTCAGCTGCCTGCACTTGCCATACACAAGGGGCAGATCATGAGGGTCAGACAAAGACAGTCCCTTACAGGCCACAGACGCGTAAGGCCCACCAGCCCCAGCCCATTGCAGGCAGGGCATGGAGAGCTCAGTCACCTGCACTTGCCATACACAAGGGGCAGGTCATGAGGATCAGATAAAGAAAGTCCATTAGAAGCCGCAGAACTGATGGTGGTACAGCTGCACAGCCTGATGGCTTTATGACTGTGAAATCGGGTGGGCTGTTAAGGCAGGAGGCCTGCAGGCCAGGGGCGTACGTCCGAGCCTGATTTACATGGGGCTGCGGGACTGGTGCGACCGGGGTGGCTTTAAGCTCAAAGTGCGGCAGCGGGGTACCGCAGCTGAAAGTCATGGTGATGTATCGGGGACAGGCTGTGGTGGGGGCGGGTCAGTCCTGCTCCTTTTTGCGGGTTTTGGAAATTTTCTTGATGTAGAGGGTCTGACCGTCATTTACGGCAAAGGTGCGTCTTGCTACCTTGAAATTACCGCAGGGAGCGAGAAAGTCATCCTCAACGTGAATGGTGGCACAGCGCAGGTCAGGCAGCTCCATGATCTGACCCTCGTGGCTTTGCATGGCGCAGCTGTGCCACTTTTTAAGGGCAGAGGCCTTGATGACAGGCAGGGCTGAGTCCAGGGTTACCTTATTGCACAGGCTGGTGGCCAGCTGCTCAATACAGCCTGCATCCTGGACCTGATCTCTGATGGAATCGACCCAGGTGCCGTCGCTTAGCAGGGCCAGCACAGATGCTGTCATGGAGGCACAGGTATCAGTATCGCTGCCCAAGGCAAAGGCTGCAGCCTTCACGCCCTCCAGAGGCTGGTCAAGATGGGCACAGGAGAGCATCAGTGCTGTGGCGGCGGCCACTATGCCCGAACCGCTGCAACTGCGGTCAAAGCTGTGCAGACTTTCCATAATCTCAGTTATTGCTGGGCGCTGCGGGGCGCTCAGAGCAGCGCGGACAAGTTCAAGCTCACTTACCATGAAGTCAACATTTTCCTGCCACAGCTGCTCCCAGTTGTTATGGCAGGTGCGCATGGCATCTGTCCAGGCAGCAGGCAGGGCTGACAGGTCAGGAGCTGCCGCCCAGGCGGCCTTATTATCAAGCAGCTGCTGCACAGGGCCGGTCGGAGTAAGGGCTGCACGTTCATCGCTGCTCAGGCGCACCGCGCTCCACAGAGCATAGCCCCATGCAAGGGCGCCCACCAGGGCTGCAGGGTGAGCATGAGTGGAAATGCCGTCGCTGAGAATATGCCCGGCCAGATCACTGAAATCACGGTCAGCAAGGGCAATGACATGAGGCAGGATACGCATGGCTGCGCCATTGCCACCGGCCCCAAAGTAGTCGGCAACATCACTTTGTCTGCAGCGTTCATCCCAGGGAGCACGGTCAGCAAGCCACAGCTGGGCGGCCTTTTTAACGGCCTTGCCGCCGCCGCGCTCATAAAGGGTCCATAAAGGCAGCTCCACGCGGCGCAGATACTCTGTCCAGCTGTCCCCGTGCAGCAGCGCGCGGCCCACACAGAGCATCAGCTGGGTATCATCGCTGTACTGACCGGCACCAATGAGGTCATAGTGCGGAAAATAACGGCCGCCGCATTTGCGCTCCCAGGCAGGGGCAACAATACCCGGCACGCAAACACCGGCTGACCTGCGCCTCTCCTGAGGCCAGCCCAGGGCATCGCCCCAGGCAGCAGCTGTCATGGCCGCAGCAGCCCGGCGGGCAAAATCCCCGGACTTTTCCATGGCCGCAGCTCCGGCCTTTCTCCCGGCACCACGAACTCCCATGGCCCCTTTGATTTGTGACATAACTCTCTCCTGACAAATATAAACACCGGCGTGGCCCATTCTTCCCGCCCGGCTGCCCAGATTCTTGCTCAGTCAAAGCCGACAGCACGGCGCAGCCGCCCGGGCAGCTCAACGACTGGCCTGACGGCAGCTGTGCATGGCTTTGCCTGCCAGGCCTCAGCTGGCCTGTAAACAGGGGCCTGCCTGCACCATGACAGTACGCTGTCAGGCCGGCAGACGGGAGCGCCGCAGCCTGCAGCACCACCTGCGCCCGGGACAGCCTGGCTTTAAGTGTGTACAGGGTCAGGCTGGCCGTATGGCCCGGGCAGGCGCTGGGCGGACATGGCGCCTGCCGGGCTGCTTTCAGACGCGCACTCGGGTGGTAAAGTGCACCTTGCTTACCATGCTGCCCTTTACCATAGGCTGAACATATAGGGTGCGCAGCTGCCCGTTATCCTGGGCCGGTGCGGCGCCAGTCTGCTTTAAGACCAGCTGTTCGAGCCACTGGCACAGAGCGTCGATGGTTAAATCAAGATCGCAGCTAAGCACATCAAGGTAGCAGTACTCACGGCCCACGGCCCAGCCGGTAACAGACATCACAAAGGCGCTATCGCTGCTCTTAAGATGACAGGTAAGCTCACGGCTCAGACGGCCAAGGCACTCAAGGCCGGCCGTACCCTCTGGCATCTGCCCCTGGGCGCAGGCCTCAATTATGGCGCTGCACTGACCTGAAAGGTCAGAGCCAGTGGCGCTTGCTGAAGCAGAAGCTCTGCCTGCTGCAGCTGCGCTGCCGGGTCTGGCCGAAGCTGCCTGCGGGGCTGCTCCTGCAGCGGCATCCGGGGCGGCATCCGTGCAGTTCTCGAGCAGTACGCTTAACAGGCGGGCACAGGAGGATACAGGCAGGGCCACAGTTAAAGGCACCACGCCGGCACTCATCAAATCAATGGCCTGAGCATCAACTGATGCACTGTTAAGCTCGAGCATGAGGTCACGCAGGCAGGATACGCCTTCAATGATATCAGCACGCAGATCCGGGCAGGGTTCAGTGCATTTGTTTAAATCAGATGAAGGCACAGTAAGCCAGGCATGGGGATCAAAAACCAGCGGTCCCGGGCGCTCACTTGCGCTGCTGTCACATCCTCTGGCGCCATCGTGCTGTGCCCCTGACCCGCAACCACCATTACTTTGTGCCATGGCAGCCGGGCTGTCAGCCCGGCTGTCTGCACCAGCCTTAGAGCCGACACTGGCGGTACTGTGCTGAGCACAGCCATGCTCTGCAGGTAAACCTGAGCCCTTACAGGCCACACCCTGGGCACTGTCCTGAGTGCCATTGCCAGCCGGGGCTGACAGGTCTCCAGGGGCGCTGTGATCCTGGCCTGCAGACTGTGAGCCTGGAGCTGCAGCTGCGGCCACGGCCATGCCTGGGTCTGAGTCTGAGCCTGCGTTTGAATCCGGGGTGGAGCTCAGGTGGTGCTCAGGGCTGCAGTCCCTGCAGCTGTCATGACAGCTGTCCTTGCTGCAGGTGGCGGCCATGCCCTCACGCTGCGGGCCATTGATGGCGCTGAGCTGACCTGCACCTGGAGCAATGGCCTCACCACGCCTGAGTGCGGCCTGAGGAGCTGTAAGGCCGGGCTTACTTAAATCCGAGTTCCAGCCTGAGTAGTAAAACCAGCGGGTGCTCTGAGCGGCGGCATCACTGTCTACAGGCTCAATGCCCATGGCTTTAAGCGGCAGGGGCAGCATATCAAGGCGGTAGGCAAGCTCAGGACGGCTTTGCACCAGAGCTACGCTGTCGACATAGGTCAGGATATTGAGCTCACCTGCGGCGCAGGCCAGCAGGCGTCTTAGCATACGGTCAAGCACCTGAGGATGCTGGGAGCGGCTGGCCTTAAACCAGGTATAGAGCATGGGATGGTAAATATCCACATGCAGACGGCGCAGGCCTGTTGTGCTGACCAGAGCGCTGTCCACAGCGGCATTCAGGCGCAGCTGACCTTCACTGCACGAGGCACTGCCATCAGTGCCGGGCTCATTGTCAAAGTCATCATCAAAGAGATCAGGGAAGAGATCAGGGTCCAGCCCGGCCAGAGGATCTTCAGCGGCTGCTGTTGCTGCAGACGCAGCCCCGGCCTCAGCCACAGCCCCCTGAGATGCCCCTGCATTACAGCCCACGGTGCTGTCCTGGGAGCCTCCTGCAGCGGAAGGGGCCTGCGCAGCTGATCTTGCAGCTGCCTGTGATCCGGCGGCGGCAGAGCTGTGCGAGAATTTGGTCTTTTTCTGGCCCAGGTTATTGGTCAGGTTGGC
This sequence comes from Anaerobiospirillum sp. NML120449, assembly GCF_023051105.1. GTDB lineage: Bacteria > Pseudomonadota > Gammaproteobacteria > Enterobacterales > Succinivibrionaceae > Anaerobiospirillum. Next base: position 21,981 of record NZ_JALKIL010000014.1, on the reverse strand, counting down.
CCGGGCAATGGCCTCGTCGGTGCCGGCCTGAGGGCCTGGCACTCCGGCCGTGCCGGTGGCAGAGTTCAGGTCAGGGGTGGTTCCCAGCCACACAGGCAGGGTACGGGCAGGCTCAAGGGAACACCAGCACTCCTCAGTGCCAAAGGTCAGGCCATCGGAGCTGATGCAGGCATGGTCAAGGGCCGGTTCTCCGGTAATAAAGCGCCAGCCTCCGGCAAAAGGGCGGGGCATGAGAGCAAGGAAGTGCTTTATGGGCAGGAGCATGCTGTCATGGCCGACGGATCCGATTATTACATTGATATATTCGCCGCTCATGCTTACCGAGCAGGTAAGAGTGCGGCTGAGCGAGCTGACAATGGAGCTTATGGTGCGCTGCATCCCGTCAAGGTCAGGGCCGCCGCTGCCGGCTTCACTGGCCATATGCTCAAGGCGCTCGCGCTCCTGGAGCAGATCAAGCCATGCCTTGCGGCAGCGGCTGTGCCAGCTGATAAAGCCGGCACTGTGCAGGGCCTGCAAATCACTGACATTAAGGGCCCGGGCACTGTCGGCAATCATGTCATCGATATGAGCTACGGCCGGGAACTGAGCCAGAGCCTCATAGAGGTACATCAGGGCCTGTTCATGCTCGCCCAGATAATCAAAGGACAGGGCAAGGGAGACGAAATAATTGAGATCGTCACAGTAATCGCCGTACAGAGGCAGCAGCACCCTGACACCCGAGCGCAGCAGATCTCTGTCACTGCTGCGTATGGCCTTGCGGCAGGTAGCAGCGCCCAGCCAGAAAAGGGCGTCAATGCGCTGCTGGCGCTCAGGGCCCGGGGGCATGGCCACAGCCACTGAGCTGTCAGCGACCCTGCCCTTACCCCCGTCAGACTGCACCACAGCGGCAATAATTCTGTCATCCTCAGAGGCTTCAAACCATGCCTTGCACTGCTGCACCAGGGTCATTGCCATACCATACTCCTTGTCAAAGAAAAGAAATAACTCTCAGGCCACACGCCCAGCCTGCCCGCACCTGAATCTGCGCCGGCGCCCGCACCCACACATGGGCCCACGCCCGGGCCTTACGCCCAGCCGGCTCACACACTGAATCTGCGCCATCGCCCGCGCCCACACATGGGCCCACACATGGGCCTTACGCCCGGCCGGCTCACACCTGCATCTGCGCCACCGTCCGCGCTCGCACATGGGCCCACGCATGGGCCCACACATGAGCATGCGGCTGCTGCCCCGGCAGCAGCCAGCCGGGCCGGCTGACAGGCAGACATGCAGTCGTTTAGCAAGGGCGCTGCGGCCGCAGCTGTCTGCCCGCTCAGGCCGGCTGCACCCTGACCACCTGCCCGGAGGTGGAATATCGTGCCTGAATGCACATTGCCTGAGCCGGGCCTGGCAGGCTGCCGGCCGGTAAGCGCAACAGCTGGGTGTCTGGCGGCACGCGCTGCCGGTCGGGCCTTTAATGAACACATGGTACCACTGATACCAGCTCCCGGGCATACCGGTCGACCAGCTGGTAAATATCCAGGTCCACAAATGCAAAAGGCCGGCACCGGCCGACCCTTAAAAACTCACGTAAAAGATGACAGACAGCCCGGCACCGGCCCGGCAACTGAATGCCCGAGCAGCACTCAGGCAGACAGGCCGCCTTGCCCATGCCTGGGGCTGTTGCCATGGGCTGTACGACCCACACGACTGTGGAGGCATACAGGCATTTAGAGGGGCCTGTACGCTTTTCAGGCTGCTGCCATGGCCTTTGCCTGTCCCAGGCACTGCAGCCGACGCTGGCAGGAAAGCCACGTATGGACCATGAAATGTGCAGGTCCGAAGCAGCAAGGTCAGCCCCAAATGTATTTTGAGAGGACCCGACATGGCTGCCCGACAACACTCACCATGTACCAGCCACTGTCAGTCCGGCCTCAGCCTGTCCCCGGTCAGGGCGTGCCCTGACCTGAGTGCTGCACAGTGGGGAATGCCAGTGCACAGGATTAAGCGGGGCCGGTGCTTTGGCCGGGGCAAGGCTGCTCAGGCCGGCCCCTGACCATGGCACGGCCGTGCCTAAAGGTCATCAAGGGAAAAGGGCTCCATCGCCGGAAAGTCCTCTTCATCAATATTGTCATCAGCAGGGGCATTATGAGCTGTCAGATCCTGATCCGCTCCCTGTGTGTTGTGCTGGTCGCTGATGAACTGGGCAGCCAGGGCAGCGGCCTGGTCTGCAGCGGCGGCTGCAGCCGTCTTATCTGCACTGAGGGCCGGCTCACTGTCCTTGCTGTCACTGTGGTGCGCGACCGGGGCTGCCCTGGCCTCGTCAGGGTATGAATTATCATTACCTGCAGCTGGGCTCTGTCCACTGTGGTCAGGCTGAGAATCCTGGACAGGGTCATGGTCCTGGCCCAGGCCACTGATCTGTCCTGACTGAACACGGCTGCCCAGGGCAGACTCAAACCTGGCGGCACTGTCAGCCCCTGCGGCAGTACCGTCTGGGGCAGCGCCCGCACCAGAGATATCCTGACTGGTACTGTTCATTTCATGCTCAGCGCTCTCTGCGCTGTTGCGGACATAAGCCGGAGATTCATGTCCGTGCTGCTCCTGTTGCTGATTGTGGCCCTGGTCCTGAGCCAGCTCATGGGTCTGAATGCTGTCCTTGGCCTGGCCCTGCTCATCGGCCTGATTGCTGTCCTGGGCCTGGGCCTGGCCCTGGTCACAGGCCTGATTGGTGTCCTGATCAGGGGCGCTGTGAGCTGTCTGCTCTGTGGCCTTTCCGGCGGCCTCGACAGGCTCATGGGGATCAGGGGCTGGTGCGCTTTCTGGCGCAGCTGGACTGCCCTGTTGGGCCGGGGCCTGTGGTCCTTTGTTCATGGCTGTGCCAGAGCCTGACTTATGGGCCGGGGCGCTGCCCCTGTGGCGACCTGCAGCGGCAGATGGGGACTGGTCCTGTCGTGGTGTCCACAGGCCCTGCTTTTTGAGGCGGTGGACAATATTGTAAAAAGAGCGCTGGGAGATATTGATGCGCCCGTCTTCTCTTAAGGTACGGTAGGTGGAGAGCAGGGAAGATTCGGCAAATTCCTGAGAATTGAGCAGCTCAAGCACAGTACTGCTCACCTCCATGGTCAGGCGGCGTATGCGGGCCGGTCTGATAGCAGGCTCATCAGAGCTGTCACAGGGAGCGCTGCCCTGCAGGTCGTACTCTGAGGGGGCTGTGCCGTCTGCAGCTGCAGCCTCATCAATGCCTCTGCCCTGAGAACCGGAGGCCCTGGCAGTGGCATTTTGTGAGGCGCGGGACTGGCCGGCGGCGCTGTCTTCCTCAGTGGCTGACTTGAGCCAGCGGTAGTATGAGCGCACATTCAGGCCCATAAGCTCGCAGATACGGGTGATGCTCAGACCGCTGCGGTGAAAGTGCTGAATGGTGGCAATAATGCGCAGGCGGGTACCCTCACTGATGCGCATGCCCTCGCCTTCACAAATGCCAAATTTCTCCTTGAGCACTTCAATGGTCTTTTTGAGCAGCTCAATATGATTATTGGCATATTCCAGATCCCCGTCGCTGATTTCAAGGGCGCTTGCTGTCTCAAAAAGCTGATGGCGCTGGCGCTGATAGCGACCTGAGCTGACCACACCCTCAGATTCAATGGCCTCCCAGGCAGCACGCATCTGCGCGGCACTGCAGTTAAGGCGTGCAGCTGTTTTGGCCGTGTGCTCATCAGACCAGTCATAATGGGCAGCGAGGGAAGCCATGGAGATAAATTTGACCAGACTTACCCTGGGACCATTATTAAAAGAGATCATTTCCTGTCCCTTGATTAGGGTAATCACAGCCCCGTCAGGCATGCCCCCGGATCCGGCGCCGGCTTTATCAGCGCCCGGCCGGGCCTCAGCCTTGTCACCGCTGCCAGCCCCGGATCCGCTGACCAATCCGGCACCACTGTCGGGCACGGAACCGGCGCCGTAAGCACCCTGAGTCTGGCCATCATCCTGACCCTCACCGTGGTGCTGCCCGTCGGAATCATGAGACTTACGGCTGCCCTGACCATACTCAGCTGCCTGCTCATGGGCAGCCAGCTCATGACCTGCCTGCTCGGCGCTGTCAGCAAATGAGTGCTCAGAGCCCTGCACAGCACGATCATCGCCCTCACTTACTGCCTGACCATGAGGCTGACCATGAACATTATCCTGGTCAGGGCCAGTGTCAGACACAGAGCCTGATCCATAGCTGTCAGATACGGCTGAACCCTGATCTGCGTTACTGGCCAGTGCTGCACTGTTGCCCTGAGCTTCCTCATCAAAACGGCTCATACGGGCGCGGGCAGCTGAGAGCAGGCGGAAAACGGTGGCACGGGAAATATTGTAACGGGCGGCAGCTTCGTCAATGCTGATTTGGCCACACATAATCTGACCGACAATTCTGGCTTTAAGCTGTGATCTCATACTGGACATGATAAAAACCTCAGAAGGCAGGAAAGCCATATTATGGCGGCATTAAGGCAGCTGCACAGGCAGCCCGGGAGCGGCATATCTCATCAGGCACCACAGCCGGGCACTGCACAAATACTGATTAACAGGGCAGGTGCTCAGGACTTACAATGAAGTACAGTTGTGACATGGCAGGTGTGGCCGCCAGGTCGTGAAGAAGGCGCACTTAACAGATAACAGGGGCTGTCCAGAGCTGACGGACATGCTCCACCTTACAGGTGCCCGGGAACGACAGGAATGGCCATATGAGCGCTGGCGCAGAGCCAGTCAGGCCTGAATGCAGGCAGGCCGGCCCAGTTACCCGTCGGGCAGGAGCGCAGCAGGGCTCAAAGCGCGGCAGCTTGAGCAAGGCTGACCAGGGACATCATGCTGTCAACAGATGTTAACGGCACCACAGGACAGCCGGTCAGGCAACTCAATGGCTGGGATCACCGCCACAGCCACGGACACGGTAATGCAGCGACTGCCGTGGCCGTGGCTGCGTCTGCGCTGTCAGCCATTGCAGGCTCAACAGGACAAGCGGGCCTGGCACAGGTCTGGCTGGACGGCTGAGCTGTTAAGGCGTCGACAGGTCTGACCTGCACTATGGTTGGCGTAGTAAGGCCACTTAATGGCTGAGACAGCAGCTAAAGTTATGCCCTCGCCATGCAGGCTGTATCAGCCGACAAATGGGCATTAAGTCTGGCAGGTCAGCTGCGGGCTCAGAATCATACTCAGACTAAGACCTGGTGACTCAAGCTCAGGTCGTGCTGTCGGCAAGTTAACCTTATGGGCAGGAGCACAGCCAGGGCTGACTGTGTCTCTGCAGGTTACGGGGACAAAAGGCCCCGGTATCTGCAGCTTATCTCATGCAGATCTGCGCCCCGGTGGCAGGGCTTACACGTCTGCAATATGGCAGGACGGTGCCTCGTGCTTAATAGCCCCATGGATGGGAGGCGCAGGCCTCAACAGGGTACCAGTCTACAGTAAAGCTGTGTTTGCCCCTGATTTTATCCTGCAGACTTTCAAGGGTACATACCTTCATTTCCAGCAGCAGACGCAGCTTGGGGCACAGGGCTACCAGCTCGTGGACAAGACGCTGAGCCTGACGTGGCTTTAGTGGTTCGGCAGTAACAAATTCAATGGACCAGTCTCTCAATACCAGAGGCATGGCGCCCAGTTCGTCAAACCACATGTGGAATATTTCCATCATATTGTGGATAGACAGGCCCGGTACACCGCTCAGATAAGGCAGCCAGCTTATGACATCGACAGGATGCTTTACCGGCAGATGACAAAGCAGCAGGGGACGGCTTACCCTCTGGGAGTCATGCCATATGGTATGCATGTCCATAAAGGTATCGTCCTCAGGCTGACAGCACATGGCCTGTAAAATCTTCTGTACGCTCTTGCGGTACTGGCGCTCCTGGCTGCCTCCGCCACGGGCTTTGCCCGCCGGGGCTGCTGCAGTTGCCGCAGCCGGGGATGAGCCTGGCGCAGGGACTGATCCCGTTGCAGGCACTGTTCCCGGGGCTGAGCCCGGCTGCAATGCAGGGGCATTTTCAGCTGTTGCGCCCGGCTGGGCAAGGGCATCAGGGGAGGCTGTCCTGTGGGCCCCCGGCACTGCAGTGACCGGGCGCTCATGGGCGGACTTGCCTGCACTCTTAAGATAGAGGGCACACAGCTGCTCAAAGGATCGCTCAGCGACCTTTGAGTTAAAGGCAGCCTTTTTGAGCAGGGTCAGAATACGGGCCTGACCATTGTTCTGTAAAGGCGGCCATGCCTGATAGCGATTGTAAGGGCGGTCAGCCCATGCCTGGAATACGCTGCCCACGATAAGCTCGTCTTCAGTGCGCCCAGGTGCGCGGCTGCGCCAGCTGGAGTTTATAAGAGACTCAAGGCTGCCCCAGTCACGACGGGCCATTACCACACCGCTTATCTGGCTGCAGGCAAGACGCTTGAGCATGTCAGCTGAGACCTCGACCAGCACAGGGCAGCCTTCTCCGGCCAGCACAGTGCGCATGGCATGGCGCAAATGGCACACCATGGGCGAGATATCGATAACAGGCGGGTAGAAGCTGCTCTTACAGTCCATCATGACGGCCGTGCACTGGCTGAGCAGGCGGTCATAGTCACGGTCAAAGTACATTTCATGGGCCATGAAATGCAGACGCTTTTTCATCACCTGACGTATATCCTGCCACATGGCCTCAATGACAGAGCGCTCAGTACCCTCAGGTATGGTAAAGCTCAGCCCCTCACGCACAGACACTCCCAGATGTCGGGCGCGCAAATCGAGCAAATCGCTGTGATAGTTGGGATAGTCAGAAGAATCAAAATAGTGCTCGGTAAAGAACCAGCCGTGCTTGTTGAGAAAACGCCTGTCGAGGCAGCCCTGCAGCACATCACGGTAAAAGGCCTCGAAATCAAAATCGCACTCTTCACCGTCAATATAGCCCTTAAGCTCATGAAACTCTTTGACAAAATCTTCATTGACCATGCCGCTGTCGATAAGAAAGCGCATATACCAGGCACCTGGCAGCCAGGCCGTACTGTCACTGACCTCAAGGCGGTTGCGCTCAATAAAGCGCAGATACCAGCGGCTGTCACAGAATACATAGTCAAAATATGAGCGGGTGGGATCAAAGGCGCTGGATCGGAAGTTGACAGTAAAGTGTCCGCGCCAGCCAAGATAGTCATAAAGCGAAGTAATATCGTCGTTGCGCGCATGATCCATTTCATCGCGCATCAGGGGTACGACCTGTAAAAATATTACCTGCTGCAGATCAGGCATGGTCCAGATACGGGCCTCGGGAATACAGGAGGTGGCAACAGAGCGCACCAGCAGGCCTTCATAAGGGCTGTTTTCACAAAGAGGCTCTTCATTGTCAAAAATGGTATCAGGACCGATACGCCTGCCTGTAGCATAAGGCATGCGGGCAAGGCGCAGCATGGACAGGGCAGGCCAGAATGTGTCAGGTCCGGTATCGGCACTTATGCGCGGAGCCTCCCATGCTGTCTCAATAAACATGATGAGCTCAACACGCTCAGGCAGGCTGCGCTCCATATCATTACGGGCAGGGGCAATGTAACTGCCCATACCACGGGTAAGGAGGGTATAAAAATTACGGCCCGCTAAAGGGTCAGGGGCCAGGACAATAAGGTCAATGACTGGATTGCTGCAGGACGGGGCGGCCATTATCTGGTCAACAGGTCCGAAATTAAGCTCCAGATGACGATCAAAGGATCTCAGCTGCTCGGGAGTATAGCCATGCTGCGTTAAGTCGTAGTCGACATTGAAATCCATATTAGAGACTGTTTGCATGAACCTTAACCTCGATGCATATCATCTGAACGCCCGCCCGCACCAAACCCTCATCCCCGGCATGAGCAAAGCACATAACAGGATTAAACTGCACTCATGCCAGCTTCAGGATATGGCTCAGGCTCACAGCCGTGGACAACAGGCCGGGCGGCCTGGAGACTTATTATAGTTTCATCAGCGCCAAAACCCCAACTGACCCTGCCTTACACCGGCGTATGCCCCAGTGCTTCCAGGGGCCACCAGCAGCCAGCAATATCCAGGCAGGCCATTGAAAAATGGAATCCTTACCATGAGCACTGAAATTAGCGCTGCCATGTGCGCTGACATGAGCGCTGACACAGTCCTCCCCCATGACCTCATGAAGTCATATCCCCACTAACCAGCTCCTGGCATCGCCTTACTGCCGGGGGACATACTTCATCATCAGAATCATCATTATCGGCAAATGGTCAGCAAAAGGCAGAGCCTGCCAGACTGGGCAGGCAAAGCATATTCACAGCTCAGATCAGCACAGCTGCAGCGCATGTACAAGACAGGACCACAGTTCTGACTGCAAGCCCAACGGATGAAAGTACGGGGGATAAGGGGGATGCCGGGAGCCGCCAGGAAAGATGCCAGCTACAGGAGTCGTCAGGCGCCTGCAGAGAATCGGCTATTGCGTCATTTAAAGAGAGTGGCGCGCATAACAGGGGCATAAAAAAGCCACAGACGAGCTGTGGCTTGCAAATCAGAATTTAAAGTACATGTCTGTCAGTTAATTAAACTGGCTGTGTGGCGGGTTGTTAACTTACTCACTTCCACGGTATGAGTTACCAGGCTGCTGCTGTCTCCTCAGGAGACAGGGCCGGGCCCGGCTGTGGCTGACGGACTGATATGTGCCCGTGACTGGTTAGCGGTTAGCGCTGAGCCCAATGGCCAGCAGCTGTCTTGCATGATACTGCTGATGACCCGCACTTGACCCTGACTCATGGAGCGCTGATACTAAGGTGCACGGCATGCTCCAATGTTGAGCTGCTGACTGCAGTGTAAAGCCTGCAGGGCATTTTGCCTGAGGGCTTCGTCTCTGAGGTCAGTAAGCATCTGGATAAGGTTTTCAAGGTGCTCTACCCAGGCGCTGCAGCAGGCGCTGTGGAGCCAGTAGCGTACCAGAGGGCGGCTGTCATTGCGGGCGCAGACATCGGCATAAATGTCTTCCACATGGTGGAGCAGTTTGTCTACCGATTCAGGTGCGGCACTGAATGCCGTGATACTTTGCCATATTACTCCGGCACAGTCACAGTCATACTCAGGAGAGCCATAGACATGCCACTCATAAAGCAGCTCGGCCAGCACCAGGGCTGTAGTATCAGAGCTCAGACTGCTGCTTTGCTCATCACGGCCCAGCAGGCCCTGAGACATCAGCAGCTGAGCCATTTCTTCAAGATTAATCTGCTGTCTGTCACGCAGATAACTGGCCGATAGACAGTCGATAGCATCAAGTCCCTTATCGGACTCCAGTGCTCTTATCCCCCATACACTCATTTTTCCCTCCTTGCATTCATATCAGGGCGATACTGCCCCAGCCTGAATGCGCCAGGATACTGTTCAGGAAATGTTCCTGTTACTCCCTTCATTCCCCGCCATCCCTAAGACCAGTTGCCTCTGACCTCAAGGGTCGCGGTGACAAAACCCTTCTGGCCTCATAAGGCCTGTGACTGGGCTTTCATTGTCAATGAGCCCCATGCTGCCATCTGCAGACAGGCCCCATATGCCATGATTACCGGCCGTATGCTGCCTCCGCTGATAAAGCGCAACCCTGTGTGCAGCTCAGTATGCTGCTCTGTTTGCAGGTGATCTCAGTCAGCCATGAAAGTCCGATAGCCGCGACTCATGTGCGGCAACTGCCCCTTAAAAATCACGCTGTGTCCGGCATAAACCTTGTCTCAATAAGCCGGTAAAACACATCTGGCGACCGACTCAGGCAGGTTCTGAGCAGTGGGCTGCAACTGTTGCACAGCGCTTAGCGCCTGCGATTTAGACATAGCAAAGTACAGGATAAATATGGCAGTCATATAGAGCTTAATACAGTATGGGTATGCATATTCCTGCATGCTCTGCAGGTGTCAGGCTTTCCGGCGCAGGCTCACCGGCCTGCTGTTATGCTGTTGCGCATTTGCCGCTCAGATCGCCATGGCAGATAAGCTCCTCTGGCATCATCCGGGCTCCGCATTAGCTCAAGTGGACCACAAACTGCTCAGGTCGCCATGGCAGATAAGCTCCTCTGGCATCATCCGGGCTCTGCATTAGCTCAAGTGGACCACAAACTGCCTGTGCTCTATACCTGTGGAGCGGGATTGAGGTGAATGTTCCTGCCTGGCTGTCATATCATGGCAGCTGTAAAAATTGTGCAGTGATACATCCATAATAGTAATTTCCTGAAGCCATGGCACAGATAAAAGCTTGAAACTATGATGTGGATCCCGCTTTGAAGAGCGATAATTTTCTGCCAGGAAATGGCCTGTTTATCAGCTTGCATCTAGAGATATCCGTGGACTTGCTGCCACCTGGTCTGCCGCCCTCTGCAGTGTGTTGATGCTGTAACCAGTACCCAAATGGTGCTGCAAAGTCTTTTACAGTGCATATCCTGGCAACTCAGGCCCATTCGCAGCAAAAAGGGCGTTTTCTTGCTGTTGTGTCAGTCCCATACACAGAGCATAAGGCCTTAACTCAGAGAGATACTGACACCTTCATACAGCTGTGCCTGTCCCATGGACTGGGATCGGCCGATTAACTGAGAGTGAGAACGACCCCATCAAACCGTTGTGTCAGGCCCATGGACTGTGATGGGCCGATTGACTGAGAGTAAGACCGACACTGCTGTGCAATAAACGCAGCGGAGTCAGGCTTGCTGACGAGGGAGTGGCCGGGGAGCCGGGTTACTCTGACACTCACGCCGGGATGAATATCATTACAGTACAGTACGTAGGGGAAAGACAGGATGATGGGACGTCTGAAGCGATGCTGTTGAGAGATGATTTAAGCGGCTCAGGTGACTGTACTTTGAGAAAACAGGCAGGGACAGTCTGCATGGGGCAGATGGTGAGCTGAAATCATGCAGCCTGGCTTTGGGCAGTGCCATGCAGTCAGTCGAGCTGGCGGCTGGTTGAGCTCCGTCCGGGAATGCTGGAGCGGGCGCTGACAGCAAGATAATTAGAGCATATGGGCCCTGGGCCTGTGGAGACAGGGGTCATGGGGCCTTGCTCAGGAAAGAGTCAGCCCGTGCACTGGTTATCTGCAGGCATGAAAAAACCCCTGATTCCCTGAGGGAAAGAGGGGCTTTTATCAAAAGTGCTTTTATCAAAGGTGCGGCATGCTGTGCTCACTTACCAATGGGGGACCTGATACAGTGCATCACTTGCTGCGCTCATGGTAAGTCCCCTGCTCTGAGCTTACTTCTTATCAGAGAGTTCAGATCTGTCTGCACAGGCTGCTGTTGCACCACTGTCATTTGCGCCTGCAGAGGAAGAATCAGACCTGGCAGCCGGTGCAGGTGTATCCTTGAGGTCAGCACTGTCAGGACCTTCTGCATTATCCTTAGTGTCACTGTCTTTGCTGTCACTGGCTGCATTGAGCTCGGAGAGCTCTTCAGCCTCAGCCTGAGCGCGCTGCGCAGCCATGGCATCGGCTGCTGCCGGAGATGAGACGCAGGATGGGCAGCCTTTCTTAAGGGCACGGAAGGTTTTGATATTGTTGAAAACGGTATAGCCTACAAAGGACAGGGGAATAGCCAGGAAGTAACCGCCCAGTACACTCAGATACTTGAGGGTAATACGGCTTGAGGCCTTGTCTGCCGCCTTGCGCAGATTGATACGACGTGCGGCCATGAACTGAATGGCAAGATAGGACAGAGGATAGAGTATCCAGCTGAAGATAAAGTACAGGCCAAGACCGATAGTGGCCAGGTCCTCAATATTACGGGCCCCCTTTTCTATGGACTGGTAAAGAGAGACGAGGAAAATCAGAGGCAGAGGGGAAACAATAAAGAACTGGATAAAGTAGTCCGCGCGGTTGAAGTTCAGATGCTCAAGAGGATTCTCCGGCAGCTGATCAGCTTCATTATGAGACATGGTCTGTGTTACTCCTGATTAAATAGACGCCACAGAATAGCACTTATCAGGACAACTTGAAAAATTTCACTCCCGTTTTACGACAGGGATCGCACCAGTGGTGCAAACTCAAGCCTCCAGCTGCACCGGCTCCTGCAAAAGCCCTCGCAGCTGAAGCCTTATGGACATCCGCTGCTGCTCATACTGTTCCGGCATTTGGCTGTACCTTGAGCCAGACCTCCAGCTGATTACTGTGCTCTGCGTTTGCGTACACTTAACTGCCTCTCACAGACAGCCCGGAACTGGCTGATTCTTATGCACAACTGGCCTTGCTGCACTGCTCATACCCCAATATGCTGTGTTCTGACCTGTATTCAGGTATGAAAGCCGACAGCAGGTGTTCAAATCAGGCTGCCTGCTCAAAGTGGCGAAAAGTCTGAAGTAAAGTGTGAGCAAGCCCGCCGGAAAGGCTGTATGAGCAAAGCACGTTCAGCCTGGTGAAAATGATGATGTCGTTTTACCTTATCAAATGGAAGCCTGAGGGCTGCAGTATTGAAAGCCAAACATACTTTCATCTGTTTACGCATATAACATTTAAGCAAGGTTTCGCGCGCAGCTGCACACCAGACATAATTTAAGTGCACTGACTGTCATTCTCGTGCAGGCCTGAATGGCCGCCATGGACGGTAATGAGACTTTTCTGTTTGCGCCCGTAAACGGGCGCCATCATCGTCCTTTCACTGATGAGAGCAGTCAGGGTAAGCACAGTCCCTGCAATGACGAGAACAGCCAGGCCAGGCACGGTACATTAACCGACGAAAGCGGCAAGGCCATGGACAGCCTCTTAACCTGCAGGAGCAGCCATGGTATGCCATGGCTTACTAAAGCACTTTACACATAATTACAGGGTAGAGCTGTATTAAGCTTTCACATGAACAGGTGCGGCTGTGCTGCATGGAGGCCACATGTCACTGACAGAGCAAGAAGGCTGACAATACAGACAGAGGGCAGGAGGCAGGGGACAGGAACAGGGCTGCAGTTTTGTAAGGTACGGGACGGGATGAGACTGGTACTGGAGTGTGGCCTTGCGCAAGGGCCAGAAGGCAAAGTCATGGTCTGCTCTGGCCGACACTGGTGACAGGCGGTGTGCAGCCCTGCAGGGGTGGCCGGTGGCGGACGGCGCCTGCAGGGCTGTAAAGATATCAGTGCCAGAACAGCTGCCAGACGCTGGAGCGGCTTAATGAGGCAGCCAGCAGATCAAGGCTGTGGCTTGCGGCAGTAAGGTCAGGGCACAGGGCGCTGACCTCACGGGTGATGGCCGGTACTGTTTCCGGAGCCGGGGCACGAGGCAGGACAAATTCCATACGGTTGTAGCCAATCACGGCCGGTACGGCCTCGTAGCGCTGATGCCACAAATAGCTTACGGACATGAGGTCGGTATTGTCAGGTGCTGTACCCCAGCGGCCTGCAGGCAGCCAGGCAAAGATTTCATGGCAGCGGGTTACAGGAATATGGGCCAGGATAACAGGCAGACTGACATTAAGGCGGCTGTTCCAGAAAGAGCTCAGACGGCTGCAGGAGGTACCGCAGTGAGCAAAACGCTGCCAGCTGCCATTGCCAAGGCGGTTCCAGGCGGCAGTAATGGCTGATGTTGCAGATGCGGCTGCTGCACGTCCGGCAGCAGCTGCACGGGCCTCTACCTTTTCCTCAGTACTGCGACCTGAGGCCAGGGCGGCACGGGCAGCAGCGCGGGTAGCAAGTCGGGCACGATCTGAAGCTGCTCTGGCTACCTGACGGACGTGACCTTCATAGCGGCTGCGCAGCACCTCATCACCATCGGAGACATCGTGGGCAATGAGCTGCTGGCGCAGGCTGATGACCTTGTCTCTGTTAAAGTGCAGGCCCGGTGAGTCAAAATTGCTGCGATCGCTGTTGGCCATAATGGTACGCCACAGTCTGATATCAGGGATGACAATCAGCGGGAAAGTACCCTGAGCTGGGCCCCTGTCGCGGGCTTCCTGCCAGGCGGCGATAATCTGATCGTCCTTGCGCTGAGCCGGGAAATAGGTGCAGTCGCAGTCCATATAGCGGATAAAGGCACGTACCAGAGGAGATGGTTCGCGCGAGCTGGAGCTAAGATCATAGGCCTGCCAGCGTACCATTTCCTTTTTGTAATGAGCCACGCGCTGCTGATAACCGGCCTCATTCCAGCTGTTAATCTCTACAGGGATGCGCTGAGGCTCATTAAGGCCGCCCTTGCGCTCTCTTACGTGTATAAAGTCACCAAAAGAGCGTCCTCTGCTGGTAAAGAAGGCTGACAGCAGACGGCCATGGAAGACATCACGCACGAGGCCGCGCAGATTGATGCTCTGAGGAGACTTGCGCACCATCTCTATCATTTCCGGGCAGGTCTGACGCAGCATGGGACTGACCATGTCATTTTCAATACACCAGCGCAGATAGAAGGCCATATTGGTACAGGCTGACAGCTCGGCAAGGGCCAGGTCAATATGCCCCGGATCCATGCCCTGATCTTCAATAAGATGGCGCTGAGCTGACTCCATATAGGAGGACATGTCGTCGATGACATAATTTTCGTCATCAAGGACATGATCATAATAGTGACCGGCAATGGTCAGTACGCTGGTACCTGAGCGCAGCAGACCAGGCTCATCAACAGGCCTGCCTGTGCTGTCAGTCTGTGCAGACAGGCCGTCAGTAAGACCTGCGGTCTGACCTGGGGTACTGATGCCGGCTGGAACCAGACCAGCCCGGCCGCTGCCAGACTGCACGGCTGCATTCTGGGCACCACTGGCAGCCTCAGACGCTTCACCAGGCAGGGATTTATCTCCGGTAAAGGTATTTTCAAGCAGACGGCGGCCAATAAGATGGCGAAAATCAGGCATGAGCTCAACAAAGCTGCCTTCGGTAAGCTTGAGATCTTCCTTGATAATCAGGGCAGCGGCCTCGCCTAAGAAGGCCAGGGCTACCATCTCATGATCGTGGGGATCAGTAAGCTCGAGCTCCTCCTTGCCGAACATGTCCATGCCTCTGGTACGCAGAGTAAAGTCAGCTCCGCTGCCGCTTTTTTCGTACCACAGCCACAGCCATACCGGCAGCTCACCATGCTGCAGTACCTGAGCATAATCGTGATAGTAATCAGGATGATAGACAATGTGGCCGCAGAAAATACCGAGGGTACTTTCCTGACAGCTCAGGGCATCCATAATGCGGGTAAACAGACAGGCCTGCTCAAGCTGAGTCTTTCTTACCATGGGGAGCATGGCAATAATTATGTGGGCCTGATGACGATGGACGGGATTAAAGCCACCCTTACGGCGGAAAGGAGACTGGATATAGCTGGCAAGGCGTGGTTCACCTACAGGACGGGACTGCAGGGAGATCATGACGCGGCACTGCTCACAGGTAAAAATGAGCGTAGGCACACCGGCAGTGGCATTTTCTATGTTCTGGACATTAAGACGCCAGATCTGCCACAGATCGCGCAGCAGCTTTTCCTTGTCAAAATGATCATCAGAGAGCAGCACAATACCGTTGAAGACATCAGCATACTCACTGGTGTCCTGAGCGGCACTGTTGTCACGACTGCTTCTGACGCTGCGGCGTGCTTGCTGATCCATTATGAGTAAGCTCCCATCCAAATTAAAACCTGAACACCCATTATAACCGCACAAAGCCCTGCATGGATCCTGCCGGGGCCGCCAATGCGCCACTGAGCTGGTTTACCGCAAAAAAATACGGTGGCAAAACCGCCCTTACGCAGAAAATTTATACTGACACCCACCACAAACAGACCGTAGTCCGCAGAAGTGCTTCCCATAGGCCAATGTCATGCAGGTACAGGCCAGTCCGAAAAGCACAAAGCGCCAGCGCAGTGTCACCTGTACCCCCGGCAGCACGGCTGTTATGTACCATGAGACCACCTGCACCTGTCTGCACCTGCACCTGGACCTTACCTATGCCTTAACATCATCAGTACTGCAAACGCCCGCCAGGTCTCATTGACTAAAGGTCCTGCAAGGTAACGCTGCTTCCACTCCTGGACCTGCCTGTCTGGCGGGCTGACTGACTGAGACTGTCTGAGTGGTTAAAAACAGCAGCTGTATGGCCACCAGCATGCGCAGGCAGCCGCACAGGGGCTGCTCTCGAGGTCAAAGGGTGCAGAAAATTACAGAGCCTGGTGGTTAGAGGCACAGCAGCGAAGGTGCTCAAGGTCTTTAAGGCTGCGAAAATGTCATGGACCAGGTGCAGGGCTGAATACTGTGCTGGATGCATGTCAAATACTAACAGGGGCGGAAACAGGGTAGAAACAGGAGCAAAAGAGCACTGGCACAGAGGACCGCTCCGACTGCAAAAGCAGCGGGCCTTAAAGGCGGAAAAGTTTTCAGACAGCGGCACGAGCACTATGACCGGATGTGCTTCTGCTTTGATTAGAGGGTCATGATTAAAGCCGCGTGACAACAAATCCCGGATGGCTGAGGTCACACGGCTGACAGGGGCTACAGGCAGGCTGCCAGTGATGCAGGAGTTACTCTGTGGAGACTGCACTGGTGGTAGGTCTTAACAAAGAGGGACTGAGGGTCAAAATGCGCGCACAAATCTTCACGGTAGCCGCACTGCCAGGCACGCATGCCGTCACCGAGCTCCACGAAATCTACTGAGTTGGTGCTGCCAGGCTCTGCTATGGTCTTTTTCCAGTAGAAAATACTGATCTGACGGCGCTCAAGGTCATGTTTCTTATAGCGCTCCATAAAGAAGAGGCTGGCAAAGAGGGCCTGAAGCTCCTGCTCGTTGCGATCGGCTACAGGGGAGAAATCATTGATCAGGAAATTGCGCAGGGCAATATCGGTAAAGTAAATGCGCAGGCCATCGCTTTTTTCACCTGAAATGGCCAGATGCAGGGAACGGCAGGATTTAATGGCAAGGCAGCGCTCCAGAGCCGATACATACTCCTTGAGCACCTCAGGTCCCAGGCCCAGAACCTGACTCATTTCATCAAGGTCCAGCTCACGACCCAGCTTCTGGGCCAGCAGTACCAGCAACTCATGAAACTTGTCTCTGTTAAGACGTGGGGCGGCCAGCAACAGATCATTGAGCAGCAACTCGAGTCGCTGACTGCACTCCACCCTTAAGCGTTCATGCGTGGTAATAAGAGCGCGGCCATTATCTGATCGGACCTCACTGTCGGTGGCACTTTCAGGCATCAGTCCTCTTACCATGCACAGATCGACCTCCGCTGAGACGCGCCGAGGATCATCACTGGCGACAATTTCATTGAGGGTAAAAGGCCAGAGATAAACCTCGGTAAAGAGCAGGGACTCCTCGTCTATATTGACCAGACGTTCGATATTGAAGCTGAAAAGATCATCATCAGAGCGGTTGAGTCTGAGGTCAATGGCGCTTGTTATCACAATGAGCTTATGGTGCTCACTGGCTTTATTGGCGCGGGCCAGAGCAAACAGAATCTTGCTGATGCCAGGTACCTTATGGGCATTCTTGATGAGCAGGGAATTTTTGTCCTGCAGGAACTCTGCGGCATTGTCCTCACTTACTGATCTCAGGTACAGGGTATCAGAGGGATCGCCGCCATCCAGGCTGACGCTGGCGCCTCTTTCCTGAAGAATCTCGTTTACCAGTGAGCTTTTGCCACAGAAGTGAGGGCCGTAAACAGCCAGAATCTTACGGGTATTGTGCTCTCTGACCAGAGGGGTCAGAGTACGCTTGATAACAGCCATAAATTTTTCCTTACAGGCCTCAACAGGCCAGCAGTGTGCCGAAGATAACAGCAATGACGCCCGCATCTGTCCCAGCAAAACCTGTAGACCGATAAACCAGTGCCCTGATTCTCAAGTAAGAAAGCAAAGCTCAGAAATACCTGGTTTTCCACGACAAACTTCCATACCAGGTCTCGGAGCCACAGCTTTGCCAGGCCTCCAGCCAGAGAAAATCACCACGATAAAAACCATGCATTGCTCACAAGGCATGTGATGAAGGCAACCACCTGCCCGCTGTGCCAATAAAGCTTTCCTGCCATTCAAGACCAGTCCCGTACCGAAAAGACCATGCCAGATACGGAAAACCAGCATCTCAGACAGACCATTCAAGACCAGTCCCGTACCGGGCAGGCCATACCATATACGGGAAACCGTTTCTTAGACAGACCATTCAAGACCGGTACGGCCAGGCCAGACAGGTCTTGCACGGGTCAGTCATGGCCTGCCATCTTGCTGCGCAGACAAGCTACAGCAGCGCGGCGTCATGAGAGCAGCCTGATATTTATGCCCGAGACAGATAAAGCTGAGCCGGCTCAGCTCAGTCATAACACGGCAACCTTTATCCAGGATGGCAGCTGCGTCACTTACAGCATAACAGACATGAAAAGCTCTAAAAATCATGATTTATTGATACTGTAACCAATATCGCAAACAGAACCGTAAGGGACGGCAAACAGCTGTTATCAGGCCCTTGCTGGCTAATCGGCTGAAATGTTGATGTTCATACATGCAGCCTTAACAGTCTATGAATACCATATCTCCATTCATATTTGTAACCAGCCACAGATCGGCCCCAGCCTTAAACGCGGCACAACAGGACAGGCACCTGCATATAACAGCAGGCCGAAGTAGAAAAAGCAAACAGCAAAGACCAGGAGCTGCAGCCCCAATGATGCAAACTCCTAAATACCGATCACCTCCCAGCCCCAACATCGGCTGAGGCTACCCTCAGGGAGCCGTCAATACGCAGTATCAGAATCAGAAATAGTCTTTGCTGTCCGGTACGAGAGCTTACCGGGCACCCACCAACAAGCTGATTGAG
Organism: Anaerobiospirillum sp. NML120449; assembly: GCF_023051105.1. Lineage (GTDB taxonomy): Bacteria > Pseudomonadota > Gammaproteobacteria > Enterobacterales > Succinivibrionaceae > Anaerobiospirillum. Next base: position 3,291 of record NZ_JALKIL010000014.1, on the reverse strand, counting down.
CTGATCAAACAGCACACAGGGGAAAGAAAAAGAATAGATATGGCCCGAGCAGAGCTTATTAAAGCCCAAAATGTGCACCAATACATTGATGGTAAATTATATGAAAAACAGCTTCTGACTGGAGAATTGGAGTCATTTCCAGCTAAATAACGCATGTAATTAACATTGAAACTGTCATTTTTGCTGACAGAGAGGGTCAATTCAGGCCATGATGCCGCCACATGGCTAGAATTTTACTGCCATTTTCATCAGATCCGTCAAATAATCCTGGCATAATTATTAGAAATGTTTAAATTCTGACTTGGCAATGAAAGATTTAAGCATAATTGTGATCACTGTCAACTTATTTTTGTATTTTCTAATTTAATATTAATACTGCAAAAGGTGCTTTCAAGAGCATCGCCATCTTTGTACTTTGTGCATACGCAATGTATGCGAGGAGCCATTTTGAGCAATGAAATTGGTTCAAAAGACCTGCAATGCGACCTGGTTAACGTAGACGCAGGCATGGATGACAGGAAAGAGAAGGTAACAGAAGGAAAGAGAGAGCTTATGGAGGGAGAGGTCAATAATGATCTTGTTGCAGACAGAGAAGCAGACGACACCATTAATGTACTGAGATCCAGTGAATTTACACACGATGGTGGCGCTAAATTATTAACAGGAAACAGACATTTCTGCAGGGAAATTGTGAGTTCTTTGTGCTCAGATCAGTTCCCTGAAGTCAAAAACATAGACTGGGACAGCTTCCGGAAACTGGATACCCAGATTCTCACGGACAAATGGACTACGAAATATGCCGACAGTGCGTTCGCAGTCTCATTAAGGGACTATCCGGAATCAAGAATCATCATTCACTTTGAGTTTCAAAGCAAGCCTGACCGCCTGATGCCTTTTCGTCTTGATGTCTACGCCAGTGGCCTTGCTAACAGTGACGAAGAGTTTGCCATCTTTTCTTCTACAGAAATGAGGCCAGGTATGCTTCAGATCGTCATTTACACCGGTTCTGAAGGATGGAATAAAGGAAGGATATGTGGTGTTATTGACAGCAAAACCACTGCATCATTTAAAGAGTTCGCATGCAGGCAGAACAGGGTATTTATTGATCTTGGAAATTATGGTATAAGTCGATTGATAGCCTGTGCGAATATCGGCACTTGCCTGCTGGGATTTATGACTCCCTCTGAAGTTCATGATGTTGAGAGACTGATTCAACACTTGAAGGAATTAATCAGGACCACTGAGATTGACGATTCTCAGAAGCGTACAGTTGTCGAATATGTCGACAAGTATGCCAAAAACATTTTAGGTATCAACGATCTTCGCAGCAATTTAGATGCAGAGGAGGTTCTTATGGATTTAAGAAGCAGAATTGAGGCCAGCTATAAGCGCATTGCCCAAGAAGCCGAGGATAAAGGCATAGATAAAGGCATTGTAATCGGCAGAGATGAAGGCAGAGATGAAGGCATTGTAATCGGCCGAGCTGACTCAATTAAAGATATCATGGACTTCAGGTTTGGTGGTATGCCTGATGAGTCACTGGCTGCACTGAGAGAAATTAATGACGTTGCTGTTATGCAAAGCATTCACAATGCAGCCCTTAGCTGGGACAGGGATCAGGTACTCAACCTTATAGCACAGAGCAGGCCTGCTTAAGCACGTAGCTGCAGGCCTCGGCCTGCAAAGGCAGGGTAATCTTAACAGGTGGTAAGCCGGGCAGCCTCAGGGCTGCCCTCAAGCTATCTTGCAGGACAGCAACTAACGAGAACCTGACAAATGGATTTAAGAAGCAGAATTGAAGCCAGCTATAAGCGCATTGCCCAGGAAGCCGAGGATAAATGCCTAGATAAAGGCATTGCACTAGGCAGAGCCGACTCAATTAAAGATATCATGGATCTCAGATTTGGTGGTATGCCTGATGAGTCACTGGCTGCGCTGAGAGAAATTAATGACATTGCTGTTATGCGACGCATTCAAAATGCAGCCGTTACCGGGGACAGGGACGAGGTACTCAACCTTATAGCACAGAGCAGGCTTGCATAAGCACGTAGCTGCAGGCCTCGGCCTGCAAAGACAGGGTATCTTAACAGGTAGTAAGACGGGCAGCCTCAGGGCTGCCCTTAAGCTATCTTGCAGGACAGCAACTAACGAGAACCTGACAAATGGATTTAAGAAGCAGAATTGAAGCCAGCTATAAGCGCATTGCCAAGGAAGCCTACGATAAAGGCTATGCTGAAGGCTTTGCTATAGGTTTTGCTATAGGCTATGAAGAAGGCTTTGCCGAAGGCTTTGCTATAGGCTATGCAGAAGGGTTTGCTATCGGCTATGCTGACTCAATTAAAGATATCATGGACTTCAGGTTTGGTGGTATGCCTGATGAGTCGCTGGCAGCACTGAGAGAAATTAATGACGTTGCTGTTATGCGAAGCATTAAAAATGCAGCCGTTTACGGAGACAAGAACGAAGTACTCAACCTTATAGCACAGAGCCGGCCTGCTTAAGCACGTAGCTGCAGGCCTCGGCCTGCAAAGGCATGGTGATATATTTACTGGTAGTAAACAGGGGCAGCCTCTTGGCTGCCCTTAAGCTATCCTGCAGGACAGCAACTAACGAGAACCTGACAAATGGATTTAAGAAGCAGAATTGAAGCCAGCTATAAGCGCATTGCCCAGGAAGCCTACGATAAAGGCTATGCTGACTCAATTAAAGATATCATGGACCTCAGGTTTGGTGGTATGCCTGATGAGTCACTGGCAGCACTGAGAGAAATTAAGGACGTTGCTGTTATGAGAAGCATTCAAAATGCAGCTCTTAGCTGGGACAGGGACGAGGTACTCACCCTTATAGCACAGAGCCGGTCTGCTTAAGCACGTAGCTGCAGGCCTCGTCCTGCAAAGGCAGGGTAATCTTTACAGGTCGTAACCAGGAGCAGCCTCAGGGCTTCCCTTCACTGCCCTAAGGCAATCTTGCAGGACAGCAACTAACGAGAACCTGACAAATGGATTTAAGAAGCAGAATTGAGGCCAGCTATAAGCGCATTGCCCAGGAAGCCTACGATGAAGGCTATGCTGACTCAATTAAAGATATCATGGACCTCAGGTTTGGTGGTATGCCTGATGAGTCACTGGCTGCACTGAGAGAAATTAATGACGTTGCTGTTATGCGAAGCATTCAAAATGCAGCTCTTAGCTGGGACAGGGACGAGGTACTCACCCTTATAGCACAGAGCCGGTCTGCTTAAGCACGTAGCTGCAGGCCTCGTCCTGCAAAGGCAGGGTAATCTTTACAGGT
>NZ_JALKIL010000013.1 GCF_023051105.1 Anaerobiospirillum sp. NML120449 | reverse complement strand
CCTTTTGCACGATGGCACAGCTGCGTCATTTTTAACGCCCATATACGTCTCCTGTATGTTATGGAACATGCAGGAATCTTATATAAATCAGCTAAATCATCACACCCCACACTCAGAAAGTACGTACGTTTTAAAGGGGCGCTTTGATCCTGCATCCCTGACTGCCGCGCAGCAGGGCACCAGTAATTTGCTCAGACGGTGGCCTGGTCAGGCCTTCTGGGCGCAAAGCAGGCTCGAGCGGCACAGCAGTTCATTTCAGCTATTGGGCAGGGCAGAGCAGGGCAGGATTAACATTAAGCATGGCCATGGCATGACATAAGGGCATGCTCAGCCATGGGGCTGGATGACAGACCAAATTTTGCTGTGGGAGTTGAGGTCGCAGGAGAGCTGAAGACATACCGGCGGGCCAGGAGCCTTAAGGACAGGACTGCAATGGCTCAGCAGGAACGCAGTGGGGCGTAAAGCGCCGATGAGGCAGCGGCAGGGCATGAAGCGCTGATGAGGCAGCGGCAGGGAATGATGCGCCGATGAGGCAGCGGAGGGGCATGATGCGCCTATGAGGCAGCGGAGGGGCATGATGCGCTGATGGACAGCGGCATGATGGCGGAGCAGCAGGGCGAGGATGGAGGGCAGAGGAAATTTTTGGGGTGGTAAAAACAAATCAGGGAGCCTGAGCTCCCCAATTGTGACAGGAATAATCCTGCTGTGTCAGGCTGCCTTGCAGGCAGGACTGAGCTCCTTAGTCCATGGAGCTGTCGTCACCTGAGCCGCCAAAGTCATTGCCGCCCATCTCATCATCGGCACCGGCAGTGCACAGACGGTGGAGACGACGTGGCTGAATAACCTGTAAGTACTTCTTGAAGATCTTGGCGTTTGGATCAGTGATTACATCGTCAGAGTGTAACTGCTCAAGGAATACTTTCTCGGTAGCATCAGCTGGCTTACGGGTGCCCATGTGGAGTTCCATCATGGCAGTACCGCACTTCTCGAGGATGCCGCTTTCACGAATTGAGAACTCGCCGGAACGACGGATGCCGCGGGCAAAGTGTTGAAAATCGTTAAATTGCTTTTCAGATTCAAAGCTCATGAAAAAAATCCTGTGAACTGCCCTCAGGATCAGTCCTGACGGGCTGCTGTATGTTCAGAAGCAAAACTTCCGGCTACAGCATGTAACGGCACGAGTCCGTACCTGGTTTAACCACCTGTAAGTCCGGCCTTGCTGTGAGCAGGGCGTTCTGGTGGTCTGTTTTTCTATACTGCCAAGGGAAAGACGTCCTTGCCCGGCACTGGGCCGCAGCTGCATCTTTCTGGTAATCACGCCGTTCCGCAGCGGCATCAGGCCGTCGGGACATACATGCTTTAACAGTGTATCAAAAATAGAGCTGTATTCTAATACATTGAGCACTCATGTCAACGAAAACCGGGGGTAAATCCCGTAAATACTTGCTTTTTCAGCAGACCGCCCCCATCCAGCCAGGCAAGCCTGGCCAACAGTAACACCCCGCATAACTTTGCCTCAGCAGCCCACTGTGCACAGCCTGGGCTGGCAGCCCGTCTGCAGGTTGCCGGGCTGATCATGATTACGCAAGGCTGCAGTCTGGACTGCGCTTCAGGCCGGGCCTGCAACCAGGTCAGCAAGGCTATTCGTGGCGACAGTACGGCCAACATTTGCTCATCATCGATTGCCTGCACCCAGGCTCCTGCAGGGAGGCTCGTAGCCGGGCATTACAGGCTCCTGCTGGGAGGCTCGCATCCGGGCGTTACAGGCTCCTGCTGGGAGGCTCGCAGCCGGGCATGCCCAGCTCCTTTAGCCCGGGTCTGCAGCCGGGTAGTCTGAGCTGGTGACTGCAGTTTTCGCTCGTGATGTGGTCCTGATTACAGAGCAGGGGCTGGCTGCTGAAAATGGCGTAGCCATGGGCCGGAAATACGACGGCACGGGCAATTTTGGCACGAAAAATTTGAGGCCCGCGCCGGGCTTTGCTAAAATTCATCAGACATTGAGATATTGTCATCAGTGGCCCGACAAACAAGCTGCATACAGCGTTTTTCGCGGCATGAACTTTCTCCCTTGAACGTCCTGGAGCCTGCACTGTGAGCAGGTTGTGGCCTTCAGGGATTGCGGCACGTCCAGGCAGTCATAAGCATTGCTGTCTTATGCCTGCAAAAGGCGGTACTCAGGCGCCTGAGGCGCTGTATATTTGCACTGAGTGCTTAAATGCCGCTATGATAGCGATATGATTTTTTTTCTGCAGTTATTAACTCAGTAATAAGTTAAGCCCTCCCGGGCCTCATAAAGACTGTCCCTGTATCTGGGCAGGTCAGTTGCGTCACTGCGCTCAGCCTGCAGTCAGGCGGGCCCTGACATTCAGAGCTGCTCTGACACTCATGTGAGCGCTGGCTGTCTGCAGAGCCTGATGTTCTGTGGAGGCTGATGCTCTGGTGATCCTGATGCTCCATGGAGCCTGATACTCAGGGGAGTATGTCAGTCCGGTTGCGGCTGGGTTTAACTTATTGCTGAGCACACTGCTTTTTGTTTGGAGATCGCGATGGATTCCTGTGAGAAAATTCCACGCAACTTTATCACTGACATCATCGATGATGACCTGAAGGCCGGTCGTCACACCAGCGTAGCCACCCGCTTCCCTCCAGAGCCAAACGGCTACCTGCACATCGGTCATGCCAAGAGTATCTGTCTGAACTTTGGTCTGGCCCGTGACTATCAGGGCACCTGCAATCTGCGCTTTGATGACACCAATCCGGTCAAGGAAGACATGGAGTACATCAACTCCATCAAGCAGGACGTGCAGTGGCTGGGCTTTACCTGGAACGGTGAGGTCAGACATTCCTCAGATTACTTTGAGCGCCTGTACGGCTATGCCGTAGAGCTGATTGAAAAGGGACTTGCCTATGTTGATGAGCTGTCCCCTGATGAAATCCGTGAGTACCGTGGCACCTTGAAGGAGCCGGGCCGCAACAGCCCATATCGTGATCGTCCTGTAGAGGAAAATCTGGCTCTGTTCGAGCAGATGCGCGATGGCAAGTTTGAGGAAGGCAAGGTATGTCTGCGCGCCAAAATAGACATGGCCTCTCCATTTATCTGCATGCGTGACCCTGTTATCTACCGCGTCCGTTATGCCAGCCATGCCATGACCGGTGACAAGTGGTGCATTTACCCAATGTACGACTTTACCCACTGTATTTCTGACGCCATCGAGCACATCACACACTCTATATGTACTCTGGAGTTCCAGGACAACCGCCGTCTGTATGACTGGGTGCTTGAAAATATCAGCATCGACTGCCATCCACATCAGTATGAGATGAGCCGTCTGAATCTTGAGTATTCCATTACCTCCAAGCGCAAGCTCAATCTGCTGGTGACCGAGGGCCATGTAGATGGCTGGGACGATCCTCGTCTGACCACCATTTCCGGTCTGCGCCGTCGCGGCTATACTCCTGCTTCCATTCGTGAGTTCTGCCGCCGTATCGGTGTTACCAAGCAGGATAACACTGTAGAGATGACCGCACTTGAGGCCTGCATACGTGAGGACCTCAATAACAATGCTCCACGTGCCATGGCTGTGCTGCGCCCTCTGCGCATGGTGATCGACAACTACGGTCAGGAAGGCGTAACCGCTACTTCCTTTACCGTACCTAATCACCCTGACAAGCAGGAGCTCGGGTCCCGTGAGGTAAGCTTCTCAGGTGAGCTGTTTATCGATGAGGCAGATTTCCGCGAAGAGGCAAACAAGCAGTACAAGCGCCTCAAGCTGGGCGGTCTGGTACGTCTGCGCCATGGCTATCTGGTCAAGGCCACCTCCTGTGAAAAGGATGAAAACGGCAAGGTTACCTGCGTACACGTTGAGGCCATTCCAGATTCTCTGGGCCGCGACGTCGAGGGTATGAAAGCAAAGGGCGTAATTCATTTCGTTGACGCAAAGAACTGCTATCGCGGTACTGTCAATATGTACGGCCGTCTGTTCAACGTACCAAATCCTGGTGCTGCTGAGGACTTCCTTGCCTGTGTGGACAAGAACTCTGTTGAGGTGCTGGAAAATGCCGCTCTTGAAAGCTCACTGCAGAATGCCAGAGTGGGCGACAGCTTCCAGTTTGAGCGCGAAGGCTATTTCTGTGTAGATTCAAAGCACTCTGCCGAGAACAGACCTGTATTCAATTTAACTGTTGCACTGCGTGAGACCAAGAAGGTTCAGGCTTAATAAGGAGACAGCAATGTCTGATATTGATGATTTAGAGAAGAGCAATGATCCTGTTGCTCCGCCTCCTGGTTCTGATTATGAAGTTCCATTTATCTTCCATTCAGAAGCTCCTTTAGAGCGTGCTTTTGACAAGGCAGAACACTGGGTCAAGGCCGGTGTGCGTCCAAACCACATCTTCCTTGATGACCGCAATATTTCGGTCATTAACTTCCACAAGGTCATGCGCGACCCACTGCTGGCCCAGGCCGGTGTTGAGCGTTATGTAGACTTCCGCTGCTCCCTTACTCTGTCTGAGACTGATGTTGATGCCGTATTCTCCTCAGTCTGCTACTACGAGCCTGGCTGCGAGCCTGTCTTCATCAATCAGTATGATCCTGAGCTCAGCTCCATCAAGGAAGTGCTCCTGATGGTTGCCAATAATCTCTTTGATTATCTGCAAAAGCCACTCATGCCTAAGGGCGGCAACGACTAAAGTTCATATACCGGCCCCACAGGGGCGGGGCAGTATGACTTTAACTTAATCCAAAGCCGGGACTGGTTAAACCATCCCGGCTTTGTGATCCTGAGGGCTACGGCGGAGCGCGCCGCAGCCCGCTGCAGCCCGCTGCAGCCATAAGCAGGCGGCCCCAGTGGTCACCTCAATTGCCACCTGAGTGTGCCCTCATGCTCCTCAGTTGCTCTGACGCTGCAGCCTGCAGCGGGAGCCTGCAGCGGCAGGGAGCAGCTAAACCTGGTGCACTGGCAGGACCTGCAGAGCGGCAAGGGGCAGATGTGCGTGTTTTTGCTGAATTTATGGCATAGCGCGGCAATATCCATTAAAATATCCAGCGCAGCACCGGGCATCATTGCCCTTGTGCAGGCTTTTAATCATATGCCCTGACGGAGTACGCTCCGCCTGAGGGCGCAGCATGCAGTACAGCACGGCCTCCTCAATGGAATAACGGCCTGACTGATTTGAGGGAGTCGCCCCTGTCGGACGGACGGCCTGAGCGGTCAGTTATCCGGAGTCGGGATGCGTACCTGTCGTATGGACGGCCTGATGGTCTATCAGTGCGACTGCATCATGTTTTTCAGCGGATTATGACCTGTAACAGGTTTGGGAGATACACTTTGTCCAGCCTCAAGATTAAATCACTGGTTATGGCCCTGGCAGCTGGCAGCACCGCCATTATGGTCAGTGCCTGCGGTGCCAACAGTTCTGATGATTCTCTCAGGACTCCAACCGGTTACTACGATCATGCCGAAGCTAAAGAAGGCTCAGATCCGCTTAAGGTTCCAGCCGGCATCACCCCTCCATATACCGATAAGACCTTTGATATTCCGTTCGTTTCGCCTTCTGAAAAGAGCCGCCAGATGATTGGCGAGAATATGGATATCCGTCCGCCTGTAGTGTCTCAGGTAGCCGAAAGCGGTGTAGATATCGTTCGCAAGGATGAAAATGCCGTTGTCTGGTTCCTGCCATCCAACCAGTTCAATATCCGTGACGAGCACCTTGCCTGGAGTTATCTGACCGAAGCTCTCAAGTACATGAAGATTCCTGTAGCTGCCACCAATGAGGCACGCTATGAGCTTACTACCGGCTCGTCCCGTTTCAATGCCTTTGGTGAGCCATACGACGAGGTCAGCGACAGCGTTCTGGCAGAAAGCTTCAATCAGGTTTACCAGATTAAGGTAGGTCATGCCCAGCAGGGGCAGATTGGCTACTTCATCGCCTTAAAGAGCTCCACCTCATCTGAGACTGCCATTGAACCTACCCTGGTGCACAAGGCCAACTTCACCAGCGGCTTTGCCAACGCTCTTATCAAAACCATGTCCATTCAGAACATGGCCAATGAGGTTATCCCTGATTATGTTGAGGTAGTACTGGGCCGTGATAACAATGACCAGGATGCCTTAATCGTAAATGCCGGTTACAACTCCACCTGGAATGTCATGCGCGGTACTCTGGACAGCTACGGCATGAAGGTTGAGGAGTACTCCATCTCCCGCTCCACCTACAAGGTTGAAATCAGCGAGGAAGATCCTGAGTTCTACCGCAGCCAGGGCGTAGAGCCATTTGGTCTGCCAGAGGGCACTTATATTGTCCGTCTGGCCGTATCTGGCGACAACACAGTCATCACCTTCTACAATGAAGATGACAAGCCGATCACAGCCGCTCAGACTGCCAGACTGTATCCTGGTTTCTCCAGGGCAATTACTCAGCAGTTTGCCGTATATAAGCGCGAGGGCGCTAACTATCTTGCCAAATTTGACAAGTAGGATTAAAATTTCTGGGCCTGATAATTTGTTTCAGGCCCTTTTATTTTTTTACTTTTCTGGGAATACGCCAAAATGGAAAAGAAACAGGAAATCTATCGCGGTAAGGCCAAGTCTGTTTACGAGACTGATGATCAGAACCACTACATCATGCTGTTCCGCGATGACACCTCTGCTTTCGACGGTAAGATTATTAAGCAGTTGGACCGTAAGGGTCGTACCAACAACCGCTTTAATTTCTTCATCATGAAGAAGCTCGAGGAAGCCGGTGTTCCTGTACACGTAGAAGAGTTACTCTCCGATACCGAGTGTCTCGTCAAGAAGCTGGAAATGCTGCCTGTTGAGTGCGTAGTACGCAACGTAGCTGCCGGCTCTATCTGCAAGCGTCTTGGTGTTGAAGAGGGTCTTGACCTCAACCCTCCTACCTTCGAGTTCTTCTATAAGGACGACGAGTTACACGATCCAATGGTTAATGAGTCCCACATCATTTCCTTTGGCTGGGGTACCAAGGAGCAGATCGAGGAGATGAAGAGCCTGTCTTTCAAGATCAATGAGGTTCTCAAGGATCTGTTTGACAAGGCCGGCTTAATCCTGGTTGATTACAAGCTTGAGTTCGGCATGTACGAAGGCAAGTTAATCCTGGGTGATGAGTTCTCTCCAGACGGCTGCCGTTTATGGGATAAGGAAACCCGCAAGAAGCTTGACAAGGATCGTTTCCGTCAGGGTCTGGGTGACGTTATCGAAGGTTACGAGGAAGTTGCACGCCGTATCGGCTGCCCTCTCTAATCTGTTTACAGCTGTCGCTTCCAGAGCTCACTGCCGTGAGTCCCTGAGCGTATAACTGCGACAGACAGGCTGCTGAGGCAGCATATGTGGCCATGGGGTTAGCCCCATGGCCACTCGTCTTTTCTGGCCCCGGCATTTTATCCCGCCCCAGGCTTCCGGCACAGCCATCGCAGCCGCAGGCCGGCCGCCGACCGGCCACCGCCATCATGCAGCAGGGCCAGGGCGTGGCCGGCAATGGGAGCTGCAGGGCAGCCTGGCGGGCCGCTTACCGCGCCAAAATGCAAACAGCCGCACAGTCAGGATGTCTGTCCTGAATATGCGGCTGTTTTGTTTTTCAGCAGCTGAACATGTCGGAGGCCGGTCAGCCAGCCATTACTGACTGGTGCTGGCTCTGATCCCGGCTGCTTTTTCTGATTGCCTCAATATAGCGGCGGGTCAGGGCGTCAGCCTGCTCAAGGGTAGCGCCCCATGCCATGATGTAACCTCGGGCAAGATCTCCGCCATTGTGCAGGGCACCATAGCTTTTGCCAGCCTCCAGATTGTTTTCAAAGGCAATGATGTGCTTTCTTTCCTCAGGGGTAAACATCTCAAGGCCTTTTTCAGGGGCCTCAATGGTCAGCACATTGAAGCTTTCATCCATTGCCGGCAGAGGTGAGCCCCATGAGCCATTGACCGGACTGCCGGAAAAGACAACAGGATGGCTGTCTTCAAAATCAAAGAAACGAATGACTGCAGGCTGCGGATTGCTGCGGCAGCAGAAGTTCTGCCCATCAATCATTACCTTGCGGAATATGTGCAGAGGGTTGTTGCCGTTATAAAGGGCAGCCAGCAGGACATTATTACCTGTCAGACGTGGGGCAATATCAATAAAGAAACATCTGTCATCAGGGGTGACGTAGGCATCGACTGTCAGGAATGATGAGCGCAGTCCGATGCGGCAGGCTATCAGCTCTGCATACTGGGTAATAATGGCGGCCTCACGCTCACGTGGGACAGAAAAGTATGCACTTTCCTGACGATATGGAGGCTTCGATACTTCCTTGCCCAGCAGGGTCATAATGTGAAAGTGACTCTCCCCGTCTATAAAGCCGGCGCAGCAGAACTCCTCTCCTTCAAGGGCTGTTTCAGCCAGCGCACCACCTGAAATAAAGCGTTCAGGCAGGCGGTACTCCTCAAGATCACTTCTGTCCGAAATCAGAGCTGCGCCCATTGAGCCCGATCCCTCAACCGGTTTGATGATAAATGGATAGCCAAACTTCTGTTCCAGATCATCAAAGTGTGCCCTGAGCTCCCTGCAGGCCTTACTGTCAAGAAAAGACCACTGATAGTCCTCAAGCCCCTGCTCACTGAGGAAATGATGGAAAGCCTTCTTGTCTGTCATGGTGTCGATGATCTCGAAAGAAGGACTGTTAAATCCAAGCTGGTCACTGAGCTTGCCCATGATAATCAGAGCACGGCCTACAGGCAGAGCGGCGATATGGCTAATGGCGTAATCTCTGACAATATCGAAAGTCTTTTGTAAATCAGAAAAATCCTGAGCAAGACAGACCAGCTGACCATCCCAGCGGTTGATGAACTCAGCACTCAAAGCCGGGCTGCGGTCCATGCACAGAACATTGACCTGCTCTTTGAGCAGCAGCTCAAGGAAAGGCTCAAACTCGAAGCTGGCTCCGAGAACAAGAACATTAGGTTTAGACAGATCGTAAAAGTAGTAGCTGAGGTTGCAGGCGGAGAACATTATATTCACTTAAAAGCCAGATAATGGCCTGGTGGTTGACAACAGCACAAAAGTCTATGTTCAAAGGACTTTCAAGGGCTTTTTACAAGGATTAAATCAATGTCGAGCAGCATATTTCAGGTTAAGGTCCATGTATGCGGTTATGGTCCCGGACGCGCATCAAGAGGACCGGAAACAAGACTGCAGTCCCGCATACGGGCCCTGTGGACAGGATATTGGCCTTAAACATGTTATGAACCACTGCTGCATGCCATGACGTAACAGCTCAGTCTTATGGAAACCGGCTATAAGAATGGCAGTGTGACGAGCAGCCCTGGGCGCAAGCCCCGTCTCTGTCCTGACCAGGGAATTGCCCGAGGCAACGCAATGGCAGACCGTAAGTGGTTTGTTTTAATGTCTGGATAAGTGCTGATATAAGCAGATTCAGACATCCTTGCATCCTGGTGTTTGTACTGAAAGTAAGAGTCTCCCCACCATCACTGTGAGGTGTCCTTATTTCGCTAAATAACGATGAGTATTTATGAGCTCAGGCACCGGAGGGCAGAAATCTGCATATCTACGTATATACAGTGCTGACGATTGAGATTTTATCATGCGTTAAATAATACGTTCTATTACCTGAGTATCAATTTGTAATAAATACAGGGCTGGAAATACGCAGATAGTCAGAGCTTATTGCAGGCAGACCGGCTGCCGCTTCAAGGTATGTTGGTAACTGTATGACAGTTGCTAATGACACACCATAAGATCCTGTTGTGCGCGAGCATGGACGAGGTTAATGAGCATAAACATAACAGGTGGCTGCCCGGAAAGAGCCCTTAGCCACCCTGGATCAGGCATGAGGGGCGTAGATGCCAGCCATTCATACTGCCCTCCATCCCGGTCCAGCAGGCATACCTGCTATGACCACTCATCGATAAGTACTCTAGCTGTTGAGGCATGTCTGGCCCGACTGTTTATCCAAAGAGGCAAGGCCATTGACTTATACCTTCCCTGTGCTGCATACCGTTACCTTATGTGTGAGCCTGCCAGCCTGCTATGGCCTGGCAGGGCATGCAGGACAGGTATTCAAGGCATTTGCCAGGGGATGACCGGCTCCAGTGTCATCATATGCAGCTGAGACTTATTTCGTGCTCCAGGGGGCACCTGTAATACAGGCACAGCATCACGCCGTCCTTCTTTCAAGGGGGCATACTTTCCCATAGATATGAAGAATATGACGGGCGCAACCCAGGTTCGGGCCTGGTATGACCTTGATGAAAGGGGGCTGTGTAAACTACAATATCAAGGTTATCGAGCATATTTATCAGCTTTTGTCGATGTTATGCCCCGAGGTCCAAAAGCAGCTGCAAAACTGTATTTCAGGCCTTGCCTGAATGACAGGGATGCAGTGCAATCAACGTAGGATGTAAAAATGGCAGCAAGAAAGCGCAGAACCAAAATCGTTACTACTCTGGGTCCAGCTACAGATCGTCCTGGAGTTATTGAAGAGCTCATCCGTTCAGGCGCTAACGTAGTACGTCTGAATTTCTCTCATGGTACTCTTGAGGATCACCAGAAGCGCGTTGTAGCAGTCCGTAAGGCTGCAAAGGATCTTGATCTGCCAGTTGCCATTATGGGTGACCTTCAGGGTCCTAAGATCCGTATTGGCAAGTTCAAGGAAGGCCCAATCCATCTCAAGTACGGCGATACCTTCGTCCTTGATGCTGATCTCGATCTTAATGAGGGTACTCAGGAGTCTGTAGGTATTACCTATACCCAGCTGCCTAATGATGTAAAGCCAGGTGACATTCTCCTTCTCGATGACGGCCGTATCCAGCTGGCTGTAACCCGAGTTGAGGACAGCCGTATCTTTACCACTGTTATCGTGGCCGGCCCGTTATCTAACAACAAGGGCATTAACAAGCAGGGCGGTGGTTTATCAGCTCCAGCTCTGACCAGGAAGGACAAGCAGGACATTATTCATGCAGCAACTCTGGGCGTAGATTATGTTGCTGTTTCCTTTCCTCGCAGTGGCAAGGACCTTGAGGAGGCCCGCCGTCTGCTGCGTGAGGCTGGCAGCAATGCTCATATCGTTGCCAAGGTAGAGCGTGCCGAGGCTGTGGCCTCAGAAGCGGCAATGCGTGACATAGTCATGGCCTCCGATGCCGTAATGGTAGCCCGTGGCGACCTTGGTGTTGAGATTGGCGACGCCAGCCTCATGTCTACTCAGAAGCGTCTTATCAACTTTGCACGTGGCCTTGACCGTGTAGTCATCACTGCTACCCAGATGATGGAGAGCATGATTAAGAGCCCAATGCCTACCCGTGCCGAGGTAATGGACGTATCCAACGCTGTGCTCGACGGTACCGATGCCGTAATGCTCTCAGCTGAGACTGCAGCCGGTGATTATCCTGTTGAGACTGTACGCGCCATGTCTCAGGTATGTCTTGGTGCCGAGACTGAGGTTCAGAAGTCCGGTTACCGTGCCGATCGCATCTTCAAGGATGCCGAGGACACCATCGCTGTGAGCTCCATGTTTGCAGCTAACCACCTTGAGGGTATCCACGGCCTGGTAGCATTCACTGACAGTGGTCACCTTCCACTTATCATGTCCCGTATCCGATCCGGTCTGCCAATCTTTGCTTTCTCCCGCTCTGAGCAGGCTGTACGCTGGATGAGCATGTACCGTGGCGTCTTCCCTTACCACTTTGACAATCTGGCCTACAGCAGCCTCGATGAGCTCTTGCAAACCGTTGTCCGCCAGCTCCAGGAGCGCGGTCATGTTAAGACCGGCGACCGTCTGGTAGTTGCTTTCGGTGTGAACATGGGCAAGTCAGGCCACACCGACTCCATGCGTGTTGTTACCGTCTAATCGACTGAACTGCGCATACTCCCAAAGGCTGCCCACAGGCCTGGCCATATGGCCCGGACCGGGCTGCCTGGGGCATGCCGGGCGTCTCCGCTGTCTGCCGGGCATGACCACCAGCAAAAAAGCACTCTCCAGAAAAGGCGAGTGCTTTTTTGTTGGCTGAAGCTCAGCCTTAAATTTGAAGCTGACCATGCGCAACAGAGCTGGGACTGTAATGATGTCAATTGTTTACGAGTTCACGTAATCATATTTGATCCTGCTGGTGTGCTCAGATTGAGCATTGATCAATTAAAGTGGCGAGCGTTCGACAGTATGAAGAAAGCACCAGCAGCATACATTTTGATGAGTAGCCTTGTAACTGACCAAAGGCGGTCATTTAGACGATTATGAGTGTATATGCATCTATTGCTAACTGATAAGTTTACAGGGGATGCCCGTAACTAGGGGCTGTGAGAAAGTTTAATCATACGGCCAGTATGACGTTAATAGAGACAAACGTCTCAGGGAGAGATTTTATTCCTATGCAAACCTTGAGATTTTAGAAAGCGTAGTTAGCAAAACAGACATCGAAGGTTAGTATTATGGCTGTATACGTAAATACAAATGTTAGTTCCCTGAACGGACGTCGCTATCTGAACAATGTGCAGAATCAGCTGACTACAACATACCAGAGACTCTCTTCTGGTCTGAGAATTAACAGCGCCAAGGACGACGCTGCCGGCTTACAAATCAGCTCCAGATTAACTACTCAGATTAATGGCCTTAACCAGGGCAACCGCAACGCCTCTGACGGTATCGCATTCGCTCAGACTGCCGAAGGCGCCATGGACGAAATGACCGGCATGCTCCAGAAGATCCGTACCCTGGCAGTTCAGGCCTCTAACGGTACCAATACCCTTGAGGACCGCAAGGCCCTGGCTACTGAGGCAACCGCTCTGGCCCAGGAAATCACCCGTATCGCCAAGCAGACCAAGTTCGGTGGCTCCCTCATTCTTGACGGTGCCGGCGCCAACTCCATAATGACCAAGGGCGGCGGCGGTGGTGGTAAAAACGAAATTGGTAAGCTTACCTTACAGGTAGGTGCCAATAAGGGTGATACCATTGATTTTGAAGTGCATGCCCTCAAGTTCTCCCAGATTGCCTCAGCTGGCGGATTAAAGAAAGATGACGAGCTTGCCAAGTTCTGGAAGGCTGGCACTGGTGGTGGTCCAGACAGCATTACCTTCACAAAGGTTGAGAACGTTCAGATTGCCATTTCTGCCCTTGATAAGATGATTGGTGCAGTTGATGCAGCCCGTGCCGGACTAGGTGCAATCCAGAACCATGGCCGCGCAAAACATACACAATAATGGCCTATTTAAGCCATTCTTGATTTTACCAGCCCGTAAGGGCTTTTTTTGTGCCCGGATATCCTGGCAATAGTTTTAATGCCTTACAAAAATGACCATAAAATTTACCTGATTTTGATCTTGACATGGTGTTGTCAAGTATTATTTTTGCTAATTTTTTGCATGCCGTATGTTGTATCTATACTTTTAGGCATAGCTATCTGTATCTTCCATTGGCATGAAAAATAATGTTACAAGAGTTGAATAGAATCAGAGAAGCTACTGTCACACCTGTCATAAATGCAAATTAAAAAATGCAGGGCATGACAGCTATTGCCAGGCACTCTAACGATGGTAATTCATCGCTGTAATAATGCACTTCAAGAAGATTGACTTCCTTCGGCTGAAGTCCCTGTCATTAGGCTGATAGGCAAGTGCGTTCTTTGCTATGACTGCAGCAACGCGATTCATGACTCTGGCAATCCAATCAGGGTCATAACCGCATTTGTGTGGCGATGAGCCTGGATCATTACCTGGACTTGCTTCGCAACAGCCTTCTTCAGCAACCTCATCACGAGCAGCAATGGATTCTCCATAGAAAGACTCGACACGAAAGCCATATGCAGTCTTTAAGAACTCGGCCAGAGCCCCCAGTCTGCTTGCACGATCTCTTGAGATCTGTGCAGGAATATCAACCTTGTTGACGATGTCGCTGAAGGTTATGCCAAGCTTCTTAGCTTCAGCACTGATCTCCTTGATCACCTCGCATGAACTAAAATTCAGGTAACCAATTCTGGCAAGGGTTCTATCCAGCTCCTTGAACATACTTAGAGCACCCTCATCCCCTTCTCCTGCAAAATAAATTGCATCAAGCATCTTAGTATAAGGAAGCTTAATGACGTCCAGTCCTGGCAGTCCACACCTGTTTAGCTTTTCATGCTGCTCAAGCCTTATAAACCCTCTGCTTGCATTCTGTTCAGTGCTAAAGTCGACCTTGTTTTTAGAGCAAGTTGCAGCTGACTGTAATACCTTAAAACGAGGTTCATTACCCCTCAATATAAGAGAAAAAGCATGTAATATCCTCTTCAGGTCTATATACCTCTGGGTCAGCCCCTGGGATGCAGCAAGGTAGTGCCTGCGTATATCCTCCTTAAATTCGTCAGACATATCATGTTTAGGAAGCTCTATGCCAGCCATGGCACAAAGCAGTCCCTGCAAGCTCAAGCAAGCCAAAGATGCGGCATTCATCATGATGGTTGGCTCAATTTTTCTGGCATTGGTTTTAAAGAGGGCATAATGCTGTTTTGCATCCTTGATGCTAAGTTCGATGTCCCAACGTAAACGGTAGATGTCTATCACAACCAAAGCTGGAGCATCTTTTCTCTTAAGAGAGGTCACGACATAGATAAACTCCTCATCCTGCTCCCTCTTAGTTCCGTCCTTTCTTACAGCAGCATCACGATGCTGTACTACAACTCTAAACTCTCCACATGTCGTGTACAGCTGACTCTGATTCTTCTTGGTCGGTTTTCTTGAGCAAAGACTTCTGATTGGTTCGGTGACGATGTCGCTGTAGATGTAACGCGCTCCCTCAACAGTTAAGTCAAGAGTGCCGTATATCGCGCACAGCTTCTGAACTAAAGGGTGATTGACCTTCAGTCCAACCAGCGCATCAAGCTCGCCATGGCGTCTGCCTCTATGATCGCGAGCCTCTTTGATTTCATAAGAGCATGAGTCCTTCTCACGGACAACAAAATCAATATTTCTAAGCTTCTTTAACTCAATAAGCTCGATAAGTCCGTTGTGTGCTCTGTCAGCTACAAACAGAGCATCGTGCCTTGCTATGGAGTCAAAATCGATACAGTTATTTTCAGACGCCGCACCCTTTGTAATCTGGGCGGAAACCACAGATTTGCCACTGAGACTGGATACGATATGGATTTTTTCTCCAGTGTTCTTGGCTGATGAGTCAAATTTGGTACTGCCAGGAGCATAATCGCCAGTACGTACATTGCCTGGGCCCTTGCAGTCGACGTAATTACTTGTGGACTCATTAACAAGAACATTGGTGCCATCAAAAATGATGATGTCTCTGAACCCAAGCAGCTGCAACAGGTTAGAAATAGACCTTGTTCTAACATCATTAGACGCTTTAACTGCCTGAAGTGTCTCGTAGTAACAAATCTGAGTAATTGCAGAGCAGATAATCACAAATGCATTCACAAAGTCAGGTCGCTCTGTCCAGTAGTTTATTGTCCTGTGTGAGTAGTCGAAACCATAATTATGGCAGCTGCGCACAAGATCACTCATTTGTATTGTTCCATTGTCTGGAGAGCACGAGCTGGCATAAAACAAAACAAAAGAGGCAAACTCCGCCGCATTAAACTTTGTTGCCATGGTGCCAACATTGCAGATGGAAAACACACGCGAAAAAAAGGATAAAGACAGAAGCTCCTCTGGCTTTACGAGCAGTGTCACTCCCTTTATCTGAACTGTGTAGCGACCATCACTGTCCTTAGAGTCAGGGTCAATAACAACGTCCTTGTTAGCACCTGAAAAGGCGACTTTAAGTCCTTCACTTACCTCTCCTTCATACATGTTTTCGTGCACGGACCAATTAAATGTATTAATGCTCCTTAACTGCTTTCTTCTGCGAACCTCATTCTTGTACTCCTGCTTTTCCTGTTTTGCCTTGGCACTTCTTGACTTGCTATTGCTAGGAACAGGTTTCTTAGTACAGACCAGATAGTTAACGATTGCCTTCAGCTCATAAGCAGAAACACAATCTGCGCCCTCCTCAACAATTGAGTAAAGCTTTTTTCGGCCAAAGCCCTTGAAGCGAGCTGGAAGACATGGGGATGACTTGTGCCCAGGCTCATTCAACTCTCTTGCAATCTGCTCAAACCTGGTCCCTGGCTTGTTAGAAACAGTTTTCTTTGCCGGTGAGTCATCAGGGGAAGAGGCTGGCTGTTCAGCCTGGTGATGAGTCTGGTCAGATTCCGGATGCTCTGCAGTAGATTCATCAGAGGAAGAGTCTGGCTGTCCTGCCTGGTGATGAGTCTGGTCAGATTCCGGATGCTCTGCAGTAGATTCATCAAAGGAAGAGTCTGGCTGTCCAGCCTGGTGGTGAATATGGGCTGATACAGGCTGCTCTGCAGCGGGGGCATTAGGGGATGAAGTGGAAGGCGAGCTGTTATTCAGGTCTACGGGGGCTTTATCCTGATTCCTGGAGTAACCTGGTGAAGATGATAAATCCTGCTGGGAATTGCCAGGATATTTTTTTATCTCCTGGGATTGATCTAAAGATAAGTTGCGGGTAGAATGATTCATAATGTGGGGTCTCCTTGATTGTTAAATAAGAAGAATTCGAGTCCCCTATTCTATCATATTTTTTACCCAAATATATCGACATATATAAATATATAGGAGAATGGAAAAATTTCCCCAGCCCTCCTGGATTAGGCCCTGTCATACACCTTGCAAGTACCATTTGTTGTGACACTTTTTATTTGCATAGACCGTCTATAGCCATCATTTGTAACATTCATTGTTTTCAATATATCGTTGCACCAAAAAGGTTACTTTCATTAAAACTCAACCTGAGATCGATACATTTTGGGAGAAAGTCACCATATAGCTACCCTTCCCTGATTTAGGGTAACTAGATACAACAACACCTCCTAAAAAAAAGCCCAAGAGGCTTCGATTATTACGAATATAAAGCAGCTACCTTGCGCGGCCATGATCCAGAACCGCCTGGAGTCTTCCATACGCAACCAGGCTAATGTTTCTGCCAACCAGGCTGATGCCCGCAGCAGAATTCGCGACGCAGACTTTGCCGAAGAGTCTGCAAACCTGTCCCAGCAGTCTATTATTCAGCAGGCTGCCTCATCCATGCTGATGCAGGCTAATACCCGTCCTCAGCTTGGTCTGTCCCTGTTAGGCTAACAGCATAGTTTGCCAGTCATCTTCTGGCTGTCAAACTCAATCTTTATCAAGAGCCCTCTGATTGTATGGATCAGGGGGCTTTTTTGTATTCAGGGTTCCTGATTTGAGCTGGACTGCCGCTTAGTCAGTTCATGGGCTTAAACGGACGTTTAAATAGTGTTGCGCAAAGGATTGCTTTGCTGGAGTAGGAGCAGGATGAGGTTAACTAAGAGCTGTGGAATGACAGCAGATAACGAGCTGGGACAGGGGTTGGGAAGTGAATGGAGAGAAGAGGTAGAGAAAAGGAAGAGTAAAGGATGGGAGTTAGGTGGGAGTTAGGTGGGGAGGGAAAACAGGGGGTATAAAAACGACAAAACCCACATAAGTGGGCTTGATGGTGGATGCTATAGGACTCGAACCTATGACCCTCTGCTTGTAAGGCAGATGCTCTAACCAGACTGAGCTAAGCATCCATTCGGTGAGGCACATTATAGTGATTATGATTACCCCTTGCAAGCCCTGACGGGCCGTACGTCCAAAAAATATTCAGGGCCGGTTAATTTCAGTGCATGCCCTTATGAAATTATGACAGAAACTGCGGGCCGCTTTATGCCAGTGAATCTGTCTTATGACTGGGAAGGTGCTGCAGTTTATGAGCTTTATGTGCCTGAGACTGTGCGATGGCCGCATGTGCTGCCTCGTAACTTACCTGGTATGGATCTTGTTATAATTTCAGTCTTTACTGCATAACAGGCACTGCTACACCGCCCAGCCCTTCAGCTGAGACCTTATGCTGTCGGCTGGCCAGGTGACTGTATTAGCAATCAGCTTTCGGGTCAGGGCCGCAAGGCCGGAGGCCTGCAGGGCAGTATGACTTGAAGCCCCAGGGCCGCTGAGTACGTGCATTGTGGTGGGCTGATGCAGATTTTGGATGGACAGGCGCATACACAGACAGCGCTGATGAGCAGTTTTGGACAGCTGAAATGACTATATCTTTAGTACAGGATAATCCTTACCGTGTCCTTGGTGTGACCACTCAGATCCCGGGCAGGATCATCTCATCAAATTACAAGAAGATGATGAGTGAGAGTCTCAAGGGCAAAGATATCAATCTGGCTCTGGATATGAAGACCATGATGAAGCCGCCGCTTCGTACTCCGCGTCGTCTTGACCAGGCCAAGACCCAGCTGCTCTCTGCCCGTGGCCGTATTTACTACTCTATTTTCTGGTTTGTTGATACCAGCAAGCACGATCATGCAGCCATTTACTATCTGGCTCATGGGCAGCGTGAAAAAGCCATCAAAATCCTGCAGAGCCAGCAGAGCTTTTCTTCCTATATCAATCTGGCCGTACTGGCTTTGATTGAGGATCGCTTTGATGATGCTGCAACCCTGTACAGCCGCTGCCTCAACGATGAGGAAATGACCCAGGCATTTGTACATGCCATTATTGGCGACAAGTTCAAGATTAAGGGAGCTTTCGTCTTAAGCCGTGTGCTCGATGCCCTTCAACATGAAAAAGAGCGCAAGGAGCGTGACGACAACTCCGATGAGCGCTCCTTTGCAGGTGCTGGTCACGGTATTGCCAATAAGGAGGCTCAGGCCAGCCGTACCCGTCTGGTCAATGATCCGGTGCGCTCACGCATGGTCGATGCTATCAACCTCAAAAAGCAGGCTGGCAGTTTTGACCGTCACCTCAATGATGCCCTTAACAATCTCATCGACCGTATTGCTGACATCAATCAGGAGGCCGGTATTGAGGATGACTTCCTTGAAGTGGAGCTCAATCCAAATCCTGCAGCTCAGATGGTGCTCGATGAAATCACACGCTTCCTCGCGGTGAACAACTCCCTTATGGAGGCTTTCCGTCAGCGCTGTTCAGAGGCCCGTGAGCGTTCCCTGTACCTAGATTACATCTACAATCTCATCTCAGTAGTGCACTATGCTCTGCATCTGTATGCCATCGAGCTGGGCCGTCAGTTCAATTCAGGTATTTCCCAGCAGCTGCGCAGCATGATTGCCAAGCTTGAGCGTCTGTACTTCCGCCTCAAGTCTGATGATCTTGATTACTTCATTGCCTCACTGCGACGCATTGATGACTCCCTGCCTTTTTACCATGCTGTAGCTTCCAACTTTGAGAAGTACTACATGCTCAGTGATGATGCCAATCTCATCAACAATTTCTATGAGTTCAACAAGGCATCACGTCGAGTTATTGAGCAGTTCTCCATGAAGCTGGGCCTTAAGGGCAGCTACATTGACTGCAGTCTGCATCTGCAGGACATGATTGTCCGTTATAACGTAAGCTTCATGCTGGTGCTGGTTAACCTTGCTCTCAAGCACCCTTACAAGGTCAAGTCCAATCATCTGAACATCAACTATACCGACCTGCGCAGTGACGATACCCGTGTAGGCTACGGTCTTGGTGATGGTGATGACATGGGCCCTGATGGTCAGGACAATGGCCAGAATGTCGGTCAGAATGGCGGACCGCCAGATACTTATTACAGCGAGCGTGCAAGCCGTAATCTGCCTGTTCCTGTAACCAGTGGCCAGCCTGATGGCGACAGTGAGGTCAAGCAGAAGCTGACCCGGGAGGAAAAGAAGAAGCTTGCAGAAAAGGAAAAGGAGCGCATTCTCAAGGAAAAGCGCCGTGCCGATTACTTCAAGCGCAAGCTTACCCGTTATCGCAGCGACTTTATCGATATTCTCAACCGCTATCAGGCCTACTCAATTTCGCCTAACACCGCCACTCTCATTGAAATCACCATGCGCCAGGTAAAGCGCCTGCCGCCACCAGTGAGCGTGCGTGGCCTGACCATTGGAACTCTGCTCATTCTGGCTGCAATTGGTGCCCTGTACCTCAACAGCCTGACAGGCAAGTAGCGCCTCGTTCGCCCGTACGGCAGGTGCTGCAGTAAGAACCGGCCGATACACCCTGTGCAGCGCCCTGGAAAAAAGAGAGTCCCCCATTAGGAGGACTCTCTTTTTTCTTGCAGCTGCAATGAGCGGGGCCTGACCCGGGGCCACGGGCTGCATGGCATGACCTGGCCATGAGCCACGTGATGATGAGCATGACCTGGCCATTGGCCACTGGGGCCGGGTCTGGCAGGGGAGGACTGCATCTGAAAGGGGGCGCCATGGCGGTATGGCCATGAGGCCTGGCCATGGCGTGCCGTGATGGTTAGCGCAGGTGGCCTTCGTTCTTCTTGCTGAAGCGAATCATCATGCTGCTCATCTCGCTGGACATGCTGGTGAAGATGGCAGTCTGGTTAAGGTTGGTAGTGGCAGACTGTGAGTTCTCCTCATTCATGGCAAGGATATGCTGCACCTTGATGGCTACCTGAGCAGCCGTTGATGAGTGATCATTGACGCTGTGAGCCATGCTGTTGGCAAGGGCTGCAATGTTATCCACGCTTTGCTGGATTTCATTGAGCTTTTCATTGGTATGCTCTACCTGAGCTACTCCCTCGGTTACATTGTTATAGCCCTTTTCAGCCATGGATACGGCATTGCGAGCTGTTACCTTGAAGCGCTGAATCAGCTCCTGAATCTGAACTGTAGTTGATTCGGTGCTCAGTGAAAGGGAACGTACCTCATCGGCTACTACTGCAAAGCCACGACCGGCCTCACCGGCGCGGGCGGCTTCAATGGAGGCATTGAGGGCCAGCAGATTTGTCTGGGCGGCAATACCCTTGATGAGTTCTGATGCTTTTTCGATATCATCAACGCGAGCAGCCAGATCGTTAATCATCTCGCGGGTATTTGAGGTTACATCTCTGAGATCGTTGATAGTGTCCATGGTCCTGGCTGATACGCTCTTGCCTGTGTTTACCATCTCAGAGATTTTAAGAGTGCTGGTGGCCGCCTGCCTTGAACTGCTGGTGACATCATCGATCATAACTGTAATGTCATCAGCAATCTGACGCAGTTCGTCCATAAGCTCGGTAGTAAAGCGGGCACGCTCATCGAGCTCCTTAAGGCTGGCTGACTGATGATTAAGCTGCTGCTGGGCCAGAGCATTGAGTTTTGCGGCATTTTCCTTGACACGGGTAATAACGCCGTCCACCGACTTGAGGTGATACATAACGTTGTAAACAGCCTGACCTTCCTTACCGCCGCGATAAGTAAAGATAGCGCTGTTAATCACATTCGAGTGGTTCGTGAATACGCGATCCAGGAAGCGGAAAATTGAGGCACGGCGCTGACTTATCTTCCAGACAATGAGGAACATCAGGGCATAACAGCCGGCGCTGACATAAATATTGTTGAAGAAGAATTCACAGGCAATAGCGATCAGGAATATGAACATAAGGATATTGTCAGAAATTGAGAAGCGGCGTTTGATACGCTTGCCCTCACGCATCTGCCTGTATACCTGCTCAGCACGTTTAATTTGCGCTGGGGTAGCCTTGGTGCGGATAGACTCATACCCCACCATCTTTTCATTCTGAACAATAGGATGAATAAAGGCATTAACCCAGTAGTATCCGCCGTCTTTGGATCTGTTTTTGAGTACGCACATGAAAGGCTTCATGATTTTCAGGCTGTTCCACATTGCTGTGAATACCTGAGGAGGCATCTCAGGATGGCGCACTATGTTATGGGGCTGACCCAGCAGTTCCTCACGGCTGTAGCCGCTGACCTCACAGAAAGTATCGTTGACCTCGGTTATATTGCCCTCAAGATCAGTAACAGAAATGATTCTGGCTGCAGGATCGCTGGGAAACTGATGCTCAACGTCGGTGACAGGTACATTCATTCTCATGGTTATATCTCTTTGTTGGCCCGGTAATGCTCTTATCAGGCGGCGCAGACAGCTACTGCAAAATATCAGAACAAGCTGTCATGGTCGGCACTAATAAGGACATGAGAGACAGCGTAGAAAGCTCGGGGAGCCTTGATGCACCAGGGAGCTGTTGGGGTCCGAGGTTAATGGTATTGAGACTGATTGCAGTTAATGGCTGAGTTATTTCTGGCAGTGGTGAGCACATATTTCGTTCCGGCCATGTCATGGCTCTTTGTACAAGGAGCAACGGTCAGCACATGCTTACTGTCATTAAGAAGGGACGATCCGGTCTGAGACTGGCTCCACCTTATGATGTTTGATCGTCAATGATGTGCCTTACATTTCTGGTCAGTTTGGTATCAGTCAAAAGTCGTTGTCTGCCATTGCCCGGACCCAGCAATGGCTGAGACTAATGCTTCAGGCTGAATTGCTTCTGATACAGACATGTCATCCTGACTTGAGATGGCGGCAAATTACTGTTTCTGCTGAGTCAGATTCATCGTGTCAAGATGATATTTACAAGGTGCCGAACTAATTTCTGCAGCGGCGCAAAAGTCAGAGGTAACTTATGATTGACTGGTTTGACATCCTGGCATACAGGTGCACATGGCATGCGGGGCTGTGACCTAAGTCAGCAGCTGCATCTTGCATCCGGGGCTATGACTGACGTCAGCGGCTGCATCTTGCATCCAGGGGCTATGACTGACGTCAGCGGCTGCATCTGGACCCTGAGCAGTGCCTGCTATCAGGGCTTAAGTCTGCAATAAGCTGCGGTTCCAGGCATATGTGTATGCATGGTCCTCACATGCTAATAAACTGTGCATATACTTAAACATATCAATGCGCCTAAATGGTTGCCAGAGTCATGGTATGACCCAAAGATTAGGCGAAAATTATGCTATATACAACGATATATAAATGTATAAACAAGATCAAAAACACTTGATAATGCATATGTCTATACCTGAGCCTGATTGCATAACTGTGCGATATGTATCTATGAAAGGGCGCCCCGGCATAGCTATATATGTATCTTGTATACATTATGGGATAAAAAGTACATTATCTTCTGTATTGCTGAATATCTATAATATGGCTTTATCCGGCATAAAATCAGGCTTGATTCATGCGCAAATTTTGATAAATCTTATCATCACATTGACAGACCTTTTACTGAAAAACTTACACAGATCACACAATGAAATGGCACTAGCCCATCAATTGCTCAAACGTTTGCGCAGGATCATGATGACATGAACCATGTAGTGCTAAATTAATAAACAGACAATTGTCAATGCAATCAAAAGTGCAGATATACGCCAGGAAAGTACCTTTTTATTTAATAAGCTTGCCTCGGTGTCCCTGAATTAAAATGGGAAAATTCTGGACTTTATGCTTTGTACGGGCTGATTTACGTGCATGTGCACAACACGCCCAGAAATTTCCTCATAGCTCAATAGCAGTAACATCGCTCCAGGACATCACATTGCCATGGCATGTACTGATGCCTCATGAAGAGGAGGCATTGAAGCAAGCTCCATCAGGGCACCTGATTACACAACCGCATGCACGACAGAGGGGAAAACAGACACATTATCACATGTATTATTGTCGTTCTATACTGCAAAAATGGTAGCTAAATCAGATAAACATGACGTTTTGTTTATTATGAAAACTGGGATCCAGGCTCAGGTAGTTATTTTATTAATGGCTTAGCTCACATACAAGGTGAATCATGGAGCCAAAATAGCCTGTATATCTGCAAAATGGTTCTATTGTAGGACTTGAGAGGTTATCCCGGCAGTACCCCAGATCGCGGTGATTGTGACCTGAAGTGAAAGATGAGAATTGTACACACGCGAAGGTCGAGCGACCGATGAGACGCGGCTGGTAAAGGTCGGGCCTACTGCTTAGACGAGGCTGGTAAAGGTTGGGCCGGCTGGTGAGAAGTGGCTGGTAAAGGTCTGGCGACCGATGAGACGATGCTGGTGGAGGTTGGGCCGGCTGGTTAGACGAGGCTGGTAAAGGTCGTGTAAGGAAAGTACCAGAGAGCAGGTGCAGGGAAAGAAAAAGCGGGCAATTACATTACTGGGGAGCCTGGAGCGATTGCCGGGCATGACAGCCCCTGAGTGGAGCGGGATGGATGTGGGCAGGCATGATGGGGACGTGCACATCCCTGCCATCAATAGTCATTTGGCATGGGACAGGTACTGCCCGGCCAGGATTGGCCATCAAGAAAGGGAGCTGGTACGGCCCGGCCGGCAGCCGGGCTGTGGCAAGACAGCTTTAACAGGACTTAGTTGTGGCCGGTGCGGCTCTCGCGGCTGAAGCGATCAATCATGCTGCTTAGCTCAGTTGACATGCTGGTAATAACGGCTGTCTGATTGAGGCTGCTGGTTGCAGAGCTTGAGTTTTCATCATTGATGGCCAGGATATGCTCAATCTTCTTGCCTACCTCAGAGGCAGTAGAACTGTGCTCTCTGACTGAGTCGTGCATAGTTCCGGCAAGCTGGGTTATGTGTTTAATGTGCTCCTGGATTTCATTTAGTTGGGAGCTGGTCTGCTCAATCTGCTCAACACCGCTATTGACGTTGTTAAGGCCCTCCTCTGATAGGGATACGGCGCTGTGTGCTGTAGCTTCAAAGCGCTGAATCAGCTCCTTAATCTGAACAGTAGTGGTTTCAGTTCGCAGGGAGAGGGAGCGTACCTCATCGGCTACTACAGCAAATCCACGGCCGGCATCACCTGCGCGGGCGGCCTCAATGGATGCGTTAAGGGCAAGCAGATTAGTCTGCGCTGCAATGCCTTTGATGAGCTCAGAGGCTTTGTCGATATCATCAACGCGGGAAGCCAGATCGTTAATCATTTCGCTGCTGCGTGAGGTCAAATCTCGCAGATGGTTGATGGTATCCATGGTCTGAACAGACATGTTCATACCACTTCCTACCATGTCAGAAATCTCTCTGGCACTGTGGGCAGCCTCTGATGAGCTTCGGGTTACATCACCTATCATGCTGGAGATTTCTTCGGAAATGTCATGCAGATCGGCCATGATCTCACTTGTGAAGTGGGAGCGTTCATCAAGCTGCTTCATGCTGGCATTCTGATCCTCCAGCTGTTGCTGAGCAATGTTCTTGAGCTTCTGGGCGTTCTCCCTGACGCGAGTCATAACACCGTCTACTGCCTTGACGTGGTACATGATGTTATAAACAGCACTGCAGTCTGTGCCGCGACAGAAGCTGTAGATTCTGTTGTTGAGAATGCTGGAACGGTCAGTAAAGACGCGGTTGATAAATCTGAAGAGACGGGCGCGGCGGGCTGTCACAGTAAGCATGCATGCCAGCATGATCAGCATGCATATAATACTCTCGATGGACAGGCCGCCCTGAAAGAACAGGCAGCAGGCAGCAGCAATGACAAAGACCGCTATCAGAGCGCTGTCATTGACAGTCATGCGTGGCCTGATTTGCCTGCCTTCACGCATCTGTCTGTAAATTTCCTCAGCACGCTTTACCTGATCACGATCCGGAGCAGTACGTACAGACTCATAACCTACCAGCTGGCCGTTCTGGACAATAGGATGAATGTAGGCATTAACCCAGTAGAAGCCGCCATCCTTGGTCCTGTTCTTTATGATGCCCATGAATGGCTCCTCATGCTTGAGGCGTTGCCACATGATGTCAAAGACGTGAGTCGGCATGTCCGGATGACGGACCACATTGTGCGGCTGTCCTATGAGCTCTTCGCGGGAAAAACCACTGATTTCAACAAAGGTATCATTTACTTCGGTAATGATGCCATTGAGATCAGTAATGGAAATGATTCGGGCGGAGCTGTCATCTGGAAATCTGTGCTCGGTATTGTTTACTGGTCCGTTATCTCGCATGGTAGCGTCTCTGTGGAAAGGGGTGGGGCCGGCCGGAATCAGGGGGCAGATAATTCTGGTACTGAATATCAGTAAGGCGGAATATGACCAGTACCTGCTGGCAGTTTTAAACAGGCACGGTAAGAATTCGGGTTAAGGCAGCTGCCATCTGGCAGCCTGGTACTGTGCTGGCTCATGGCTCAGTTAAGGTCAGAGAGGTTACTGATGACAAAGCCCTGTGTCTGCAAAAAGCATAGCTCCAGTTATGGATCTTGCTCAAAGCATGGCTGTAGCGCCGTCTCAGCGCCCGGTTCAGGGACCGGCTCAACGCCAGACTCAGGCACTGGCTCAACGCCCGGTTAAGGCTCCGGCTTAACGCCAGGTTCAGGCGCCGGCTGAGCTACCGGTTAAGGCTCCGGCTCAGACTGTGGTTGAGAATCCTGCGCTTTCCTGTACCTCGATCTGTGCTTACAGGATCACATATTGGATGCTGCTCAAGCATTTAGCCTGTCTCATATTGTGAATCTGCAACGTAAGACAGCCGTACAGATAAGGCGTTGCACAACCGTCATAGATAAACATATAGCATATTTTTCGGATAAAGCAACATCTGTAAAGCGGCCATATTGTCCAACTGGACATACTAAATAATACGAAACTGGAAATGGTTTACGTCCATGATGAATGTACAGACATTTGATTGCAGATAGCTCATGAGCCTGAAGGGTACTTTCTGAGGCCGGGACTACATTGAGCACATAAGGTGTCGGTCACTTCAATTCTTATGCGGACAGCAACGTGCCTTTATGTCTGATGCAGATACACCCATATATGAATATTGCCCTGTGTTGATCGCCTGGCTCTTTGTTCCTATACTCAAGACCTTTACATGAGTCCCTCATTCCATCCTGAACCTCCTGATTTGACAATCTGACCACGTGCAGCTTATATGCATGGCTTTACTGTCAATCTCATGGGCTACAGCGCCGCCCGTTTTGCAATCATGCAGCAGAGTCGTGGTTCTGCGTGCGGTCTGTCTGCAAAGCTGAAGAGCAGCTGAACATCGGCAGTTCCTGGCAAATGCAGCAATACGTCATGATTGCGGCGGCCGAGAGGGCGGGAATGGTTTGAGCATGCCTGGTGGTCCAACCTGACTTTGGAGCTTTGATATATGACAGACAGCAACGGCAACGCAAAGAGCAATCAGTCTGAATCAGCAGAGGCGTTATCTCAGGCCTCAGGCCGTGCTGATGGTGACGGCATGGCCTCATATACAGGTAATGGACCTTACATGGCCGGAAATCCCCAGATGAGCAGTGCCCCGTCGCGCTTTAACGTTCCTGAAACCACCAGACTGAATGCATCGGCGCCAGTTGAGCCTGTCAGTGCTTTTGCTGGTGGTTACAACTCTCAGGGAGAGGTTATCCGTGCCCATGGTCAACAGGGGCAGGCTGCGCCTGGAGCTTTTGCTGCAGGTGGCGCACAGCCATGGCCGGGGCAGCAGGGAGCGTCCCCGTGGCCAGGCGAAGCGGTCTCTTCATCCTTTAATCAGATGCCGCCTCAAAGCTCTGCTCATAATGGGCCTGCAGGTGCCATGGCTGGACTGGCTTCAACTTTTGCTTCACTTCAGAGCAATATGCGTCAGGCTCCCGTGCCAGCCATGGCTCAGGGAGGCGCTATGGCTGCAGGGCAGGGGATGGGGCCAGGCACAGCCCCTTCTCAGGGCCAGAGCCAGGGCCCTGGTCAGGGACCAGCAGACAAGGACTACATGGCGGTCATGAGCTTTAACGCCGGCAATGCTGGCG
The DNA here is from genome assembly GCF_023051105.1 of Anaerobiospirillum sp. NML120449. Taxonomy (GTDB): domain Bacteria; phylum Pseudomonadota; class Gammaproteobacteria; order Enterobacterales; family Succinivibrionaceae; genus Anaerobiospirillum. The sequence continues at coordinate 87,700 of NZ_JALKIL010000013.1, read as the reverse complement.
ATACGCAGGGCAATGTGCGTCAGGATCATATAGTTAACACTAAGGGCGGACATGGCAGCGCAGGTGCAGCTGCTGATGGCGCTGCCGGTTCAGGATTGCTCTCTGAAAATGGCGGTCCTGCCAGGCAGGTACCTGTAGGGGCTGGTCCACTTGTCAGTACCAGAGCTTACGCAGCGGCTGCAGAGGTCGGACCTGCTGCTCATGCTGCAGGTCAGGCTGCTGGCAGTGTGCCTGCCGGTGGGGCCTCTGGTGGAACCAGCGGTGGTGTATCCAAAGTAAACTCCGGGGCAGTCAGTGCTGAAGACCAGTGGCCGCTTGGCGGCCAGAACAATGCTTTTCTGTCCCGTAAAGTGAGGCTTTTGCCTGTCTCTCCTGTGCCTGCATCTCTTCCTGAACCGGTACGCGATGTATGCAATCATGTCATAGAGCAGCGTAACCGACTGGTAAGACTGGAGCACTTTCTCGAGGCTACATTTCGCAGCCGTGTTTCCAGCCGCACCATCATCGATACCCCGGTAATCGATGACATGGGTGATATCGATACCAGTACTCTTTCCTTTGGTGAGCTTTCCGAGCGCTATGCCCTTAATGCCGGTGATGAGGGCCGCTACAACGATATGATGGCGCGCATGAAGGGCATGGGTATTGACCCGGCTCTTGCTCAGAGCATGTTCTGCGATGCCAGCTGGATTAAAAACCGCTCGGGAGCTTCCTCCGTATCAGGTGCCGCAGCCAGTACTGCAGCCAGTGCTGCAGCCAGTGCTGCAGCTTCAGGCATGACAGGTGACGCCGGTGCAGGATTGGCCCGTGCGGCTGGTGCTGGTGCTGGCGCAGCAGAGGGGCTGTCAGGTCTGAACTCATCAGGAAAAGGTGACAGTATTTCTGCCCTGATAAGCGAGGTCTCCCAGAGTATGCGCTCAGGTATTAACAAGGGCCGCAAGAGTTCAAAGGACGGGGGCAGGGATCTGGATAAAGCTCAGGGCAGCACGGAGCAGAGTGAGCTTGATGCATTTTTGCAGGAAGAGCCACTGTATTCAGGTACTGACAGGCAGGGACGCTATCTTGACCGCCCAATGCGTGGACTTGATTTACTGCTCAGGGTAATCGAAAAGCAGAGCGGCATTGATGTCGATTCAGTAGAGGTAGATCCTTTTGAGATCTATCTGATGAGACGTAATGAGGCCAGAGAGGTTGCAGGTGAGGTTCATCTGCGCAAAGAGGCTTATTACCGTAACTTCATGTCTCAGATGCGCCGCACGGGCAAGATCAATCCAGATTACAGCTTTGCTGCCTTAAGACGTGATGATCTCAACAATGCAGCATTTACCGAGGCGCTGTACTTCCTTGGCCGTGTCAACACCTTCCTGAGTCGTCAGCTGCTGCTGTTATTTGGCGATCGCGGATCAGGCAAGACCCAGCTGTGCCATGCCATTGCCAACAAATACATGAGCCTCAAGGCCATGGCTCACTACCATGCATCCAATCCTGAGCTTCCTCTGGTCATGATTGTCAGCTTCGATGATGTAAAGCAGACCAGAATGTTCACGCACAAGGAGACGGCTGAGGAAAAGCAGTCACGTGACCGCAGCTTCAATGCCATGTGCAAGGTCGATCTGCTGATACTTGATGGACTGTGCAGCGACAATGTGGCCCTTGAAGTCTTCAGTCAGAAGATCTTTGCCGAGCTGCTTATGGAGCGCTCCCGTAACAATCTGCCAATGGTCATTACCACCTCTGTCAATCTGCAGGCGGTACACAGGGCCATTGGTGACTTGTGCTATGAGAGCATCAAGAGCTTTGACGTCAACGCTACAGCTTTGCTGGGCCGCAGCCGTCGCGCCCAGATCATGTTCAACGGCGCCTACCTCCCATAAGCTCAAAGCGCCCTGGCTCCGGCCCCGGCCCAGGCTCCGGCCCTGGCCTGGGCTCAGGGCCGGGCCACAGCCACGTCCTCTGCCATGTACATAGCCATGGCTCCAGCTTGCCATGGCATGTGCTGGGCCCCGCACTGGCTTGCCATGGCATGGCCGGGCAGATCAGCGTTTGCCTGGGATTAACGGAGTGATTATTTGTGGGGCAGTGGATCTGGCTTTCCGTCTTGTGAGCCGGTGCGCGTTATAATTATTGATTCTGAGTGCTTTTCACAAAAATGTCTTCTTAAGTGGCATAATGCAGTCCCCGGACGGTCCGAGCCTGGCCTCATGGCTGTGCTGCAGGATGCTGATGGTGCCTCTGCCTGAACCTGGTATGTCGGGCAGCAGAGGAAAGCAACTGAACTGTTATTTTAGGAGCAGCTGTGAGCAGCGGACGTGTACTGGCTTTTGATTTTGGTATTCACCACATTGGTGTAGCCTCAGGCAATGAGACTGTGGGCTCAGTTCAGGCCCTCAAGTCACTCAAGGCCAACAATGGCATACCCTCTGAGCAGGAAGTTGAAGATCTGTTCAGTGAGTGGCAGCCTGACTATATTGTGGTAGGCTTGCCTGTGAACATGGATGGCACAGCTGATCCGCAGATGACGCCCAGAGCGCGCAAGTTCGGTCACAGACTGATGAGCCGCTACGGACTCAGGGTTTATTTCAAGGACGAGCGTCTGTCCTCAGTTCAGGCCAAAGACGAGATTTTCAGCCATCAGGGCGGCTACCGCGCTCTGGTGCGTAACAAGGGCCGCATTGATGCAACTGCAGCCCGCATCATCCTGGAAGGTTTTTTTGATATGGGCGGACGCTCCAGCGAATGCGCTTTTTCCGACCCTGTTCATCTGGCATCAAAAGCAAAGCCACAGACCTGACCTCAGAGCCAGTGACTGTTGTCACGCAGGCTGCGCCTGCAGCCAGGCAGGCAGACATATTCATACTTTGGAGAGAGTTTTATGAGCGGTCAACATGACCTTCATGCCATCAAAGAGCAGCTTGATGCCATTGAGCAGGAGCTGCGCAGCCTCGAATTATGGGGTGGTGAGGACAAGAGGCCATCGGACAGCGACCTCAACTCCCAGACTCCTTTCTGCCTTGATACCATTGAGTTTCATGAGTGGCTCGAATACGTTCTCATTGAGCGTTTTCGCATCATGATTGCTGCAGGTGCCCCTTTACCTGCTGCCATGACCGTTCACACTTATGCTCAGGAGCAGTACCGTGGCCAGTGGGGGGTATACCGCAGCCTTATTGGTGCTTTGCAGACTCTGGATAATCTGATTACTATTGAGAGCAATCAGGGCTGACAGGCCCGGTCATGAATTCTGGCTGACTGGCGGTATTAATGTAACGTTTTTTAATGTGCAGTCTCCTGATGAGACTGATATTGTTCTTCGTGGATTTTTACTGCAGGCAGGGCAGGATTCATCAAGCCTGTTTATCTGATTTTTCCCTTAAATACGGGCTTTTGTCCATGGCAAAAGTCTTGCATGAAAGGGGGAATTATTCTTTTCATTACAGCCGTCGGTGATTTGACAGTGGGTTTCTTTTCAAATCTAAGTTCCAAGGTATCAGCACCTGTTTCAGGTGCCATGGACAAGGCCAGAGCCAACCCCAAGGTAGCTCAGGGTCTTTCCATTGGCGGTGCTGCCTACCGTAAACTGCGTGTAGTAAAGCTTGGTACACCATTGCTGGTACTGGCATGTCTGGCAATGATTACATTGCCTATTCCTCCAGTACTGCTCGATATGTTGTTCTCATTCAACATCGCGCTCTCCATGGTAGTACTGCTGGTTGCAATCTATGCCAAGAAGCCGCTTGACTTCGGTTCCTTCCCTACCGTTCTGCTGTTAACCACGATTTTACGTCTGGCGCTGAACGTTGCTTCCACCCGTGTGATTCTGCTCCACGGTCAGGACGGTACCGCCGCAGCCGGTAAGGTGATTGAGGCATTCGGTCACGTGGTAATGGGCGGTTCCTACACAGTAGGTTTAATCGTCTTCACCATTCTGATGATCATCAACTTCATCGTAGTTACCAAGGGTGCCGGCCGTATCTCCGAAGTATCCGCACGATTCACTCTCGATGCCATGCCAGGTAAGCAGATGGCTATCGACGCCGACCTTAACGCCGGTCTTATCAATCAGGAACAGGCACGTGAGCGCCGCAGCGAAATCGCCCGTGAAGCTGACTTCTACGGCTCCATGGACGGTGCTTCCAAGTTCGTAAAGGGCGACGCCATCGCCGGTATGCTGATTCTGTTCATCAACATTATCGGCGGTATCATTATCGGTACTATCTTCCATGGCATGTCCATGGGTGAGGCAGCCCGTGTATACGTTCTGCTGACCATCGGTGACGGTCTGGTTGCTCAGATTCCTTCCCTCTTACTGTCCGTAGCTGCCGCTATTATCGTTACCCGTCAGAACGGTACCGATAATGAAATGGGTCAGCAGGTGGTATCCGAGCTCTTCAATGAGCCTAAGACCATGTACATCGTAGCCGGTGTACTGTTCGTTATGGGTATCGTTCCTGGCATGCCTCACATGGCATTCCTTTCTCTGGCTGCCATTTCCCTCATCATTGGTCTGCTCATCAAAAGCAAGAAGGCTGCTGAGGCTGAGGCTGCCATGGCACCTCCTCCAGAGCCACCTGAGCAGGCTCCTGATCAGCGTGAGCTTTCCTGGGATGACGTTTCTGAAGTTGACGTTATCGGCCTTGAAGTGGGCTACCGTCTCATTCCTATGGTGGATAAGGCTCAGGGTGGTGAACTGCTAAACCGTGTTAAGGGTGTGCGTAAGAAGCTCTCCCAGGATCTGGGCTTCCTTATTCCACCTGTTCATATCCGTGATAACCTTGACCTCGGTCCAAACAGCTACCGTATTACCCTGATGGGCGTAACTTTCGGTGAGGCTGAGATTCAGCCGGACCGCGACATGGCCATTAACCCTGGCCAGGTCTTCGGTCGTGTACCTGGTATTCCTACCAAGGACCCTGCCTTCGGACTTGAAGCTGTCTGGATTTCCAAGCCTGATAATGACCGTGCACTGGGCCTTGGCTATACAGTGGTAGACTGCTCCACCGTAGTAGCAACCCACCTGTCCCAGATTCTGGCTAACAACTGTGCCTCACTTATTGGTCAGGAAGAAGTTCAGAACATTCTGGATATTGTTTCCAAGACTCAGCCTAAGCTGGTCAACGGTCTGGTTCCAAACATCGTCAACCTTGGTCTGTTAACCAAGCTGCTGCAGAATCTGCTGCACGAGGGTGTGCCAGTACGTGACATGCGTACTATCCTCGAGACTCTGGTTGAGTACGCACCTAAGAGTCAGGACCCTGAAGTTCTGACCGCAGCCTGCCGTATCGGTCTGCGTCGTCTGATTATTCAGGACATTGTTGGTGGCGACCTTATCATTCCTGTTATTACCCTCTCTCCTGATCTTGAGAAGGTACTGCACAAGTCTCTGGAGACTGGTGGTGCCGAGGGTGTCGGTATTGAGCCAGGTCTTGCTGACCGTATGCAGAAGAGCCTGTACGAGGCTACAGCAAATCAGGAAATGGCCGGCGAGCCAGCCATTCTGCTGACCTCTGGTATTCTGCGCTCTACTCTGTCACGCTTCGTCAAGAACACCATTCCTGGTCTGCGTGTACTGTCTTATCAGGAAATCCCTGATGACAAGCAGATTAAGATTGTCTCTGTAGTGGGCAACAACAACGCTCAGCCTCAGATCAGAGGTTAGTGCCTGTCCCTCCATTGCAGCCACTCAGCTTTAACTGACAGGCTGCAGTGCCGGACATATCCCACAGAGCAGATGCTCTTATTGAAAGATTCAAGGGGCTCCATGTTACAACATGGAGCCCCTCTTTTTATCTGCGGTTATTTAAAATGACTGATGAAAAATCCGTATTGTAAAACGTGTTTTATCTGCTGAAAACGGCCATTGGACGGGCTTTTGACACAGGTGCGCGGCATTAAAATTGCTTGTAAAATTCTTTACTGTTGTTGTATGTTTTGTGCTCTATGATGAATCTGACCGCAAACGGTTTTTAATCGCGAGTCCAAAAGCACTGCAGTTCCGGTATCTAGCATCAGTTCACCGTCGCGGTCTACTCGGGCTTTTGAGCGGTTCCCAATCGGTTAACGGCAGGGGCACATACGGGTATGAAGCCCGTTAATATGCCCTTTGAGATGTGCAGAGTGTTGGTTTATCGGAAAAATTTTTATAGAATCTTGTGATCAGCCCTGCAGTATCGGTCTGCACACAGAAGGTATTACAGATGTTAAGGCTGAAGTTATGCTGGCAGTGCGTGATGCTGCCTGACAACATGATTCTGACGGTGCGCTGCTGTGACAGCTGCACTGCATTAATCAAGTTCTGGAACTGCAATGTCATATTCCATTGCATTGTCTGACAGTCCCTGCAGACACGGTCCGGCTCCGTTATCTGGAGTTATACCCGGCACAGGCTGCCCGGCCTGAAAAGGCTGTGATGTGGCTGCCCCGTGGGGCTGACAGGCTGCCATCGCAAGATGGCAGACGCTGCTTTGTGCAGGTACGGTCAGATTTGAACTGTTACCGGATGAGAAGCGTAAGACTTTTTAACGGACTATCCAAAGGAGTGCTGCGATCCCTCCTCGTCATGGGACGATGATTTTTCTCGCCGCAAGATTTTTATGAAGTTAAAGCGCTTTGTAGCTAAAGATATGCGTGAGGCCCTCACCCGGGTAAAGGATGAGCTGGGCGATGACGCTATCATCATGTCGAATAAGAGAGTTGCAGACGGCATTGAGATCGTGGCAGGTGTTGAAAGTCTGCCAGTTCCTAAGCCGGCTGCACCTGCAGGTGCGCGCCCAGGCGCTGCACCGGGTGCCCAGGCAGCCCCTGGTGCCCCTGGTGATCGCCAGCTGTCCGAGGACAGGGTTGATTTAAGTGGCAACAAGCCAGGCCGTGCCCCTAACGATCGCAGACTCATTGGTGGCAAGAACCAGGCATATGCCCAGAGCCTTATCGAAATTCTCGAGCGCCAGAAGGCCATGAGCAAGGAAACGGGCGACAAGCTGCTCAACAATATTGCAGCTACCCGTGAACAGCAGAGCAAGGATCAGGAAGATCGCCGTGCTAAAGCCAGCTCATTAAAAGGAACAGGTGTCTCAAGAATTATTAATCCAGTAGTTGGAGAAGATGACGATATGGCCAATGACCCAATGAAAAAAGCCGGCCCATCACGTATTGATCCATCACTGGATGACGATGCCGATCTTTTCAAAACTCCGCCACTGCCACTGTCACAGCAGCGCGAGTTCAAGAACTTTTTCGTTAAGTCCAAGACCAAGCAGGAAAAGGAAGAGTACGAAAACAAGGCTGGTATCGATACCTACCGTGGTGCCGGTACTCCTGATGTGGCTGTCCGCCAGGACCTTGAGAAAATGCGTGCAGAGGTGGAGAACATCCGCAAGCTGCTGCAGTTTGAGCTGGCCGGTCTGCTTCAGGACAACCGTTCGCGCAATGAGCCGGTAAAGGCCATGGTCTTCAAGCTGCTCAATTCTGTAGGCTTTTCGGAGAATGTGGCTGACAATCTGGTCAACCAGCTTCCTGCCGAGATTACCTTCAATGACGCCTGGCGTGAGCTGGTGCCTATTATTGAGCGCGCAATTCTCACCGGTGATGATGAAATTGTTTCCAAGGGCGGTATTGTTACCCTTATTGGTCCTGCAGGTGTCGGAAAGACGACAACCCTGGCCAAGCTTGCTGCCCGCTTCGTCATGCGTTACGGCCCGCAGCGTGTGGCCATTGTAACTGCTGACCACTACCGTATTGGTGCTGTAGAGCAGATTAAGACCTATGGCCGTATCATGGGCTGCTCTACTTATGCCGTAAAGAATCTGGGCGAACTGCCTCAGCTGCTTTACACCCTTTCAGACAAGAGTCTGATTCTGGTAGATACTGCCGGTGTGGGCTTCAAGGATGAGCGTTTCAACGCTCAGCTCTCTCAGCTCAAGCTGCAGTCATCTCTCCAGCTCAAGCACTATCTGGTGCTGCCTTGCACTACCCAGCGCAAGGTTCTTCAACATGCTTATGACCACTTCTCCACTGTTGGTCTGACCGGTCTGATTCTGACCAAGATTGACGAGTGCCAGAATGTAGGTGATGCTCTGTCACTTTGTATTGAGATGAAGCTGCCAATCAGCTACATCACAGACGGTCAGCGAGTGCCTGAGGATCTGGATATTCCAAATCCAAATGCTCTGGCCCGCCGCGCTCTGTCAGCCGTCGAAGACGACGCTGCCCAGCGTGAAATGGCCCGCCAGTAGTCCTGGCATTCAGCCCGGAAACTGATGTACAAGTCAGCGTGAACGGGTCAGGCAGGGGCAACAGTGAGGCTTTAGGGCCTGCGCCTCAGCCGGTACAAAAGCGCATGCAGCCAGTGTATCGGCATAGCTGGTACAAAAGCGCATGAAGCCAGTGTATCGGCATAGCTGGTACAAAAGCGCATGCAGCCAGTGTATAGGCATAGCTGGTACAAAAGCGCATGAAGTCAGTGTATCGGCATAGCTGGTACAAATGCCCATGAAGCCAGTGTATCGGCACAGCTGGTACAAAAGCCCATGAAGCCGGGCTGTCTGCACAGCCTGTGCAGCTGTTCAGGCAGTGAATGTTTTCACTGCATTAAGTTCAGGTCTAAACTGATGCGGCTTAATTCTTGCATCTCTGGGGGTGCAGGCATGACTTTGTCCACCTGACTGTACGAATTTTGACGCTGCTGCAGCACAGGGTATCCCGTGAGCAATCGTGGAGAGAGCGTACATTAAGTGCAATCCCTGACATGCAAGATGCTGCCAAAAGCTGTTAGTGCGATCTGCGTATCTGTAAGCACGGTGCTTAATATAGTAAGATTACTAGATATTAAGACCGGCATGAACAGACCGGATTTGTCATAACTTCAGCATAGTCACCTGCTTGATTTTCCGGCCCCTGAATCAGTTTATTTCAGGGTGTAACAGAGGCTCCGGACAGACCTCAGGTCTGAAAGCCGCAAGTTTCTGCTCTGTAATTTCTGCTGAAACTCAGAGCACAAGATTTTCAATTAGCGCATAGAGCGTGAACTTTTAGCTTAAGAGTTTGCTGGTGTAGGATATCGTTTGTATGGCACCAAAATACAAATGGAGAAGAGTTAAGGTTATTACTGTTACCGGCGGTAAAGGTGGCGTCGGTAAGTCATCAGTGTCCTTAAATTTAGCCGTTTCCCTCTGTCAGATGGGCAAGCATGTCATGCTGTTCGACGCTGACCTTGGTCTGGCTAATATCGACGTTATGCTGGGACTCAAGGTTCGAAAGAACCTGGCTCATGTGCTGCGTGGCGAATGCACTCTTCAGGAGATCATCCAGGATGGCCCAGAGGGACTGCGTATTGTTCCTGCCTCCTCCGGTCTTAAGGAGATGGCTGAGCTGTCCATCGATCAGCATGCCGGTCTCATCAGAGCATTCTCCAGCCTTGAAGAGCCTGTAGACTTCCTGATTGTTGATACCGCAGCCGGTATTTCCGACATGGTGCTGTCATTCTGCCGTGCCGCTCAGGACGTAATCATGGTTGTGTGCAACGAGTCAACCTCCGTTGCTGACGCCTATGCCCAGATGAAGGTTCTCTCCAACGATTACGGTGTTTCCAAGTTCCGCATTGTTGCCAACCAGGTCCACTCTCTGGAAGAAGGCAAGTTCATGTTCAAGAAGCTGGTCACCCTCACCGACAAGTTTCTTGATGTGGCTCTTGAGCTGTGCGCCTGTATCCCAATTGATATCAACATGCGCAAGGCAATACGCCAGCGTACCTGCGTAGTTGATGCTTTCCCTCAGGCACCTGCTGCCCGTGCTTTCAAGAGCCTGGGACGCCGTGTACTCAACTGGCCTATTCCTGATATTGCCGGTGGCTATCTGGAGTTCTTTGTTGAGAACCTGATTCGCCGTCCAGATGAGCATGGCAATCTGCCTGAGCTGCCTCAGACACCTGATTTCGACATCTCTCAGGGCAGTGGCCTTGAGCCTCCAGCCTCTATCGGCAGCCAGCTGGGCCTGCAGCTTGATGGAGACGTCAACTTCAAAGAAGGTCAGATCGCCATCGATGAGGATGATGAGGAGATTGCAGATCAGTTTGCCAATGTTCGTGAAGATGCCATTGCCAACGGACTTATTGATCCGGAAGACGAACCAGCCCGCTGATTTCCGATTGTTCAAACAAAAAAAAACCGCACAGCTGTGCGGTTTTTTTGTGGATAAAATCTGCAGGGATTCTAAAATGGCCTCATAAGCTCCCACCCTGTAGCCCTCTGGCATGGTGTATGAGCGTTGGCATGTCCGGTTCATCAACGCCACCTGCGCGGGCATTGCCTGAGATAGGCGCCGGATGCGCGGGCATTGCCTGAGATAGGCGCCGGATGCGCGGGCATTGCCTGAGATGGGCGCCGCCTGCGCGAGCATTGCCTGAGATGTTGGCTGCCTGAAATGAGTGCTGCCACGTCAGAGCAGGCTCATATGTGCAGCCGACCGGAAGCGGCTGCACGGAAGGCCGGGGCAGTGGCATGATTTAAGCAAATCTAGGAAGTTCACTGGTGCAAAGGGCAAGTGATGGCCCTGATTGCATCAATGTGCCGCTCTGTACTTCGCTGCTGCAGACTCAGAGGCTGCAGAACAGAGGACACAGTCTGTACAGCTTCCCGGTTTAAGCATTGTGATATAAGTATATGCTCACGGCAAGGCAAGTGTGAGCCTGGCATGTGAATGATGCATTAATCACCAGGACAGGCGGCAGGGGAGCACATGGCACATTCGTCTGACTTTATCCGTAAGTCCGGCCGTTTATGATTGACAGCTGAGGTTTATACGGATGCTGATTGCTCCTTTTTTGAGCTTTTTGAACAATTTTTGAGGCAGAGCGCGGTATATTGGCACTTTGCTAATTTTGTACTTGTCATATACTCTGGTAATATTAATTGGATAAGCCCGTGTTGCTGACCGTCAGCAGCATGCTGGCATATCGCAGTCAGTACTGCCTGAATATATCTGTTCTCGGAGCTCCGTTTTCGAACCTGGCTATTCATTGCGAATAACGGCACGAAACCGTACCAGGTTGAGCTTTTTTGAAAACTGCTGTGCATTTTTTTATTTTGCAAGGCAGTGGTTTCCGGAATCTGTTTGAATTATCAGAGCCGGCGGTTTTAGGTTTCAGGCCGCCAGCAGACTGTAATAACAGTTGAAGTCCTGTTTCAGCTCAGACCGAAGAATTGGGAAAAAATCGTTTCATGGGTAACCTTAATCAAGCAATGTTAAAAGGTGCAAAAGCCTACGAAGGCCAGAGAGTTGCAGAGCGTAACACTCTGGTGGTCAAGTACGCACCTCTCGTGAAGCGTGTTGCTTTGCACCTTAAGACCCGTCTGCCATCATATGTGGACGCCAATGACCTCATTCAGTCTGGAATGGTTGGTCTTATTGATGCCATTCAGAACTTTAAGGACGGACAGGGCGCTGCCTTTGAAACCTATGCCGCCATCCGTATTCGTGGATCCATTATCGATCAGCTCCGTCAGAGCGACTGGACCCCTCGTTCTGTACACCAGAATACCCGCGCTATTCGCGATGCTCTGACACGACTTTCCCACGAACTGGGACGCCCACCTACCGATATCGAAGTTGCAGCCCGTCTCAATGTTGATATCAACAGATACCATCAGATGCTTCTTGAGAGCAACAGCTCCCAGATCATGTGTATTGAGGATACAGGTCTTACTGATGACGTGATCGGTGACCGTCCTTTAAATGAGATTTCCGGCACCAACCCTGATGACAAACTCTTTGAGTCGCTCAACGGACTGCAGTTCCGTGACGCTCTGGCCAAGTCCATTGAGAGTCTGCCAGATCGCGAGCGCACCATTGTCAGCTTCTACTACGATCAGGAGCTCAACCTCAGAGAAATCGGCATGATTATGGGCATTTCAGAGTCCCGTACCTGCCAGATTCTGGCTCAGGCTCTTGTACGCCTGCGCGGTGACCTCGAGGACTGGTCTTCACTCCCGTCAGAAGAAATACGTCAGCGTGGCGAAGTGCCGCCTCGTAAGATCACAAAGCCACAGCTGCCTCCAGTTAAGCTCAAGTCATCACTGCTCTTTGATGAGTCAGGTGAGATTAATGACACTCCATTGATTCCTGGCTCCAAACCTGCTCAGCTCAGCCACATAAAGACTGCTACTGATGACAAACCTAAGGCTGCCAGCACCGACAGACCATTACTTGATACCATCAAAGATCCTGCCACCAGGAGGTCAAAGGGTGCTATCGGTTACGACGATGATGTTCTCAGTGCTCTTGATGATCTCGAGTCCTTTGAAGAAATGCAGAACAAGGAGCTTCCTGAGATTGCTGTAGCTGTTGAGAAGCCACGCAAGCGTGGCCGCCCAGCAGGCCGTGCCCGTTACGAGGCCATTGCCGAGCATACCAGTGCCGATGCCAGATCAGAAAAGTCACGCGGCGATGCAGTCACCAGGGATGTTACTGCAGACCATACAGTTTCACTTTCAGTACGTCCTGACACCTCCAGCAGCTCCGGTGAGGCAGAAGCAGAGTCATCAGCTCAATCAGCTGATGAAGAGCCGGTAAAAGCTGAAAAGCCACGCAGAGGTCGTCCAAAGAGCACAACTGACTCGGTCAGGCACCGTGGACGCCCTTCGAGCAAGCCTGTGGTAATGTCCATGGAAGAGTTTGCTGCCATGCAGCAAAAGCAGAGCACCAGCTCAGCCAAATAATCCGACCATCCATAATCCCCGGCCATGTTCGGACTGACATGTTCGGACTGCTGCGTTCGGCCTGCCGCGTTCGGACTGCGCTGTTTTGTGACATGGCTCAATAGACCAGACAGGCTATGGGGCAGCAGATCCAGCCCGGACCAGACCAGCCCCAGGTCATATCCAGCCCGGCTGTGCCTGACCAGTCCCAGGTATGTGCCAGCCTGGCACATGTAAGGCCCGTCAGGGCCATCAGCTGGCAGTAAAGCCAGGAGAGATTGCAGGCCATGCATGTAAGCACATGGCAGGGCAGCTGAGCTTATCAGAAGAGCTTGCCGGGGCGGCATTTAAGCGCTTTAAGTCGTACTGGTATAATGCTCATACGTAAGTTGTTATTGCCTGTGCTCAGGAATCTGGCTGAGTATGCTGACTGCTGTTCACATGCCTTGCTGATATTCTAAAAGCCATCAATTGTGCTAATATATGCTGATTTTCCGGAGCATGGCTTCATCGCATTACTGGCATTTTGCGCATCAGTACATTAAAGTGCCTGTTGTATCAGGTTATTGTAGTTAACCGGCAATTTAACATCCTGTAACAGTGTGTTGTGGCTAAAGTTTGTAACATTGCAGCCGTTTGAGGGGACGGTATCTGGGGCAGCCTCAGTTTCCTCCACTCCCTGATCATATGAATCTGGCTGTGTGAGTCACAATCCATGATGGCTTTGCGTTAATGGATTCAGGCCAGCCCGGTAAAAACCTTGCTTTGTTTAGTCTGACAAACGATTCTTGAGGCACCCTGATATTAAGGGGGTGCGTTACTCAACATAAGAGAGCCCTGCTTATTTCAGGCCCGTCGGCCAGCGATTCAATATTCCATTATTTCAAGTTTTAAACAGATTTCCCGCAGTTTTGCAGTATGTCTGCACAGCTGTCGCTCATAATGCTCGGTCAGGGCTGTTCACGGCTGCAGTTTAAGATACACAGTTGATGATGCCGCCGTCATTTAATCCGGTATGGAACAGAGCTTGCAGCATAATGACATAGTCAGAAAGGAGCACTCCCAACAAAAGGGCCACAAATCTTGTCCATTAAAGTCTGCATGCCTGAGATTCTGAGTATCTTAAATCTGGTACAAAGCTTAATCATTTCAGGAAAACAGCCCGCCCTTTCAGTGTCCTGATCTGCTTTTATGTATCAATGAGTCCATGGATAAGGACGGCCTGCTGGTGTAAAATGCGGGCGCGATACAGTACAGAAAAGTCCCTGTGAATCATCTTTTGCAGAAAATTGACAGACGCCTCAGAGAGCTTCCGGCCCGTGTCCGGGCAAACAAAAAGTCAGGCATATATTTGCTTGATATAACAATTGGCGCTAATATTAGAGCTTGTAACAACGTTTTACGCCTGTCAGAAGGGTCTGATACAGGCGTCGTGAGCTGAGCGCTAATCCTGTCAGGATTATCGTCTGTACTGATGGCATGTCCTTAAACGGACCGGTACAGTTATTCATAAGCAGCTGCTGTTGCTCCAGTAAATCACCAGAGCGACATGGCAGTGCTGATGAAACAGATTTTTGTCACATGTCAGTGATATCGGGCCAGGTATTTCCTGCCTGAGCCCCGTCAAATCAGGCCTGCTGTCCTGCAAATGCAGAACATCAGTTTTTGAATGCCTGAAGACCTTTTGCAGTTAAGGAGAAGATCTTGGATAAAGATATCAAGATTTTGATCGTCGACGACTTTTCAACCATGCGACGCATCATTAAGAACCTGTTGCGCGATCTCGGCTACAACAACACTCATGAGGCCGATGATGGTGCTACTGCTCTGCCTATGCTTGAAAGTGGCGACTTCCAGTTCGTAATTACCGACTGGAACATGCCTATCATGCAGGGTATTGAGCTGCTCCGCAAAATCCGTGAGAGTCCAAAGCTCAAGTCACTGCCTGTTTTAATGGTTACTGCTGAAGCCAAGCGCGAGCAGATCGTTACAGCTGCCCAGGCTGGTGTAAACGGCTACATTGTCAAGCCATTCACCGCTGATATCCTCAAGGGCAAGCTCGACAAGATCTTCGAGCGCCTTGATGGTGGTGAAGCTTAACTGAAGGTGGAGCGGTAAATGTCCGATTTAAACCAGGCCGACGCAATGTTACAGGAGAGCGACAAGCCTCTCATTACTCTGGCTGATGCTGAGGAAATTGTAATGCTGCTGCAGGCTGGCATGCAAAAGGAAGCTGACAGTAAGCTGATTGCCATTACGCAGCAGCATGAAGAAAGCTTCTATCAGCAGGTAGGCTATCTGACCCGTGATCTTCACACGGCAGTGCAGAAGTTTGCTTACGATCCAAGATTACGTGAGATCACTGACGAAGAGATCCCTAACGCATCCGAGCGTCTCCGTTACATCATCTCTGTAACGGACAAGGCCGCAACCCGTACTCTGGATGCAGTAGACAGATGTACTCCAATTGCCTATGCATTAAAGTCATCCATCGATGATCTTATGCCAATCTGGAAGCATCTGATGAACGGTCGCATTGACCGCTTCGAGTTCGTATTTTTATGCCATCGTATTGACGATCTTTTAAAGAAGACCGCAGAAGACGCCTCAGATCTGTCCAATCAGTTAAATGAGATCCTCATGGCTCAGGACTTCCAGGATCTTACCGGTCAGATGATTCAGCGAGTCATCGGCCTGGTTACTGAGGTAGAGGGTAAGCTCGTTGAGTTCTTACGCTTCTTCGGCCAGTACACACCTGAGCAAGATCAGGAAAGACTCAAGCAGAAAGCAATTGAGGCCCAGGGTCCAGCTCTTGATAGTCAAATTGAGGCAAATACTGCCGCTGCTTCGCAGGACGAAGTGGACGACTTACTCGCAAGTCTCGGCTTTTAGGAGTAGAAGATGGATGAGGAGATACTACAGGACTTCTTGGTTGAGGCAGGCGAAATCATTGAGCGACTCGATGAGCAGCTTGTCCAGATTGAGAAGACTCCTAATGATAAGGACCTTTTAAACTCTATTTTCCGAGGCTTCCACACAGTTAAGGGCGGTGCCGGCTTCCTTGAGTTAAACGAGCTGGTAGACATCTGCCACGCAGCTGAGAACGTGTTCGACATGCTGCGTAACGGCAAAATCACCTTTAACGCCGAGTCATCGGACGCTGTTCTGCAGGCTTATGACGAAATCACCCGTCTTTTTACCGCTGTTCAGAACCGTGAGCCATTAGAGCCTGTCCCTCAGGAATTAATTACCCGTCTGCATGACATTGCTGACGGCAAGGGCTCCGGTGGCGGTGCTGCTCCGGCAGCTGCCGCACCTGCTCCTGAGCCAGCCGCTCCGCCACCACCACCTCCGCCACCTCCACCACCACCACCTGCACCTGCTCCAGCAGCTGCAGCTGAGTCAGGGAGCGGGGGCAGCATTGATGACATTACTGAAGAAGAGTTCGAAGCTCTGCTCGATCAGCTTCACGGTAAGGGTCATGCTCCGGGTGAGGCAGGTGACGCTGCTGCCCCAGCTGCCAGTGGTTCTGTAGACGCGACTGACGTCGAATTTGACAAGATGCTTCAGGCTGCCGGTCATAACGAGCAGCCAGCCGCAGCTCCGGCTGCTGCTCAGGCCGCCGCACCTGCAACTGCTCCGGCTGCTGCTCCGGCTGCTGCTCAGGCCGCCGCACCTGCAGCTGCTCCAGCTGCAGCCGCTCCGGCAGCTCCTGCTCAGCCTGAAAAGAAGCTTACTGGTGCTCAGGCCAAGATCGCCGCCGCCACCAAGGCCCCAAGAAGTGGCAACAATGCCGCAGCAGGTGCTGCCGGTGACGTTGAAACTACCATGCGTGTGGACAGCAAGGTGCTGGACGACATCATGAACATGGTAGGTGAGCTGGTACTGGTACGTAACCGTCTGGTGTCCATAGCTGCTCATCGCTCCGATCAGGAGATGAACAAGGTCATCGCCAACCTTGATGTGGTCACTGCTGACCTTCAGGGCTCGGTAATGAAGACCCGTCTGCAGCCAATCAAGAAGGTATTCGGACGCTTCCCACGACTGGTTCGTGACCTTGCCCGTAAGCTCGACAAGCAGATTAACCTCGTCATGGAAGGTGAGGATACCGAGCTCGATAAGAACCTGGTTGACGCTCTGGCCGATCCAATGATTCACATGGTTCGTAACTGCTGTGATCATGGTATTGAGCTTCCAGACAATCGTACTGCCAATGGCAAGCCTGCTACAGGTACCGTAACTCTGTCAGCTGCCCAGCAGGGTGACCATATTCTGCTGCGTATTATTGACGACGGTGCCGGTATGGATCCGGACAAACTCCGTCAGACTGCTATTCGCAAAGGTGTTCTTGACGAGGAGGGTGCAGCCCGCATCTCTGATGAGGAGGCCTACAACCTGATCTTTGCCCCTGGTTTCTCAACCAACACCGAGATTACCGATATTTCCGGTCGTGGTGTGGGCATGGACGTGGTAAAGACCAATATCTCCAAGCTCAACGGCTCTGTACGTGTGCTTTCCGAGGTTGGCAAGGGCACTACCATTGAGATTAAGGTTCCATTAACCCTGGCTATTCTGCCAACCCTGATGGTACAGATCTCCGGTCGGACCTTTGCGCTGCCTCTTACTTCGGTCTCCGAAATCTTCTACCTGGATTTATCATCCATGCGTAATGTGGATGGACAGAACACCGTCATCATCCGTGACAAGGCTGTTCCTCTGTTCTTCCTCAAGCAGTGGTTTGAAAATACCAACATTTCTGAGTACCTCACTGGCAAGGCTCATATCGTGCTGGTACAGGTACCTGCTTCCAACCTGGTAGGCTTCGTTGTTGACGAGCTGGTAGGTCAGGAAGAAGTTGTGATTAAGCCTTTAGACAGCTTACTGCGTCATACCCCGGGCATGTCCGGCGCTACTATCACCTCCGACGGTGGTATCGCTCTGATTCTGGATATTCCAGGTCTGATCCGCGCCTATGCACGCAAAGGCGGCAATCGCTTCTAAACCCGATACAGGCTCCGACCCTGGTCGGAGCCAGGCAGCAAAGCCGCCAGAGCCGAGCTGCCGGTCCGGGATCCCCCGGACCTAACAGACTTAACTGCAATTTAGGGCACAACATACTGTTGTGCTGGAAAAGAGAGGTTTCTTTGAGACCTCTCTTTTATTTTGTCTGCTGTTCATATGTATCAACATATTTAAATAGATCATAAGATTGTCAATATATTTCCCCAAGCCAGCCAGGAAAATTACCTCCGCTTTACAGAAATCGCCCATACCCCGCCACCCGTTCAAGCCAGGCACGGCCCGGTCCCACGAATAGGCCGTCTCCTGCGCATGTGCAGCCCAACGCATATGCCGCCCCCTCGCATAGGCAGCCCCCTCACATAGGCCGTCTCCTGCGCATGTGCAGCCCCACGCATATGCCGCCTCCCACGCATAGGCAGCCCCTCACATAGGCCGTCTCCTGCGCATGTGCAGCCCCCATGCATATGCAGCCTCCTGCGCATAGGCAGCCTCCGGCACATATGCAGCCGCCACGCATAGGTGTTCGCCGTGCTGGGGCATTGCAGGGAGCCATGCTGGGCGGCCAACACAATAAGCGCGGGCTTCGTGCTTCTGGCCCCGATATGGCTCTGTATTGCAACCAGGAGACAGCCAAATTGGCTTAGCAGCCCATAGACAAAGTGGCTGAGCTGGGAGTGGGCCCAGACGTGGGCAGATTAGTATTGCAGAACAGTGCTGCGGACAACTGGTCATATATCATGTCTTATATGCGGGAGCCCGTATTTATAGGCCTAAAGCACAAACCGTTCTTCTATCAGGCGTTGTATGTCTGTATCAATAAAAATTTTCAGATAGATACACAAAGCTGCTATTTTTCCCATAATGGCGTATCTTAAGTGTACAAAAGCCCGGCTTTATGGACTTTTTGCTTTAAAGTCTGGCAATGTAACTTAAGCCGTGCATATCCTTGCCGATATACACACCATTGCAGTAATGGCTTATCAGCCATAAAATGCACAGTCAAACACATCACCTGTATTCATTCCTTTTAATCATAAGGGGAAATCAGCGTCAGTCAGGCCGCGCGACAGCTGAGTCTTATTTTGCGGGCAGAACCTGCAGATAATGTTGCTTTTAGTAAGTGCCGCCTGCTAAAACTGCGTTACTACCTGAATCTGCTCTGTCACACATGTTTAGGCAGGCAGAACCTGCTGAATCTGTTCAGACATAAGGGCGGTCCATTTCAGGTTTCACTTTCTCTGTATGCAAAGGTGCGCTCTGTTGCAGCAATACAGCAGCGCAGGACGGATCACGTGCCTGCATTGTGATTTGCACGAGCGGTTAAGTGGTTTTGTACCCGTGTGTGATGATTTTTATTCTGTGTCTCAATTGCAGGGAGCCGAAGTGTACTTCAGGGAGCTTTTGCCTTTTTTAGGCAATAGCAGGCCTGCTTACTTAATTCAAATTGATTCAGCTGTATAATGTTCCAATGGTCTGACAGTCGTAAGGATTAAGATCAGCAAACAGGTTCCGCATCTGTTTTTCAATCAGCAGCACCCTGTCATGGGCACTGTTAACTGTTAAAAAACTGGCCGCAAAGGCCGCAAAGTTTTCTTTCAGATTCTGTGTGCATCGCTCTGAAGTTGCCTTGACCTGTGAGCCAGCCGGACAGATGCCGGGCTGCCATCACTTAAAGTCAGCTTTGGGAACACCAGCACTGACACAGTCTAAAACCATTGACTATAAGGAGCAGGGTATCGACCGCTATAGCTGTGTGTGGTTTGATGCTTTGTATATTTATCAGAATACGCTCCATCCTGGCGCTTCAGGCATAGAGATGGCAGCCGTTGCAGACCCGTGGGCCGCTTGCCCATGGCAGGTCGTAGATTTAAGAGGTTCTTATGGCAATTAAGGTACTCATCGTTGATGACTCTACCTTCTTCAGAAAAAGACTTACTGAGATTATTCAAGGCGATCCTGCTTTTGAGGTAGTCGGCGAGGCCAAGGACGGTAAGGAAGGTGTCGAAATGACCATGTCCTTAAAGCCTGATGTCATCACCATGGACGTAGAAATGCCTGTTATGGACGGCATTACTGCAGTTCAGGAGATCATGAACAAGTGCCCTACTCCAATTCTCATGTTCTCCTCTCTGACCTTTGAAGGTGCCAACTCAACCTTTAAGGCTCTGGAGGCTGGCGCTGTCGACTTCATGCCTAAGAACTTCGACGATATTGCCCACCGTCGCGAAGATGCTCTTAACGCCCTGCGCTCCAACATCAAGGCTGTTGCCCGCTCTCATATCCGCAGAGCCCCGCTGTCACGTCCAGCAGCCTCAGCCAGCTCAGCAGGCACTGCAGCACGTCCAGGTGCTTTTGGAAGTGCCACCTCTGCAACTGCACGAACCTCAACACTGGGCACTGCCCGTCCAGGTCTGTCATCAGCAGGCACCACCAGCACTCTGAGCAAGCCTGCATCTGCCACCCCGGCATCAGGTACATTCACCTCTGCTGCTGCCGCAGCCTCTCCTCGCGTCAAGGACGATTTCGACAAGATTTACTCTTCCATCAGCTCAGTAAATCAGGGTCGTCCAGCAGCCGCCATTCAGTTCAGCTTTGGCGCTGCCAAGGGTGTATCCACCAATTTCAAGGTTTCCGGCAAGTCTCATGACCTGGTAGCCATCGGTTCTTCCACTGGCGGCCCGGTTGCCCTGCAGAACATCATTCCCAAGCTGCCACGTCTGGATGTTCCAGTTATCATCGTTCAGCACATGCCAGCTTCCTTTACCAGCACCTTTGCCCAGCGTCTTAACGGCATGAGCCAGAACGAGGTGGTTGAAGCCCAGGACAACATGGTTCTCGAGCCAGGTCATGTCTACATCGCTCCAGGCGGACGCCAGATGATTCTCGATCGCGGAGCCGGCAAGACCAGAACCCGCATTCTGCCAGCTGACCCACGTGTGGTATACCATCCTTGTGTTGATGTTACCTTTGCTTCCATTGCCAATATTTACGGCGGTAAGGTACTGTCAATGATCCTGACCGGCATGGGATCCGACGGCTGCGAAGGCTGTCGTATGCTGCGCGGTAAGGGCGGCGTGGTCTGGGCTCAGAACGAGGACACCTGCGTTGTTTACGGCATGCCTCAGGCTGTTGTAAATGCAGGTCTGGCTGATCAGATCCTGCCTCTGGACAAGTTTGCAGACTGCATTGTCCAGGAAATGCGCCGCTAATGCGCAGCTGCCTTTAAGCTCCGTGAACAGGGGCAGGCCTTAATGTCAGGTCCGGCCCAGTCACAGCCTGCCCGGGCACAGCCTGCCCGAGCACAGCTTGCCCAGGCACAGTCTGCTGAGCACAGGCTGCTCAGTCACAGGCTTCTGAGCATAGCCCGCTCAGTCACAGACTGCCAAGGCAGGGAGCCTGGCATCAACATAACGAAGCCCGCAACCGGATATCCGGCTGCGGGCTTCGTCAGTTATGGACCAGCACTTTCATCCGCAGACGCGGACCTGACCAGATCATAGCACTGGCTTTAAGTTCACCGTGACTGAGGGGCCGGTGAGGTACTGAGCCTTCCAGGCTGGCCGGGCCTGACCGGTCGGCCTGCCCAGGGCCAGTCAGGCCGGTACAGTTAAATGCTTGAGGTACTCAGATGTGCGCTACTGTCTTGAAGTGAGGCGTGCGCATGACAGGGAATTTTGTCCCATTATGGTGAATTGCTTTAAGAATTGCTGATCGTGCGCATGTTCCGGGAGTGCTGTAATTCTTGGATCCAGCCGGTATGCTATTATTTGCTTGTAAATTTTTTGGCTAAGTCCCTGGCATAAAATTAGCAAAGCATCTTAAAAAGTCTCATTCTGATGCGCTCTGCAGGGAATTAAGGCAATTTATCAGACTGATAAATTACAGCTGTTTTTCATGAGTGACTGCCTTTTTTATGCCTGTGAGCCGTTAGTGATTCCTGACTTGTAATTTCAGTGCGCTCTGCTGTCAAATTATAAGTAGAGACCGTTCCCATGCCGCCTGAGCTTTGGTGACCCATGCAGACGGAGCTTGAGGGACCATATCCGTATATCGTGCCCCTCAAAGGTGCATAATTGATTAGATGTTCAGGAACTGACTTAAATACAGATTTCATTATGGCTGCTGACGGTACTGCGCTGCTTTGCTGGCAGCTTTGCTTTTTGAATGGTGCCGTAAAGGTGTCATTGCAGCCTTACTCAGACAAGCTCTGAGCAGATTTCGTCAGGGAGTGAAAGAGCAGGTCCTTGCCTGTCTTACATGAACTGGCAAAGGTGCTTCGGCACAGCGCGTCACGAAAGTGACCAGGGGGGGGATCAACACTTTAAGCTTGCTCTTGCTGCTTAAAGAGGTCTGGTATGCCCTGTTTTGTCTTTTGGTTATATTGACTGAGGAGACCCCGGGACATTGTTCTGATGTATGACAGTATGTTTTTGTCTGTTCCTTTAAGCTCCGGTTGGGTGGAGAGGTAAAAGCAGTTCTGTGATACAGCCAATGCCGGCTTGCATGCAGGCCAGCGCTCCGGCGCCGGGCTGTGTTGATCAACGAGCTTTGTTCGGTGTGAAAATTTTATGAATTTAGTAGGTTTATTTTTAGCGGTAGGCTGCATTATCGCAACAATGCTGCTCGAAGGTACTCATCCATCTGCTCTGGTTAACCTGCCAGCAGCACTGGTGGTAGCAGGTGCATCCCTTTCTGCCTGTGTCGTGCAGTTCTCCATCAAGGAGCTGCTCAGCGCTTTCAAGCACATGTTATGGCTTATTACCCCTCCACGTCTTAACTTCCAGTCTCAGGGTGACCTGCTTGCCGGCATGTCCACCGTGGCCCGTCAGCAGGGTCCACTGGCTCTGGAAAACTCCGTAGCATCTGCCAATGACGACTTCACCCGTACCGGCATTCAGATGATTGTGGACGGTGTGGATAAGGATGCTCTGTATGCCCTCCTTGAAAACGCCATTGAACTTGAGCAGCAGAAGCTCGAGCCTAACGCCAAGTTCTACGAAGCCATGGGCGGTTACTTCCCTACCATGGGTATCGTGGGCGCGGTACTTGGTCTGATTCACGCCATGTCCCTGCTCGATCGTCCTGACCTGCTCGGTCCTGCCATCGCCGTAGCCTTCGTGGCCACCATTTACGGTGTGGCCGGTGCTAACGCCTTCCTTATTCCTGCTGCCAACCGTATTCGCGCCATTAACGCTGAAATCGCTCTGTACAAGTACATGACCCTTGAGGGCCTTGTATCAATCGCCAGTGCCGAGAATACCCTGATGCTCAAGCGCCGTATCGGTGTTTACACAGGCAACCTTAATGGTGAATAGTCACTGATTGTGACTGACCTTCTTCGGGACTGACTGCCGTTCAGTACACTGAACGGTCAGGACACCGAAGCTGTGCTTAACCCACAGCTGACAGTAAGTCTGTACTGTCAGTCTCATGTCTCCACCATGAGCCTGCGGCCATAAGCTTTCAGGTTCAGCGGTAACAGGGACAACCCCCGCAAGAGAAAAAGCATCAGGGCCATGTCTTTAGGACAAGCAAGAGCCCTGATTAATCAGGTAGTCCTGATGCTTTATCAAGCTAGCAGGACAGCCCGGTGGTAACACACCGAGGCGAAATGCGGGCATGAACAGGATTTAAAAAATGGCTAGAAAGAAGAAACATCCGCCTCACGAAAACCTTGAGCGCTGGCTGGTATCTTATGCTGACTTCATGACACTGCTGTTTGCCGTGTTCGTGGTGCTCTACTCCTTCGCTATGGCCAAGTCTGTAGACGCCCAGTCCATGATTAAGGGACTGATGGCATCCTTCAGTGAAATGGGCATGGTGTCAGCCGTGCCTGGCGTTATTGCTCTGCCAGGTCCGGTTGCCAATCTGATGGCTGACGCCTCACTGGCCTCTGCTGCCAGCGCCAAGGGCGAAGTTGAGTCTCAGGCCCAGGGCGGCGGCGGTGTTATGGACTTTGGTATCACCCAGCAAAGCCTTGAGGATGCCGGTGCTACCGAGCAGACCTCCAACTCTGATGAAGATGCTGAGGCCATTACTCAGGGTGATCTGGACGTATCTGAGGTCAGCAAGCCAACAGCCGGCTCCAAGACCAATGTAACTCCAGACGAAGAAACCGACCGCAGCTCCGGTATGACTGCCGGCGGCAAGCTCGATGAAACCGGTGAAGGCGGTATTGGCCCAGCCGAGAGCGAGCTTGAGGGTGAAAACCCAAGCGGCCAGCCTTTTGACTCCTTAATGCGCTCCATTTCCGAGACCATTAATGATGAAGGCTTAAACAACGAGATTATTGTTGAGCATGACCCTAACTGGATCACCATCAACATTTCCTCATCACTGCTGTTTGCCAACAACTCAGCCTCCATTCTGACCCGTTCCCGTCCGGTCATTGCCACCATTGCCAATGCCCTTAAGGATGTGAACAACTACGTTCGTGTACGTGGTTATACTGACAACACCTTTGTTCCAAGTGCTATCTACGGCAACAACTGGGAGCTGTCATCACGCCGCGCCATCAATGTACTGCAGGAACTGGAGACTAATGGCATCGATCCTAAGCGTCTGGCTGCAGAGGCTTTCGGTCAGTACTCTCCTTTCTACTCCAACGCAACCCGCGCTGGTCGTGCTCAGAACCGCAGAGTAGTTATTGCCATCTCCCGTGAGGCCTTAAAGCCTGAAACTCTGGCTATCGTACCAGGCAACAGCGATCGTATTATTCCGACCCGCCGTGCCGGTCAGGGCGGCTTCAGCTTCCAGTCCAATACTGACGGTTCAGTATCATTCAAGGCCGAGCCTCTTGGTCCTGATGCTGGTGCTGTAGACGAGGCTGTTCCGGAGGAAGTCCCACCACCAAATGGTGATGTAGGTCTGCCTTTCGATCAACAGGGTGAGTAATCACATTCAGCCCTTTCAACAGGCGCTGCCGCAAGGCAGCGCCCTTTGTGTTTAGAGTACAGTTGACAGCACTTTGACTGGCTGCGGGCCTGCTTATGCCACCGGGCACCTGGCCATAGGGCAGCCGCCACAGCCGTGGCGGCATGCGCCACACGGCTGGCGCCGCGTTGCACCAGGCCATCGGGCAGTCGCCACCGTCGTCTCAGCATGCGCCACACGGCTTGCTCCACCCGGCACCAGGCCATCAGGCAGTCGCCTCATGGACGCATGTGTATCAGTGGCAGTCGTGGCCAGAGTTCTGTCAACTTTATTCTCAGCACCGGTCTGAGCATGCAGCTGATTTGCGCTGTGACATGCCAGTACCTTTCCCTCCATCCTAAATCTGTTTCCACTGTGCAGCCCAGGCGCTGCACCAAAATCCCGCCTGGACATACACCGGCTGGCCGCTGAGGCGGCTCACAGGCTCAGGCCGGACTTGTCACCTGCACCAGCAGGTGCTCAGAGGAGCGGTCCGAGCGGCCCAATAGCTGCAGCTTCCGTCTTACCGGGCTGCAGGGCCGGTTGTGCATCCTTGCCTGAGCCCGTATCTGTGTGACCTAAGCCTGTTAAGACAATCAACGTGTACCAGCTTTCAGGTCAAGGAGTATCAGGACAGGCGATTTTTTTGATCTTTATGGGCAATGGGGCGCTAGTATCAGGCCGATATTGTTAAAATAGGCCCTGCGTGATCCAAAGCGCAGACTCAAGGCTGTGAATATGCATATGTGACAGTATCCCTGGCAATACCATTACACAGGCATCAGAGCGTGGCACGGACATCAGGTCCGAAAGTCACCAGGAATGCCACAAGCGCCAGAGCCGCGCCTTAAACCGCGTCATAGCCGCTCCACAGGCCGCGTCACAGGTGCTCCACAGGCGTTCCACAGGCCGCGTCATAGCCGCATCATTGGCGCTCCACAGGCGCGTCATAGCCGCGTCACAGGTGCTCCACAGGCTGCGTCATAGCCGCGTCACAGGTGCTCCACAGGCTGCGTCATAGCCGCATCATTGGCGCTCCACAGGCGGCGTTGTAGCCGCTTCATAAGCTGCTGCAGCCGTGCTGCAGTGGCAGGCAGTGCAGGCAGAGCCTGCTGCAGCCGCGTTTGCGATAAGAGAAACTCAATAACCTGGGCCGACTGGCCCGTGCATAAGTCATCGACCTTGGTTTTAATTAATTTCAGGAGTTATCAGTGTTAGTTTGGGCAGTTGCAAGTCAGAAGGGTGGTGTGGGCAAGACAACCACGGTGGCAACACTCGCTGGCTGGTTGCATAAAGAAAAGCTCCGCGTACTGGTGGTCGATACCGACCCTCATGCCTCCCTGACCTCATATCTTGGTTATGAGGACGACAGGCTCGAGCAGAATAATCTCTTTGATCTGTATGCCATGAAGGATCTCACTCGTGAGGGCATTCTTGGCTGTATCACTCATACTCCTCATGACGGTCTGGATCTCATTGCCGCCTCCATGACTCTGGCCACCATTGACCGCCATCTGTCAGGCCGCCAGGGTGTAGGTCGTATTCTGGCCCGCTCTCTCAAGATGATTGAAGACTGCTATGACGTAGTCCTGGTCGACTGTCCTCCAGTTCTGGGCGCTCTTATGGTTAATGCTCTGGTAGCCAGCTCCACCATTATTGTTCCAACCCAGACTGAGTTCCTTGCTCTCAAGGGCCTCGAGGGCATGGTCAGAACCTTTACCGTCATGCAGCGTGCCAATAAGAGCGTTCATTTTGAATACCTTATTGTTCCTACCATGTACGACCGTCGTACCAAGGCCTCAGTACAGAGCCTGAGCTATCTTAAGACTCACTACAGTGATCATATCTGGCAGGAGAGCATTCCTGTTGATGTGTCTTTCCGTGAGTCATCTGCAAAGCGTCTGCCACTGCCGCTTATGGATGAGACCCGCCAGGGCGCCGTCGCCTACCACCGTCTGCTTAAGAACCTGGTAGAGCAGGAGCTCGAGCGCAGCCCTCAGAAAGTTACCCCAAGACTTATGGAGATGGTCGAGCGTCTCCAGTACATGCCAGCACAGATCTGACCTGGCAGGGGACTGAGCGCATAACGGCATGTCTCATACCTGCTGACCTCAAGCCTCTCCTGATCCCTGAATGACTCTTGCCTCATAGAGTCTGTCCACGCAGCAAGGCTTATGGCACTCTTCAATGCGCAGGGCAAGCAGCAAAGCGCAGTGTACGCAGCAAAGTGGGTTGCACCCGGCAATGTGCAGAACGCTGCAAAGTGCAGAGTACGCAGCCCGGCGGGGGCCAACAGGCACAGCAACCCGGCAGCTATGCCGCGCCGCAAAGCGGCGGTGGCGCAATGTCAGAGCAGGGCAATGCACAGGGCGCATTTTATGGGGGCACAGGGCAATCACCCACGTCAGTGGGACATGGACAAAATTGCACAGATCTGCTGGTTACCTCCTGAGATCTGTGACGGCGAAAATCAGATTCACACAGCTTTGAAGCTGGTGCCTGCGGCTGTTGCAGCAGCGGTCCGGTAACTGTCATCTCAGGAGTTTTCCTGACAGTAT
This sequence comes from Anaerobiospirillum sp. NML120449, assembly GCF_023051105.1. Classification (GTDB taxonomy): domain Bacteria; phylum Pseudomonadota; class Gammaproteobacteria; order Enterobacterales; family Succinivibrionaceae; genus Anaerobiospirillum. The sequence goes on along the minus strand of NZ_JALKIL010000013.1, from coordinate 60,522 downwards.
CGGGACAGCGCATGAGCACCACCATGGCAGTCAGGCTGCCTTAAAGAGCTTGAATGCAGGGCCTGATGAGCCCTGAGCAATACAACAGAACAGTTTTCCAGTCAGGAATCTTGGACCAGATTTTCATGACTGCAGGGATTAGCAATCCCGGAAACAGCTTTACTTTCGGAGATCCCCGAGGGGATCACTCAAGGAGTGTTTGGATGTCAGCAAGTCATCACGATCGCGAAGAGGAGACTCTAATCGCCTACTTCCAGCAAATGCTGGCTGATGTAGATGACCAGGAATTCGACGGTGAAATCCAGTCAGAGGCTGGAGATCTCGCAGCCGTACCTGCGCAGGAGTCAGCATACAGTGCTGAGTCCAACAGGCAGGTATTGCAAAGTGCCAATGCCGCCATCCATTCCGGTCACAGCGCAGCTGCCGAAGAAACTCCTGAGCCAGAAGCACCGTTTACCGCTGCCGAGCAGCACACCATGGATGCCATGGGAGCCATTGATCCTGAGCTGGCCCCGCCTCCTGCCGATCCTGTGCTGGGTGGTCCTGTATCCTTAACAGCCATGGCTGAACGCGCTGCAGCAGCCCGTGCTGCCGCTGAAGCTGCTGCTGCAGCCGCTGCCGCAGCCGAGGCAGCCCGCTCTGCATCAGAGGCCGCTGAAGCGGCTCAGGCCGTAACTGAAGCCGAGGACGCTCCTAGTGCCGCCGCAGCTGCAGCTGTTGCAACTTCAGTACACAGTGCCCTTGTCGCCCGTGCTGAAAGTGAGCTTGCTGCCGTTCAGAGCGAAATGGCCCGAGAGGCAGCCATGAGAGAGGCTCAGGGCATGAGTCCTGAAGAGGCTCTCAGAGAAGGCCTGCAAATGCACAAAGATCCGGTGCCAATGCCTGACTCTGCTCCACAGCCAGCTGTAACTCATCAAAATATTCAGGCCCAGTCCACCTTATCTGCTTCATCTTCAGACAGTATCAATCAGGATACTGCAGCTGCAGCAGCTGAAGCCGCTGCAGAATACGCAGCAGCCGCAGCCACTCTGGCATCGGCATCATCTGCTGAGTCAGCCGCCGCCGCCGCTCAGGCCGCCCTTGCTGCATCAGCAGGCAGCTCTGCAGTTCCAGAGCCTCAGCCACAGCCTGTTACTCATACCCGTACCGAAGAGTCTACTCTTGAGTACGCAACTCCTGCAGATTCAGACAGCCTCCAGCGCCTGCTGGCAACAGTTGAGGTCGACACCGACGCTGAAACAGCAGTAAAGACCGAGCAGCCAGAGGTCAAGGTTGAAGTTGCCCCGGCCGAGCCTGAGGTCAAGGTTGAAGTTGCCCCGGCCGAGCCTGAGGTCAAGGTTGAAGTTGCCCCGGCCGAACCTGAGGTCAAGGTCGAAGTTGCCCCGGCCGAACCAGAGGTCAAGGTCGAAGCTGCCCCGGCCGAGCCTGAGGTCAAGGTCGAAGTTGCCTCGGCCGAGCCTGAGGTCAAGGTTGAAGTTGCCCCGGCCGAACCAGAGGTCAAGGTTGAAGTTGCCCCGGCCCCTGTCGCACCGGCTCCTGCCGTTGAGGTTGCAGCTCCTGTTGCCGCACCAGCTCCTGTCGCTGCACCGGCTCCAGTTATTGCGGCTGCCAAAAAGCAGGAGGCCGAGGTGGTCAAGACCCCTCAGCAGCTGGCTCAGGAGCGCATGGCCAAAAAGCTCGAGGCCATTGCTGCCGAGTGGAAGAATGTCGATCTGGGCGAGCAGTTCCAGGTGCTCTTCTTCCTTGTACAGGGCGTACGCTTTGCCGTTCCACTTATCGATCTTGGTGGCATTTTCGAATGCGACAAGATTACTCAGCTCTTTGGCAAGCCATCCTGGTTTATGGGTATTACCGATGTCCGTGGCGACAAGATCAATATCGTAGATACGCTGCGCTGGGTTATGCCTGAGATCAACGACAGCCCTGACAAGTATCCATATCTGATTTCCCTTGGTAACACCGAGTGGTCCATTGGCTGTGATGTTCTTGAGGGTAACCGTACTCTTACCAGCTCTCAGATCAAGTGGCGTGAAATTCCAGGCAACCGTCCATGGCTTGCCGGTATCGTTACCTCCGACAAGTGCGCCGTGCTGCATGTTCAGTCCCTGATTGCTCTGTTTGAGGCCGGCGCTGACATTGAGGATCTTTACAAGAACCTCAAGTCCAAGGAAGAAACCGAGAGCAATAAGCGCGACCAAAATGCCACAGCTCCGGCCGCCCGTTAAGACTGGCTCAGGCCATAAGCCGCAGCGGTAGCGCCGTGGCCCGTCAGCCGCAGCGGTAGCGCCTTGTGCCATCAGGCACACGCGCACTGGCTGTCAGTCGCATGCGGACGCGTCAGCCGCTCAGGCGATGCGCATGTTCGCCTGGCAGCAGCGAAGCTCAGCTGATGCGTAGCCGAGGTGCTGCAGCCTCGTGACTGAGCTGCTGCAGGGCTGTTTGAACGCTTTAGTTGCCAGAGGGGCATATGGCCTTATGTCGGGAGTTCAAACCGGGCCAGCCTGTAACTAGAACCGGGGCGCAATAGCGATAACTTTGCGGGTTGTGCACGCAGGGATTTGCAAATTATGCGTTATTACCGGTAAAATTCCGGCAACTAAGATATAATCAGAATATTGACTTTCAGCTGGACTGATACTGCGGTCTGCATGGTCACATGTTTTGTGCCTGAGGGCACAGTCAAAGCAAACTGATAAGGTGCCTTTAGACCAGAGCTGACTAATCAGCCTGACGGGTAGCCAGTGCGCAGCACCCTGCGCAATCATCAGTTCGTCTCCACCAGCTTGTTATCGCGGTTGGAGATTGTGTTTAGAGGATTTTTCAAAAATGGCTAATGATGCAGCAACTTCTACCTCAATTTACGATCCTGATAACAACAACCAGGGTGAGGTATTACGCTGGGTTACCTTCCAGCTGGACAAGGAAATCTATGGCGTAAACGTAATGCAGGTTCGTGAAGTATTACGTTACTCCGACATTGCTCCTGTTCCAGGTGCTCCTGCCTATGTTCTGGGCATTATCAACCTGCGTGGTAACGTAGTATCTGTTATCGACACCCGTATGCGTTTTGGTCTGCCTCCATCAGAGGTTACCGACAACACCCGTATCATGATCATCGAGTCTGAGCGTCAGGTTGTGGGCATTCTGGTTGACTCCGTTGCCGAGGTAGTAGACCTCAACACCGCCGATATCGACGACACTCCAAACGTCGGTACCGAGGAGAGCGCCAAGTTCATCTGCGGTGTATGCAACCGTGATGATGACCTCTTAATTCTCATCGATTTATACAAGCTCCTTTCCGAGGAAGAGTGGCAGGACATCGCCAACATCTCCAACTAATAAGGACCTGTATCGCTCCTGACTGCCACGGGCTTTGCCTGCCACAGGCCGGGCCAGGAGCTGCATCAGGAAGGCTTCATGACCTCACCGGTCGTGGAGCCTTTCGTCATTATGGGCCCCCATTTTCATTCCCTGTCGCCAGAGAGTCTCATACCGGTGATGAAGCTGCCCCGCGCGCAGCGCGCTGCGCCGGCCTTCCCGCCGGGGCGCGCGGCCAGTCCACAGCCTTTATGGCTGAAAGCCTCCACGACGGGCAACAGGCGGCGCAGACAGGCCCTGACAGGCAGGAGATCCGGTTCCGGGAGTGCGGTCACCGTAGACGCGCAGTCAGTCCGTGGCCCTGTGCGCTTAAGATGTGATCACATCTGCGTATCGGCAGTGCCATAAGGCTTAAAAGGCTTGATAACTGGGGGCTTGTGGTATACTGAGGCGCTTGCAGGTATATCCTGCTTTTGGTTTTTGTATCGATATGGTGATACAGAACCTGTCAATTCTAAGAGAGATTGAAAGGGCTTCACTGCCTGGTTCCTGTCAATGTCACTTCTTAACCGTGACAGACCGGCTTTGGAGTATTTGGTTTAGGTTGTACAGTCAGCCAGTACCGCCAGGATAAGGCGGTGCAGTTTCGGAAAGCTGACTTATAGGAAAATTCTGATGGACATGACCAGCAGCGGAATGAGCCTGCTCTCAATTTATCTCGTGGGCGGCCTGATAGTTGTTTTGCTCCTGTTACTGGCAGCCTTTATCCTGAATAACAGGCGTGCTTCCCGCATCGAAGGTGCCATGGAGGAGATGCAGGAACGTCTTGTTCAGTCAGAAGTTGCGCTTAAGGACGCCGAGCAGTCGCTCGACGAGCTCTTTGGCCGTCGTCGTCTTGAGGGCGGTTCCTCCGTAAGCGATCTGTCTTCCATTACCTATGTTGATGAAGAGGGTAACGAGCATAACCTCAAGGAAACCATTGAGGGCATGAACCGTCAGATCGCTGATATCGGTGCCGAGCAGCAGCGTTATTACGAAAGCATTATCAAGGAGCAGCAGGTTCTGGTCGAATCAGTATCCTCGGTCAAGGATCTGATTGGCAATATTCAGTCCGGCGGCTCCCATGGCGACATGGGCCAGAGTGACACGTCCATGCGCGCCTCCATGAACATGGACACTCAGCAACCTTTGCGTCAGCAGAGCTATGGCAATCAGAACATGTATGCCCAGAATGAAGAGCAGGCATACATGGCCGCTGACGAAGCTTTCAATCAGAGTTCCAATGGCATCTTTATGCCACCTGATGGCACTGAAAGCCAGGGTGGTGGTGATGACGATCTGGTTAATGATGCCGCCTTTGCCCAGACTGCCTCAGATATTGCACGTCTGGTAGCCCGTACTGACTTTAACAGCCTGGACACTTCAGGCGCTCCGGCCACCATTGGCGAGCACATGAACAATGCCCGCAACGAGCAGGGGGCTCAGAGCCGTGGTCAGGGCCGTCAGGGACAGGGTCGCGGTCAGGGGCAGAACCGTGGCCAGAATCAGGGTCGCAAGCCTCAGCCAGGCCAGCCTTTCTACAATGGCGGCCGCGATCCTATGAATCCTCTGGGAATTAACAACAACTATTCCCAGAACAATGCCGAAATGGGCTCCTTTGCTGCCGACCAGAACATGCCATATGGCTCCCCACAGGGGCAGGTTTATGGTTCCGGCCAACAGGTGAATCCCACGCCAGGCTTATCCTCAAACTCAGAATTCATCCAGGTCGAGATCGACCCGCAGCAACGTTTATCACGACAGGAATCCGTATTAGAGCAGCCTGAGGCTGATCAGCAGCCTGAGCTGGCTGTCGGTGAACGTACCTCATCAGGAACTGCCTTCATCAAGGCTGCTGATGACGACAGCTTTATCCCGGTAAATCATGCTGATGCCCTCAGTGCCGTCGATGACAGCGCCTCAGCCATGAGCAGCGGCAGCGCTGGCATGGGCAGCGCTGACCCGGGCATGGGCAGTGGCTCACAGGGCAGCGCCGGTCGTGACCTTGGCAATATCTCAGTTGACGATCTGAGCATGCCTGATGACATGATCATTCCTGAGGGCATGCAGGCCCCTCCACCTCCAGTTCATGTTCCGCCACCAGTAGATGATCTGGTATTACCAGACAATGGAAGTGCTGATGGCATGAGTGGACTAAGTGCCGAGGACATGGCCGACCTTTCTGATGATCAGATTGGCGATATTGCCGATGCCACCATGGACGAGGTCATTGCCGAGGCCACCTCTACCTCTAAGGTTAATGATGGCCTTGAGTTTGCCTCGGACGATTTTGAGGCTCCGGTGCCATCACCAAATCTGTCAGCCAATGACGGCATGTCAGACAATGTGCTCTCAGGTGACGAAGTTCAGGACATGCTCCATGAGCTCGATGACCTTGACCTCAAAGCTGTCTCCCAGTCAGATAATGACGGCGCTGCCTCTGCAGGCAATGCTGCAGCCTCAGCATCATCTGCAGACACTTCAGGCGCTGACGCTCAACCACGCGATCCTGTAGCCGATACCATTGAGGAAATCATGGATATCATGGGCGACGATCCGGCTGCAGCTGTCGTAGACGAGCTCAGAATGAGCAACAGGCCTGACCGTGATGAAAAGTCTGATCTGGCTGACAAATCAGACAGCTCTGACCTTTCAGATAAGAACATCAGGGGCCGCAAGAACCGTAAGTCCGACAGGGGCGCCAGGTCTGGCAAGGACAGCAAGTCGGACAAATCCGACATGGCAGCTGACCTGTCAGCTGACAGGTCAGCTGGCGAGGCGGATACAGCCGGCGGCGCAGCAGGCGCAGCAGGCGCTGCAGCCGGGGCCGATGGCAAGGGCGGCGATGAGAGCAGCTCTGCTGCTCAGAGCGGTGCAGCCGCACGCGTGATTGAGGAACCAGCTCAGGTTATCCTTTCTGTTCAGTCTGGCATTGCTCCTGAAGAGTCATCCTCAGCTCGCAGAAATAACAACAGACTCAAGGAGGGTGAGCGCTCCACCTACAAGGCTGAAAGCTTTGAGGGCAGTGGTCGTCCTGATCACTCCAATGGTTATCAGCCTGATAAGGACAGCTCTGATTTTTCCTCTGTTGCCATTACCGAGGAAGGTCAGGCGCTGCGCTCTTTTGCCAGCGCAGATCAGCTCAAAAACGGCAGCTATGCTCAGCCTGATCGCAATGATGGCTGGACCATGGAAAGTGGTGACAGTTCCCTGATTTCATCAAAGGATATTGGTGGAAAGGAAGATCAGGAACGCCTTGAGGCTCTTGAGAAATTTACCCGTCGCAACAGCAAGGTTACCCCGTCTGAGGACATCAGCTCTGATGGTGATGATGGTGCTGTCTCCTTCAGCTCAGAGCAGAGCGTGGGTGAGGCCACCGGCAAGACTCAGCTGACCATCGACTATGCCTCAAGCAAGTCACTTGATGATATTGACGATCTCAGAGTGGCTGTTAACCATGATATGAGTCCTGCTGATGCAGCCAAAGCTGCCAGGGCTGGCCGAGGCAGTGCCGGTGACAGCGCCGGTGCGGCAGGTGGCATGACCGGCGACATGTCTCAGGCCAATGAGAACTATGCAAGCTCTGCAGAGTCTGCTCCTGTGGTAGACATGATCTACGATCATGAATTTGTGCAGAAGCAGAAGGAAATGGGCAATACCGGTATCAGACTGGATACCCTGGACAAGGCCCATGAGTACATCGAAGCAGGTGTTTCCCTGGCTGAGATTTCTGCCAATACCGGTCTTAGTGAAGATGAGCTGCGTCTGATTTACGAAGTTGATGAAGACGGCAGGATCAAGGACACTTCAGCCGAGTTCAAGCGTAAAGCCATGGAGCATGAGGCTGAAATGCAGCGTCAGGCTCTGCTTACCCCTGAGGAAAAGGCCGCTCTGGAGCTGCCGGTTACCGAAGAGGAGCTGGCTGCCGCCGACTCTGCTCTGGCCGCCGCAGCTGCATCAGATCGCGACAGTCATACCGGCCGATCCGGCAATGCCGCCTCAGGCAGCGCCCAGAACGACTCAGACTCACAGGCAGGTTCAGCAAAGAGCCGCAAGGGCAAGAAGAAAAACAAAAAGAATGCTTCTGGCAAGTCACGCAAGCGTGCTGCTCTTGAAAGTCCTGAGCCATCATCAGCCCTTGATAAGGATGAGCGTCAGATCATTGCCTCCATGATGCAGGAGAAGCCTGATCCATTCTCCCCAGAGGTGGCACGTCAGGCCCGTCTGGAGCTCAATGATCTCTATGCTGTAGCCGGTAATACCACTTTTACCGCAGGTGTCGAGCTTCCTGATGAGGTTCCTGAGGAAATTGCTCTTGCAGACAAGCTGCGTGAGGCCGGCGCCCGTCCTGGCGACATGCCGGAACTTAATGTTCCTGACACCATGATGAGCTTTGGCCGCTCGCTTGATGATATTTCCTCTCTGGCTGCCGGTGACGGTATCCGTGCTCAGAGCATTACCCTTTCAGATGATGAGGTAATCAGTGACAAGGATCTCGATGCTATCGACCGCCTTGCTGATTCCATCATCAGTGAAAACGAGAAGAAGGGGCTGCTCACTACCAGCCGTCAGAGTCAGGGTGAGACTGCAGCCGGTTCATCAGTTTCCTACGATGAAGTTGAAGATCCGCTCAATGTGCTCAATGACTTCAAGCACAAGGGCGCTTCAGCTGCAGCACTGGCTCTGAGCGTGGAAAACACCTCACAGGATTATCTGCGCAACCTTACCGCTGACCTTGATTCAGCTCTTGAGGATGACAGCGTTACCATTGGCAGCTCTGCCAGGGCACCGGCTGAGCCGGTGATCGAGCTAAGTCCTGAGGACAAGGTTAAGGCCAACCGTGAGAAGATCAGCAAGCTTGCCTCCGGCCGTGACAGCAACTCACATGCAGCCCGCGCTGCAGCTGTTGAAGATCAGCGCGCCCGGGCCCGCCGCAACAGAGCAGCTGACCAGAGCTCCATTGGAGCCATTGGTTCAGTTACCTCTGAAAGCTCCATTGCTGAATCGGTAATGCCAGTGGGTAACGGTTCTGCCTGGGCTGCAGCTGCTGGTGCAGCAGCGGCGGCCGGTCGCAGCATCGCCCGTGGCGGCGCTCAGGGAGCTGCTGCCATGAATGGAGGCGGTCACGGTACCCCTCAGGATCTGGCACAGCTTTTAGGTGCTGACGCTGTTGATGACGAGGATCTGCAGATGCTTACCGGTGCCCATGCCGAAGCAGCAGGTGCCGGTATCGCCGGGGCAAACCGTGGCGGTGGCCGCTCTGCCTCCTATCCAACAGTAGAGCAGGCTCTTGCCCGGATGGATTCACCTCCATCGGCAGGTGGCGCGCTCAGTATTGGCGCTGTGGAGAGACCGCTTCCGGCTACCTCTGCCTTCTCTCATGCCACCTCCATGAATCCGGGCATGTCTGATGTAGTGTCCATGGCTCCAATGGCTCTGGGTACTATTGAGGGCGGCACCTCATGGAGTGATGATGCAGCTGCAGCTGCGGATGATGACGAGGATCCGGCAGCCCTGTTAAGCCAGGTAGTAAACGGTGGTCTCAACTCGGTCTCAACCTTAAGCAAGGACCAGCTTGATACCCTCAATGAGCTGCACAATACTGGCATGGCAGGTGGTGCCGCCGCAGCCTCAGCTGCAGCAACGGCTCAGCCAGGCAGCCGCAGTGGTGGCCATTACGCCAACTACCAGGCCCGTAACGCTTACGGCATCAAGCGCCGCTAAAGGGCACGCCAGCAGCACCCGGCTGCCGGCTCGCCCGTAACCTCCAGATCAAAAAAGGCCCGTCGCTGACAAGCTGACGGGCCTTTTTTTGGCCTGGCTACCAGATCTCAAAGTGGACCTGCTCCGTAATCTTATCTGCAGACCGGCCTCGTCGGGGCAGTTGCGCTGCAGCAGCGCTGCAATTACGCACCAGCGACGCTGCGTCTACGCAGCTCTCAAGCAGTCTCATCGCAGCCTCGAGGCAGTCTCGAGGCAGCCAGGCGGTCAGAGCGGGGCGCTTTCGTAATCCTGAGGCTCGCTGACCATTTCGTTCTTGACCAGGGCCGGAATAAAGTCATCCTCATCGGCAGGAGAGGTAAAAGGGCTGATCTCATGCCAGCTGCAGGCACCGGGAATAAAGTGCACATATCTGAGCACATCCCTGTCCTCGTGGGAGCCGTGAACAGTATAGGGATCGGTGCCCAGGGCGTTGCAGTTTTCCACAGGGTCAGGGGCATTGCATGAGAGCATTTCCAGGAACCATACGTCTACACTCTTGAACCTGCCAGAGGTGCCGCTGCCATAAATTCCCTCCAGGGTGCCCTCTACTGAAGGCAGGTTATAAATCTCATTATTGCTCATAGACGTACCACAAAATCATCACAATACAGCCACACCAGACAGCCTTACCCGTGCAGCGCCTGCACAGTACAGACAGTACAGGCAGGACGGCAATCCATTCATACCTGCGCCTGCGCCTGCACCTGCACCGGCGCCTGCGCCATGCAGAGCACAAAGGCCAGTCATGACCGTCATGCCTGCACCGGCCCTGCTCAGAATACAGAGAATACTCATATCTGTAGCGTACCGCCAGGCCGCCGCAAAATTAAAGAGCCTATTCTAGCATGCCCTCAAAAACACAGCCCGTCGCCTGTATGTCAACAGGAGGCGGGCTGGTATTGGCGCTGCTGCGCCTGCAGCAAGCGCCGCAGTAGCTGCAGCTTAAGCTGCAGCATGTCGTCAGGCAGGCAGCAACGGGGGAATCAGCGCTTTTCGAGCATGTCCTTTACTCCCTTGTCATCAGGCTTTTGCTTAGAATTGCCCAGGGAGATGGCGTACTCGCTCTGAATTTCAGCGGTGCTGTTTTCGGAGTTGTACTCAAGTTCAGCAAGCTCCTCAGGAGTGAGCGGCCTGACAGGAGCGCGACCTGATGGCGAGGACTGGTCAGCCGGATTGGCCGGAGTTCCTCTGGCCTTGCCGTCGGTACTGTGAGTCTGGGACATGCGCTCGGCTGTCTGTCCCTGATTACGGCCCAGTGATGCGGCCTTGCTGTCACTTACAGCCGCTGAGCTTTCCTTGAGCACCTCAAGGTAAATTCCGTCAGGGAAGTGTACGCGGTTATCCTCAGGTGCCGGTTCTTCCACTGTTTTCTCGGGAGCAGCCGGAGCCGGAGTGCGGCTTTCATTGATGATTTCGTTGATGCGGTTAATCTGGTCTGTGCTCAGGTTTTCTGGCAGAAGGGCCAGACTGGTTATGCTATGCCAGGTCTTGCCACTTTCAGTGTCTACCATAGGCAGGATGAGATTGAGTCCCTGGACGCTGCCTGAACTGGTACGGATTTCACTGGCATCCACAGGGCTGCCTCCACGAGGTGAGGTTTCCTGAGAAAGCACATCTGGCAGTGCGCCGCCTGGTGCTCCAGTGCCGGCTGCTGCTGCAGCCTGGTTTTTGCTTGCAGATGCTGTCAGCACCATCTGGCCAGGTGCACCCTGTGACTTGCCTGCAGCACCGGCTGCACCTGCGCCGTCAGCCTTGCTGCCAGCTGCCGCATTCTGAGCGGCGCCTCTGGCCTCTGCCATGGCCTTGCGCTGTTGGGCCTCACGGGCCTTGAGGGCAGCTGCCTCAGCTCGTTCGCGTTTGATGTCTGCAGCCCTGGTAATTTTGACTGTTTTTTCAGTGGCCGGAGTGCTGGAGCGCAGGGTCATGACTACAAATTCATTAGGCACGCCCAGACGCATTGGGTAGCCCTGCCATACGGCAATGCCGTTGCTTACTATCAGATCGGTGCTTTTAATGCGGTAATGTCCGGATAAAAAGCCGTCATTGAGACGGGCGACAATCTGGTTAAAACCCAGGACCAGACCGCCATGGGTATGGCCTGAGAGCACCAGGTCAACCTTTTTGTCGCTGTCGGCAAAATCAACAGCATAGGCCGGGCGGTGCGAAAGAATGACGGTAGGAGCGCTGTCATCAAGAGCGGCAGCTACGCCTTTGACATCAGGCAATGGCAGGCCGTAATTGGCCGCTTTAGGGTCGGTAAGACCGCCCAGAGTAAGCATGGTCTTGCCCTTGGCGTCCTTAAGCGCAACTACCTTGTTATCAAGGCTGATAAGGCCTCCCTGGACAAAATAGTCATGCCACTGCTGATAGCCTGAGTAGTACTCATGATTACCGGAGGTGATATAGACACCGTATTTGGCCTTGAGGTCAAAGAGCTGGCGTACTACGGCATGACGGCGGTTGACCTTGCCATCGATAAGGTCGCCAGGCAGCAGGACGAGATCAGGGTTGAGGGCGTTGATGCGGGTAATAATGTCAGCCACATAGGACGGATCAGACGGAGCGGAAATATGGAAGTCTGAGAGCATAATCACTCTGAGACCATCAAGGCGCGGATCGAGGCGCTCCATGGTGATCTGATAGTGATTGATACGTGGCTTGGTATAGGCGCAGGAGGTACCGTAGCAGGCAATGGCAAAGGCACCAAGCAGCATCAGCTGGGCATGGAAAACGGAAAATTCAGGCAGGACAGAGGCCTTGATGTCACGGCGCATGATCTTGACTGTGCCATTGATGGCAAGGCGGATCAGGACGAGCGCAGCAAGGGTAATCAGGGTAGTGCGGGCCAGATCGAGAACGAAGTAAAGATTGTAGGGAATATCAGGATCAAAGCCGTTGCCGCCGGTAATCACGTAGATGTAGTTGCGGCTCATGCCTGTAATGACAACAGCAGCAAGAATGGCCTTGGAGCGCCATGAAAGACGCAATGGCAGAATAAGGCCTGCCAGGAGAACCAGGAGAACAACTAAAGTAACTGCTGTCAGGGTGTTCATAACTTAACCGAAAAACTGTTCTGTTAACCGTCACCATCTGCCTCACAGTAGCAGGGGGCTGACGGTCTGTCCCATAAAACCGTGCCTGTGGTGCAAGGAGCCACACAGCTGAGCATATGGCAACATAAGCTCCAGGCAGCGGAGGCCAGTAAACCTTGCATTAAGGACAAGCATATCAGGAACACCTGTGGTCTGCAGATGTCTGAGCCTGAGCTCACGAAACGCGACATCATCACAGCAACCGCCCCTGCCTGGCCAGCGTCACGGCCCTGGCCACAGGCTATGGCTTGGCCGGGCAGGAATTGAGCGCCAGTCATCAGGCCTTATCAGGCCAGATGCCATATGGGCAGTGGTTTTGAGGGGATATCTTCTGCAGGTGCAGATTGCGACCGGTGATGTTCGGTCTAAAGTGTTCCAGATTATGGACTGAAAGTGCAACCGGACCTCAGGCGGTTCCGGAAATACTCCATGGCGCACATTACACAGGTCTTATGCCTGTTCAGGGCAAAGGCAAAACGCCATTGCATCTTTCGTCCGGACTGTGTGTACACAGCCCCGCCTGATTATACATAGCAAAACTTAGCTGAAACATGGTCATGGCAAAAAGGCGGGAGTGCTTCATGGCCTTTGAGCATGACCAGACCAGGATCTGTTTGTCCACTGCGTCGCCGCGCATCATCAGGCCAGGCCAGGTCTTGTTCATGCAATGCCTTTCTGGCAGTCCCCAGGCTTTGTGCCATACAGCCGGACATACATCCGGTCATACAGCCAGGTAGCGGGGCAGGCGTGCTGACGGTCAGCGTGTGGCGCGGATAAGGCGGCTGAAGGCGCCATCGGGAGCCGGACACAGTGTGCCGGCAATTGAGAGGCGGCGGGCATTGCTCGAACTGAACAGAGGCAGGGGGACAGCATTTACTGTGCACCAGGCAAACCAGGCAAAGGCCTCAGCCTCAAGGAACTTTGGATCGACACCAAAGTCCTGAGCCTGCATGACAGTAAGCTCAAGTCCGGCCTTTGAGCCCAGAGCTACCATGCGTTCAAGCAGGAAGCTGTTAAAGGCTCCTCCTCCGCAGGCCACAAGGTCAATGCTGTTGCTCATGACCTCAGGGTGGGCATCACAGACGCGGCTTATGGCATCTGTTACAGTGCTTGCGGTCAGCTCTGTAAGCAGGGCCAGCAGGTCGTTTATCTGCTCAGTGCTCTGAGGGTTGAGTTCTTTGAGCAGGGGCGCAATGAAGTCCTGATTGAACAGTTCACGGCCGGTAGACTTTGGCCATGGTCGGGCAAAGTATTCGTGCTTTAGCAGGGAGCACAGCTGCTGTTCATCGCACTTTCCCTTGCGGGCATGGGCGCCATCAGGGTCAAAAGGGATATCAAGGAAGGTACGGCACACATAGTCCATAAGGGTATTGGCTGGACCGGTATCAAAGGCAGTGAGCAAATTGTGCCCAGCTGGCAGAACGCTGATATTGGCAATGCCGCCCAGATTGAGTACTACACGGGTACGGCTGCTGTCAGCAAAGACGCTCTGATGAAAGGCCTGAGCAAGGGGAGCACCTTGACCGCCATTGGCAATATCGGCAGCACGGAAGTTGACCACGGCATCAATACCTGTGGTGGAGGCCAGCAGGGGGCCGTTATCAATCTGGATGCTGAAACCGGCCTCAGGATGATGACGTATGGTCTGGCCGTGAGCTCCAAGAGCAAAGACGTCCTGAGCACTGACACCTGCCTTGCTGAGCACGGCAGTTACAGCACGGGACTCACCAAGGGCTACGGCATTTGACGCAAGGCCCAGAGTGTAGACATTATCATGCTCTGATCCTGCTGAGCACAGGCCATTGAGCATGGCGCGCTCCTCATCACTCCAGTCCACGGCAGCGGTGGCCAGAGTGCGGTACCTCATGGAGCCTTTCTCATCCTGTCCAATGGACATGAGCACAGCATCAATACCGTCAATGCTTGTACCTGACATAAGACCAATAAACAGCCTGTCCTGCAGCCTGCCCTTGCCATAGCGCTCATATGGATCGGCACCACCTGAATTGCATACTGAACCGTTATTGCCTGATCCAGTGGCTCCAGGAACGGTGGTATCAGCACCTGGTGCACTTATGCCGGGCTGTAAGCAGCCTGCAGCTGTCATATTGCTCATATCCATACTCCAAAACCTGTCATACTCTGTTCTGATAGACCAGCCGCTCCGGCTGCCTCGGCTGCCACGGTCCTCAGGTCTGGTCCGCCCGTGCTGTCGCCCGGCTGGCTATGGCCGTCTGTCTGCCCGGGCCGTCCTGCCGCCCGGCTTGCCATGGCCGTCTGTCTGCCCGGGCCGTCCTGTTGCCCGGCTGACCATGGTCGTCTGTCTGGTCCGGCCGTCCTGGCGCCCGGCTGGCCATGGCCGTATGTCTGGCCGGGTCAGCCTGCCCCAGCTTTGCAAGGATGGGCCCACAGGACCGCAGCACATAATACTGCACAAGAGGCAGGCAGGGAAAATCAATACGCTGCTTACTGCTCAGTATGGTGCGCTGCACTGTGCCCCTGAGGCACGCAGGCGTTCAGGCAATAAGGCAGCCGCTCTGGAGGCGGCGCTGCCGGCATGCTTCCCGGCCTGAGCGTCTCAAGGGCGGTGTCAGGACCTATTGTTCTGTGAACGGGCGTGTATTGTCAGGTTCCCGGCACGGTGGGGTATAGTTGAGACTGAGGCAGGGAGCAAGGGCGAAATCGGGGGCAGGCATGAATCGACCTGGGATGAGCATACCTGGCCTTGTATGTCACCATGAAGTGGCGCGGATGATAAATTTATCAGGGCGCTGAACAGAGTATAATGACTGTCACAGCTACGAGGAATTTGGATTTTGAATAAATTTTTATCCTTTCTGGCAGCAGCTTTTGCAGGTCTGTCCAGTATGTCGGCCGTCAGTGCAGGTATTGATCACAGTGAAAGCCCGGCCCAGGTTAAGGTGTTCTACTATTCGCTTTCTGATCCCTTTATCGGTCATTTGAGCATCTCTTTGCAGGATCAGGCCATAGGCAGCATGATCAGGGTTACCCAGTATGATGCTCAGGGAAGTCTGCAGCGTCAGCTCGAGCAGCTGGAGTTTGTGCTCAACGGGCAGTCCGACCGTACACCTGTGATGGTAAACCCTGTTGATAATCACGATGGCAGTGAGGCCCTGGAAATTGCCCGCCGTCATAATGTGCCGGTAATTTTCTTTAACCGTCGACCTTCTGATGAGGTCATGAACAGTTATCCCGATGCCTGGTTTGTGGGTACCAATCCTGAACTGGCCGGCATGATTCAGGGCCAGATGGTATCTGAATATGTCAAAAGCCATCCTGAGATGGACCGCAATGGCGATGGCATCATCAGCTACCTCATGTTCAAGGGCGAATCAAATCACGAAGATACCGAGCAGCGCACCTCTGCTTTTGTCCGTAACATTGCCAATGCAGGGGTCAAATTCGTGCAGCTCAATGCTGCCTATTGCGACTGGTCACGTCCCCGTGCTTTTACGGTGATGAACAATCTCATCAGCCGCCACGGTCTTGATGGTATAGAGCTGGTGGTCTGCAACAGTGACTCCATGGCTCTGGGCGTCATTGATGCCCTGCAGGACAGGGGCTATAACCGTACTGAGACATCAGACGGATCAGAAAGCCCGCTCATTCCCGTATTTGGCATCGACGCGCTGTCGGCTGCTCTTGATGCTGTTGAGCGCGGCATTATGGCCGGCACAGTTCTCAATAACTACAGCGCCACAGCTGATGTGCTGCTGCGCATAGTTGAGGGCTATCTTTACGGCGAGCAGATTGACTCAGACTTCCTTGGATATCCCGTTATGAACCGCACTGTTGAGGTGCCTTACGTCAAGGTCAATACCGATACCGTCTATTTGCTGCGCTGACCATGCTGCAGCGGCCTGCAGCTTGCCTGCAGCTGCGCTCCCCGGCGGTCTGCCCCTGCAGCACATGGGCATGCCCCGGGCACCAGGCAAAGACGCGTCGCGCCCGGGCATCACAGGGAGCTGTGATGCCCAATAAGGACAGAGGCCCTGGCCCACACAAGTGAGCCAGGGCCTCTGCCTTTACAGGGCGCGGGCGCTGCCAGCGGTGCGGCCGCCTGCATGTGCTGCAGTACAGCAGCAGCGGCTGGAGCCGCCTCCTGCTGTATTATTTACTGCGCATCCAGTCGTAGCACACACGCTCGCCATCGCCGCCTGGACGATCGTACATGACAACGCCAATGTACTTGAAGCCCAGCTTCTCCATGATATGAATCATTGGCTTGTTGGCGCGGTGGGTGTCAACGCGCACATAGTCGTGCTGATCCATGACATGACGGAAGATGAACTGACCGGCGCCATAGCCCGGAGCTGTAGCCAGACGGTGAATTACTGCATAGTCACGGTCGGCACTCCACTGACCGTCGAGCTGATGGTAGGCAGGCTCATAAGGGCTGACCACGAAAACTCCCACTACCAGATCATCTTTGCAGCAGACAAAGGCCTCATTTTTGGACAGAGCTTCATCAAGGCAGCTGCTGTCAGGGAAACCGTTGGTCCACTGGGTAGTGTTGCCAATGCTGGCCATATAGCTGCGGGCATCATCGAAAAGCTCATCGATGCGTGGATAGTCTTCAAGTGTTGCAAGTCTGATTGTAAGCATAGTGGAGGATACCTGTATTCAGTTGGCTGATGGACGCATCCAGTCGTAGGCTACACGGTCACCGTAGCCAGGATAGTGAACAATACCGCAGTATCTGAAGCCGAACTTCTCCAGCAGGTGGAGCATGGTCTTATTGTTTTCGTGAGTATCGATGCGAATGTAGGGGTACTTTTCAGTCAGGTATTGGAAAATGAAGCTGCCGGCACCTTTTTCAGGCAGGGCTCCCATACGGTGGACCACAATATAAGGCTCATCACAGCTCCATGAGCCGCTGTGAATATGGTCATACTGCTCTTCATAATCACCAAGAGCAAAGCTGGCCAGCACAGTGTTGCTCTCATCTGTGCACACATAGCCGTGGCCGGAAACAATATCCTGCTCCACTACGGCTGCAGTAGGATATTTGCTGTCCCATTGATCAGGGTTGCCCTGTGCGTTCATATAGGCACGACAGGTGTCAAAGAGCTGGTCGAGGCAGGATAAATCCCCGGTTTCGGTCTTTCTGATGAGCAATCTTCACCTCATTTTCTGGCAGAAACAATAGTCTTATGCACAAGTGGCCTCACTCAGGTCAGGACCACTGCAGCTCAATAGTTTACCCTGAAATATCAGCCCTTTTGCCCAAAATCTGAATGCCCGCTCCAAATTCAGCAAGGTCCCTTCATGCCCGCTCAGCATGGCCGGCCGCCCAGCCTCTGAGCCGGTCTACCTCCTGGGGAGGCCTGCCGCACAGCTGACCGTATGCCCGGCTGCCCTGGCGTGCAGCGCAGGTCGCTGCGCAGCTGGCAGCGTATGGCATAAAGCACTGCGCCGGCATAAGCCGGCGCGTGTTAACAGTAAATGAGGCTGGGGCGGGGCCTGGTGCCATGGCCTGCAGATGTGCAGCGGCCTCAGGCCCTGATTCAGACTCCGGCTGCTGCTCCGCCTTCGGCCGCAGCACCCATGCTGCCGTATTCGGATGAGTAGCGCTCAAAGTAGGAGTAGCTGCGTGAGACCGGCTCCTGGTTCTCCCTGAGCATGTTACGTACTTCCTTAGGGGTGAGCTTGAAGCGGGCCTTGAAAGAGCGGTAGAACTGCTTGGAGTCGGAGAAGCCGTGGCGTCTCATAATGGTTGAGATAGGGGTCTTGTCCTCGGTAAGGTCATTGTAGACGTGGCACAGGCGCAGCTCGCTTACGTAGGACAGCAGACTCATGCCTACAGCTTCTTTGAATACCTTGCAGAAATAGCGCGGATGCAGATTGATAAGAGCGGCCATGTCATCAAGACGTATATGCTCGTTGTAGTGCGTCTTGAGGAAGTCCAGCACCGGCTGCAGACGGCGCAGGTTCATGTTCTTGCTAAGAGCAATGGCTACCTTGGCCTCGGCTTCGAGCTGAGCTGATGCGGCATTACCGGCCATCAGACTGTCGTCATGATCTTCATGGCCGCACATGCAGTCAGCAGCGCTGCCATCGCCATGAAGACTGTAAGGGGCGCCGTCCTCATCAGAAAGCCTGAAGCCATGGGCTGGCTCATTGTTTTCCAGATCACTGTCCTGACGGGCAGAGCTCATGGAACCAAAGCGCGGAGTCATGCCGCTGAAACTGGTGGCCATGGTGGTAGTACGGTCAGGATGGGCGTTGACCGGCTCTGTTTCCAGCAGTTCTGAGGCATGCTGGCTGAGAGCGGCCTGCTGGGCAAGATGATGGAGGTTAAGGGCACCAGGTGTACGCAGCTGATTGTGCATGGAGGCACTAAGGGCCGGCAAAGGTACAATGATTTCCATAAGGCATGAGAGTATGCCATACAGGGCATGGTTGAAATGAACCTTAAAGCCCATTTCCCCCTGACTGGTTTCATGAGCTACGGTAAGCTCAAGCAGGTAGTCGGCAAGTCGCTCCAGACACCTGGGGGAGGCGCGCTTGAGATCAAAGCGCAGCGGCAGGGGCAGATCGTAGCTGAGTTCCTGCTCAAGGAAGCTCTCCGGAATCTGCAGTACATAAGCCTCGTTATAGCTGGTACATGCAGAGTTGTGCAGCTCATTGCAGTTAATGAGCACGAAGTTGGCACCCTCAGCGCTCAGGTTGCACTGATTAGGCAGGTCAGCTTCAATTTCCGGCGGTGGATCACTAAAGCGCAGGTTAATACCGCGCAGATCACTGACACTGGCAGGCAGAGGTTCAGGGAAGCGGGGCAGCGCGCATTTCATGCAGGCATTGCTGGCAGCCTGCTCGGGGATCTCCACCATGAGCTTGCCTCTGGTGAGATAGATCAGCTCAAGGGCAGGATGGTAGTGGAAAGGCACAAAGGATCCGTAATCACCGGAGCGGAAGAAACGCACCGGCAATTTCTCCTGGATTTCTGCCTGTTCATATTGCTGTATATGATTTTTGCCCATGTTAAACCTACCTGAAAAGCTGTTTAATTTCAGAATATATCACAGATGGTTTGCAGGTCATGTTGAGAAAAAAGTGAAATTATCCCCTAAATCACTGACTATTTTCTCTGGATATCAGGTGCAGGACTGCATTATTATCTGCATTGTTGAAAATAACCCAGCCCGGGCCCAAGTGGTAAAAACTGAAAAATTTTCCCGTCCCTAAGGGCTTTTCAGCCCAAAAGGGCATTATCTGGATCACTGTCTTGCACCTGTGGGCACAGCTGCTCTCAGGCCGGCAGTTTACCTGAAGCAATACATATATAAGGGGCACATAAGGGAATCACGGGCACCAGGCCCGCCCCACGTCAGCAGTGCCGCCAGGGCCCCTCGGCCCCGCTGACACATGGCACATGACACATGGTCCCACAGCCCGATGATTTCCGACGCAGTGGCCCATGAGCTCATGGGCCAGCATCCTGCGGCTGTGCCGCTATATGGCCGCATGGCCCCGTGGTCCGGTCACCTTTCCCGCGCAATTCAGGGCAATTGAGCGCAATTTCGGCTTTGGTCCGCTCAGGCAACATAAGGGCAGTTTATGTATACAGCTCAGCGCCCCTCCTCAGAGAGGCTCTTATTCTTGTCTGATTTGGTCAGTACTTCAATTTTGTCTGGATGTGCTGACACGACAGCACCGGCCGTACAGCGTGACCCGGTGCCAGAGTTAAACAATCCGTAGGGCGGTTCTTTTCAGAGCCGCCGTTCCTGATTCATTTTACTGTGTCCTGGTGCGCCGTTCATAGCGTTTCCAGCCTGACGTATGACCGCATCGACATTCTTAAAGCAAAGCCAGCAGCAACGCAGCTGCCACCGCTATCCAATCCCATACGCATTTACCACTCCCGCATCACAGTCAAAGTGCCCGGTAAGCTCAATAAGCTCAATAAGATCTGACAGCAAATGAGCATAATGAGCTCAATGAGCTTACTCAGAGCCCTTACGCGCTTATGCAGTCAGTGACAGCATGACACCTGAGCGGCATTGTGCGCCGCACGTGTGCTGCCTGCCCAGCCGCTTCTGAGGTGGTTGCGGCAGCGGAGGCGGCGCGGCAGCTGCTGATCTTGCGCCAGCCGGGCAAAGGTATGACAAGCATGCGAAAAAAGCTTTGCTGTGGTGTACTTATGCATGATTTTATGCAGACGGAAAAGTAGTTAGTTTACACAGGTAAAACACAAATAAATGTGTATATCTTTGTATTTGTCTGATGAATAAAAACTGGTGTAATCAGCATGTTTACGGGCATTGCCCAGGCCTGATCCTGGGGCATGCCCATGGTATGTTATTGTCAGAGCATTGTACATGTCCAAAAACATCCGTAAAAAGGGCATTTTCATAGCTCAACATGGCCATTAAAAGCGGCTTTTTGCGCTTGATTTTGTGATGAGGATCACCGAAAATAGCGGCATTGAGCACTTGTTGGAAAAATTGTTCATTTTATATTTGTTCAATATATGTGATGAACTGCTCAAATTCTCCTTCCAGAGTCATCGTTTTTACTGTGAAAATACCCGTGCAGGGTATGAGAGTTTTTTACATTGCCAAAACGGGCTCAACTGCATTCTGATCACCTATGGATGTGATTGGAGGGGCAGTAAGGGTTAATGGCTTTTGTCAGGGGCTGCCCTGATAATACGTTTTTCAGGTTGTCTTTTAAGATCTGGTCAGTTGTCCCTGAAACGGGGTTGCCTGTGCCGGACATAACCGTGACAGGTCAGGACTTTTCAAAACGGCAGCTTCAGGGCTGCAGTTTGAAGTACTGGCGGTTGCGCGGAAGAGGACGGCTCTTAAAAGAGCACTTGGAAAGTGAGATGACAACCCTTTTGCCTTAAGTACTTTGATGTTATGGCGCAATGCGGGAGTTTTACTCCCTTTGTACTGTGATCATGACTTCCGGTGTTTTTTAGGAAAGCTTATGTCCACAATTCCTTTTTTAACGTTGGCGATTTCAACAGCCGCCATATTGGGAATTCTGCTTGGCGAAATCCGCTATCGCGGTATCGGCCTGGGTATTGGTGGTGTACTGTTCTCAGGTATTTTCGTCGGTCACTTCTTCCACGAGTGGTTCGGTTTAACCGTACGTACTCCAGATGGTCTGACCAATGCAGGTGAAATTCTGACCTACGTACAGGAGTTTGGTCTTATCCTGTTCGTATACGCAATTGGTGTGCAGGTAGGCCCAAGCTTCTTTGCATCTCTGCGTTCCATGGGCGCCAAGCTTATCGGCTGGGTAGTAGTCATCATTGCTCTGGGCTGCTCCGTGGCCTTGACCCTCCACTTTGTCGGTATTCTCAAAATCGACGCCATGGTTGGTGTCTATTCCGGTGCCATTACCAATACCCCGTCACTTGGTGCTGCCACCCAGATGATTCTGGACATGGAGAGTGTGCTGGGCGAGCAGGGTGTTGATACCAGTGCTGCAGGCTTTGATGAGACTCTGGTTCCATCAGCATACGCCATGGCCTATCCATTTGGTGTCTGCGGCATTTTGCTGACCATGATTCTGATTCGTACTATCTTCCGCGTAAATATCGAAGACGAAGCAAAGAAGTACATGGAGTCAAAGGCTGCTTCTCAGGGTGAAATTACCTCTTTCAACGTCAACGTACTGTCCAAGGACTTCATCGGCAAGCCTTTATCATCAGTGCCTGGCATTGTTGAGGAGCACCTGGTATGCTCCCGTATCAAGCGTGGCAAGGATCTTTTAGTTCCTCATGCCGATACTGTTCTTGAGTACGAGGACATTCTGCACCTGGTAGGTGCCCGTCAGCATTTGCACCCTGTTATTGCAGCTGTGGGCAAGAAGGTGGACTCTGCCTATACCACTACCCGTGGTACCAACAAGATCGTAAAGCGCATAGTTGTTACCAACAATGCCGTCATCGGTCACTCCATTGAGTCTCTGCACCTTGAAGAGCGTTTTGACATCATAGCTTCACGTTTATACCGTGCCGGTGTGCAGTTTATTCCTTCTCATGACATGAGACTGCAGTTTGGTGACTCCCTGAACGTTCTGGGTACTAAGGAGCACATTGACGCCGCTTCCAAGATTCTGGGTAATTCTGATATCGCCCTGCACAAGGTCGCCATGCTGCCAATCTTTATTGGTCTGGCTCTTGGTATTCTGCTTGGTTCTATCCCAATTCCTGTTTCAGGTGTTCCAGCCCCTCTCAAGCTGGGTATTGCCGGTGGTCCTCTGGTTATGGCCATTCTGCTTTCCCGCTTTGGTGAGACCCTGACTTTCAAGCGTATCCGCTGGTACATGCCATCAGCAGGTCTTTCTGCCCTGCGTGAAATTGGTATCACCCTGTTCCTTTCCATTGTCGGTATCTGTGCCGGTGCCAATGGCTTCTGGTCTACTCTGACCCAGGGTCCAGGTGTTACCTGGATGATGTGCGGTATGCTGATTACCTTTATCCCAATCTTTGTAGTCGGCATTCTGGCTTACAAGATTTCCAAGGTTAACTATCTGGTACTGTGCGGCATGATCGCCGGTTCCATGACCGATCCTCCAGCCCTTGCTTTTGCCAACGGTATGCATTCCAACCCTGAGGCCTCTTCCCTGGGTTATGCCACCGTTTATCCGGTAACCATGTTCCTGCGTATTCTGTCACCACAGGTCATGATTATCATTGCGGTACTGGTTGCAGGCTTCTAGCCTCAGTTATAAGATCCTGTCTGCACCAGGAACAGTATCGCATGCAGCAGCTGTTGGGGCTGCATGAAAAAAGCCGGCTGCTCAGTGCAACCGGCTTTTTTCTTAAACTAAGGAGTTGTCTATGAAAACATTTGAAATCAAAGATCCGACTCATAGGATGTATAAGGCCTTTGAAACCCTGTACCACTCCAGCTTCCCGGCTCATGCTCAGCGTTCGCGCGTCCAGCAGATGGAGGCTTTCAAGGACAGTGCCTATCATCTGCTGTGCTTTGAGGATCAGGGTGAGCTTCTCGCCTTTATCAGTTACTGGACCCTTGGCAGCTGTACTTACATTGAGCACATTGCCGTTAACGACAAGCTCAGAGGTCAGGGCAATGGAGGCCGTGTTCTCAGATCTTTCATGGCTCTGATGAACAAAATCGTGCTGCTGGAAATTGAGCCTCTGACTGATGCCGAGTCCCAGGCCCGCTTCAATTTCTACCAGAAGTGCGGCTTTGGCGCCAATGAGATCGAGCATTTCCATCCTCCTTACAGAAAAGACAAAGAGCCTCATCCTCTTATTGTCATGACCTACGGTCGTCCAGTTTCCCAGGGAGAGTATGAAGCTTTCATGAGTGAGCTTACCAGCAAGGTAATGGCCATAACTCCCGATTAGTCAGCTCCTGCAGGCTCACCATAGCTGTGAGCCTGTTATGCCAGAATCAGGACCTGGCCTTAAAGCCAGGTCATGGCCAGCCTCAGCCCATTCACAACAAAATTCCGTCCCGCACCCCTGAGTCCACGGCAACTCCAGCACCATACCACGCCAGTACCAGTCCCATTGTTCAGTTCCATAGCGACATCCCTGGTCCGTCAATCCTCCCTGCAGCCGACCACGCCGCCCCCAGGTCATATCAGCCCCCGGCCAATTCCTCCCTGCAGCCGACCACGCCGCCCCCAGGTCACATCAGCCCCCGGCCAATTCCTCCCTGCAGCCGATCACGCCGATCCATGGTCACATCAGCACCCGGCCAACTCCTCCCTGCAGCCGATCATGCCGATCCATGGTCACATCAGCACCTGGCCCATTTCTCAGTTCCACTGCAAAAGTCCCAGTACCGCCCGAAGAGCACCTGGTCCTCAATTAGATAATTGTTCAAACATACATACTGTATGTATGTTACAGATTGCGCTATAATTCACTGTCCCATCAATAAGAGGGGCAGAGTATTAGCATCATTCTCATGCTCATGCTCATGCTCATGCTCATGCGTCTGAGCAGCAGCTGAGTTGCATTACCTGCTGTGGCGGCACCTGAGATAAGGTGCATGGCAGGTCCAGGGGCCTCTTTTCAGGCGGCTGACAGGCTCTGGCAAGTTTATGTGCCGGCACCTGAGATAAGGTGCATGGCAGGTGGCAGGGACGGCTTTCCAGGCAGCATCCAGGCATCGTGGCTTATGATGCATGATAATTTATATGTTCCAGGCTGAAGGTTGCAGCTTCTGGCTATGCAGCAGGGCCGGCAAGTCAGTACCGTGCAAGGCAGTACCGCGCAAGGCAGGCTTGCACAATGCAGGTGAGCAAGAGTTGGCACCGTACCTGGCAGAGCCTTGCTGCGCAAAGGCGCCTGGCAGCTACCGCCATGGCGTGCCGTGTGGGGCCTGGTTGCGCAAAGGCGCTGTGTCGCCGGACCCATGGCGTGCTTGCGGGGGGCGGGCAATTGAGGTTGATTAAAGGCAAAGGGCTATGATTACAGTAAAACCAGTCAATATTGGAATAGGTGGACCGCTTGCGGCTCTGGTAAGCGGCATGTCCGGTTACTCTCAGGCTTTGCCATGGTGGTCTCTCTTTCCTCTGGCCTGTGTGGTCGGTGCGCCGCTGACAGTGCTTTTTCCTGTGATCCTGCCTCTGTATATGCTCACCGTCATATCACGCCGTTACCGTGAGCGCTGGGGAGCCCATGCCGCTTTTGAAGAAAGGCTCAGAGCCATGGCGGCCGCCGAGGCTCAGGCTGCTGCTGTAACAGACAGCGCCGCCCGTGAATTAGCTGGTGCGGCTCAGGCGGCAGCTGAAGCCGGCCGTCAGATTAAGGATGACAAAAAGACTGAGCTTGGTCCTATTGAGGGTATTGGTGAGGCTGAGGTCAAAAAGGCAGGCGATCGTCAGGCCCAGATTGATGCTGAAATCGAGCAGGAGAGACTGAGCCGTGAGCATCAGCATGAGCTGGTCAGCAGCGCTCTGGCCCGCTTTAATCTTTCGGCCTTTATCAAAAACCACATGCTCATGCTCTCGCTCATTCTCACTGCCTACTACACAGTGCTCTCAGGAGCCTTTATCTGGGCAGGCTGGTCAATTTCTGAGGCCATGAACCGCTATACAGCCCTGGCCAGCAAGAACAAGGTACTGCAGATTGCTACCCCTGAGCAGCTTGCTTACTCAGATACAGTTATCAATATCGTAACCATTGCCGGCATTATCATTTTTACCGCCATGCTGGTGAGCTTTACTCTGGTGGCTGTGCGTGCAGTGAAAGATCTGCTGGTAATCAAACTCAATGACAGCAGTTCAGAAGGCTCTCAGAGCATTTCCTTTAATGTAAACAGTGACAGTCAGGATCTGCTCTCCGGCTCCATGTTTTCACTGACCATGTCCGTAATCATCAGAAATCTGCCGGGCATAGCCGTACTGTCGGCCATTTTCTACTCAGCCTTTATTGTCATTGAACGCTACTATGCTCATCTGCGCATTTCAGCCATTGATGCCATGGTGCTGGGCAGGGATTACTTTGACCCGAGTCTGCTCTTTATCTTTCTCAGGCTGTATGCCGTCCAGGCCTTTACCGTCAGCCTGATGCTGGTGATCCTCATGTCTCTGCACGCCATAGCCCTCAACTTCCAGCACCGCTTCTCCCGCATCTGACCGCCGTGTGCGCAGCTGCCGCTGCAGCAGCCGCTGTGGCAGTGGCATCTGCGTCAGGCGCAGTACCGCAGGCAGCCGCCGGCATGTCTGCAAGCTGGCCTGCGGCCAGTGGCCAGTGAGCCAGGACGTGGTACTTTCAAAGACCGTATGCCGGGCATTGCCATCCGATGTGGTGCTCAGCTACGGTCTTTTTGCTTACATACTTGGGAAAGGGGCAGCTTTAAGGCACAATAGTCAGGCTCTGAGAGCAGGCAATATCATGGCTCATTAATCAGGAAAGGCTCATGTACATCAAGGATACTCTGCTGCCATTACTTAACTCTTATCAGATCAACTATCAGCTCTATGCCCATGAGGCCCTGTCTCATGGCGATATTGATATTGAGCTGCCGGACATGAAGGGCACCATTTTGAAGAATCTGGTGCTGACCAATAAGACCAGAGAGCTCTATCTGTTCACTCTGCCTCTGGATTTCAGAGCCAATCTCAAGGGACTGTCCAATGCTCTGGGGGTACCACGTTTCAGCTTTGCCTCAGCAAGCGATCTTGCCTTCATGGGCATTCCTGCAGGTCACGTAAGTCCTTTCTGTCTGCTAAATGACCCAGGCTGCAAGGTAAGATACATCCAGCCTGTAGAGCTCGATGACTTTGCTCTGGTTAACTGTCATCCGCTGGATAACCATTTTTCCGTAGATATCAGCCGCCATGACCTCGAGCAAATCGTAACCGGCAGCGGCCACGAAATTACCCGCGTTGACGGCGCGGTCTTCCGTTAACCATTATCGGCCAGGCCTGCCCACAATGGCTGCCCCCTGGGCATTCCTGCCTCTGGCTTTCATCCCCGGGGGCAGCGCATGGCTTTAATCCCCGGGGGCAGCGCATGGCTTTAATCCCCGGGGGCAGCGCATGGCTTTCGGCACGGAGCTCTTATGACCACATCAAAAAGCTCATCTCAGACCACTCTGGCAAAGGCTGGCGCGGGCAGCAAAAAGAGGACTGCCTCAGCTGCCCGTACCAGAGCTGCATCTTCCAGGGGGTCATCTGCAGCTGTGGCTGACGCAGCTGCACCAGCGGCAACCGGTGTGGCTGAGGCCGGGGCCGGTGGTGAGCGCATTTATGGCTTTGAGCCCTTTGTTCCCGACAATGCGCGCGTGCTGATCCTGGGCTCCATGCCCTCGGTCAAAAGCCTGGAGCAGGGCTTTTACTATGCCAATGCGCAAAACCGCATGTTCAGGCTGATTGCCCTGTATTATGCGCGCTCACTTGGTATTGCCTCTGAGGATGCCCAGCCGCTTGCTACTGTTGAACAGCGCAAGGCGGCCCTTGAGCATCTGGGCATTGCCATGTGGGACGTAATCGCCAGCTGTCAGAGAGTGGGCTCGCTTGATTCCAATATCAAAAATCCCGTCTGTGCCGACATCATTGGCCTTATCAGCCATTACCCCTCAATAACAACCGTTATCACCAATGGCGGTCTGTCAGCCCGTCTTTTTGAGCGCCATACGCTTAAAGATCCCCGTCTTCAGGGCATTGAACTGCCCTTTACCCATATTGCTCTGCCCTCAACCTCTGCTGCCAATACCATCAAATTCGAGCGTCTGAAAGAAAGCTACGATCAGGCCCTGCTGCCTGTGCTGGGCATTTAGCAAGGCCCCAGCCTGCTGCTGTTACAGCAAAGCCCTGGTCAGCCCAGGCATGTCCTGTCCATGCATGGCATGCCCTGTCCAGGCGTGGCATGCCCCGGTATGCCCCCGCATGGACGCTCCTTGCGGGACAGTGCAGGGTCGGGAGTGTACTTCCATGATGCCCTGGTGGCCAGGTGTTGAACAGATGCGGTCATGATGGAGCTGATGCTGATAAAATAGGGCTTATGAGCAGATCAATTCCCGGCGGCAGCGCCGCCAGGTGACGCTCAGTATTATTGTTTTTTTTATCGATGAGGTTGCCATGATCAATGACATTGATGTGATATGGAGAAAGCTCCTGACACTGACAGGCGCGGGCGCTGTTGCCGTCGCTTCATGCCTGATGGCCGCCCATGCCTCAGACGGTACAGCAACTTCCTCATCACATAATGAATCCATTTCAGCTGCCAGTAAAAACGACGCCGAGGCGCTGGCCGACGCCAACAGTCTGAGCAAGGTAGAGGCTGACCGTGCCATTGAGGCTCTTGAGGAGCAGCTGCTCTCTGAAAATACCAGCAGTGCCGGTGACACGGGCGGCACCAGGGGCAGCGCAAACGGCAGAGCTGCTGGAACTGGCGCCGCTTCGGCAGGAGCTGTTATCGCATCACGTGCGGTGACCGCAGATGAGGCATCTGCAAGTTTAAAGGGCGCCTATGATCGCTCAGCTGCAGCAGCCAGTAAGCATGATGCCCGCCGCAAGGCCGACCGTGAGGCCGCCAGCAAGGCAACAGCTACCGCTGACCGCAAGGACAATGCAACCAGCAGCCGCGATTCAGACAATGTAAGTCACGTGCTCGACAGCGGAGCTGCCAAAGCAAGTGACATAGGTGGCGGCAAAGAACTGGTGCTTGAGCGTTCCTTCAGCATCAGTTACATCAAGGTGCCAGCCAAGTGTGAAGAGGATACCCTCAAGAGCACCTGTACCCGTCTGGTCAACTACTATGCCCGCCGTTTTGAGCGCGAAATGGTGAGCAATATCAGCATTGACTACGATGAAAGTGATCCTTTTAACAAGGACAATTTCAAAAACAGTCTTAACCGCCAGAAGTCAGTGCAGCACATTCAGATGAGTGTTTACACTCATCCTGACAACAAGTTAATGACCATGTTCAGTATCTTCCGTCAGCGCATTGCCGGTGGAAAGGAGCAGCTGCTGGTCGAGACTATCAACTTTGAAACAGCCACTGGTCGTGTTATCCGTTTTAACGAGCTTTTTGAAAACCACCAGCTGGCCGCCATGCTCTGTGCACGCGCCATCGAGGCCCATTACCGCAAGTACAACTCTCCGCTGTTGCCTGTGGTTATATCAGCAACAGAGCTAAGTCCGTCCAATTTCATCATTACCCCGCGTGGCCTGCGCTTTTTCTTTGCTCCAGGCCTGGTAAAGCCTGACAGCAAGATTGCCGAAAGCATGCTGGTCGGACTTAATCGTCTTAAAACTGCCCGCCCGGACAGCCGCTGGTGGTCAGGCAAGAACATACCTGTGACCGAGGAGGAGAAAAAGGCTCTGGCCAACTCAGCTCTTGCAGGGGTCATCAGTCTTGATGAAAACAGCAATCTTGAGAAGATCAACGCCATCAACTCCCGTCGTCAGGCCGAAGGGGCAGCCGATCAGATTGCCAGCGACGTATACGATGATGAAGCCATGAGGGGACAGAAACGCGCCGTGGTCAAAGTTAAAGAAAAGTAAGCCCCATAGTGACCTGCACAGGCTCTGCCCATGGCACAACCCTGTCTTGCGCTGTGCCATGACAGAGGTCCTTGCACCCTGGTAACGTCCCGGGCAGCTGCAGCATGACAGCATGCAGCTGCCAGCCTTTATGACGTGGCATAACATGCGGTAATTTGTCTAATGCAAAGGCAGCTATCTGAACGCATCAGAGGCTGCCTTTGCTTTTTTGTCAGGGGAGTCCACGCTAAAAGATGTGTCATTTGTGCTGTGCCGGCACAAAGTGCACGGCTGACGGGGGCGGCATGCCTGCAGGCATGAGCGGCATGCATGTCTGTCGACAGGGGTGCCATTTCTGTCTGTCTCGTGGTCGGCATGTCTGTCGGCAGGGGGCGACATGCCTTTGGTCGTTGGGGCTGGGGCACGCTGGTATGGAGCCTGTAATTTGTGCGGCATTTCATGGCTTTACTGGAGGGGAAAATAAGGTGGTCCGGGCCAGCCTGATCCGGGTTTAACTGGCTTTTTTATGGGGAATGTATGTATGGGACGAGGGGGTTGGAGTTAAGACACAGGTTTTTTGTGAGAGTGGAAATAAATTGCGCAAATAGTTCCAACAAAGGGAAAAAGGCACGCTGTTTTTTGCTAACATTATCCCTTGTCCGGGAAGTGAGAATCCTGTTCATGTCAGGTGAAAAACAGGACATATACTGCATGGTACTGACGGTGGAGGAGCCGCAGTCAGCCGCATGAACACAGCATGAGGCACATGACAGGGAACAGTAAGGTGAATTTTCCGGCAGCAATACAGCACAGTAAGCACACTTAATGGTGAAGGTATGACCTGGTTGAGTCCGGCTGCCTGCTGCTTTGAGCGAGCATAGCTGCAGGTTCAGACTCTGTCAGTGACTGAGGTCTTTACCGTGTTGCCTGCGCTTTATCAGCTGTATTTGGCTGCATCTGTCAGCAAAGGACAGAGGCAGTTATCAGGCATATGAACTCTTTGCCCGACAGGGGAAGTATCTCCGGACGAAAAACGGATGGGCTCCCGACAGGGGCCGGCGCTGCCGCCCTGTGGTTTCAGGAGCGCTCTGAGACAGTCGGAGCCAGGTGCTGAGCTCATTGAGAAGCTCAGTGCAGAGCAGAGAGGGGCTTTGTGGTGGCCTCATATGACTGTGACACAGCTTGTGTGTTTGGTTGATCATTTCTTTATTCTAAGGAGTCTCCACAATGGCTGATTTTGATCTTGGCATAGTTAAGAATCCTCAAATTTATGAGCAGAACCGTCTTGCTCCTCATTCAGATCATGAGTGTTTCAGCAATTACCGTGAGCTGCTGGACGGCACTGAGAACTCGCTGCGTCACAGTCTCAACGGCAACTGGTTCTTCCATTACGCAAAGAACTTCGGTCAGATGGCTGCGGGCTTTGAAAATGACGATTTTGACGTGTCCGGCTGGAGCTCCATCCGTGTCCCAGGCCATTTTGAGACTCAGGGCTACGGCAAGCCTCACTACACCAATGTCTGCTATCCATGGGATGGCCGTGAGAAAGTACTGCCAGGTGAAATCCCAACCCGCTTTAACGCTGTAGGCTCATACGTTACTTTCTTTGAGAGCAAGTGGAACTGGGAAAACTGCTTTATCTGCTTTGAGGGCGTTGACTCAGCCTATGCCGTTTACCTCAACGGCCACTATGTAGGCTATGCCACCGGCTCCTTTACCCCGTCAGATTTCGACCTCACCCCTTACGTACGCCGTGGTCAGAACCGTCTTGCAGTACGTGTCTTCAGATACAGCTCAGGATCTCACCTTGAAGATCAGGATTTCTGGCGTCTGTCCGGCATCTTCCGTGGTGTCTACCTGTACTCAAAGCCAGCTGTTCACCTTGAGGATATATTCGTAAGGGCCACTCTTGATGAAAGCTGCACCCGTCCACTGTTAAACGGTACCGTACGTCTGAGCGCTCCTGGCGCCGTACAGATTCATCTGGTTGACGAGCATGGCAAGCGTGCTACCCGCTGGTTCAGCTCTGATGAGAGCAAGGGCAATGAATTTGATTTCAGCCTCGATATCAGCGGCCTTGATATCAAGCCATGGTCTGCCGAGCATCCAAATCTGTATTCCCTGCTGTGCCAGGTAGTAACCACTGAGACTGCCCAGTCCATAAACTATGTCAGCGAAGGTCAGGACGTCAAAGACGATATCGACCAGATGCTCAAAGTTGATGAGTCTGCACTCGAGGCCTGCCAGCTGAGAATTGGTTTCCGCCGTTTTGAGATGAAGAACGGCATCATGCACATCAACGGCAAGCGCATTGTGTTCAATGGCGTTAACCGTCATGAGTTCAGTCCTGTAGGCGGCCGTACCGTACCTGCAGAAGAGATCTACGAAGATCTGCTGACCATGAAGCGCAACAATATCAATGCCGTACGTACCTCTCACTATCCAAACTCCAGCATCTTCTATAATTTCTGTGATGAGCTGGGTCTGTACGTTATTGATGAGACCAATCTTGAGACTCATGGTACCTGGCAGATTCAGGGCAAGGCTACCCATACTCAGTACACTCTGCCTGATGGCCACCCTGAGTGGCACGATGCCGTTATCGCCCGTGGCCGCGCCATGCTCGAGCGTGACAAGAACCATCCTTGCGTGCTGATCTGGTCATGCGGTAATGAATCCTTTGGCGGTCAGACTCTCTTTGATCTGTCCAATTTCTTCCGTGAGCGTGATCCATCCCGTCTGGTCCACTATGAGGGCATTTTCCATGACCGCCGTTTCAACGGTACTTCCGACATGGAAAGCCAGATGTACACCACTGTTGCCGGCATCAAGAAGTTCCTGAGCGAGAACCCTGAGAAGCCTTTTATCATGTGTGAGTACACCCATGCCATGGGTCAGTCCTGCGGCGGCATGAAGCTTTACACCGATCTGGCCCGCACTGAGCCACGTTATCAGGGCGGTTTTATCTGGGATTACAAGGATCAGGCTTTCCTCGTATGCAATCAGGACGGTGTTGAGTACTATGCCTATGGCGGCGACTTTGACGATTTCCCAACCGAGTACAACTTCTCCGGTAACGGTATTGTCTATGCTGACGGATCTCCTACCTCCAAGATAAATGAGGTCAAATTCAACTATCAGAATTTCGACATCAAACCATCACGCAACAGCATCACCATCACCAATCACTCTCTGTTTACCAATGCTGATGAGTACGTACTCCACATAGAGCTGCTGCTCAATGGTACCAGTATCCAGACCTTTGATGACATTGTTTCTGTAGAGCCAGGTGAGACTGTTGAGACTGAGCTGCACATTGACGCCTTCGAGGACGTGCTGAGTGGTGACAGCTTTGATCCTTCCGCCGAGTATGTGATGCGTGCCTGTCTGTGCCTGAAGAGCCAGACTGCATGGGGCCCAAGCGGTCACAAGGTAGCCTTTGGTCAGTCTGTTATTCACTCTCCTGAGAAGTATGTAACCCTGCCTGAAAAGGAGCATGGTCTTGAGCTGCTCTCAACCGGCTTTAACTACGGCGTAGTAGGCGAAAACTTCCGTGTCCTGTTCTCAGTAGCTGCCGGCGGTCTGGTCAGCTACCAGGTAAATGGCATTGAGTACTTAAGCGGCATGCCTAAGCCAAACTTCTGGCGTGCTCCTACTGACAATGACCGAGGCAACAAGATGCCTTTTCGCAATGCCGTATGGCGTTCAGCAGGTCAGTTTGCCCGTTGCGTTGAGCACAAGGCCGAAAGCCTCAGGGAGTGCGTACAGGTAAAATTCAGGATGCAGCTGGCTACTCTGCCAGTTGAGGCCTTTGTTGACCTGATCTACTCAGTCTACCCAACAGGTCAGATTCGTGTTGATCTTGACTACAAAAAGGCCGAGGGTCTGCCAGAGATTCCTGAATTTGGCATGCTCATGCCAGTCAAGTCCAGCTTCAGCCAGCTTGAGTTCTACGGTCGCGGCCCAACCGCCAATTACTTTGACCGCAAGAACGGCTACAAGCTTGGCTACTACACCAATGAGGTTATCGACGAGTTTGAGGTCTATCTGCGTCCTCAGGAGAGCGGCACACACTGCGATACCCGCTACTTCATCGTTCGTGACTCCAAGAGTGATCACGGTCTGATTGTGACCAGCATTGAGCGTCCTTTCAACTTCTCAGCTCTGCCATGGACTCCATACCAGATTGAGGAGGCCCAGCATCCATTTGAGCTGCCTGACTACGAGCGCACTATCCTCAAGATCAACTCCGAGATGATGGGCGTAGGCGGTGACGACAGCTGGGGCGCTCCAGTGCTCGAGCAGTTCCTGGTTCCAAACCGCGACTGCCACTTAAGCTTTGTCTTCCAGGGCTTCTAAGCCCCAGACCACCATCCATGCCACGGTCTGAGCTCCAGCAGAGCCCTGGCCAGGGCCTCAGTGTGGCCCCTGGCCGTGGGCCCGGATGGAGGCCCGGCAAGGCCGGTGCTGCACATCAGTGATGGCATCATGTCTGAGCCAGTACGGCTGCTTATCAGGTGGCCGTCAGTCCATGTTCCTGAGTGCCCTGATTTGCGAGTAAAACTCCAGGGAACATGGGCACGGGCATGGTGGGGATAACATATAGGTAAAGATCAAGCGTAATGCTGATAAAAAAGGCGACTGTTGTTTACGGACAGTCGCCTTTTGTTATTTCAGGGGTATAAAAACGGTTACATGCACTGTTATTTTCCGGCCTCAGGTGCACTGACATGGCCCAAATAATTACCCTGTGCGTTGACAGGATATACTGAATTGAAGTTCCTTAATTTACGCTGTCACCAGGTATGTGACACATGAAAGGTCATATTCGTCACAAATCAAACCTGTAATTACTGACAGCACTGCATCTGTGCGTTATTTTGTCAATATTCTGCTATTACATGGGCTTAACATACTGCAAGCACAATAGCCCGGCCTGACATGCTTTTGAGCCATGCCGGCCGTACGGAAAAATGAAAAACACCAAGAGGACCCAGCGCCAGTCAGCTAAATGACGCAGACATCAACAGGGAGCAAGTTCATCAGACACTGCTGAGCCAGATAATGCCATGGGACCAGGTGATATCAAAAGGTGGCCAGTTCAGCCAGTGACACCAGGGGCAGCTGTCTGCCCTGACATCAAAAGCATGGCGCTCCAGCCGCGACAAATGCGGCTCTGCAGCGAGCCCGGACATCAGAAGCATGGCGCTCTTGCCGCGACAAATGCGGCTCTACAGCCAGCCCGGACATAAGGAGCATGGCAGTACGCCCGCGATATCAGCAGCACTACAGCCAGCCCGGACATCAAAAGCATGGCGCTCTGGCCGCGACAAATGCGGCTCTGCAGCCAGACTGGCCATAAGGAGCATGGCAGTACGAATGCGATATCAGCAGCGCTACAGCCAGCCCGGACATCAAAAGCATGGCGCTCTGGCCGCGACATATGTGGCTCTACAGCTTCTCTGACATCAAACAAATCCCTCCTGTCTCAGCGCAGACATAAAGCCTCTGTGCCATGGCTGCAATGAAAGGGGCAACAACAATCGAATATGAATCATAAGGAGATGCTTACTCCGTCAGGCTCGCAAATGAGTCAGACAAAATAATTTGCTGTGAGTACGTTACTGTGGGTCGCATCAGTCTCTCTTGTCAGGTTCCGGCAGTTCAGCTGGACAGGGACGGTAATGGTCAAGGTCGTACTCACTATGGCATGCTGCCCGTCTTTTCTGACTGCGCTTACATCTGATGCTATATGGTCTTTCATAACTGTCAGCATGACAGCAATGCTGGATTTGATCCTGAGTCATATCTGTAAGAGAGTTTTCATTCCCGGAGCAGGTGATGTATGCCAGATAGCATTGCGCTCCTTAACTGCCTGAGCTGTTCCTGGGCACAGCCAGGCAGCAGGACGCAGCCTTAACTTCACAAAACTGTTCCTCAACAGTCCGTGGCTCATTGTTGATGCCTCAAAGAGCCCTTGCCTGCACTGGTCTATGCCCATGTAGCCATGCCCGACCTGGTTCAGGCCCAATGGAGCCATGCCCGACCTGGTGCATGGCTCATGTGGCCATGGCTGAACTGATCCAGGATCCATGTAGGTATGGGTGAATAACTCCCAGATCAGCGAGTGTATGTTGGCATGAGGACGGGCTCTGGAACGTAATACCTGTTCTTTAAGGACGCAGTGCGTGATGCGGCATGATGCTGTGGCTGTGGCTGTGTGCTGTGATGCGCATGATTGCGTACGGTCTGATTGTTTACGGTCTTTTCTGTTTTCCCCTGACTGCTCTCAGGGATGATTCGACAAGTGCTTAAATTTTGCTCATGCAGCAGGGATAAGTATCAGCATCTGAGTAACTTGTGGCAGGCGCCGTGGTGCCGGTCATATGCCCTTAGAGACGGTACTGGCTGCAGGGGCAGATATCCTGTTTTTGGTCCAATCAATATAAGCGTTCATAGTGGAGACTTCCCTGATAACTTAGCGGATCTGTACCAGCTGTACTTTTTTGCTTTTTATGCATGTGGTGGCGCTCCTGCTGTTGGAGGCAGACTGAGCCTTACCGGCTGTGTCCGGTCTGGCAGGCCAGCTCTGACGGGCATATACGCATATGGCTGTTTAGTTATGAGTTTCTTTGCTTCTTCTTCCATCAAAGTCCGGCTTATGGCCTGTTTTGGTCTGGTCATGGTGCTCTCATTGATAGTATCCGGCCTGTCAATCAATGCCATGTACAGCTCCATTTCAACTGCTACCAGGGTTTCAGAAATCATTACTGGTAATTACCGCCGTATTGCCCTGACATCGACTACCTTTGAAAGCACCAACGCAGCCATTATTAATTATCTGACTCCAAACAATCAGACTCCGGCAAACATGCAGAAGGTTAATGAGGAGATGGACAAATTCATTACCTCAACCAAGGCTCTGGGTGGCCGTCTTGGTCTGAAAGAAATAGTGTTTGCCCTCAAGGATCAGGCTCTTGAGTACGAGAGAATCTTTGAAAATGATGTAATGTCGCTTATTAATGCCGGCCGACCTTATGAGGCCCTTGAGGTTTACCTCAATGTGCTGGCTCCTCTGTCTACCACCATGAGAGCAGAAATCGAAAAGGTGGTGGCCTTACGCTTCATAGTAATTGAAGACCTTTCTGAAGAGCTGGTTCAGACAGGTTCACTTATCATGGTTATTTCCCTGACCACAATACAGCTTATTGTCAGCATCATCATTGCACTTGTCATTTCCTCCTCCATCCAGCGCGCCATCAAGGCTCAGTGCACTGCAGCACAGGCACTTTCAAATGGTGAGTTCAACTACAGGTTTGCTCCATCATCAAAAGACGAGTTTGGTGTGCTCAACAATGCCATGATTTCCATGGCAGCCAAACTGCGTGAGACCATTGCTCATGTCATAACCCTTGCTGATAAGGTCAATGCCGATATGAGTGATATGGAAAAATCAGCTCAGAATATCTGTGAGGCCATGGAGCGCACCGAGCGCAAGGCTATTGCCGTATCTGCATCTGCTGATGAGATGGTGGCTACCACTACCAATATTGCCAACAACTGTAAGGATGCCGCCGCTTCATCTCAGGAGTCGGCTGATCTGACCAGTGTGGGCATGAAGAGTGTTAACGAGTCCACCAACGCTATTCGGGATCAGTATGAGCACATGAAGCAGAATGCCTCCACCATCCAGTCTCTGGTAGACCAGGCTCTCAAGATTGGTTCCATTGTAGGCACCATTGATGAGATTGCTGCTCAGACCAATCTGCTTGCCCTTAATGCTGCCATTGAGGCTGCCCGTGCCGGTGAGGCCGGTCGTGGCTTTGCCGTGGTAGCAGATGAGGTTCGAGCCCTTGCTAACCGTACCACAGCCTCTACTCAGGAAATACGAGGCATGGTGGACCGTATTCAGATAGAGACAGCTCATGCTACCGAGGCCATGCAGCAAAACCTGGACAGCATGTCTGAGGTTGCCGCCAGCAGCTCCGGTGTTCAGGAGAATCTGTCCAATGCCCTCAACTTTGTAAATGATGTAAATACCCAGATTACTCAGATTTCCAGTGCTGCTTCCCAGCAGACCACGGCCTCATCTGAGATCTCAAACAACATGCAGGACATTACCCATGCAGCCACCGAGGTTAACAATGTGGCTCAGAATGCCCGCACCACCTTCGTGGGCACAGCAGACAGCCTCAACGATCTGATAGACAGGCTCAAGTTCTTCAAGATCTGATGACGGTCTCATGACTGCACAGCAGGCAGGCATGGTCATGGTACGTAAGACCATGCCCGCCAGGCTGTGGCGGCCAGGCCCTGGTCCTCCGTTCATGGCCTTGAGCCATGGTGCAAGGGTCTTGCTGCCAGACAGGCAGCTGGATGCCTTAATGCAGTTATGTTCACCATAGATCAGTTATTCATATGATGGCCGCCACCTGGCAGCCGACTGCAGCAATGCCCCCGTAATCCTTATCCGGATGCGGGGTTTTTACGTCTTAAGGGGCACTGTTGCTTATGGCTGGTCCAAAAGGGGCCTTTTGCGCGAATCAGAGCCTGATATTCAGGAAAGTAACAGGTGTACTAATGGCACGCAAATGGAGCGCAGGTGGCGCGCAAGTGGCGCGGCTACGGGCCGTGCGCGGGCCGCAAGCGCTCCCGGGCTTTACGGATGCCATGGGAGCTATTTGCTATAATGAGTGATCCATGGCCCGCACGCGGGCCGACCTCTGCCATCTTCTGAATCAGGCTTAAGAGCTCACAGGCTTTTACCCGAAGGACATGCTGTGCCATCTTCATCCTCATCCTCAAAAGCACGCTCTGCGGTAAAGAAAAAGGATACTTCCCTTATCCGCAGCAAGCGACGCTCCTCAAGGTCTTCAAGCACCGGGGTTCAGCCCGATGAC
The DNA here is from genome assembly GCF_023051105.1 of Anaerobiospirillum sp. NML120449. Classification (GTDB taxonomy): domain Bacteria; phylum Pseudomonadota; class Gammaproteobacteria; order Enterobacterales; family Succinivibrionaceae; genus Anaerobiospirillum. The sequence goes on along the minus strand of NZ_JALKIL010000013.1, from coordinate 22,460 downwards.
GAATTGTCTGTTTATCAGGAGCTCGAAGCTGCCTTAAGCGCCGATCTTGAAAGCCGCAGCGCTCAGAAAGCTGCCGCCCGGTCCGCCCGCAGTGCCGACAGCCAGTCTGACAGGAGCGTCGACAGCCATACCCTGGGGGCTGACAGCAGCGCCTGCTCCGGAGCCGGCGAACAGACCGCTGGCGCCGCAACTGGCGCAGCAGCGGCCGCTGCTGGTGCGGGCGCTGAGGCTGCCAGGGGCGGCTCTCGCGCTGCCGGTCGTGCCGGTAAAGCAGCTGGGCGCTCAGCCACCAGGACCCGTAACTCCCGCAAGAAAAACACTGACACTGCTGCAGCTGCAGACAGTGCGTCAGACATGCCTGCCGATCACATGAGAGAGGATGACTCTGTGGTGGCTGTCGCAGCTGACATTTTCGTGGATGATGACAGCACAGCTCAGACAAGCCTGATTTCCGATGAGCTGATGAGTGATGCCCGAGAGCATGCCCGCCGTCGTCGTGCCGCCTTTGACGGTCAGGATCTTACTGATCGTGCAGATGCTGCTGCAGATGTTGCAGATGGTGACGTTGGCGCAGCTCGTGATGGCTGTGGCAGGGACGACAGTTCTGGCATGGCCGACAGCGCAGCTGTCTCTGTCCATGATGACAGCGATGAGCTGGTGCAGATAGATGATGGCGGGATAAGTGGGGCTGCAACTGACGCTGCCGACTATGAGTACACTGCATCTGTATCTGACGATGACGCAGCTTCCGTCGATGATGAGCAGGCTGAAAGCTCTGAGGGAGTATCTGGCAGGGCAGGCAGAGGTTCTGGCCGTGCCTCCAGGTCCGCCAGGGGATCCCGCAGCCGCGCAGGCAGCGGCGGCAGCCGCGCCAGAAGCCGCACCGGCAGTGCGCGGGGCGAAGCTGGCGCGGGCGATGGGGGCCGTGAAGATGACGGGTACGTTGCCGACGGTGCGCTTGCTGATGACAGTAGGTTTGCTGATGACAGCAATGGCAGGGGCGAGGCCGCCATTGATGTAGGCACTGATCTCACTGAGGATAAGGCAGCAGGCTCTGACATGCATATTGGATCGCTGCTCAACTCGGGCATTGGTCTTTCTCATGCCATGATTCAGGGGACCCGTCTTGCCTCGCGCCGGAGCGGTAAGGGCGAAGATGCTGCAGCCATATCTGGACAGTTTCCGGGATCTGATCCGCGCCGGGTCATGATTGACAGACTTACTCATGTCTCGGGACGCACCATGGACATGAGTGCCCTTATTCATGAGCTTAAGCTGGTTGAAAAGGAGATGGCCAGGGTGGCCGGTCAGGAAAGCCTCGGTGGTTTTGCCGCTGCGGCCAATGATCTTATTCTCTATCGCAAGCTTGAAGAGCTGGGCGCCGAGCAGTACAGCAATATCACTGCAGGTCAGCTGCGTACCCTTATTAAGCGCAGTATTCCCAAGCTTACCGACAAGATGATTTTAGAGTGCTGGCAGTGCTTTAAGTCATGTATCAAAAATGAAGAGCTCAGCGAGTCAATTGAAGAAATTGCCAGAGAGCACAATATCACTCTGCCCTACAATGAGGTGGAGGCCTGGCTCTTTACCGAGGAGGCTGACTTCCGCGGCGACCCTGTGCTTTCAGCTGTTCGTCGTACCGTGGTTGATGCCTACAGCAGCTATGAAGAAGAGCTGCTGAACATTGTCAAAATCTTTGATATCAAGAACTCCCATTTCTCCAAGGCTTATGACGAAGTAACCTTCTATTACTATCTTATTGCCCACAAGACCGGCAGGGAGAGTGATTTCCGCATTTATGAGGCTCTGGTAAAGCTCAAAAATCATATTGAGCTCTTTATCCTCATGCGCGGCAGCTTTGTCAAAACCTCAGATTTCTCGGTATTTTCCGACAGTGAGCAGGCAGGTGAGATTTATGACGATCACAGTGTCTTTTCCCAGCCTGTCTACAATAATGGCAGTGAGCTTGGCAAACTTGATCCCTGTGGCATGCACTTCTGCTACCTGGAGTCAGTGCTCACCAAAGTAGTGGACTCAAAATCTGACCGGGATCTTCTCTTTACCTTTATCCGCAAGTTTGGCGATCTCTACGTCCAGCAGGCCAGCCACAAGTTCTTCAATCCCAGCATGGGCTTTGAATTTGACTTTGTGCCCGGAGTGCTGAGCTATCTGCATGGTGTCTATGCCTGCAAGACAGGTGCTGAGGCTTTTTATGATGCCTCCCGTCGCGTTGAGGACAGCGAGGAATCTCCTATTGTGCTCTACGAGCTCTTCATAAACGAAGAGGCTCTCAACAGTGCCAGATGCGCCGAGCACCGTCATGCCTGGGACAAGTTCCACAAAACCCTTGCCGAAAACCCTTTTGAGCATCAGTTTACCGACGAGATGAAGGAGTGGGCTACCCACATCTATCATCAGGAGGCGGTGGACAGGGCTGTTGCGTCCTTAAATCCTGGTATCGTTACCTGCGGCCATCCTATGAGTGCCGAGGTCAATTACCTCAATGACCAGGTTTACTGTGAGCTCATGGCTTTTTACAGTAAGTATCTCATCAATATTGAGCGCCGTAATCTCTATGCTCTGACTCAGCAGCAGGCTGTTGATGAGGCCGTGGAGTCCGCCAGCGCTGACGATGATGAGGCAATTGGGGCCGCAGCCACCTCTGCATCAGCTGCAGCTGCGGCAGCGGACGCTGCTGACGCGGCCGATGGTGCAGATGCTAATGACGGGGCAGGGGCTGACAGGGATGACGGGGATGATGGCTCTGAGGCCGCAGCAGCACTGGCGGCAGCCAGAGCGGCGGCAGCAAAGGCTGCTGCCAGGGCGGCGTCTGCCACAGCTGCTGCCTCAGCTGCTGCCTCATCTGCAGCCAGCGCGGCAGGATCTGATGATTATGACAGTGACATCTGGCTGCTGGGTGACAATGGCTTTATTCCTGTAATTCCTGGCACTCCGGCACTGTCATCTTTCCTTATTGGCCGTGTCTTTACCTATGGCGAGCTTATTGGCGAGCAGAACATAGGCATGGGCTATTCAGCCATGATTTATGCCGATATCTGCGGCAACTATCTGGCCTCTGCCTACCGCTCCCAGTATTACCAGGCGCTCTTTGACTCCAAGATCAACTGCGAGGGGCAGCTCTTTTTCCTCTATCAGATGCGCTCCATTCTGGCATTTCATATGGGCATGACCTGCCTTGACATGCCGCTGTGTTCGCTGCGTCTGTACCACAATTACGATTTCCACATTTCTCACAGCTCAACAGCTGCCTATTTCCGTGCCCTCAGCGCCCAGAGTGACTCCTGGAAAAAGATTCTGGAGCGCAATCCAACCCTGGACCCAGGTCTTGAGCACGAAGGCCGTCAGTGTCTGCAAAGTACGGTCTTTGGCACCATTGTAAGCAATGCCCTGATCTACCTTTGTGATCTGGTGGAGGAGAACACCCGCATGGGTGACTTCTACCATAACAGTCTTCTGTTGCTTACCAGTCTGCTGGCCCGCTGCCTTAAGGCTGAATACAATCCGGCAGGCTGTCTGGCGGTCTACCGTGTCATGACCACCAACTGGGGCGGCTCCATCAGCTCTATCGATCAGGCCGAGTTTTCAGTGCTGTTCCCGCACAGCTCGCCCTCTGATCTGCTCTACCATCAGCTTTTTCCTCATGCCGCCAGCAACAGTAATGCCGATGATCTCATTGGTCCTGAGTTCTCCCGTGAGGACACGGCAGCTCTGTTTTTACAGACAGGCATGCTCTCACCTGACCACCGTGAACAGGGTTACAACCTGCTCAATGGTCATCTGTCTTCATACAAGGGCAATTTTGCGCCGGTAACCGAGCCTTATCTTGACGAGCTTTACCGTACCAGTGCCGGTCTTGGTAATGCTTCATCAATTTCCTACCTGTCAGAAATCTCCCATGCTCTGCAACATGAGGATGAGAGCGATCTCTATGCCCTGATGGGCGGGCGCATGCAGGCAGGTGCGCTGTACAAGAAGCTCAGCCATTACTTCATCAAAAACGAAATGGATGCCGAGCGCAGCCGTCTTGCTTTCCAGATGTTCCTCATGCACCGTCCTTACGGTTTTTATGAGTCCTATCTGGTACTGCGCGAGCATGAGGACCGTATTGCCGAGGCACATACCTGGCTGTTTTATGCAGCACGTCTTGCCGTTCCTGAGGCCGTGAGCGAACTGGAGTCCCTTAAGGCTGCCGGGCGCTTTGAGCCTCTGCCTTTCGTGGTTTATATCAAATACCTCGAAGAGCTGGCTCTTACCCGTGTTGATGCTCTGCTGGCGCTGCGACAGCTGGCTACCCGAGGCGGTGTGCTGCCGGTTAACAGCCTCTACTTTATACGCTACATCGAGCGCAATCATGAGTTCTTCAGCAACTCCATGCTGCGCCGCAACATGCTCTCAAGCGGTCAGATTGATCTGGAGCTCGATGAGGAAAGAGATGTTCTCAAGGCCATTTCCCATGCCGAATTTTTCAAGTCCGAGCTTGATTATCTGCGCTTTAACAGCACGGACATGGAGGGCAATTTTGCCACCTTCCATCAGCTTGAAGAGCAGGATTTTGATCCTGATGCCTTCACAGGCAGTCAGATTGGCAATGATCAGATTGCCCAGCTGGTCACACGTATCTTTGTCTGTTTAAGTCACGGTACCAGCCAGCTTGAACGTGCCCTGCTGCTCAACTGGTACATGTCAGGTTCACTGCCATCCTATCTGACTCCTCTGGCCAGCAAGCTCGATATTACAGTCAACTCCCGTCAGGATCATGTAGGCATTGATTCGGTCATGGCCAATTACCGTGCCGATCTTGATACCTATCCTCTGTCACTGAACATTTGTCTGTGCATGGAAAAGCGTGGCAGTCACATTCTGGATAAGGCTGACTCGGTAGATGAGGTCTTTGAGGCCATTGTGCGAGGCGAGGGTGCCGGCATTACCCTTGAGACCATGTATGCCTTTACCCTCAACGCCTTGCGTGGCAGGGGACGCCCTAATGTCCAGCTGTTCCTGAACATGTGCCGCTACCTTGCCAATGTCGGTGACAGTGCCGCTGCGCGCTTTACCCATCTGTGCATGGATCACCTGACAGTCATGCCTTATGGAGATGTCTTTAATGACACCATGGTCGAATCCTATGAAAGGGATGTCACCAGATGGGCCGACTTCTTTGCCCGTCGTGCCTTTGACGGTGATTTGCTGCGCACCATGATTGAGTCACTGGAGGCAAGACTTGAGCGTGACTTCATTCTCAAAAACCATCTGACAGCAGGGGAAGGTACTCCTGTTGAGCCGGGCGCAGATGACATGCCCGGCACTGCTCAGAGTGGTCTGTCGGGCATGCTCTACGGTGGCAGTGCCATCAGCGCTCAAACCATTGATGTGCTCTCAGGTGATGAGGGATCTGACTCTTATGAGCAGAGGGTAAGGCAGCTGGGCCGTCAGGAAGACCGCCTTAACTCCCTTATCATCCAGGAAAACCAGGAAGCAGCTGTATCCTTTGTTGATGCTTACGTCAAAGAGCTCGAGCGGCATCGTGATGAGCGTGTTGCCCGTGCTGCAGAGGCTCACTCCAGCATGGAGGATGTCTCTGAGGTCATGGACGATCTCAATGAGGTTGATATTTTTGGTCCTACCAGCACGCTGATACTGCAGTCCAACAGCTTTGACCGCAGTCGTCTGCTCCTTGAGATTGAGCCGCGTCTGCTTGAGAATCAGGAACTGGTTATCAAGGAGCACATTGCCGGCCGTATCTACCTCAAGGCCTTTATCGACTATCTGTACTTCATGAAGACCAGAGGCTGGAATACGGTTCAGTCCATGGTCTTCAGCCGCAACGGCTGGCAGCTGGGACGACGAGCCAATGGCCCGGCCCGCAGCTATGCCTCGCTGCTGGCCCGCGACATGCTGACAGGAGCCCCGGGCGCCCGTGAGCGCTTCCTGTACTACGTCCAGAGCCATGCCTTCCGCTACCACCTCAATAGTGAGTATTTCCATGAGGACGACAGCTCTCAGACGGCCCGCAGGTTTGCCACTGATGTGCTGCAGATTGATTTGCGCTCCCAGAGATTTGAGGAGTTTTCCTCATCCATGGATCTGGAGGGCTTCCCTGAGTTCAAGGCTCTGATTTTAGAGGAGAGCAATGGCTATGTAGCCGGAAGACCACGTTTTTGTATTGATGGTCTTGAGTATGACCCTGAAAGCGGCTATTCATCAAGTGACAGTGATCCTGTACCTGATCTGGTATTAAGCCAGCAAGAAGCAGTAAAAGCCCGTGATGAGCTCAAGAATCTGGCCCGTACCTTAAACGATCTGAGCACAGCAGATGCTGAGCTGCGCAGCCGCTGGTTTACCGTAAGTGATACCGCTCTGGCCGCCATGGTTCCTCAAGTGCCTGATCCTGATGCTGATGGCGACGAGGACGATGAGGGCGACAATGGCAGCGCCCGCTCCGCCAGCTCCGACCGCGCCGGCCGCCGCAAAGCCGGCCGCAGGGGCGGTACCCGTGCCCGCGCTCTGGAAAGAGCCAGAGCTCGAGCACAGGCCCGTGACATCGCCCGTGCCGGCACAGGCGCCGGCGCAAGCGCCAGCACTGGTGCTGATGCCAAGGGCAGCATCGGCGCTCAGTCCCGGGGCAGCACCGGTGCAGAGGATAATGCCTGGTCAAATGACAGCATCTGGGACGATGAGTCCTCAGACTCAAAGCGCTGGTATGACGACTGGTCGGACTGGATTTACGATGACAGTGAGTCCGAGTCTGCTGCCAGCAGGGGCGGCCTGCCTGCCATTGTGGATCGTGAGGCTGTAATAGCCCGCTGCCAGATTGAGCGTATTATCGGTATGGACAATATCGAGCGCCTGCTGGGCAGTGACGGTCAGTGGATCAGCTATACCTTCTATGAAAACAGCTCTACCTGCAGCGAAGACATTCTGTCTATGCTGGGACCTGGCTGTGCTCTTTTGCCTTACCGTCTTTTAAAGTCCATTGATCCTGAGTCGCGTAACAGGGTATTAAGCCGCAGCCGCCGTCTTAACAGTCTGGACATCAGTAAGGAGCAGGGTTCTGATATCTCAGCCCTTCAGGCAGGTGATATCAATACTGCCCGTATTTACGGCATTAACCCTGAGCACGCGGTGCGTCGCTGGCATGTAAGCCGTGAGCAGCTCATTGACGCATCCGCTCAGGATGCAGCACGTCATAAGGCTGCTCTGGACCGCGCTGCTCTTGATGATGACGATGAAAGGAAAAAAGCTCCTTTAACTGCACATTTCCGCTCGAGCTACGACTATGCCCTGCATCAGGTTGATGTCATGGGAGTGGCTCTGGCACAGCTGTACAGCCGTGAACAGACCTCCATGAGTGCCACTGTCAGCAGCGGCACTGGAGGATCAGAGGACAGCAGCTCTGGCAGCCGCTCCCGCAGCACCCGCGCCGCCCTCAGAGCTGGCAGCTCTGCAGGCGCTGCCGGGCGTGCCGCCGCTGACCGTGCAGCTTCCCATTCTGCAGCAGAAAGCTCTGCACACCGTATTTATCAGGATGATGATTACGAAGATCAGCTGGCCGATGAGCTGATGCGCCACATTGAAGAGGACAGTGACCAGGATTCAGGCGCCCGCACCACTGAGAGCACCACAAGCAAGTCAGGCAGCCGCTCCGGCCGCTCCAGCCGTGCCGGCAGCACCGTCAGGGGCGGCACTGCCGACAAGGCCGGCAAGGCCGGCAGGGGCCAGGCCGCCAGGAGCCAGGCCTCCAGTACAGAGGTGGAGCTGACTCCAGAGGATCTGGGGCTTTCTCAGAGCGATCTTATTGATGACAGCCATGTTCGTATCAGCACCAGCTTCAAAGATTTATGGGGCAGGGGTAAAAATGGCTCTGATGGTAATGAGGCTGATGATCAGATTGATGGACCTGATGCCCTCAGTGCCTTAAGCATTTATGAGTACGAGCCCGGCGAACTGCAGGATCTGACAGCTGTTGCCGCTGATGAGGCCGGTGCAGACAGTGATAAGGAAAATACTCTGCTCAGCGCCGGCAGCGCTGCCATGGCACGCCGTCACCTTACTGTTGAAGAAAAGCAGCTGCTGCGTGATCTCATTTCGGGAAAGGAGTATCAGGGCGGTCTCTTTACTCTTTCTTACGCCTCTGATCCCGATGAGGTGATTGAAAAGGCCCGCAGGCGTTCTAAAAACACAGGTCGCTCCTATGGCATAAATCCAGGCGAATCATGGTGGGATGATCCGGCTGAAGAGCAGCAGCGCAATGGCGCAGCTGCAGTCAGTGCCGTGATTGAGGAGGGCGCAGGAGAGCAAGGCAGTGATGGCACCGGCGGTATGTTCTCCGGCACCGGTTCGGCTGTTCGTGCCCTGCGTGCGCGCATGGGTAATGACGGGGCTGATGTAATTACCAATGAGCGCAGTGATGATGAAAACCTTATCTATGACCGCCTTAAGTCTTTCCTGAGCAGCAGACTTGGTATGGCAATTCCTGGTCTTGAGGGGGTTGATGCAGCTGTCCTTTCAGAGGGGCTGGGGCCTGACTTTGATGATATGGATGAAGCCAGTGATGACGGCTCGGACTCCTGCTGGAGCCGTGTCAGAGCTGCCGGTTCGCCACTGCTGCGCCGTATCTTTGAGCATGCCTGGGAGTTTGATGAGCAGCTTGAGTATCAGTACACCCGTCCATGGATGTTCCATGAGGACGAGAACCCGCTGCATGTCTATATATACATGTTACTCAATCTGTGTACTGCCAATGAAACCTGGGATCTGCGCCTTGGCTGTGAGGAGCAGTTCCTAGATGCCCTTTATTCTCAGGGCTATTACTTTGGCTGCTCGGATCTGGTGGACTGCTCATTTAAGAACACAGTCTATGAGTCATGGCGCTACCGTTTTGAGCGCTCTGAGGTATCCTCACAGCGTGGCAGCGCCATTTCCAATCTGGCAGGCTCCATTCTTGAGCGTATCTTAAACAAGGATGAGCTTACAGAGTTCTACCGCTGTGATGTCAATGCTGTCACCGAAGAAACAGCAATTGTCGCTGAGCAGTTTACCTTCCCTGAGGACACTCCCAAGCATTATCTGGTGGAAGCTCTCATCAACTACTCTGATGAGCAGGTCTCCCGCCGTTCGCGTTATTACAAGGTACTGACTTCAGCAACAGCCCGCCAGCTGCAAAGCCACAATTACATGGTCATGCTCGATGACAGCTTGCAGCATCAGGCTTTTTACGATCTCTTTAACAGCCGCACCATGCTTGCCCGTGCACCTAATGTCATGCACTGGCTCTATCAGCACAGCTTCAAGGGCATGGACATAGGTCATGTCACTCCGCGCCATCCATTATGGACCAGAGGCAGCACAGTGCTGGACCTGATTTCCGCCACCCTGGAGCGCTCTACCATGGGCGTTACAGCCGACGGGGAGGAGACCCCATCAACAGGTGCCCCGGCTGCCAGCTCATCAGCCGCCTGCAATCAGGCCGCCAGCTCATCAGCCGGCATCACTCCGACCGCCAGCACGGCGGCCGACAGGGGCTTACCAGCTGCCGCCGCCCTGAAAAATCATCTGCACTCAGGAACTGCTCATGACAGCCTGGCTCTTTGTCCAGTGGAGACTGACACTGCAGCAGGTCTGCTGGTTGACAGTCCTGAGCTTGCCTATGAGGATGTGCGCCTTGCCAAGCTCCATCGCAGCCTGAGCGGCGATGAGGACTGCCGCCGCCTGAGCTACGTCGAGCTTATTTACGGTCAGGGCTGCTCCTATGAGGAGCTGACCCGTGGGCAGCGCAATGAGCTTGATGCCCTGACGCTCAAGTTCATTGGCATGCAGGATACGCTCAACGCAGCTGCCGAATCAGGTGGACTTGTCTACTCTCCATTTGCAGCTGAGTATGTGGCTGCCGGTCTTGATATCACTGATGATCGCCCATGGTCTGATGTGGCTGAGCAAAGGGCCCGTGAGTTTGACCGCCGCAGCATGGAGCTGTATGGCTATCATGGCCTGCGCGGCACCACACTGGGCTCATACCGTGATCAGGTGAATTTTTCAGATGAAGACTATGACTATTTCCAGCAGTACTTTGCTGCCTGCCCGCTGAAGAAAGCAAGCGGCCTCAAAGACGTTGCTGACCGCCTGGTCTTCAGCGGACGCACCCGTGATGCTCTTGCCATGCATAACATGTCGCTGGTGCAGCTGCAGACAGCCGATCCTGACTCCGAGGAGGAAAGTGAGGAAATCGAGCTGCGCCTTGCATGCTATGAGTACGCAAGGTCCATGGGGCTCAAGTACTTTATCTACGATGAGGACAACTTCTCTGACACCCTGACCAACGTCATCATCAGCCACGTTTGCGGACACCGCGAGGCTCTGATTGAGCAGGCCGCCGCTGCTGCCGCAGCCGCAGGCATTGATCTCTCAGCAGGTCCGGCCGCTGCAGCTGCTGCGGCCGCAGCAGCATCCGCATCGGGCGCTGCTGCCGCCGACCGGGACGAACACCTGGATGACGGGCCTGGTGAAAGCGGCTACGAGGATCAGGGCGATGATGACGAGGAGATTAGCGACGAAGATGTCCTGACCACAGGCGATGGCAATTACATCTTCAGCTCCGACGAGCTCAGGCAGTGGGCCCAGGGCATGGAGGACGAGTCCGACTACGCCTCAGACGTTGACGGCTATGACGAAGATGAAGACAGTACCGCCGACAGCTACCAGGGCGATACCGGCTACGCCGACGAAGAAGAGACCGGCTACGCTGACGAAGAAGAAACCATCTACGGCGATGAAGATACGTCAGACTACGACGAAGATTACGAGGACGAAGCTGGCGACTATTCAGATGCTGGCGATGCCTCCCAAAGCACTGACGTTGAAGCTGACACATACCATCAGGACGATGAGTACCTGGATGACGGTCAGTACAGCAGTGAGCATGATCAGTTCCAGTCATACGAGCTTCCGTCTGAAGATGAGCCTGGCTATGACGAGCTATCTGACGAAGAAATCTCCGATGAAGACATACTCAATCCTGAGGCTCTGACAGAGGAAGAGCACTCTGATGAGGAAATCTCCGATGAAGACATACTCAATCCTGAAGTCCAGCCTGGCTATGACGAGCTATCTGACGAAGAAATCTCCGATTATGACATACTCAATCCTGAGGCTCTGACAGAGGAAGAGCTCTCTGACGAAGAAATCTCCGATGATGATGTGCTCAATCCTGATGTCCTGACAGCGGAAGAGCTCTCTGACGAGGAAATCTCCGATGAGGATGTGCTCAATCCTGAGGCTCTGACAGCGGAAGAGCTCTCTGACGAGGAAATCTCTGATGAGGATGTACTAAATCCTGAGGTCCTGACAGAGGAAGAGCTCTCTGACGAGGAAATCTCCGATGAAGACATGCTCAATCCTGAGGTCCAGCCTGATGAGGAGCTTTCTGACGAAGAAATCTCCGATGAGGACATACTCAATCCTGAAGTCCAGTCTGAGTACTGGGAGGGCTATGACAAGGAGTCATATGAGGATGAGTACGATGAGTATGATTCAGATGAAGATGAGTACCGCGAGGGAGAGCATGGTGAGGGGCATTACCATGACACGGCTTCTGCAGAGATTGCGGCTGAGTCTGGCTCTGGCATAGCCCCGGCATCTCAGTCCGGCTCGTTGTCAGAGTCTGAGGCCGCTGGTGCTGCTTATGGCTATGGCTATGCTGATGAAGATGGCGCAGATGCAGAAAACTGCGAGTCTGATGGCCAGTACAGGGATAACAGCCAGTACGGGGATGATGAGTCTGAGTACTGGGAAGAGTCTGATGATTTCAGCGATGATGACCGTCAGGCCTTTGAGGCATTTGCCCAGTCTGAGCAGGACCTGCCTGATAATCTGGCATCGGCCCTTGAAAACTACAGCGCAGCTGCAGCTGCAGCTGCTGCGGTCTGCGCACCTGCCCCTGCAGGGGCAGGCATGCCTGATGGTGCTGCTGCTGGATCTGGTGAGTATGTATCTTACGCAGATATGGACTCTTCAGTCTCTGAAGATCAGGTAACAGCCGGCCTGTCACTGCTTGAAGGTGAGGACAGTGATGAAGAGCTCAAGCGCAGGTTTAATGAGTACATGTATTACTACTCAGGTAATGATGATCTTGATTACAGCGGCTATGACAATTACGGCGACATGTGGCAGGACCTGTCTTTTGAGAAAAACAGTCAGCTTAAAAGCGAGACCCTGGAGCGCGATCGTGAGCGCAGCAGGGCCGTCAGTGAAAGCGCGGGCGAGGACGACAATTATGTACCTGTAAGTGCCCTGCTCTTCCATCAGGACCTTTCCATAGTTGATGGTGATGAGACTGTCGATCAGCTCTCACCTGCCAGTGCCCTCGCCATGAGTATTGCCGAAGATCAGGTAAGAATGCGCGAGGGGCTCATGAAACTGGCCCGCAAGGAGGAGCTCAGAGAGCAGCTTGAGGATCTGGATGAGTACGACTACGACTATGACTTTGACGATGACTCTGATGATGACGAAGAGCCAATGTTCATGAGCTACGATCAGATGGAAAGCTTCTCGCGCTTCCTGGCTGAAAAAAATATCAATCCAATGGATATCGAACGCATTGCCGATGCACTGGTAGAGAACCATTTTGATATTTTGGATCAAAAAGGTCTGAGCACTGATGATATTAAACGCGCAATGCGCGACAATGGCTTTGAATTTGACGAAAATTCAGCCCTTGAAGAAATCAGGGCAACACAGGAGACCGCTTCCGGTACTGCCGCTGCCGGATACGTCCCGTCACCAGATGATGACACTGATACCCTGCAGCTGCAGTTCAGTCATAACGATCAGCAGTATGTCTGCCGTTCAGCAGATGCAAATACCGGCCGAGCCCCTGAGTCAGTACTCACCAGTGAGTATGACTCAGTTGCCTCCCAGCCGGATGACTCAGGGGCCGGCCTTACAGGACTGTCAGGCTCTGACCTTGCTGACACTGAGCTGACAGAGGCTCAGGATGCCGAACTGGCACTGACATCAGGATCTGAACTGACAGCCGAACCGGGCGCTGACTCAGATACCGCTTCAGCCGCTGCAGGCAGCTCTGCCTCAGGCAGCCCGGCCTCAGGCAGCCCGGCCTCAGGCAGTGCCACGGGCTGGGGCCCGGGCAGTGCCACGGGCTGGGGCCCGGGCAGCGCCCCTGGGGCTGAGCAGGTAAGCGCTGGCAGCAGGAAAGTTGCCGCAGGGCGCGGATCTGAGAAAAAGTCAGCTGGTTCAAAACGCAGACGCGGCGGTCGCAGCAAAGTTAAAAAGTAGGAGTTAATTTCTGTTATGCAGTACGTACTGAAGATTACTACTCTGGGTGTTAAGCATCATGTCTTCCGTGTGGTCTCCGTAGACGGCATGGCTGACGTGGAGCACGTGCTCAATCTGTGTGATCTTTCCTTTGCTTACGCCGGCTATAACACCAAGGAACTCTATTTTGCCCGCAATCATGAGTCCTACAGAGCACTGTCACTGGACACTGCCCATGAGGATCATGAGCATTACGGTCCTACCGGCAAGGAGCACTCTCCTTTCTGGGAGGATACAGTAGACCTCAATGCCCTGCAGATAAATGCCGTACGCCTGCTTGAGGACAAGGCTGCTGCAGTAGGCCGCTTTGATGCCCTGATTGAGTCCATGCAGACTCAGCTGGTGCAAAGCGCCGGTCAGGCACAGGGAACTGCCTTAATGGGCAGTGCCTCTGATTCCTGCGATGTTCACCCTGGTGAGCAGCAGGGAGCCCGCTTCAAGTTTATCTACTGCCTCAATGGTGTGCAGCATCTGGTGGAAATCATGACCAGCTCTGAAAAGCTCAAGTGCTTCCTGCCTGCAACACTGATGGGTGAAGGTCTTATTATCGACAGCGATGAAAATAAGCCGCTGTCCTGTGAGATGATCAACGAGTGCCTTGATGCCCAGGAAGGCAACGAGCAGCTCGATGATGGACTCAGCCTCAAGGACTGCACCTCACGCATGAGAGCTCTGGGCGCCATGCGTAATACTGACAATATCAGCAATGCCATTGTCAAAGCCGGTGCTGCCCCGCTAAAATTCAAAGCAGAATAGTCAGCGCTTGCTGTCGGTGATATCTGTCACTGACTGTCCACAGGTTTCAAAAGGTCACGCAAGTGGCCTTTTGTGCACCTTGAGCGCTCTGGTCTGTCCCTGCAACTAGCAAGACAAGTCTGGTTAGGGGCAGACTTCACGATCACCATCATGCCAGCTTAAAAGGCACCAGCGCTCAGCCATATTGTTTTATAAAGCATATTGCGCCAGGGCAGGTACTGCCCCCATTGCAGCGCGCTACGCTGCTGCAGCGCAGCGCATGTCACTGCAGGCAGCAGCACTGCGCGCGCCTCGCTGTATTGCACTGCATTGCCATGCGTTGCAATATACTGTTTTGTAAAGCAGTCTCTGGCTGTGCATTTATGCTGTGCTCTGTTAATCTGATCCATGGTGGCGATCATAAGCCCAGTGTTCCGGCATGCTCACAGTGCGCACAGGCGCAATCTGAGCATTTTTTGTATGTGCCTGTCATATTTGCTGACCGGCCGGCCGGAGCTTGACTTGCCTGCAGGGGAGCATGCTGAATGTGGTGTGCCTCTGCAGGTTCCATGCACTGCCCTGATGGTTTTGCCGACAGCGCTGCTGTCAGCTGCACTCCGGCAGCCGTTTTATCTTTCTACGCCCGGCTGTCAGCTGCATTGACCGTTGGGGCAGGGCATACAACTTAGGAGTTAGGATCAAATGTCTTTAATCACACTCAAAGATATACAGATGCCGCAGGAGTTTGACCTTCCTGCCCCAATGTCTGATGAGGAGCTCGAAAAAGACAGTCGTCTTTATGACCAGGCCAAAGAGGTAATCAAAAAGCACAACGCCCTGGTGATTGCCCACTACTACACAGCCCCAATTATTCAGCGCCTTGCTGAGGAAACCGGCGGCTTTATCGGTGACTCACTGGAGATGGCCCGTGTCGGTAAGGAAAGCCCGTCAAATACCATTGTAGTTGCCGGTGTGCGCTTCATGGGTGAGACCGCCAAGATCTTATCTCCTGAAAAGACCATCTTAATGCCGGACATGGGTTCTGAGTGTTCGCTCGATCTGTGCTGTAAGGGCTCTGAGTTAAAGCGTATCCGCGCCATGTACCCTGATGCCACCGTCGTTGCCTATGCCAATACCTCAGCTCAGGTAAAGGCCATGTCCGACTGGATCGTGACCTCATCTCTGGCTGTGGAGCTGGCTGACTACTTAAAGGGCCGTGGTGAGAAGATCCTGTGGGTTCCGGATCGTCACCTGGGCGGCTACATTGCCAATAATGCTCAGACCGAGGTTTACTCCTGGCCGGGCCGCTGCATTGTGCACGATTCCTTTGAGGCCAATGACATTGCCCAGATGAAGGTGGACAATCCAGGTGCCAAGCTGCTGGTACACCCTGAGTCTCCTGCTGAGGTTGTGGCTCTTGCTGACAAGGTAGGCTCTACCTCTCAGCTGCTTGAGTTCACCAAGACCGATGATGCCCAGACCTATATCGTGGCTACTGAAAGCGGTATCTTCTACAAGATGCAGCAGGCAAACCCTCACAAGAAGTTCATCGAGGCCGCCGTAGGCGATCGCGATGGCGTAGGCACCCTCAACGGCGCCCGCTGCCCATGGATGGCTCTTAACTCTCTGGGCAAGATCATCAACTCCCTGGAGGGCTCTGAGGAGGTTCGCAAGGCTCACTCCGTACAGGTTCCTGAGGATGTACGCCTCGAGGCTCTCAAGCCTCTGGACCGCATGCTCCGCTTTGCTGCTGCTGTCCGCTCCGGCAACGTACCTGGCGACCTCTGATTTCACAGGCCAGGCCCACGCCCGTCCCCACGGGACAGGCAGAGTCTGACCGGCCCGGTCCGGTCCGGCCCGGCTCTGCCTGAACGGCGGCCCTGGCCAGCCCGGCCTGCCCGGCCTGGCCTGGGCATCATGATTTAAGGCAGCACCGACGCTTTACAGAATCTGACCACATTTCAGGGATCTTTATGATCCCCGGGGCCAGTTACAGGCGTCAGGCTGACCTTACATGAATAAAGGCTGTGCTCTTCTCACCGGGAAAAGCACAGCCTTTTTCTTTGTCACAGCTTAGTGGTGTGGAGCGTTTATTATTTGCTTTTACAGATTGTCCAGCTGTGTCAGGCTGAATACCGTTGACGCGCGTAGCCGTAAATCACCAGGCTTCTCCGGAAACAAAGTGATATCACTACAACAAAGAATGAAAAGAAACTCTCTCTTATGGATGCTGTGTATCAGCACAACTCTTGTTTTTCCATTATTAAGCGGCTGTACAGCTGCCCAGCGCCCTGATCCTCAGGTGCAGGCAGCCCGTCCCACCGCAGCTACCGCAGGGCGCACTGCTCCCAACACTCAGGAGTCACCCGAAGGCCAGCTGCGCTACGGCCGCATGACTGCCGCCCAGCTGCGCAATGAAGAAGGCCCGGTAATCAGCCTGGGCAACGGAGCCTACAATGCCTATAAGCAGGGGCCGTCAGCCCAGGTAGCACCGGCAGCCCCAGGCTCAGCAGCTCTGCCTGCAGTGACCGTAGAGCCGGCCATGGATCAGGTCCAGTCCTGGGCTAACCAGCCGGCCTTGCAGCAGGCCCCGGCACAGCAGCAGGCCCGCTCTACAAGTCAGGGGCGCAGTCAGACCTTGGGGGCCATGCCAGTTCACAGCAGGGCTGCCGCTGCACCAGGCCATGGCCAGGGACCGGGCCAGGGCCAGAGCCGTACTTACTGGCCGCTGCTTGACCGCAGCGTCAGAGTAGCTCTGCCACCGGCATCAGTTATTCCTCCTCAGGAAAGCCGCCAGGTACTGAACCTTAGCTATGGGGCGATCAATCAGAGTATTGATGTGCTTTTCCGTGCTGATGGCCAGCGCCTTTTAATGGCCGGTTCAGCTCCTCTGGGCATTAAGCTCTTTACAGCCCGTTATGACAGCAACGGTATTCATACCAGCATGCTTGTTGAGTTCAAGGGACTGCCCCGCCCTGAGCAGGTACTGCTTGATGTCATGCTCTCTCTTGCTCCGGCCGACGCATGGAGCTCAGTGCTGCCCCCGGGCTATGCCGTAACTGACAGAGGCGGGGACCGCATTGTCACCAACAGTAAGGGCCAGGCTATCAGTATCATTTCCTATGCTGATGTGGGTGGCAAACGCAAGCCCGTACGTATGGTCAACAAGGTCTTTGGCTATCAGATAAATATCAGCTACCGCTAAGCCCGATCCAGTCCCCTGGCTCACCGGGCAGACAGCGCCAGGAGCACGCTGACTGCCGGGCAGCCCGTGCTGCGGCCCAGCCGCTCTGCCCGGCCAAAAGGGCCAGCAGAGCCGCACAGGCCTGCAGCCATGGTGCAAGTAAATGCACAGCCCCATACGGCAGCTCTTAACAGGTGAATGCAGTTTGCTGAGCCAAAGGCAGCGCAGGGTAGCACGCTGCGCAGGCAGCACAGGCACCACAGCCAGCACAGGCAGGCTGTCAGCCTGACTGTCATCAGCCTCACAGGCGAAAAATTAGCGTTTTGTCAGCCGCGCAGGCCTGACATTTTTGGTAAGCTAAATCAGGCAGCTCAAAGACATTGCCGTAAGAAAGGCCAGCGCTTTACCACACCAAGGCATGAGGCCACGGACGCCGACACGGCTCAAGCAAGTACCTGCTGGCAGGCATCAGGCGGCCAGGCCAGGGCATGATTTACATGCTCCGTACAGGGGCTGATGGCCGTACAGGCTGAGGCCGCAGTCAGGCTCAAGCCAGAGTCTTGCTAAGGCCATGGGCTGGCCGGGCGTCTGGGAGCAGGGGCCGCCATCAGACATTACTGAAAGTTTTCATATTGATAAGAGGAATGAGGAAAGGATATGAACGGCAGGATCGCGACATTTGATAACAAGAAGGGTGAGGGTCGCCTGCAGGGTGATGATGGTCATATCTACTGGTTTAACCGTGACTGCATTGCCCGTGAGGAAGAGTCTGACCTGCTGATGATGGATGTCGAGGTATCCTTTGAGACTGGCGAAATTGAGGTCAAAAACCGCCGCAGCGGCCAGATGGAAAAGCGTCAGGCGGCTATCGAGGTCAAGGTACTCAATCCTGAAAGCCTTGAGGATCTCAATGTCTACTATGCCGAGCCTCCAACCTTCCTGTACGAAAAAGAAGACCTGGTAGAGGGCTTTGACGTGCTCGACCGTGGCATTTTCGCACTGTCGCGCTCCGAGCGTACCGAAGAGAAGGCCCGTCAGCGTATTACCCGTGAGGTCATGGAATTTGGCGCCAATGCCCTGGTTTCCTACAAGGTGGATGTCAAACTCAAAAATGCCTTTGGCTTTGGCTTTAATATCTATACCGCTACCGGCGTTCCTGTAGTGCTGGGCTGTCGTGATGACAATGGCGACTTCCGTCGCAGCGAGCTGCAAAACCGCCTTGATCAGACCAAAATCCGCAAGGCTCACGATATCCTCGTCAACACCCGTATTGGCAAAATGGTAGTAAAAGGCCTTGCTGCCCTCCTGCTGCTTATCTTTGCCCTGGGCTTTTTCCTCACCGGCGGCATCTAAAAGCCACCAGCAAACACCATCCTCCGCCACTGCCACCGGACCCATGACCTGGGCAGTCCATGCCAGGACCGCCCAGGCCGCGCGTTGCCTGGCTCAAACCTGCCTGGCCACACCGTCCATCCCGCCGGCCATGCCGGCCCTCCCGCCGTCCACGCCGGCCCTTCCGGCCGGCCAGCCACAGGCATCACGGCTTGTCCTGCCTCTGGTATCAGGCCAGACCCGTCAGGCCATTGCGTCCCGGGCATCAATTGCAGCTGGGCATTTACTTTACGGGGCCTGACATACCGCCCTTGCTCAAGGTGCAGGCAGGGGCACTGCTTTCACCTGTCCAGCCCCATAAAAAGACAATTCATAAAGTCCGTACTGACCCTTTCTTTCTTATTTACTGCCTTTTACATCACACTTCAGTCCTTTGCAACAGACAGGTCTTATTCCTTTGCCCGCCGTGCTGTTATGCAAGGACGCGCCGGGCTGCGCCGGACCGCTCCTGAGCGTACAGGACGAACGCAGCGCAGCGTACCGCATTATTCCTATTCTCACAGGCAGGCAGCCACTCTGAGAGAGCACCCTGAACTTCACCGATAAGCACCACGTCTGTGAAAGCTCAGGGAATCTTATCGCCAGCCAATATCTCTGTGACAGGGCGGGGAGCGCACCTGGCTCAATGAGCCCACAGCACACCAAAGCGCAGCGCAGCACAGCGCAAAACCGCTCACAGCGGCACATCCTTATCCTCAAACTCACCTTTACGGCAAGCCCATTACTGCAGCCTGTAGCCCAGTGGTGCAGGGGCTGCAAGGGTCGCAAGGGCCGCTGCGACTGCGGCGGTACTGGTAATGCAGCAGGGGATATTGCCTGAGGGCGGGCGTTGGCATGTCAGGACTGTATGTCATGCCGGTGGTCGCTGGCGCGGTGAGGGCGACCTGGCTCAAATTCATGATGAAAGATATTGTCAAATACCTGGGCGGCGGTTACTATATAAGCTATCGCTAACTTAAGTAAGGTATGGTTAATTTAAATGACATTAATTAATTACCTGGTAATCGCAGCAATCATTGGAGTCATTGCCTTTCCTTTTTATCTGGGCATGAAGAAGATTATCCGCATGTTCGGCCCGGGCAACTCCTGTGGCTGCGACAGCAATGACTGCGGCTGCGGGGATCATGGCAAAAGCAACAGCAGCTGCGGCTGGAATCCCAACGACAATCATCTGTCCCGTAAGGGCCATGACATTACCGGCATCAGAGGCCCGGTAAAGAGAACTGAGCACAAGTGCTCTGAGGACAGCTGCAACTGTGGCCGCAAGGACGACTGACCTGATAATCCTGCCTGACAGCGCAGTGCCCGACCAGAGCCATGGCCATGCAACACAGCAGATTTCAGGCAGGCACAGCCGCGTGGCGCCGCTGTCAGGTCCGGCAGCTGACAGACTGACAGCTAACTGTTGCGCTCAGGCCGCCACATTGCCAGGGGCAAGCCCTCTGTTCTGGCAGGGCTTTGTCTGCCATGCTTAGTCTCGTGCTGAGTCTGCCGGGCTCCGGGATGACAGGGAGTGCCAGCATTGCGCCCCAGGGGCAAGGGGATGCCCGGAGGCTGCAAATCGATATCTGGTTATCTGGTTATCAGGAACGTGCTGCCATGTTAGTGGTGAAAAGAAAATAAAACTTTCCCAAAATTTAGAACTATGTGCATGCCGCCTTAGTAGGGGGATATGGGAAATTGCTCCGCCTACAGGACAAAATCCATTGTACAGGCCAAATAACAATAGACAATACTAAATAAGGTACAAAGTTAACCAAATTAATAGTTCCATATATTAGAACTATCAGCCATAGGCTGCAGCACGAAAGCCCCAGCTGCTGTTGCTGTGCGTCCAGCTGCGGTAGCTGTGGAGGCTGCGATAGAACACGCCAGCGCAAGTGGTGTACGACCACATGCCGCCGCAGCGCAATACAGCGGGGTAGCTGCTCCACCAGTAGGCATACGCATAATTTTTACCAAATTCATTAATAGCGGTGGTTTGCTTAACAGCAGGGAAAAGGCCGCAGTATGCCCGATTTATGCCATTTTGATTAGTAAAGAAAGTATTGCCTGATGAATGGCCCCAATATGCGCAATAGCCAGTATTTGCAGTTGCGCCGGCATAGCATGGGGGTACGCTTTGCCAGTCGTATAGAGTGGTTTGGCCGTCTTGAACGTTGTCTTTAGTAAACTGTGTTATAGAAACACTGTCTTTCATTACCATGAACTTGCCAGCGTTTGAGCTGGCATTACACATGATAACGCCTAAAGCAACCTCTTCTAAAAGGCCGTTCAGGTCAGCAATACCGCATGTCTGGCCGTTATGGGTGGTTCGTTCAAAGTGATTAGCGCCGCCTGTATTGCCTTTTTGAGCGATTTCAGTATCGCTGCATTCGTACAATATTTCTTTGTCGTCAGTATCTCCCAGCGCATTGTTATTGCAGCCTTTAGGATAATTAGTAGTTCCTGCTTCATCATACCAGGCGCAATTGTCTTTAGAAGTTGCATGTAAGCCGTGCACATATGAAAGCATAGCCAAAGCAGAGTACATAAAGCCGCTTGCGCAAGTGCCTTTGTTTTGGGTCATTTTCTTTGCAATTGTAATTGCATCATAAGCAACGCCAGCGCACTCGGTATTTAATTCACTGTCTTTAGACGGTGCATCAGTGCCTGAGCTGGTAAGAGAAATAGCAATAGCGTTCCTAACTGACCTATTGCCCTTGCTAACCAGGTACTTAGTAATGAAAAAGCCTTCTTTAACCTCGCCTCCGTCAATAAAAGCACGGTGTAAGATGTACTCTACCTCATTGGCTTTTGTTTCGTTACAGTTAAACTCTGCAAAAGACCTGATTGCAAAAGCCGATGGCGATTTAGCTGTAATTTCGTTGCCTGTTTCAGCCTTGTCAAAGCTATAGCAGAATGCAGGCACAAACACGTATACATTATTGTTGCTATCTACATAGTTGCCAAAATTAGGACTTGTTTGAATGGTTGTTCCGTCCATTACGCTTAAGCCTAAATGCTCTAACAGGTGAGCAGGCGCAACACCAACGCCAAAGCCAGCAGCGCCTGGGGTTCCAATGCCTGAAACTGTGCCAGTTTTAAACACTGTTGTAAGTGTTTTGCTTTCGGCAGGGGCTTCGGACCTGGTTCCATAGGCTTTAATGTTTAATGTATAGAAGGTTTCAGCTTCTAAAAGTTTAGGGCATCTAATTGAGGTTAGATTCCTGGTATCTTGCAATGATTCCCAGATGGTTACATTGTTAGAAACGTCCTTAATTTGCCAGTCGGTCTTAGTGTGGGTGAACTGCTGAGGGCCAAAGTTCAAGCTAATGTTAAACGATGGGAACATATAAGCATCAAATTGGCCGCCCTGAATAAATTCAAGTAATACTGAGATGTTTTCATTGATAGTGGCTGGTTCCAGTGGCTGATAATGGTGTTTCATCATTGTCTTCACCATTGCCCTTATAAAACACTTGATATTTAAAATCGTCAATATCGATAATTTCATAAGAGTTAACTTTAGTTACTTCATAGTTGCCTGTTGGAACTGCAGCAGTGGTAAATTGGTCTACATGGTCGCTATTTGTCTTATTGTAGACTTTTATACGCAAGTGGGTTGCTGCTTGCTTTTCTGGTCTGGTGTGTAGCTGAGGGGTGCTAAATTCAAAGCGCAAGCCGGTATCAGAGTTCAAAAGTTTTGACCCACTGAGTACTAGCACTAAATACGTATCGTAATCTGCAAATATATAGTAGAATCAGGGCTTATGAAAAAAGTAGAATGCCCTGATTCACAGGCTGCCCATGCCCTGCATAA
>NZ_JALKIL010000012.1 GCF_023051105.1 Anaerobiospirillum sp. NML120449 | reverse complement strand
GATGAGAGTTAACCGGAATACGGTAATTGATGCTGTAGTTGTTCTGCTTTTCGTTGGAGCGGGCATAGACCACAGACAGACGGTCAGCCATGCCAGCTGGAGAGATAACCTCCATCAGACCGCCAAAACGGTAGCGGCCAGCGCTCTTGTTGCCGTAATTGTCAGCAAAGACAGCGAAGTTTACCTGATCGCCATCTGGAGCAGCCTGGAAATCAACATCACGATAGAGGCCTGCAGCATCGGAGTTATCAATCTGACCGGCAATATTGAAAGTACCTATATCAGAGAGCTTGAGCAGACGCTCATCAAGCTCACCCTCAATAATATCCTTGCCCTCAAGCTCATAGACATCAGTCATGAGGTATTTCATATAGTCATCAGAGACATAGGAGACATTCTCGAGGTTGAAGTTGTTGTACTTCGGATTGACTACGGCAAGGTCTACCCAGCCATCAACAATGCTCTGAGCAGGCAGGTAGGCCTGAGACAGGGTATAGCCCTTATTGCGGTAGAAATCAGTAAAGCTTTCCAGTGCCTGCTGCAGGGTACCGGCATCAAGTGGTGCTCCGCGCAGGTGGTCAACAGAGCTGAGAGCTGCGGCAGTCAGAGCCTTGTCCTCATAGCGTGGAGCAGCTACCAGGCGTACACCCTGCAGGCCGCTGCCAGCGGAGGCCGGTGCAGCGCCAGCAGCGCCGCCTGCGGCTGCAGCACGGAATTGCTCAGCAGCACTGGCACCAGCGCTCCGGGACAGAGCTGCACCGCCATTGAGGGCAGCTACAGGAGCAGATTCTGGACCTTCCTCTATCATTGGGTTGACGCGGCGGGCGTTCTCGGAGGCCTTTTCCTCGGCTGTGGCCAGGCTGGCATCGGTGGCAGTTGTCAGAGCTGGGACAGCTGCCACAGCTGGCAGGGCGCAGCTGCAGTCGCTGTCTGAGCTACATTGCATACCTTCGGTGCCGTCATAGCGGGTGATTTTGACATCGGTAATGGTGAAGTGAGAGAGGGCCTCCTGCTCTACTGCACAGGTACGGTCAGAGAAGGCAGAGTCGCAGCCACCTGTTGCCAGGGTAATACCCTCGGAGCGGCTGGCGCTGTCCTTATAGAAAGTTGCGGCTTCAGTCAGGGCTGAGGCCAGAGTGCTGTCGGAGACGTGGCCGTCTACACGCTCAGGCTCCTGAATGCTCTGAGAGGTCAGTGGGTACGGAGTGCAGGTGCTGGCGGTCTGGCAGCACTGCTGGGCGTGGGCGGAGTGGCTGGAGGCTGCTACGGCCATACCGGCGGTTACAGCGAAGAAACATAAAGCGTTAGTCAGAAAATCGAATTTCATACTTATGCCTGTCTGATTGAAGATTGATGATAAGGGTTAAGGGTCATGCTTTTGTTCATGACCGTGGCCCTATAGTCGCACTCCGTTTTTCAGCTCGATTTTACGAAACAAAAAGAGGCCCAAAAATGGCCCACTTGACAGCCGTTTTTCGTGACCTGGATCACTGTGATATGTACGTAAAAATCAGACAGAAATAAGGTCATATCCGATAAACAAAACAAAACAAAATTTTTTTTGGGTGTGATCAGTAAGGGGGTCACTTTTGTGATGAGTGTCGCAAAAACGCTTACGAACAAAATCAGACAAAATCAGTGTCAATTTGAAGTTGCTCACACTTCTAAAACATAAATCGTGATCCACCTCATGTTTCAAATTCATCGTTTTTCAGCAATTGATAAATATTATCGATAAGCCCAAATCCATCAGACTTTTCAACTGTCAAATCCCATATAAATCAGCATACGTAACACCCCCAGCAGCGCCAAAGTCCCCAAATCATCAAGAACAAAGATAGAAACCTAAACAAACATCAATCTGAAGTGAGCGAAAATCAGTGATTTTTACCCTTAAAGCATCTAATTTCATCTATATGCAAGCTGCTGACTTGCAGTTTTTCCAAAATGCAATTTTTCCATACTCACTCCCACCCTCACATTGACCCCGGCCTCATCCTGGCCACAGGTCATACTACCTGGCAGTGCCGCCTCCAGCGCACAGTACAAAGTAAGCCTCAGCGCCTCAGGGCACCAGCAGCAATGGCTGGCCAATGGCCGTGGCAATGTCTGGGGCAGGGGCAGGGGCATGGGCAGGCTCCTGGAAATGACATGGGCAATGGCTGCATATATATAAGTAGAGGATCTGCTTTACTACTGAGGGCAAGAATGGAAAGCGCGGACAGCGCACCTGAAAATAGAAGGCTCTGACAGCAGGGCTGCAACAGAGTGCATCTGCCGGGTACTGTTCTCAATACTGGTAGAGGCACCCTACGCCCAGAACGGGCAGCTGAGGCTGCGATGTGAGCAGCTGCAGAGGAATGCGGCGTGAGCTGGTACGGGGCAGTGCGGCGTGAGTCTGGTGGAATGGACTGCAGTGATGTTATGCGCAGTGACGCGTTGCGATGTGGGGCGCCGTGCGGCGAAGAGCAGTAAGGGGATGTGAAGCGCCGAAAGGCGATGTAAGCGATGTGAGGTGGCGTGAGGTGGCGTGAGGTGACGTAAGGTGACGTGAGGTGACGTAAGGTGACGTAAGGTGACGTAAGGTGACGTAAGGCGGCGTTAGGCGGCGTGAGGGACGCCAGGCGGCGGCAGGGGCCGGGCGCATGGTGCGGTGCTGCCAGGGCAGCGGAGGGCAGGGATGAAAGTTGGGTTTTTGCCCGGTTCAGGGACAAAAAAGCAGGTGCCGGAGCACCTGCTGATTGGACCTGCTTGTGATATGCAGTGAGGCTTATGGCTGGACTACGCCGCCTTCACTGACATGCTTGCATGCAATAAGGTGATTGCCCCGCTCGACCAGGATCTGCGGATCTTCTTTGAAACGGCAGTTCTCGACAAAGCAGCGGCTGTTGAAGCGGCAGCCCTTTGGCGGATCGATTGGGCTTGGCAGATCGCCCTTGAGCAGAATGCGCTCCTTGCGATTGGTCGGATCAATTACCGGAATAGCTGAAATCAGGGACTTGGTGTAAGGGTGCATAGGGTTGTCGTAGATAGCTTCCTTTGGAGCAACCTCTACCATGGAACCAAGGTACATAACACCGATACGGTCACTGATGTGCTTTACAGCAGCAAGGCCGTGAGCGATAAACAGATAGGTAAGACCAAACTCACTTTTGAGGTCATCAAGCAGATTGAGGATCTGGGCCTGAATGGATACGTCCAGGGCTGATACAGCTTCGTCGCAGACAATCAGACGTGGAGATACGGCAAGAGCACGGGCAATACCGATACGCTGTCTCTGACCGCCAGAGAACTCGTGCGGATAACGGGACTTGTACTGTTTGGCAAGGCCTACGCACTCGAGCAGGTACTCAACACGCTTTGTGATGTCAGCACCGCTGTGAGTCTTATTGACAATCATTGGCTCGGAGATGATCTCCTCAACATTCATACGAGGGTTGAGGGAGGAATATGGATCCTGGAAGATCATCTGGATGTCGCGGGCATACTTGCGGCGCTGATTGCGGGTCAGCTTGCCAAGGTCGACACCGTTGTAGAGGATTTCACCCTGAGTAGGCTTGTACAGGCCGGCAATCATCTTGCCCAGGGTGGTCTTGCCACAGCCTGACTCACCTACGAGACCAAAGCACTCGCCCTTGTGGATGTCGAGGGTGAGATTGTCTACAGCCTTGAGGTAGCTGGTCTTGCTGTTAAGAAAGCCGCTCTTGATTTCAAAGTGCTTGCACAGACCCTTGATGGATAAGAGCACCTCTTTGTTATCGCTGCTGCCTGGGGCAGCTGCTGCATTATCAGGCTGAGCTGGAGCCTGAGCATTTTCTGCAGCGACGGATTTATCTTGAATATCAGTCATGATGGTCTCTTGTTCTGTCAGGCCTGAGAGGCGGTTGAGTAGTTGATGCAGCGTACCTTGCGATCACCCATGGTAACGAGATCAGGCAGACGGGCGCGGCATTCCTCACGGGCGTGCTCGCAGCGGTCAGCAAAGGCGCATCCGGCTGGAACTTCCTCTGGAGGTGGAACCATGCCCGGAATCATGAACAGGCGCTCGCTCTGACCGTCAAGGCGTGGAATGGACTTGAGCAGGCCATTGCTGTAAGGGTGCTTAGGATCGGTAAGAATATCGGCTGTGGTGCCCTGTTCAACAATACGGCCGCAGTACATGACAGCAACGCGGTCAGCAGCCTCGGCTACCACACCAAGGTCGTGGGTAATGAGCAACACGGAAATATTGAACTGCTCACGCATGCGGTAAATCAGGTCCAGAATCTGAGCCTGAATGGTTACGTCCAGAGCTGTGGTTGGCTCATCGGCAATGAGCAGCTTTGGCTGACAGGCCATAGCCATGGCAATCATGATGCGCTGACGCATACCGCCTGACATCTGGTGAGGATAGTCCTTGATGCGCCTGGCAGGGTTAGGGATACCCACTGTGTCCATGATGTGCAGCAGCTTCTCATGGGCTTCCTTGCGGGAGAGCCTGGTGTGCAGACGAATGTTCTCAAGAATCTGATCACCTACGGTGAAGATAGGATTGAGAGAGGTCATAGGCTCCTGGAAGATCATGGAGATGCGGTTACCACGGATCTGCTGCATTTTGCGCTCGCTCAGATCCAGCAGATTGACGCCGTCAAACATGATCTTTGAGCCTTCAACTACACGACCGTTGGAGTTGAGCAGACCCATGATGGACAGGGAGGTTACGGACTTGCCTGAACCGGACTCACCTACCAGGGCCAGAATCTCACCCTTGCCAATGCTGAAGCTGACATCGCGAATAGCGCGAACCTTGCCACGACGGGTGGTGAACTCAGTTGTCAGGTTTTCTACTTCCAATAACATCTTTATTCTCCTCCTAGCGGCGTCTTGAACGTGGGTCCAGGGCATCACGCAGACCGTCGCCAAAGAGGTTGAAGGCAAGCACGGTAATGGTGATGGCAAGGCCTGGGAAGATCAGGGTATGCGGTGCAGAGAAAATGAAGCTGCGGGAACGGGCCAGCATGTCACCCCACTCGGCATATGGAGGCTGAACGCCCAGACCGAGGAAGCCCAGAGCTGCAGTATCGAGTACGGCTACGGAAATACCCAGAGTGGCACGAACCACAATAGGGGAAGTGATGTTTGGCAGGATGTGACGCAGGATGATGCGCATGTTGGAATCACCGGTCACAATGGCAGCCTGAATATAGTCATTGGCCTTTACTGACATCACGCAGGAGCGGGCGATACGGGCATACTCAGGGATGGATACCAGACCGATAGCCAGAACAGCCTTGTCAAGACCGCGACCCATGGCTGCCATGAAGGCAATGGCCAGCAGGATTGATGGCACGGACAGAATAACGTCCATCAGTCGCATCAGGTAGTTATCAAGACGGCCACCGTAGAAACCGCCCATGGCACCTAAGATTGTACCTACTACCAGGGAAATGGACACTGCGGCCAGACCGACGCTTAAGGAGATCTTGGTGCCGTCAAGCACACGGGAGAAGATGTCGCGGCCCAGCTGATCAGTACCAAACCAGTGCTCGGCACATGGGGCGATAAAGGCCTTGTCCATGTCAGCAAGGTTAGGATCGTAAGGCAGGATATTGATGCCCATGGCCTGGGTAATGGTCAGAGTTACGGCAATGGCAACCAGCAGGGCAATGATAATCATGCCCAGCAGCGCGGCCTTGTTGGAGGCCAGCGAGGCCCACATATCGCCAAGGTGTGAAGAACGTGGTTTCTTTAAAACTGCATCAGTCATTATGCCTGGCCCTCTGCACCGTACTTAACACGTGGATCGAGTGCTGCGTAAAGCAGATCAACAATCAGGTTCATGAAAACGAAAATAAAGGCCACGATTAATACAACAGCCTGAATAACAGGGAAGTCAGAACGCATGATGCTCTCTACAGAGTAGGCACCAATGCCTGGCCAGGAGAATACGGTCTCGGTCAGCACGGCACCGGAGAGCAGGCTGCCAAACTGCAGACCGATAACGGTAATGATAGGCAGCAGGGCATTGCGGAAAGCGTGACGGCCGATGACGCTGACCGGGCTTAAGCCCTTGGCGCGGGCAGTGCGGATATAGTCCTGGTGGAGCACATCGAGCATGCTGGAGCGGGTCATACGGGTGATGATGGCCATGGAATAGCATGCCAGGGTGATGGCAGGCAGAGCAGCGTGCTGCAGAGCGTTAAAGAAGGCTTCCCAGTCACCAATGATGAAGGTGTCGTACAGGTAGAAGCCGGTGCCGTCATATGGTCTTAACAGGGTGTCGATACGACCGCCTGATGGTACCCAGTGCAGAATTCCTGAAAACAGAATGATAAGCAGCATACCAAGCCAGAAAACAGGCATGGATACGCCCACCAGAGCTGTGGTCATGGTGAAGTTATCGATAAAGGAGTTCTTCTTTACAGCTGAGATTACACCGAAAATCACGCCTACTATGGAGGCAATGATGATGGCCAGAACGGCCAGTTCAATGGTGGCAGGCAGACGGGCCATAATCTCAGTGGTTACCGGGGTATTGGTAAAGAAGGAAGTACCAAAGTCGCCATGGAACATGGCAACCATGTAATTCCAGTACTGAGTCAGAACAGGCTCATTAAAGCCCATGCTTTCACGCCAGGCATTGATAGCCTCAGTAGTGGCGTGCTGGCCAAGAACGATGAGAGCCGGATCCGGAGAGAACACTCTCATAATCAGGAAGACTAGGATAGAGACGCAGAATAATACTGGAATCAGCATTAACAAGCGCTTTAAGAGATATAACAGCACAAGCTTGTCCTCATATGCACATGAACAGTCAATGTCATACCTGCCGGTCCAGGGCAGGCAAGCCCGACATCAGCCAGCAAAACAAAAACGCCGGCCCGGCCCCACCGGCAAGCAGCCAGAGCCGCTGCCTGGAGAAAGCCAGAGGTCCTGTCCCTGAGCAAAGCATTTGCGCACTGCAGCCAGCCACCAGACAAAAAAGTAAGGGGCCAACAGCTGCCTTGCCGTGCTATGCCTTGCAAGCCAGCGCTTTGCAAGCCTGCGCCTTGCAGCGCCATGCAAGCTAACGCCATGGAGCGCCATGCAAGCTAACGCCATGGAGCGCCATGCAAGCTAACGCCATGGAGCGCCATGCAAGCTAACGCCATGGAGCGCAACGCAATGCTGCGCCATGCCATTATGGGCAGACCATATCGGGGAACACATTGAGCCATGTGTAGAGCTGTGGAAAATGATAATCAAGAAAAATACAGAGCTGTGCAGGTGCTTCAGTATCACAGAGCACTGATAGCGGCCGTGGCCGTCATATCAAGCATAGGACATGGAGGAGGGGTAGGAAGTATCAGGCCCGGACCTGAGCTCATTGCTCTTACCGGGCAGGCTGCAGCACACCTTACAGCAAGGCCGTTACCGGCTGGTGCACAGGTGCGGGCACGCCTCAGGCAAAAGACCTTTTAAGAGGCCTTCTGGCATGTGAACAGATCCTTATCAGGCTGACGGGACATGATGTCCACTGTCTGCAGGCCTTATCCTCAACCGCCCCGCACGGGGCAGCTGCAATGCCGTGACATTGCATGTGAGGCTTATCCTGCAAAAGGCAACTTCAGGGGAGCCTTTTACAGTGACAGGGCGCAGCATTTTCTCTTCTGGTCTGCCCCTGCCTGAGTGCAGGGCGCAAAGCCTGGATACATCTTTATGTCTGAAAGGAAAATCTGCGGCCGGTACGGGGAGAATCAGGTGGTTGTGGCACCTGATATATCCTGAAAACTTACAGCTATAACACTCTGGCTATAGACTGATGCCTGACCCAACTGACTGACGCACTCTTCGTCCGGGTATGGCAGCCAGACTCAAGACAGCTGTAACCTCAAACCCGTATTCCCACATTGTTCCGGACGCAGGCTGTACACAGTAAGCCGTAGCAGTACTTAAGATACTGCCGCCCCTGTGGGCCTGCCTATGCTCGCGCAAAAAGCCGGAAATAAAAGCGAAGACTGACGCTGCCACACAGCTGATAAGTACAGGGAGCAGTAAGCAGGCAGGGCAGCGGGCACGAGCCCGGAGCCGGGCCGTAATAATCCACCATCATCTTTCCTGCTGCCAGCCCGCTATCCCCACAGCTTCAGGCCTGGGGAGTCACTATCAGATGCAGCATCGGGTGTCTGCCCCTCATGGCAGAAAAGAACACCCGGCGTCAGGCATATGCAGACAGCAAGGGGAGGCCCCACCTGGACGGTCCACATAAATGCGTCATTTTGTGTCTTTCTTATGCAACGAAAAAAGCTGCTCGCACTTTTTTTAAAATAAAAGCGCGATTGATATCACGAACAGCTCATTTTTCTCTTGATAGCAAAAACAAATCATTATAGCAAAAACGGTTATGATTGCTGACAACGTTTGTCATATGGCCAAACCACCCGTCCAGCAATAAAATATCCCTCAGCTGTCGCATTCCTGTCGCATTTATTTGAAGAACACCAAATTCCCGCCCTCGCAATTGCATGCGCGCTCCATCAGATCATTCCACAGGCAAAGGCCACGTTATCAGGCCCCGACGCCTCTCTCCCCACAATGAGCCAGCCGCTCAGGCCCTGCACTTTGCTGGTGCATAAAAAATCCCGCCATCAGCACTGCAAACGTATTCACCCTAAACCTGCAAAATCATGCGTATTTTAAACCGGCGGCACTCCTCCGGTCCTCAGCCAGCCAAAACAGCCTTTACTCAGAGCACATCAATCTTTAACAGGGCAAAAAACAGTACCTCCACACCCGGACGCCGGGCAGGGCATCGGGGCGGACGCTGTCCGCCCGGGCCAGAGCGCCAGACCTGCCGAACAGCCACCCGCATCCACCCGCAGCCACCCACAGCCTGGTCCCCAAAGACCAGGAAGTCACTCCATGGCAATGTTTGGGGAATGTGAAAAATAAGGGAAATATTTTGCCAAAGTAATTGAGCTCTTTTTTGAATAGTGTATAATCTTCGGGCCCCTCTAATCGAGTTATCTGGATTCCCACCCACATGATTCGATGCAGGTATGATATAAATGCCTGTTTTTTTGAGTTCAGCACAGTTTCGCTGAATGTTTTAAAGGATTCCATCCTTCAAAATATAAAGGGTTTTTTAATGAAAACTTTCGTAGCCAAGCCATCTACCATCAAGCGTGATTGGTTTGTAGTAGACGCAACCGACCTGACCTTAGGCCGCGTTGCCACTGAAATTGCAACCCGTCTGCGTGGTAAGCACAAGCCAGAGTACACCCCATTCATGGACACCGGTGACTACATCATCGTCATCAATGCTTCCAAGATCAAGGTTACCGGCAACAAGGCCCAGGACAAGATTTACTATCACCACACTGGTTATCCAGGCGGCATCAAGGCTGAGTCCTTTGAGAAGTTAATCGCCCGTAAGCCAGAGCAGGTTTTAGAGACTGCTGTTCGCGGCATGCTGCCAAAGGGTCCTCTGGGTCGCGCTATGTTCCGCAAGCTCAAGGTATATGCTGGTGAGACTCACAATCATGGTGCTCAACAGCCTCAGGAACTTAAGTTATAAGGAGCAATAGCAAATGGCTGCAATTCAGTACTACGGCACCGGTCGCCGTAAGAACTCCACTGCCCGCGTATTCATCAAGCAGGGCGATGGCAAGATGACTATCAATGGTCGCACCCTCGAGCAGTACTTCGGTCGTCCAACCGCCCGCATGGTTGTTGCTCAGCCTTTAGAGCTCCTCGACCTCAATGGCAAGTTTGATATCTACGTAACCGTATCCGGTGGTGGTATCTCCGGCCAGGCAGGCGCTATCCGTCACGGTTTAACCCGTGCTTTAATGCAGTACGACGAGAGCTTCCGTCCAGCTTTACGTAAGGCAGGCTACGTCACCCGTGACGCCCGTTCTGTTGAGCGTAAGAAGGTTGGCTTACACAAGGCCCGTAAGCGTCCACAGTACTCAAAGCGTTAATCAGAGTACAGATATCCTGCCCCAGGGCAGGGTATTGGGGGATATGGCAGGTCCATATCCCTCCCTACGCAAAAAACCCCGCTTTGTTCCCACGAAGCGGGGTTTTTTATTCTCCAGCCCCCCAAAAAAAACCGCACCCAGCCCAAAATCCCTTCCCGGATCGCCGATCCCCTCCAACAGCGGTGCATCAGGGCTCTCTCGACCGCCTCTACCATCTGGCTAATCTGAAATCATTGCTCTGAGCTCGTCACCGGTACGATAGCACCTGCTACCTTATCCGGAGGCCAGCCCCAAATGAATCAGTAGCGGACATCATAGGCACGCGCTGCTATGCGCCTGCTCTCTAATCTCAATTGGTAACTTCCATAAATTAAAAACTGCACCTCAATGAACCATTTCTGATGCTATATGAAATGTCCACATTGAGGGGGTGTAAACCACCAGTGAATCAAAATTTCAAAACTATGAGATGTGTCGCTAGAAGTGGCAGGCAAAAAGCTGCAAAACTAGCAGCATGAACAAAGAAAAATTAATGCCTGCCACGGGCTTGAATTATAGTGGAATCTCGGATTCTGGAATAGAACCAACCCCTAATTGTGCATGGCTGCCCCTGGTGCGTCACGCGCACCGATCTCGGATATATTTTCCTCAATATATTGAAATGCGATATAGATCAGATCCGTCAATATTAGTGGCACCTGCGTTGCATGGAATGATTTAAATGCTGCAGTATGTCAAATTATGCTTTGACGTAACTGCACCTGTGCTTATGAGAGAAGAAATACAGACAGAGAGGAAGAGAATATGGCACTTTATGTTAATACGAACGTCAGTTCCATCAATGCTCAGAGGAAGCTGAGTAATGCCACTTTAAACCTGAATGTCTCCTACCAGAGACTGTCATCAGGTCTGCGTATTAACTCTGCCAAAGACGATGCAGCAGGCTTGCAGATCGCCGACCGACTGACCTCTCAGATCAATGGCCTCAATCAGGGTAACCGTAACACCAACGACGGTATCGCCCTTGCCCAGACTATCGAAGGCGCCCTGGACGAAACCACCAACATGCTCCAGCGCATCCGCGTGCTTGCTGTACAGGCAGCCAACGGCACAAACTCCGAGGCTGACCGTAAAGCTCTTCAGGAAGAAGTAACCCAGCTCTCGGCTGAAATCACCCGTATTGCTGAGCAGACCACATTCGCTGGCCAGCTGGTTTTAAACGGCCCTAAAGACAAGAACAAAAATCCTAACAGCCTAATCCCAAGTGTAGCTAATAATAAAGGCGGTGCACTTGTCTTCCAGGTAGGTGCCAATGCAGGAAACACCCTTAATCTGCAATGGACTTCTGCATTCACCATGCTCGGCTTAGCCTCTCAGGCAAAATTTAATACTCCTGTTGCAAATGCTGCAGCTCAAGGTCTCATTAAATCAGTAGCTGGTAATGTCACAACAATACGATGGACTGTATCAACTGCAGCTTATGCAACCAATACCCTTGCCAACATCGACAAGGCTATTCAGGCCGTAGATTCCAAGCGTGCTGCGCTTGGTGCTCTCCAAAATCGTATGGAAAGTACTATCCGTAACCAGGCTAATATCTCTGAAAATCAGTCCGATGCCCGCAGTCGCATAAGAGACACAGACTTCGCATCTGAAACTGCAGCTCTGACCCAGAACAACATCATCCAGCAGGCCTCCCAGTCCGTGCTGGCCCAGGCTAACCAGCGTCCTACCATTGCGCTGAGCTTACTGGGAAGATAGCCGTACAAATATCTTCTCTCTTTATATTAAAGCGGGCCTCAGTGCCCGCTTTTTGGCTTCTATGGGGCAATATGATTCCAGTTATATATTGAAAGAGCGATATATATCAGGTTTATCAGAATATATGGCCTGTCCGTTGCAAGAGGGTACTTGAATAGTGCGGAGTGTCAATCTTATGTATGAGGCATACACTCAGCGCAGCAAATAAAGAGAGACAATTGAGATAGAAAGGACGAGATTATGGCTCTTTACGTTAATACGAACGTCAGCTCCATCAATGCTCAGAGGAAGCTGAGTAATGCGACCTTAAACCTGAATACCTCCTACCAGAGACTGTCCTCAGGTCTGCGTATTAACTCTGCCAAGGACGACGCAGCAGGCCTGCAAATCTCCGACCGACTGACCTCTCAGATCAATGGCCTCAATCAGGGTAACCGTAACACCAACGACGGTATCGCCCTGGCCCAGACCATTGAAGGCGCGCTGGACGAAACCACCAACATGCTGCAGCGTATTCGTGTGCTGGCAGTCCAGTCCGCTAACGGCACCAACTCCCAGGCCGACCGCAAGGCACTTCAGGAAGAAGTAACCCAGCTCTCTGCCGAAATCACCCGTATTGCTCAGCAGACCACCTTTGCTGGACAACTGGTACTCAATGGTCCTAGGGACAAACAGAACAACCCAAACAGCCTTATCCCAAGTGTTGCTAATAACAAGGGCGGTGAGCTGGCTTTCCAGGTAGGCGCCAATGCTGGAAATACTCTCAATCTTATCTGGAGAGACGCTTTTACCCTTAGTGGTATTGCTGATATGGCTAATATTAAGCAAGCCGATATTGATAACAAAGGTAAAAAGGGCATTGTGCTTTCAACAAATGGTAACAACAAAACCATTCGTTTTGGTGTTTGTACCGCAGAGGTTGCTACTAACACACTTGCTAACATCGATGCGCTGATTCAGGCTGTTGATTCCAAGCGTGCCGGACTTGGTGCTCTCCAAAATCGTATGGAAAGCACTATCCGTAATCAGGCCAATATCTCTGAAAATCAGTCCGATGCCCGCAGCCGCATAAGAGACACAGACTTCGCCTCTGAAACTGCAGCTCTGACTCAGAACAACATCATTCAGCAGGCATCCCAGTCCGTGCTGGCCCAGGCTAACCAGCGTCCTACCATTGCGCTGAGCCTGCTGGGCAGATAACCATTTAGATATATCTTTTCTTATTATCCAAAAGCGGGCCTTGTGCCCGCTTTTTTGTTGCTCAAGCCTGGTTTACACAAGGATTTTAGAGCTGCAATTGCCAGATGGCACACTGAATTGCAACAAATGCGATGCTGACGGGTCTTTATGATATCAATGGCACCGGCGTTGCATGGGGTTATTTCAATAACGCAGTATGTCAAACCAGTGTTGTGGCATAGCTGCCCTATGGAAAAGAGAGAAAGAATCCAGAGAGTAAGGAGGAGATTATGGCCCTTTACGTTAACACGAACGTCAGCTCCATCAATGCCCAAAGAAAGCTTAGTAATGCGACTTTAAACCTGAATACCTCCTACCAGAGACTGTCCTCAGGTCTGCGTATTAACTCTGCCAAGGACGACGCAGCAGGCCTGCAAATCTCCGACCGACTGACCTCTCAGATTAACGGCCTCAATCAGGGTAACCGTAACACCAACGACGGTATCGCCCTGGCCCAGACCATTGAAGGTGCGCTGGACGAAACCACCAACATGCTGCAGCGTATTCGTGTGCTGGCAGTCCAGTCCGCCAACGGCACCAACTCTGCTGCAGACCGTAAGGCTCTGCAGGAAGAAGTAACCCAGCTCTCTGCTGAAATCACCCGTATTGCTCAGCAGACCACCTTTGCTGGCCAGCTGGTGTTAAATGGCCCTAAGAACAACACTAATAATAAAAACAGCCTTATTCCAAGTGTCGCTAACAACAAGGGTGGTGAGCTGGTTTTCCAGGTAGGCGCCAATGCCGGAAATACTCTCAACCTCGTATGGAAAGATGCCTTTACACTTAGTGGCATTGCCGATATGGCCAGCATTAAGGCTGGTGATATTGATGGCACAGGTAAAAAGGGAATTGTCAAATCAGGCGCTAATGTAATTCGATTTGGTGTATGTACTGCAGAAGTAGCTACTAACACCCTTGCTAATATTGATGCGCTGATCCAGGCTGTTGATTCCAAGCGCGCTGGACTTGGTGCTCTCCAAAATCGTATGGAAAGCACTATCCGCAATCAGGCTAATATCTCTGAAAATCAGTCCGATGCCCGCAGCCGCATAAGAGACACAGACTTCGCCTCTGAGACTGCAGCTCTGACTCAGAACAACATCATTCAGCAGGCTTCCCAGTCTGTGCTGGCCCAGGCTAACCAGCGTCCTACCATTGCGCTGAGCCTGCTGGGCAGATAACCAGTTAGATATATCTTTTCTTATTATCCAAAAGCGGGCCTTGTGCCCGCTTTTTAGCTC
Source organism: Anaerobiospirillum sp. NML120449 (assembly GCF_023051105.1). Taxonomy (GTDB): domain Bacteria; phylum Pseudomonadota; class Gammaproteobacteria; order Enterobacterales; family Succinivibrionaceae; genus Anaerobiospirillum. The sequence continues at coordinate 108,004 of NZ_JALKIL010000012.1, read as the reverse complement.
ATGAGAATAAGGATTTAGTGGCGGTCAAATGGACTGCCCCTTCAAGCACAAAGCCCGCAGCTGTATTTCTACAGTGCGGGCTTTGCTGTCTTTGGAGCCTTGCAGGGCGGGAGCGCCCTGCAGGACCTGGCCTTGCCGACTGGCCCTGGCAAGGGCCATGGCCTGGGCCTGGCTGTGGCCTGTCAGGCTTACTGAACCGGGCGGCTGGTGCTCAGCTGTACCCACATTGGGGCCATTTCAATCATGTTCTTGTCACCAAGCTGCAGGTCGCCGCTGATGCCGTGGAGGACATCATTCTTGTCGCGGGAGAGCTTGTTGAGGTTAAAGGACAGATTGATGGAGTCGTAGGCGGCAGCAAAAATACGCTGTACCTGGCTGTCTGCCTCTGGCAAGGTGGCCATCAGGTCACTCTTGAGGGCGCTGTCGGTAAGCAGCCAAGGCATGTCACCAAGCCAGGCACCGGCAAGAGCTACCTCACTGGCGCTGTGGTTCAGGCCCATGTAGCTGCGGTCGGTCAGATACAGAGGGGTATTGTCTGGCAGTGATGGACGTACCTTGATAACTTCGCTGGCTGTAGCATTGATGTAGATAGAGTCAGCATTGTTGAGAGGGCAGGTAGTCAGAGCTGCTCTGACATTGTTAATGTCCTGGAAGCGGCAGGCTACGGCTGCGCTGGAGCTGGCCTTCTGCCATACCTCGTTGAAGCCGCCAATGGCGCGCTGGCCACGGGTGGTTTCAGGGGCAATGACTACAGGGCGGGTGTGGCCGTCGTGATAAATCTTGGAGGCAGCCAGGGCACCCTCATAATCAGGGCCAAGGTTGAAGAAGTAGAACTGGGCACGCTCGGAGGCTGGCTGGTTGAATACCACTGTAGGCAGCTTGATATTGCTTTCAATCAGGGCATCTACCTCAGGCTTGAGGATAGGTCCGATGATGAAGTTGGTGCCGTTCTGACCAAGGGCTGAGGCAATCTCGGCAATGGTCATGCGGTTGGTATCGTAGAAGGTAACCTTGAGCTTGCTGTTACGATCCTGCAGGGCGGCGACAATACCAAGGCGGGCAGGCTCACCTACGCTTGCTGCAAAGCGGCCGGTAAGTGGCAGCAGTACAGCCAGGCGGTCACCTTCCTTTAAGGAAACAATGGTTTCATCGTCGGTCTCAACAGCCTCAACACTGCGGCCTTCGGCAATCTTCTTTACTGCAAAGGCCAGAGGATGATCGTCGTAGTTGCCAAGCCAGGTCCTGGCCAGCTGCTGCTTGAGACGGGGGCTCTTGGAGGAGTCGAGCAGGGCGTAGTCGATAAAGCCCTTGATGTTCTGATCGGTGTTCTTGTTGAGCTGAACAGTCAGTTCTGATGCTGGCAGCTGCTGGAGATTGCTGACAATCTGCATGGCAACAGTCTTGCGGGCATCAGGGGTAACGAGACTGAGCAGGGCGTTCTTGTGCTCTACAGCCTTGAGCAAGTGGGTTACACGGCGGCTTTCGTTGTAGAGGTTGAGCTCAACATTGGAAATGAGCTGATAGTAGAAAGAGGCAACAGGCTTGGACAGGGCTGTAGCGTTAATCTTGTTGAGGGCAAAGAGGGCATCGGTGTTCTTGGCCTGATGCATGTAGAGCAGGCCCTCGATAATGGTGGACTCATCACGCTGCATTGGGGTGATAGCCTCAGCCTGCATGTTGGCAATCAGACCGGCAGCAGTCTGGTAGTCGCGGGCAACAATGGCGCTGCGGGCCAGCAAGATCATGGCTGGGAAACGGGAGTCCTTGTCAGCCTCGGCCAGCATCTTCTGATACTCTGCCTGAGACATGGTCAGCTGACTGAAAGCCATGGCAGTAGTAATAGCCTGGCTGCCTGAATCGCTGGTAACCGAACAGGCGGAAATAGTCAGGGATAAAGCCAGAGCAAGGGCACTGACCTTGAGTTTGCGGGTAAGAGAATGACGTGACACGTTGCTGGTCCTACTTTCCTGCTAATGCGAAAACTGTAAATCTGCAGAGCGGCTGTGAGTCCGCATTGTCCTCCTCAGCAAAGGATGCGTCCTGGCAGATATAAGCATGCAAAAGACACAGCGCACCGGGAGGGGCGGAAAATCAGGCAGTTGTCCGGCTCATGAGGGACGGGCCAAGGGCGAAACACAGCGGTGTTCCGGCCTGCAAATAAAAGGGCGGCATCCGGCTTGAAAAAGGGCAAAAAGCCCGTAAACAGGCACCGCAGGCCCGAAAAATATGATAGCACAAAGCGCCTTTATACCATACGTTGCCCCAAAGAGACCACAGGGTCTAATGGGCAGGCATAATCAGGGCGTCGTGTGCTGCACGGACCTGGTGGGCCAGAATACTTTAGCTGGTGCCGGTCCCGTGCATATGGCCGTTAACTGGCATTGCTCTTTGCTGTCAGCATCAGTCATGTACCTGGTCATATCCTGCATGGCAGTCCTGCAGTCAGGTCTGATTGCCAGGTATTATCACTTTGTGCAGGGCCGTAAGTATGGGCGTGCCGTCAGTGGCTGCGGGCAGCTGTAAGCAAAGGTGCTAAAATAGGCGGGCCTGACAGGACGTGCGCCAGCGCAGTCTGCGGCACAGGTGGCAGATAACCATGAGCCTGCAGGTGCGGGCGCCGGTGACTGTATCTGTCTGTTTTTTGAGGCTTGAGAGGTCTTAGGCATGATTGAAAGTGCTCTTTACATTGTTCCTACCCCTATAGGAAATCTTGAGGATATCACCCTGCGTGCCATTGAGGTGTTAAAGAGCGCTACGCTGATAGCTGCCGAGGATACCAGGCATTCTCGTATCCTGCTCGACCGCCTTGGTATTGGTCAGGTACGTCTTATCAGCTGTAATGACCACAATGAGGCTGAAAGAGCCGAAATTATCGCCTCAGAGGTGGAAAAGGGCGGAACTGTAGCTCTGATTTCCGATGCCGGCACTCCCATGATTTCCGACCCGGGCTACAAGCTGGTATCAGCTCTGTCCGATCGTGGAGTAAAGGTTGTGCCGCTGCCAGGACCATGCGCCGCCATCACTGCCCTGTGTGCCTCAGCCCTGCCTACCGACCGTTTCCTCTTTATGGGCTTCCTGCCGGTAAAGGAAAAGGAGCTTGGTGACCGCCTCGAGCAGATAAGGCTGTGTGACACCACAGTAGTGTTCTACGAAAGTCCACGCCGCATCATGAACACTCTCACCCGTCTTGCTCAGATGGAACCGGGCCGCAGACTGGCTCTGTGCCGTGAAATGACCAAGACCTTTGAGACCATTTACCGCAGCACCGCTCAGGAGCTCGTTGAGTACCTCACAGAGCACAGCGATGAGGTGCGCGGTGAGTTCGTGCTGATAGTAGGTCCTCATGAAAGCACAGAGGCCGATGAGGAGCTGTCAGATAAGGCCAAAGATGCACTGCGCCGCATGATTCCAGCCATGAAGGTCAAAGAGGCCTGCCAGCTGGTAGCCGAGCTTACAGGTGAGAGCAAGAATCGCCTGTACGACTTTGCTCTGACCTTGAAAGAGCAGCGCTAAGCACTGTCAGCCCTCCAGCTGCTCTGCCTGGTTACTGTGCGGGCGCTGCCAGCCTGAGCTGCAGCTGCTGGAGGCACTGCCCTGGCAGGTGCCACTGGCCTCTGCCCCAGGCAGCTGGGGCATACTGGCCGACCGCTCAGCCCGAGGGCACAGCCGCTGCCTGTGGCCCGGGCTGTCAGGCGTAGCCTGAGCCAGGTGGCTTGAGGCGGTGGCCATGGCTGATGACGGCATTTGGGTGCCCGGGAGGCGGGCATATGGAAACAGCAAAGAAGAGTTAAAGGTGCTGCCGCAAGCTGGCGGCAGATGACAGGACTGTCAGTCCTTGCCTGGGATAGGGTAATGCTTGATCTTGAACTGATTGACAATCGTTTTCTGGCTGTGAAATGGAAGCACCATCCGGCTGATGGCTTCGTGTATCGCGGCCTGACCTTTCAGGTGGTGACCAATGCCAATATTGTCAGATCCAGGGTTACCATCAATTCATCAGGCATTATGCAGCTGCGCATCAATCCCGATACCATGTGGGGCATAATACGCTACACAGTGGATAGCTGCTATGACTGGTGCATAGAGAATCACAAAAAGATTATTTCGGCATTTGATACCGTCACCTGGCGTGCGCAGAAAAGACGTACTATGCGTACCAATGACGTAGTCTTTATCTGGGGCATGCCTTATCTGCTGGAGCTGCGCAAAAGCGAGGTCGAAAGCGAGATCAGAATTATCCGTCCCCGCCAGGTAATTGCCGGCCTGGTGCCAAAAGGACGCTCACGCTTTGGCAGCAAGGTATCTGCCCTCATTCGCAATGGTTATATAAGCAAAGAATGCCTCAATGGCATGCCTGTGCTCAACCAGGGGCGCATTATCATGCCCCGTCACTGCCTGTGGGATGACATTTCCTGCTTTGACCGCAAGGAGCCATTGCCTCCTGGTCAGCTGCGCTCATCGGTCAAAACCAATGGCCGCCCAGTGCGCCTGAGCAAAAGCGATTCAGATTTCCTCAAAACCCCCATGAGTGGTGAGAACAGGGACAGCAGCGCGGAGCGCTCCAAAGTCAATGAGTACCTGGAGCTGCCTGAACTGTGCCTGAGCGGCCCGGAGCTGGCCGTAGAGCAAAGACGCAATGCCCCGGGCCGTCCCGAGGACCTCAACAATTACTATCTTGAGCAGTTTGCTCTGCTGATGCAGCAGACTCATGAAAATCTGCTGCGCCGTGAGTACTTTGGCTCACGCATGCTCTCAGAGCCACGTCGTACTCTGATTGAGGGCATGATCAGTGAGTTTACTGACAGGATCTCAATAGCCACCATCAACAAGGACAATCTCTCGCGCACTATCTACCACGCCGAGAGCCGCGTCACTCCTCTGTACAGGCAGCTCCTTGAGGGCAGCATCGATAACAGAGGTCAGAGCTACAGCAGCGATCCTTTCATGAACTTTGACCTCAGTGAGGTGGCAGATCACGACAAGAAGTTCACTTTCAGCATCTACGACAATTTCATCTCCTCAGAGGGAGTGAATATGGAAAGTCCGGTAGCCAGAATGACAGTTGATGGTTCTCTTGAGCACCACCGTCTTCTCGAGCAGGCCTCCAATGACAGAGCTGAAGGTCGTACTTCTCCATATCTGGCTCTTATTCCTGAAAGACCGTCCTTTATCAGCATGAGCCGTGAGCAGCTGATGGCCGAGCTCAACTCTCAGCTTGAGTTCTACCGCAGCGGAGACTTTGCGGCAGCTGACGGCTCCTCACATCTCAATCTTACTGAGCAGGAACTTACTTTCTTTACCACTGATGGTCAGGAAATCGATCCAAGCCTTGCTCTGATGGGCTATCTGCCTGACATGCCGTTTACTGCCAACTGCATGTACGACATGAGTGACCGTATGGCTGTCAGCCACGCCACCCACAATTATCAGAGCACTCTGGCCGGCAATATCCTGGCCCGCAAGGTCAGCCGCAGCCCTGTTGAGTACTTTCATCGCACCCTGGTAAAGCCAGGTGTGCTGCGCATCAGCATCAAGGGTGAAATCACCCCTGATCGTGTCCAGTCCATGATCGAACAGTACATGGACCAGGAGGTATTCAAGGTGGGCGGACGCATCCTGGAGCAGCTTAAGCCTCAGTTTATTGCCACCTACATGGCAGCCTCAAGCTACTATGATCTGCTGCCTATCAACTGGATGAAAAAGCTCTATGTAAAGGCCATGTCAGCCCTTGGTCTGTGCACCAGCTCCGGCAGTCTCTCCGAGATTACCCTGAACCGCAAACTGTGCCATTACCCGGTCAACGTAATGATCTCAGTAGGCATCCATGAGCTGTGTCACCTTGCTGCCAGCAACCATGGCCCGGCTTTCAAGTACATGCTCAGTCTCTTCTGCCCGTCAGCTGACAACGTCAGTGATTCCCTCATCAGTATGGGTATTGTGGAGCTGTCGCGCAAAAAGCCATCAGCAGCCGCCAAAAAGAAAAAGGCCACAAAGTCAGGCTCCACCAAAGCAGCCTCAAAGCGCAAGGACGTCAAAGCTCCCAAATCCAGCTCCAGCAGCGCCACCAGGGGCACCGCCGCCACAAGAGGCAACGCTGCCGCTGGCAAAGGCACCGCCAGCAAAGACGCAAGCTAAAACCATAACTGAAGCATAATGCGCCACCCGTGACTGCACCAGTGCCCCAACACGGCCACAGCTGCAGCCCAATACCCCATGCGCCTGCCTGTCCAGGCATCACCGCCATTCAGGCCGCCGCCGCCTTTGAGCTGCACAGCCAGACGGCATATCCAGGCTGCATAGCCATGCCGATTGCCAGACGGCATCGCAAGGCCGATTGCCAGGATGCATCGCATGGCCGATTGCCAGGCTGCATAGTCAGGCCGATCGCCAGACTGCATCGCAAGGCCGATCGCCAGACTGCATCGCAAGGCCGATCGCCAGACTGCATCGCAAGGCTGCGACTGGCAGCGGTGCAGCTGCTTTACAAAGCGGTACTGACAGGTCGGTAAAAGCCCTTAAACAGGCGGTTTTGGGGCTGTGTTATGGCCGGTGGCTGTCGCACTTTCAATTAGCTAATCATCTGATATAATATGCCGCGAGTTGACCAGGCAATCGCTGCCGAAACGCGTGCGCTTTACGCATACGGTTTTGGGGGAGGAAAGTCCGGGCTCCATAGGACAAGGTGCCAGGTAACGCCTGGGGAGCGTGAGCTCACGACCAGTGCAACAGAGAGCAGACCGCCGATGGCCTCACAAGGGATCAGGTAAGGGTGAAAGGGTGCGGTAAGAGCGCACCGCGCTTCTAGTAATAGTAAGTGGCACGGTAAACTCCACCTGGAGCAAGATCAAATAGGCTCCCGCATAGTGTGGTCCGCACTTGGGGGCGGGTCGATTGCTTGAGCTTAAGCGCGAGCTTAAGCCTAGATGAATGATTGCCGCTTAGCAATAAGCACAGAACCCGGCTTACAGGTCAACTCACATACCCTCCATCAGCTTCCAGCTCCAGCCTTCCCGCTCATGGCCTCCTGCCTGAGCATCCATCATCCCGCTTAAAGCTTTCCCGGCCACTGAACTGCCTGTTCTTAGCTTTTTGTTACTTAGCTGCCTGTCACTGAGCTTTACAGCAATTGAGCATTGCCCTTTCTTTGCAAAGCCATCCATCTCCCGTCAGCCTGTCTGACTTCCACAAAGTTCCCCCATCACATCCCTTTAAATTCCATCTGACTAACTCAACTTACGCTCGCTCCTTTCCAGCAAGTCTACGGCTTTTTTCAGGCCCGATTATCGGGACTGAGGTCCACTTTTTCTCCGTTTTCCTGTCACAGGGCGGCAGCAGCGGCTACTGAGACAGCGACAGCCCAGGCGTCCTTGTCAGCGCCTTTGCGCTATCCTGGCTTTTGATCTCATGAGCATGGGCTCTGGCCTCAGGCGGCAGCGTTGAGCTGTTCAGGCCAGCAGGCGGCTGTATCCTGCAGTGGCCGCATTGCACATGCCCAGTCACAAGAACAGGCCCCAGGCACAAGAACAGGCCCCATGCACTGCCCCTGGCTAAGGCCCTGTCCTGGGCACAGGCCATAGCCCGGTCGTCCTGACTGATCGTAATGGGCTGGCTGTGCTGCTCTGGCGATGAGCCAGCGGGCACTGATATGGTCCGGAGCCGCCCTGCAATGATACCAGGTGCGTGGCAATACCCCTCGCGGATACATGGTTGCTGATATTTATCAGATTTTATATTTGCCTGACCATAAGGATGTCCTGTTAATCTTGTGTTATAACTGCACAGAAACATACACTGTGTTAGTATCATCTCACATAGTTTGTCCTGGCCATGGATGCCCAAAACTGCGGCTACAATCCATGGCAGCTGCCAGATGTCAGCCAGCCATTCGTATGGATTCAACTGCATGCTTCAGGCAGCAGGGTAAGGACCATCAGGGCAAATGACTGCCCGGCTGCAGGACTTCATGTCTGCATGACCTCATGTCTGCATGGTCGGCATGTCTGTCAGATCGCACCGTCACCGGCCTCCAGGGTAATATGTCAGTCTGCCAGCCTGGCAGAAATGACAAATGAGGCTTTTGGCCTGTGACAGCAAAACTGCAGAACCTGTCTGCAGATCTATTTGCAGCGACTGTCCGCAGAGCCACTGGCCAGTACCGGGGCAAATACAGCTGCTCGAGCAAATGCGACAGCTTAAGCCTGCCTGCCCGGACAGCTCCTTTCCTTCTGTCATTGTCATGGGATGGGGACGGGCACAGGACAGGTGGGTATCTGTTGCTGGAGGCCGTTATGACTGTGGTCATGAGAGGCTGACAGGTCAGTATGTCTGTGCGTCTGTCCTTTCCTTAAGTCAGGAAGCGGGAGACGCTGTTTTATTATCTTGAATTTCCTTTAGCCGGTTGCCGGACGAGGCCTTATTGTGTGGATGCAGGCGTGCATGAGCTGACTTAATGTCCGCTTGCTGCCATACAGAGCGCTGAGCGCAGGTCGCAGGGACAGGATCAGCCGGCATCAGGACCGTAATTAGCAGCACCGGGCTACAAATGCGCCCAGGTGGCAGTACTCAGAGGTTTTTATGAACATCTCAGGCAATAAGCTTGCGCGTTTGGGGCTGACATTGGGAGGCCTGCTGGTATGCAGCTCCCTGAGTGCTCAGACTATGAAAGCAGGTGAGGAACTGATTGACGGTTCGGCCTCCGGTCCTGAGCTTACCCAGGCCAGTTCAGATGTATGGTCTGGCATCAATGGTGATAACTCTCCACGTGCCCATGCCAGAGGCACAGATGAAGGCATAGACTGTTTTAACAATCCATGCTTTGGCGATCTCATCAAAATTTCCCAGGCTGACAGCCTTTTTGACCGTTTTAACCAGGTTGAGGACAGGGTTTCCGTTTTCTTCAGCTCCAACAGAGTTATTGCTCAGCAGCTGCGCACCCAGATCAACAATATCTACAATCGCTATGGCATAGCCATGGGTATTGCCGTGCTCGACAGAAGCGGCCTTGCCCTGCTGCGCAACAATCACTTTTACCCTGTAGATGGCATGGTGGCCTTTTACGTGGCCTATGCCGCTGCAGACAAAATGCAGCGCGAGAACCTGCCAGGCGACTACCGCATTACGGTAAGGAACAGCCAGTTTGTTGACCGTGCTCATTCCCCTCTGTTTAAGGCACTCAAGAAAAACAACTTCCTTGTAGACAAGCCCCTGAGTAACTCCTCTGAAGAAGATGTCGAATTAATCGACATCCACACCGGCGCCGGTGCCGACGAATGCACCGCCGTAGCCGTACAGGTCAGTGACGGCAACGGCGATGCTCCAGCCGCCGCCCAGGCCGCCGCTGCTCCAGCGGCTGCCCTGGATGGCGCTGACAGCAAGGGCAGGTTCATCAGGCACAATGATGACTGCAAGTGCCCGGACTGCTCCATTGGCAATGAGCCGGCAAAGGCTGCAAGTGCTGCTGGTCCAGCCCAGGCTGCGCCTGCAGCAAAGGGCGCTCAGGGGCCAATGAGCACGCCGTCGCATAATGACATTGTTCACAGCACCATTACTGCAGCTATCAATACTCACAGCTCAGCCTACGACAGCATTCATGCTCCTCAGTCCGTGGATATTCCGGTATCTGACCTTATCTACTATGCCCTCAATGAGGCTGACCACAATGCTGCAGCCATACTGCTCAACAGCTTTGTCGGCGGTAAGGACGGCCTGATGGCCTTTGCCAGCAGTAAGGGCGTGCCTGAGCTGGTTATTCAGGATGACCTTGCCAGGGCCAATGGCCTTGCTCTTGATGGCAAGCTTGCTGCCCCGGCCTACAGTACCGCAAGACTGATGGCTTCCTTTATCAATGACCAGAAGCTCCAGAGTGAAATCAAGCAGCTCATCACTCAGTCCATGCGCTTTACTGTCGCAGGCCAGGATGGTTTTGCTACCGGCATTAAGCACGCTGTAAGTGCCCTGAGCGGCAATACTGAAGATGACTTTGCCTCACTGCGTATCTACGTGCTCAATACCCCTGGCCCAATGATGGAGCGTTTCAACCGCCGCTCCTTCAACACCCTTGCTTATGTGGAGTTCAAGGGCGAGCCTTATGTGTTCAGCATCAATCTGTACAATCTCAAGGGCTGCTATATCCACACCAGGGAAAAGGCCATCAATGCGACCCACGAAGTCGGCCAGACTGTCTTCAGCTACATGATGGCCTCAGCAAGGGGCATCAAGGCCCCCGAGTTTGCCCCGCTGCGCGGCACCACAGGCAATCCAGGCCAGGACAGCTGCCCTGAGGTCTTCGCAAAACTGCCAGCAGCTGCAGCGGCCAATGCCGCTGACAGCGCCGCTGCTGCCGCAGCTGCCAGCGAAGGCAAGTAGCCGGTCCGGCCGCTGCCTGCAGCCGCCCATAACAAAAACGCCCGCCTCCTGAAGATCAGGGGACGGGCGTTTTGCTGTCCAGGGGCTCAATAGTGTGCTCTGGACCGGTATGATTACGGTTTGCAGGGCAGGGCCATGCGTCATGGCACCGGCAGCAGGGCAGCGGGGCCAGGGATGTGGCGGCTATTCTACGTTAGGCTTGTCTTCTGCCAGGGTGACCGGGGATACGCGCAGCTGGCCCTGACGCTCAATGGTGAGATTGAGTACGGTGCCTGGGGTGGTACTGGAGATGATGTCGATAAGCTCACGTACGTTGGAAATAGTCTTGTTGTCGACCTTGCGGATAATGTCGCCCAGCTCGATATCGGCCAGGGCAGCCGGGCCCATAGGGTCGATATAGCGTACGCGTACTCCTTTGACTGAGTTGTCTGCTACGCGGTCGTCGTTTTCATCGCTGATGCCCAGGTAACCACGGATCACGCGGCCATGGAGCATTATTTCATTCATGACGCGCACTACCAGCGAAGCCGGGATGGCAAAGCTGATGCCGTAGGTGCCGTAGCGGCTGCTGTTAAACGAGGCGGTATTGATGCCTACCAGATCGCCATTGGTATTGACCAGGGCTCCGCCTGAGTTGCCGCTGTTGATAGGGGCGTCAGTCTGAATGAGATCCTGCAGGCCCTCTCGTATGTTCATCAGCTCTCTGGTCAGAAGACCCGATCCGGTACGGGCGGTTGCCGAAATGATGCCGTGGGTTACGGTAAGACCAAGATTGTTAGGGTTGCCTATAGCCAGCACCACATCACCTACATGAGGGACATAGCCTGGGTTGATATGAGCTGTTTTGAGATTGCGGGCTCTGATTTTGAGCAGGGCAATATCGGTACGGCGATCAAAGCCCACGATAAAGGCCTGACGGAGCTTGCCGTCAGATGTCTGAGCCCAGACGGCGCTGTTTGGCTCATTAAGAGAGGTGATAACGTGGTAGTTGGTGACAATATAGCCATCAGAGCTCATGATGACGCCTGATGCTGAAGCAGTGATATGGCTGCTTTCAATGGCCATACCCGTATAGTCACTGTTAAGGCGGGAGACGTAGATGTTGACTACGCTTGGACTGGAGCGTGCTACAGCATAGGAATAGCTCTGGATTTCCTTGCTGGACGAGTAGATACGCTTGCCAAAATTTTCACCCAGCTGCGGGTAGAACTGCAAAATGACAAAGGCCGCCACCAGACCAATGGCGACAGGGAGAGCTGCCATGGTAAACCACGGTTTTTTATAGAACTTGGTTCTGTCAGGCATATGTCTTCCTGGTAGCTTGGTGAAAGGTATGCGGATCTGAGCGGTCAGCTGCAGGCAGCTGCCACAGGATAAAACTGCAGTGAGCAGGCCGGACATCGTATTCGGGCCATGCATGTTTATTTTATCAGCAAAGCCAGGGAAAAACTTTAGTACACATCGCACCCTGCTGACGAAAATTTAACCTCCGTCACGGCCTTGCCACGCCCGACAGCATGGCCGCTGCCATGCCCGGCCACATGGCTATGGCCGGTCCCTGACCAGGCCCCCATACCGGCCATGCAGCCTGGCCTGCCAGGCACAGCCGTCCGGCACGGATGGGCAGACGCGCCCGAGTGGCACAAAAAGCAAAGGGGGCCAGAGGCCCCCTTAGAGAAATATTGTTGTTTATAGAGTGATCAGAATTTGAAAGTGTCCTGATTAGTGACGGATGGTCAGGTACAGAACACTGCTGCCACGCTGAATACGTAAGGCAGTGGCGCCTGACTTGCTCTTGCTCATCTTGTTCTTGAGGTCGCTGAGATCCTTGACGTTGTCGCGGTTTACAGTGGTGATAACGTCACCCTCACGCAGACCTACGGCAAAGGCACGGGATCTTGGAGCTACAGCTGATACCAGCACACCGCCGCCGTCGTTATTGGTCAGGGTGGCGCCCTCGAGCACATCAGAGAGCTGACCTGCGTCGCTGCCGCTTAAGGTGTCCGGTTCGGTCAGGGTAGCGTTGACAGTGAGGTTCTTGCCGTCACGGAAGATACCGATCTTTGCATCAGCACCGGAACCGAGGGTAGCGATGATGGCACGTAACTCGCCAAAGGACTTGATATTCTTGCCATTTATAGAGGTGATGATGTCACCTGGCCTGATGCCGGCCTTTTCAGCGGCGCCGCCTGGGGTAACCTCATTGACGAAGGCACCGGCCTTGCCCTTGTAGCCGAAGTTTTCAGCAAGGTCAGGGGTGAGCTCAGAACCGGCTACACCAAGGGTGCCACGGCGTACTTCACCAAATTCCTTTAACTGCTTGACCACGGTCTTGACCATGTCTACAGGAATGGCAAAGCCGATACCGATGTTGCCGCCGTTAGGACCGAGAATGGCGGTGTTGATACCGACCAGCTCGCCGCGCAGGTTGACCAGAGCACCACCGGAGTTACCGGAGTTAATGGCAGCATCAGTCTGGATGAAGTTTTCAATATTCTCGATGTTAAGACCGGTACGGCCCAGGGCTGAGATAATGCCCGAGGTTACAGTCTGACCAAGGCCAAAAGGATTGCCGATAGCAACTACGAAGTCACCTACGTCCATCTGCTCGCGGCTGTTAAATGGCAGAGCGGTCAGATTGTCAAATTCCTTGAGCTTGAGCAGGGCAAGGTCGGTGTGAGGGTCAGAGCCAATCTTGGTGGCCTCATACTCACGGCCGTCAGACAGGGCGATACGAATGGAGGAAGCGTCCTCAACCACGTGGTGATTGGTTACGATATAGCCCTCTTTGGCATCAATGATTACGCCGGAACCAAGGGCGCGGAACTCACGCTGACGGTTAGGCTGATTGAGCTGAGGGAACATGAAGCGGAACTCTTCAGGAATGTTGAAGAGCATGTTGTTGGAGACTTCCTTGGTGCCCTTTACGGAAATGTTGACCACAGCAGGGATTACATTCTTGAGCATAGGAGCCAGGGTAGGCTCACCCTCGCTGTTCTGCATTGCCTGAATCAGCGGACGGGCATCAGCGGCCATGGCGCCGGATACAAAAGAAGAGGAGAAAATGGTAAGACCTGCCAGAGCGATGGCGGCGGCAGAACGCTTTAAATTCTTCATATAAGTAATCACCTTTGGTCGCTGGTGGTTTGTCCACAAATACTGAGGTTTTGAAGACTCCCGGCATCTGTCAGCCCCCGGGCTGACATTATCCCGGACCGCAGCTGCCAGGACTTCACCCCTGGTGGCTGTCAGCCCGGCTGGTCCCAAAAGACCATCCCTGTTATCCTGCCTGGTATCCATCAGCAAGGCCATGGGGGTCTGACAGGCTTTGCTGAGCTGGCCGGGACAGATAAATGCGTGGGCCGGGTATTGAAATAAGAGCTGTGGTTGGTAGCCTTTGAGAGCAAGTTCAGTCAGAAATTCAGTTTGCCCAATTGGTCCCTGGGAGTACCCTCTAAGGCTACTAATCAGAGCTCTTTATTTTTCCCTGTACCTGAAGCGACTTGTGGTGCCTCCACGGTAAATTAAAAATAACTGTCTATCTGAAATATAAGCATGTGGCGCTGTACTCAGAGGCTGCCCGGGCTTAACCTCAGCTGCAGTCTGTGATGTAGAGCACAAATTCATATTAGTGTTCCATGCTTAGAAAACACTTAGCAAAATTTCCAATCTTGCTAAAAGTGACCTAATCAAGGCGCAAACACGCATAAACAGACCATTTTCACCAGGGGCAAAATGAAAATTTCTGCCAACAAACTCTCGCCTCTACTAAAAGAAAACTCATCTAGGCACCAGCGCCATGCCCCACGCCGCCACTCTCACCAGTAAATCACCACCCCCACGCTGACGCCCACACTGACGCACGCGCTTATGCCAGGCCCCCGCCTGTGCTGACGCACGCGCCGACTCCCCAGCTCACGCACCCGGCCACCTCCCTGAGCTCACCGATTGCAGCGCCCAAAGCCTTGCCAGGACCTGGCAACTGGATCCGCCAGGAGCTGCCCCAGAGCTTGCATACAGCCTCGGCCTGGACAGGTCCCCTGGCCATGTCAGGGCAAGGTCCCGGAACACCATAACGCCAGTTGCGACGTCATATTCATAGCAGGGTCGTATCTAAGGCTACAGTTATTGGGGCATAGCAAGGCAGGCAAGAGCTGCAGCAGTCAAGAGCGGCAGCTGCTGCCGCCATGGGCGCAGGCCGTGAGGGCGTGCCAATGCAGCGGCGGCTGAGGACGATGCATGGCTGTAGTCTGTGGGCCGGGGGAATTAGTACTTTTGGGGTGGGGCTGCGCCGTATGGAGGCAGGGGATGGCTTTTGTGGTGCAGGAATAAACCGCATAGAACATGCAGTTTGCTCTATATGTGCACTAAAAAAGGGAATTGACGGGGTAAAAAACGGATATTCAGTCAAATAATCTGAAATTTGTGAGACCTGCATTTCAAGATTTGGTGCCCGGCTTGATATTTTGGCGGCCATAACTGAAAATTAGGCAGATTTTGCAGTTATCGACATATCTTCTCAGATAGCTGTCAGTCAGGCAAATCCTTTCTTTACAGGAGGGCATCCCCGTCCGGGAATGCTTCTGATTTGTAAAGGCGGGGCTTTTGCTGGCAAGGTGCAGGCTAAAGCTCAGGCTTTTGGCCGGGACGCTGTGGAACTTCTTTTATTCTTCAGAGGTACTGCTGCAAACCTGAGCTTTAGCATGCATAACCAGGCGCTGCCTGATGCAGTGTCACATGCTGCCTGAGGTGACGTTTTATTGTGTCAGCCTTTATCTGGCAATTCACAGGTTTTTAAGTTTATGAAGTTCTCAACCAAGACCTTACTTGCTGCTGCCATGTCAGTCGTGTTCGCAGCCGGAACCATTGCTTCCGTAGCCAATGGTGCTCCAATGTCCCGCAAGCCACAGGACAATCTTTTCTACGCTACCTCCACCGAGCCATTAGGCCTGGACCCAGCTCTGGTAGATGACAATGACTCTGGCAACATCAACTGCAATCTGTATGAGTCCCTGTTAAAGTTCAAGGCCGACAATACCGAGATCGAGCCAAGTCTTGCTGAGAGCTGGACTATCAGCGATGATGGTCTGACCTACACCTTCAAGCTCCGTCAGGGCGTCAAGTTCCACGACGGCACCCCATTCAATGCTGAGGCTGTAAAGTTCAACATTGTCCGTCAGATGCCAGAGAACCTGGTTCCTAAGATGTCCTATGCTCCACTGGTATTTGGTGGCGTAGATACTGTTAAGGTTATCGATGACTACACCATCGAGATCAAGTTAAAGGAAAGCTCCACTCCATTCCTGCGCAACATGGCCATGTGCTTTGCCGCTCCAATCGTTTCTCCAACAGCTCTTAAGAAGCACAACAACAATGTTATGGAGAATCCAGTTGGTACCGGTCCTTACAAGCTGGTTGCCTGGGACAAGGGTCAGCAGCTGATTCTGACCACCAACGAAGACTACTGGGGCAAGAAGCCAGCTGTTCAGAACGTTATCTACAAGATCATGAAGGAAACTTCTGCCCGTGTAGTAGCTCTGAACAATGGCGAAGTTGACATCATCAACGGTATCGATGCCAACGTTATCGATCAGATCAAGCAGGGCGGCTCCAAGGTATTTGAGGCCGAGGGTAACAACGTAAACTACATGGTTTACAACTGCCGTGACGGTTACGTTACCGCTGACCGTGAGGTTCGTAAGGCTCTGGCTCAGGCTATCAACGTTCCTGAAATGGTAAAGTCCCTGTACAAGGGTTATGCTACCCACGCTCCATCATTCTTCCCAACCTTTATGGCCGGTTATGATCCTGAGGTAAAGGCTGTAGGCTTTGATCTCGAGGCTGCAAAGAAGACTCTGGCTGCCAAGGGTGTTAAGGAAATCCGTATCCTTACCTACTCCAATGCCCGTTACTACAACACAGTAGGCGGTCAGGTTCTGGCTGAGGCTGTTCAGGCTTACTTAAGCAAGGCCGGTGTTAAGGCCACCATCGATGTTTACGACTGGTCTACTTTCAAGAGCAAGCTCTTAACTGACAAGTGGGATCTCACCTTCGTCGGCTGGATCGGTGACAACGGTGATCCAGACAACTTCATCAACATCCTGGCTGCCGAAGACCCAATCTCCAACCAGGGCTTATGGCTGAACAAGGAATTCATCGAGATCATCAAGAAGGCTACCCACGTACCTGATGGTCCAGAGCGTGTTGCCTTATACCAGAAGGCCGAGGCTATTCTTGCTGAGGACGTGGGTGTTCTGCCTATCTCCCACGCCAAGACCCTGGCTGCCTACCGTCCTGGAATCAACGGCAAGTTCACCCACCCAATCGGTCTGAACTTCTTCGACCAGGTCACCAAAGAAGTTAAGAAATAATGTAAAGCATCTTTGATGCGTAGTTAACGCAAAAAATCTTTACAAAGGCGCAAAGAAATTATTCATTTCTCCGTCGCCCGAAAGGGGCAGCCCAAAGGCTGCCCCTTTCTTATGTCCGTCGCACAGCTACCAGGAGTTTGTTTTGACAGCTGTCAATACATTAAAGACTCGCTCTCAAATCCTCATCCAACGCACTCCAGAACTCTCACCAGCGTGACCCAAAACCCGCAGCCAATGCGCTCCATCCCCACCAGGAGACGCGCTGGAGGCCAGACTGGCGACGTGATCTAAACCCACCAGGAAGCGCGCTCTAAAACCAGGGACAACACGTCCTGCCCATCCCGCACCATGGTCACCAAAACCCACCTGCAGCGCCACCACATCACAGTTAAGCCCTCCCTCCCTTACATGGCACCTGCAAGCCCATTTCTATGAGAGCCTGTCAGGCACAGCACATAGCTATGCGAAGAGCCGCAGCACGAAGTTTCAATCATCACTGCACCTTACTTCAGCCGGCCGCAATTAAGCACCTCTGAGCCAGTTTTCATAGCTGAATGCAGTCTTATCATCACCATAACACTGTGTTCAACGCAGCTGTGCACAGCTCAAATAATCAGTGCTCAGCAAAGATTGCTTCTCCTGGCGTAATCTCTGGCAACCTTACTTGCAGCATTCCGCGCGGCCGTATTGCTGTGTTATCAGCGGCCGCATTGCTGTGCTCCCCGCAGCCGCATCGCTGTGTTTTCCGCAGCTGCAGCAGGAATGTTATGAAGCCGCAAGACAGCCATGTGCTTTTAAGGACGCGTTCTAAAGCTTTTCATAAGAACTTTTCAGGAGCGGTAAATTGGCCGTGAGCAAACGGCTGTGCGCCTGATACAGCCGGTGCTGCAATGGCTTGAGCTGGGCGGCAGGGGCCGTGCAGCAGCTGCTCCGGCTGCCCGCCTTGCCAGCCTGGAGCAAATTAAGGGTAAGGGCGTGCGGCAGCGCGCGCCTGTGGTGGCTAGGGATGCGTGGTTCTGGTGGTGGGGGCGGCCAGGCGTGAGGCTGGTCGCTATGAGAGGTTTTGCGGCGGTTTGACGGGTGTCAATGCCCGGCCGTTCCTGGCAGGGCCTGGCAAAATTATTTTGGGTTTATGGTGGGGCTGATCTTCATATTTCCGGAAAAATTATGGGAATGTAACAAGCTGTATTTTCCGGGATCTGGTACTTTTGGTGATAGAAATGAGTAAATGTCTATGGGGTAATTGCCGGGGTTTTGCACCGCTGCGGAGCGCACAGATGCGGGCTGAAAGTTGATCTGCAGCCCAGAAATAGAATAAATAGCCAGGAATATTAGACATTGATAAAAACCTGGCAAGGGGCCGGTCTAAAGACCGGGTTGGTTCCTGTTATTTCTGGCAGCAGGCAGCCAGTTTAACAGGGACATGCCAGGTTGCTGTCTGAAATTTGACATCTGGGAATTGCCAGGATCTTTGTCTGATTTATTTTCACAGATCCTGTCATGATGGCCGCTGTGCCATAAAAATAACAGGTTTATTAGGAAATAATCACTTTTTAGCTGGAAGATCTTACAGAGCAAAGCCCATTTTCTTCATGTTTGGATACTGTCAAATTTGAGTTCCTGGCCGTAATAATTTAGAATGCCAGGTAAAAGTATCGTTTGCATGTAAAGCTTTTCATATTTAAAGAAAAAGCGACAGCAGCAGGCGCACAAAACAGTTTTCCTCTGGAATAAAGTACCTTTTGTATCCGGCGTGCAACCGGTTTTAGAGAAACTGTAATGACCAGGAGAGACGTTTGCAGTGGGGCAGTTCACTTTTTTATGCTCTTACGGTAAACGTACACTTCATGGCAGGACACGTGGCGGCAGTTGTGGTTTAAAATGTTTTGTAAACCATGGCGGCAGCTGCGGGAAGAGCGGCGCACTGTCCGCTGTCCAGACTGAGCTTGCCCTGCAGGGACAAGCCGGTAATGTGGTTCCAGTTAACTATCAATGTCATAACTGGCCAAGGCTCTGATGGCTGCACCTTATACAGCATGTGCATCTGCAGTGCCCTCTGGTTTTGATATTGTCCTGTTTACTGATGCTGCAGACAAAGGAAGCAGTTTTGGAGTATTTCCATAAATCAGGAGTATTTAGCTGCTGCATGCTGGCTGCCTTTATATAATATATAAGGCGGCGGGGATAACAGTCTTTGTGTGTAAGGCATTATTCAGGACTGACGCAATTATTCTGTTTGCATGGCATGACAGCCCTGCGGCATCGCGCCTGCGGCACAACGCCTGTGGCACAACGCCTGCGGCGTTCTGCCCGTGGCATCGGGCCTGCGACATGAATGTCCTGCGTGGCGGACACGCCAGTGAGCTCAGGCTTCTGGATCTCAAGTACTGAGACTGGTGGTATACGCTGACATGCGGCATATGCTGACATGCGTTACAAAACAGGCAGCGTCCTTACAACTGTATTCATATTATTCTCTGGCACCTTTTACAGACAGCCATACCTGAAAGTGGCGTATCTGAGCATCTTCACAGGTCCGGTCTTCCTCATAACAGGCGGTTGCAGCCGCCCACAGTTATATCCTCACCTGATCATCTTTTCACTTCGGTTTTCAGACTCTTAATCAAATGCGCTCTACGAACTGCTTTGTGATGCAGTTTCGTCGCTGAGGCAATGGCAGCCCACCCAAGGATTAATTGATGGCAACTCTGTCCCATATTCCTGTACTGCTCAATGAGTGTATGGATGGATTAAACATCCAGGCTGATGGCGTCTATATTGACGGCACCTTCGGCCGGGGCGGACATTCACGCAAAATCCTCAGTCTTCTGGGCCCTGAGGGCCGTCTTATCGGCCTTGACCGTGATCTCACTGCTGTTGAGGCTGGTCACGAGCTTGAGAAAGAAGACAGCCGCTTTACCATTGTCCACACTCCTTTTTCCCGGCTGGCACAGGTCTGTGAGGATCTTGATCTGGTCGGACGTGTAAACGGTATCCTGCTTGATATTGGCGTCTCTTCGCCTCAGCTTGATGATGCCTCCCGTGGTTTTTCCTTTGATCGCGACGGTCCGCTTGATATGCGTATGGACCAGAGTGCTGCCAAATCTGCCCGTACTGTAGTTGCCGAATATGAGGCCAGAGAACTGGCCCGCATCTTCAAGGTATATGGAGAGGAGCGTTTTGCCTCTCAGGTAGCAAGAGCCATTGTGCGCCGCCGCGAAAGTGAACCATTTACCACCACCCGTGACCTTGCAGCTGTGATAGCCGCATCCATTCCTGGCAAGCCAGGCCCAAAACATAAGGCCACCCGCTGCTTCCAGGCCCTGCGTATCGAGGTAAACGGAGAGCTCGATGAGCTCAATACCGCGCTTGAATCTGCTGTAAGCGTGCTTGCTCCTCAGGGACGGCTGTGTGTCATCTCCTTCCACTCCCTTGAGGATCGCATAGTAAAGAATTTCTTCAGAGAGAGCAGCCGGGGACGGCAAATCCCGTCAGTTGTTCCTCTGACCAGTGAGGAGCTGGACAGAATAAGGCGGGAAACAGCCACCCTGGATCTTGTTGGCGGAGCCATACGTGCATCAGATGATGAGCTTGAAGCCAATGTCCGTTCCCGCAGCGCTACGTTGCGTGTTGCCCAGCGTCTTGGCACCGGAGAGTAAGTATGTTCAGCTTTACTCCTAAAAATCGTAATAACGACAGCCTGGATAACAGCGAAATGTTAAGTTCGCTGGGATCAAGTGTCGACAGCGAGCAGCTCAATACTGCCTTTATGCAGCTGGCTGCTGATCCTGAAGACAGCCCCCGCCAGCCAGGATCCGGTGTGACCAGCCTCCCTGCGTCCCTTACCGGTCCGGCGCTCAATATCAGTTCCTTTGCCCCGTCAGGCGACACCCATCTGGCTAATCCAGCCGCTGCTGCTGCCGCTGCAGGCGCCATGCTGGCCGAGCGCCCGGGGTCCATGGCTGCCATGGCCGCCATGTACTCACCTGAGGTCATGGTCGCTCTGAGCGCCAACGCTGACGAGGCCCGCCGCGCGCTCATGGGCATGAATACCATGTCCGACCTGGACATCAGTCCATCCGGGCTCATGGGCACCATGCCTGGCATGGACGCCATAGGCCTGAACGAGCCACCATCACTGATTGCCCCACAGCGCTCAGCTCAGGCTCTGAGTTTTAACGAGGCTGATGCCGACTCTCTGCCAGGCGCAGCCGTGATGAAAGAGGCTGACAGCGCTCTTGCCGATCCTGTTGATGATGACGATGACCTTCTGACTGGTGCCGACTCTGATTATAAAAAGGGCAGCAGCTCCGATCCTGATGGCGGTTTCTCCCTTGAGGTTGAGCACCTTAAGGCCGGTGACGGCACCGGTCCTGAGCGTGTCATTCTTGATGAGGAAAGTGCCCGCCTTGAGGCCATGTCACAAAAGCGCACCAGCGCCCAGGTAAATGACATTATTGCCCTGAAAGAAGAGAAGAAGTCCCTTGGTTCACTGAGCCTGGTGCGTCAGAACCTCAATCTCATTGATGTCAGAAAGGATGAGGACAATATCCTTGCTGATGAGGATGAGGAGCTGGGCAAGATTGAAGCTGAGGACTTTATTACCGGCAATGTGACCGTACTGTCACACAATCTCATGACCGGTACTGACAATGCAGCCGTGGTCTCAGGTGCCGTCATGGACGAAGATCCTGACAGCGAGAACAGGGATGGCAAGTCTGTTACCAGCGTGGAGCTGACCTCAGGCTTCCAGCGCTTCAGCAGCACCCTGAGCGTGGGCCACAAGGTCAGGAAGAGCAAGGACGATCGTCTCCTGCCGGTACTGCTGCGCGACTTTGGTGTGAACTGGCTGACCTACGGCCTTGCCATTACAGTATGTGTACTGTGTCTGCTCAAGGTCTATCAGGTTCAGGACACCCGCTACCTGACCGCCAAGCTCAACGAGGTCTCGCTTTCCAATGCTGACCTTGAAAAGCAGTGGCTCAATCTGGTGGCCTCCCGTCAGAACCTTTCAGAGCACTCCAAGATTCGCACCTTTGCCAGCGACACCCTCAAGATGGTGTCCCCAAAGACCGAAAACGAGCAGGTAATCTCCCTGCACAAATAAGCACAGGCCGCCTCCGGGCGGCCCTGTTCATTCTGCCACTCCAAAAAAGCCACCACCCACACCCAAAACGGCCACCCTGCTCCAGCTCAGCCCGGTCACAAGCCCCGCGCCACCCGGCCAGTCTATGCAATGCCCCGCCTCTGCCAGCAAGGGGCTCCTGACTAC
This sequence comes from Anaerobiospirillum sp. NML120449, assembly GCF_023051105.1. Taxonomy (GTDB): domain Bacteria; phylum Pseudomonadota; class Gammaproteobacteria; order Enterobacterales; family Succinivibrionaceae; genus Anaerobiospirillum. The sequence continues at coordinate 85,996 of NZ_JALKIL010000012.1, read as the reverse complement.
CACCAGACACTGACATCCGGCAGGTCGGCCCTGCCTCCAGGGCAGCTTCACCATGCCGCACAATCCCGGCATCATCGGACCAGCCATGTGCACCCATGAGGTGCAGTCTTGCTGCCTGCACCTGACGGTGCAGGCCTGATCCTTCAAGCCGGTCAGCGCGCTATGGCATCTGCACAGCTCATCCAGACCTGACCACGAACCAGTTTGAATCTCAATCTCAACTTCAAGCCTGGTATCAGGCTCCAATCAATAATCATGGACGCATGCTCTCTGACTTCTGTTCAGTGCGCAGTCAAAATGCCCGGCAGCAAAAATGCCCATTACCAGCAGGATAACCTGTGCGTTATGGAAAGTAACAAGGTAACAACAGGACAGATGCTGTGACAGGGGCTTTTATGCTGTCTGCTGCATGAGTAACAGGGGCAAGGTCGGCGCAGGGGCAGGGGCATAGCGCATAACATGCGGCCTGTTTTCTGGACAGAGCCCGGCCGTACAGGACATACGTCGCATAGCTGTTGTCCCGTGAGGTTTTGCGCAGCGTGGTGTCGGCTGGTGCCTGTTGCATGCCAGCTGGCAGGGCGGCTTGCATTGCTGCTGCCAGGTGCTTGCCGCCAGGAGACAGTAAGCAGCGCATGGCCCCCAGGTGCGAGAGAGCTTTTTATCCTGAGGCTGAGCCGGGTTGATTGGCTATTACAAGCGCTGCACACTCGTGCTGTCACCTCATGGCCAGGCCGCTGCGGCCGTGTGCGTCAATCCTGCCGTGCGGGGCACGGGCAGCTGGTGGCTGAGGCCTGGTGGTGGCCTGGTTGCGGGGCATCATGTGGGTGTGGGGCGTGGGGCTTGAGTCTTAAGAAAATTGAGCATCTCAAAGGGGGCGTCAGTGGGATTTTTTTGAGCACCGGCCCCATATATCTTATAATTGATAGTTCTGTCCTCGGATGCCTTTGCGAGCATCGGAAGTGCAAAAATAATCTGTGGCCCTGGCTTACGGGGCAATGGTATGGGTGTGCATGTCTCTTCTTTCCCAGTTGCTCAAATTTAAGGATAAAGGCAGTCGTAAAGGAGTGCACCGCTCGGTTATGAGCGGGGACAGCTCCGATCGTCAGACTGCGCTCAACGCTGCCTCAGGGAGTATGGATGGCAGTTCGGACGTTTATGTATTAAGCCGCTTCCGTCTGACCATTGTCTGGGCGGTGGTGCTTCTTTCCGTAGTCTTCCTGGTTTCCCGTCTGCTGTGGATTCAGGTCCTCCATCCTGAACGCCTTATCAAGGAAGGCAACAGCCGCATTATCCGCAATTACAAATACGAGCCAGCCCGAGGTCTTATCACCGACCGCAATGGCAAGATTCTGGCTCTTTCAGTCCCGGTCAAAAGTGTCTATGCCGACGCCTACGAGCTCAATGAAAAGAAGATCACCCATGATCCTGATCTGCTGCGCAAGATAGCCTCAATTCTGGAAATCACTCCTCAGGAACTCTTTGAGCGTGTTCAGGACCCCAAGCGCCGTCATGTGCGCCTCAAGCAGTATCTGGCCCTCAACAAGGCCCAGGAGCTCGAAAAGCTCAAGCTGCCCGGCTTTTTAATTCAGGACAACTATCAGCGTTACTATCCAACTGGTGCTGTTAATGCCCAGGTGGTAGGTATCTTAAACGGTGATGGTGAGGGCGTATACGGTGTAGAGAAGAGCTTCAATCAGTTCCTGTCAGCCGAGGCCTCCTCACGTATTGCCAAGAAAGATCTCAGCGGCCATATCATTGAAGATATAGGCGTGGTGGAAAAGGGCAAACCAGGCGGCAATCTGGTGCTGAGCATAGATGACCGTTTGCAGGCCTTTGCCTATGGTGCCTTGCAGGATACGGTCAACCGCCACCAGGCCGAATCAGCCTCAGCCGTCATGCTCGACGTCAAGACAGGAGAAGTGCTGGCCATGGTCAACTATCCAAGCTTTGACCCTAATGACCGCACTTTCTTTGATTCCAACTATGCCCGTAACCGTACCATTACCGACGTATTTGAACCTGGTTCCACCATCAAGCCAATTGTGGCTCTGGCAGGTCTTGAGTCCCGTCAGGTAAAGTGGACTGAGGTCTTCAACCTGCGCCCTTACATTGTCAACGGCAAGATGATCCGTGACAGCAAGCCACAGGAAACAGCCACTCTGGCAGGTATTCTCAAATACTCATCCAATACCGGTATGGCTCAGATTTCCCAGCGTATTGGTCCGACCATGGTGCTGCAGATGTTTGAGCGCTTTGGCCTTGGTTCGAGCACCAACTCAGGCCTTGCAGGTGAGGTCAACGGCAATATCAACAGCTCACGTACCTTCTGGTCGGAAATTGACAAGGCCACCCTGGGCTTTGGTTACGGTCTTACTGTTACCTCGCTGCAGATGGCATCGGCCTATGCCACCCTGGCCAATTACGGTGCCCGCATGCCTGTGTCCATACTGCGCACTGTTGAAAAGCCTCAGTATGCTCAGGTGGCCAATGTTAATGAAATCCGCCGCATGCATACTGTCCTTGAGATGGTGGTATCGGAAGGTTCAGGTGGCAAGGCGGCCATTGACCGTTACCGCATTGCCGGTAAGACCGGTACTGCCCGTATTGCCCGCAACGGTGGCTACGTTGATGATTACGTATCCTCCTTCGTAGGCTTTGCCCCTATCTCCAATCCGCGCTTTGTGCTGGTAGTGGTAGTGTTCTCCCCTCAGGTAGGCAGCTACTACGGTGGTGCCGTATCGGCCCCTCCATTTAACGATGTAATGACCCGCGCCCTGCAGCTGTACAACATCCCGCCAGACAAGGCAAAGTAACCAGGATCCACGCTGCCGCAGCCCACATGGCCTGCAGCTAATGGAGCTGCAGGCCATGTGGCAGCCCGCCCAGGGCGCCAGGCCGCCATACGCGCAGCGTGCCTGGTGCCAGACGGCCGGGGCAGGCACAGCGCTCAATTTTTCTCATGGCACTAAAGCCGGGGAAAAAGGGGGTAAAATTAGCATTTCCTGACCGGCAGCCATGTAACTGGTCATTAATTCTTATAAATATCTGCAGATTCAGGCAGTGTCCTGAAGCAAATACTCCACAAGGCGCAGCAGCACGTACCTAGCACCGCGCGGGCGCCTGCAGCCCGGGCGCCTGCCGCCACCGCAGCCAGGGTACACTGGCAGGGCCTCCCCGGCAGGGCGTCCCATGGCGCACCTCAGGTGCGTACGGGCGGCCCTGGCGTGACCTGGGGATGGGGACGGACTGAGCCCTTGAGAGCCCTTGAGAGCCCTTAAGAGCCCTTGTGGGGCTTTGTGAGCCGGGGTGAGCCGGGGTGTATTTGCTTCAGGATTCTGTAAAGGTTTGAGTTTGAGTTTTGTTCTGCCCCCGTACTTGCTTTGCAGCAAAGGCAGTGGGCAGCGAGGTTTGAAGATGAAATTTGATGGTACCCTGGTAAGCGTATGCGACTATCTGGAAATCACTTCGGCTTTCAAAGGAAAGATCGGCGAGCTTTTGAGCAAGCTGAAAGTTACCGGTATTGAAAGTGATTCCCGCCGTGTCACAAAGGGCACAATCTACTACGCCAGAAAGGGTGCTCACTTCAATCCTTTTGAGCACCTTGAGGAGATCAAGGCCAAAGGTGCCATTGCCATTCTCATCGATGCCCCTGAGGACAAGACAGGTGAGGGCTGGCAAAGTGTGCTCAACTACTCACAGAGCGGCGACAAGATTAAGGAAGCCTCCACTCCGGCTCCTGCTCCAGCCAAAACAGATAATGCTGCCAAAGCCGAAGAAGAGGGCGAGGAGAAGAACGATCCTGAGCGCAATAAGCGCACCGGCAAGGATGTGCTCAGCTCCCTGGTAAAGGATCCGGAGCTTGCGGTCAGACAGTATCAGGCCTCAGGTGAGACTCCTGAAGCTGCTGCCATCAGTGATGCCCGCATGCTGCGTCTGGTTCTGCCTACCACCAGAAACCTCAGTGCCCTGGCAGGATTCATTTACGACAACCCATCCGAGAAGCTGCGCCTTATTGGTGTTACCGGCACCAATGGCAAGAGCACCATTACCTCTCTGATTGCTCAGATGCTCACCAGCTGCGGCCAGAAGTGCGCCGTATTCGGCACCCTGGGCTATGGCTTCCTCGATGATCTCCAGCCAGCTGCCAACACTACACTCGATGCCATTTCCATGCAGCGTGAGCTGGCCAATTACGTAGAGAAAGGCGCCAAATATGCCGTGATGGAGGTTTCCTCCATAGGTTTCTGTGAGGGCCGTGTATCCGGTCTGTCTTTTTATGCCGGTGCCTTCAGCAATTTAAGCCGTGATCACCTCGATTACCACAAGACCATGGAAGATTACTTTGAGGCCAAGCTCAACTTCCTGCGCATGATTCCGGTCAAGCACCTGGTCATTAATGAAGAAGGTGAATACGGAGCCCAGCTGGTCGAGCAGTTCCCTGAGGCCTGCCGTGTCTCATTTAAGAGTGCCGCTCCGGCCCGTCCATTTGGCGCCCAGATCAATGTGCGCGATATGAGATTTGCTCCGGCTCAGTCCATGCTCTCCATCAATATCACTGCCCGCAAGAATGCCAGTGCCCGTCTCAATCTGCTCGGCCGTTTCAATGTTCAGAACTATGCCGTAGCTCTGGGCGTACTGGTCAAGATGGGTTATGACTTCAAGCACCTGATGCGTCATGCCTCCGAGCTCAAGCCGGTAACCGGCCGTATGGAGTGCTTCACTGCCGAAGGCAAGCCACGCATGATTGTCGACTATGCTCACACCCCTGATGGTGTAGAGCAGGCTCTGCGTGCTGCTGCCTGTCACACTCAGGGTTCAGGCCGCATTTTCGCCATTATCGGCTGCGGTGGAGACCGTGATACCGGCAAGCGTCCGCTCATGGCTCTCAAGAGCTCAGTGTATGCTGATTACGCAATCTTTACTGCCGACAATCCACGCTCTGAGAATCTCGATTACATCATTGATGACATGCTGCTCGGAGTCGATTCCAATATCGACGCAGCCTCTGCCCGTGCCACCGATGCCGCCCTTGAGCAGATTATGCTGATCTGCCCTGGCCACCCTGAGGTGGTAAAGGCTGCCCTCAAGGAAGTACACACCATATGCCAGTCCTCTGGTGATGAGGAGATGAATCAGGTATTTGAGCTCTTTAATACTCAGATGCTTGCCCACCTCAAGGACCCTGAGTCAGCCGTACTGCCTGTAGTCATGGCCGAAGAGCATACAGGCGAGCTCTTCTGGGACTATGCTGCACGTATTACCTCACTGCTGGTAGAGAGCTGTGCTAAAGACATTGGCTTTGATGAGTATGAGCGTCTGCGTATTGCCAGAGACGACAGCATTGTTAACTCTGCAGCAAAGGGCAAGTACTACGCCGAGCACCAGAGTGTGCTGGGCATGCCATTGTCATTAAACGTCACCGCCACCGGCGGCCGCAATGTCCTGGTGGTCAAGGACCGCTACCAGGCCATTCGCTTTGCCTATGAGCACGCCGGCGTTCACGACTGCGTAGTAGTTGCAGGCAAGGGCCACGAGGACTACCAGATCTTCGCTGACCGCACTATACACTTCTCCGACCGTGAGGTCTGCTGCGAGCTGCTGGGCATCAACATGGATGGCACCCCGGTAGACGACCACGCCAAAACCTCCAGGGGCAAGTCCTCAAAGAAGACCACCGCTGCAGCCGCAAAGAAGACAACCGCAGCCAAGGCAACTGCATCCGCAAAGAAGACAGCTGCTGAGGCTAAGACTACTGCAGCAAAGAAGGCCACTTCAGCCAAGGCAACCAGTGCTGCAGCAAAGAAGGCCACTTCAGCCAGGGCAACCAGTGCTGCAGCAAAGAAGGCCACTTCAGCCAAGGCAACCAGTGCTGCAGCAAAGAAGGCCACTTCAGCCAGGGCAACCAGTGCTGCAGCAAAGAAGGCCACTTCAGCCAAGGCAACCAGTGCTGCCGCAAAGAAGACTTCCACTGCAAAGACAACTGCAGCCGCTAAGAAGACAGCCACTGCAAAGACTACTGCATCAGCTAAGACCACAGCCGCAAAGAAGACTGCCACTGCAGCCAAGGCAACTGCAGCTGTTAAGAAGACAACCGCAGCCAAGGCATCTACAGCCGCTAAGAAGACAGCGGCTGAGGCTAAGACCACTGCCGCCGCAAAGAAGACAACCGCAGCTAAGGCCGCCGCAGCTAAGGCAGCCGCAGCTAAGGCAACCAGTGTTGCTACAAAGAAGAGTGCTGCAGCAAAGAAGCCTGCAGCTGCCCGCAAGACCACCACAGCAGGTAAGGGAGACAAGAAATGATTCCTTTTTCCTTAAATGAGCTGGCTGCAGCTGCTGGCGGCAGGGTGGTGTGTGGCAGTCAGTGCTCTGTTGATCCTGATGCGGCCGTAATTGCTCAGGTTTCTACTGACTCACGCAAGGTGGACGCTCACACTCTCTTTATCCCGCTTAAGGGTGAGCGTTTTGACGGTCATGACTTTATTGGCGGAGCTCTGGAGAAGGGAGCCTGCGCCATTGCCTCATCACGCAGCCTCGAGGAGCTTAAGGCCGCTGTAGGTACGGCCCTTGAGAAGTGTGCCGTGATTTTGTGTGAAGATACTCTGCGCCTGATGGGCCTGTCAGGTCAGCTGGTGCGCCGTCGCTGCCATGCTGTTACCGGTGCTATTACCGGCTCCTGCGGTAAGACCACAGTAAAGGAAATGACCGCCTCCATCATGGCTCAGCGCGGTAAGACTCTCTTTACTGAGGGCAATTTCAATAATGACGTGGGTGTGCCTCTGACTCTGCTGCGTCTTGATGACAGCTACGACTATGCTGTAATCGAGCAGGGTGCCAGCCACCTGTGCGACATTGCCCGTACTGCCGAATTTGTTGAGGCTGACTATGCCCTGATTACCAATGCCGGTGATGCCCATATTGAGGGCTTTGGTTCGGCTGAGGGTGTATTCAGAGGCAAAAGCGAGATTCTCGACAGGCTCTACAGCATTCATGATCCTGAGGGCGATGCTGGTGTTGGTGTCGGCGACGGCGCAGGCTGTGCTGCGGGCAGTGCCTGCGGCTGCGGCAGCAATGCCGACGGTGGGCGCGTTAAGGGCATAGGCATTGTGCCTCATGACAGCAAGTGGATTGAAAACTGGAAGACCCGCTATGCTCAGGCCTTTGACTGCGGCCGCCTGCTGACCTTTGGTGAGCATGAAGATGCCACCATGAGAGTGACTGATATTGTCTGCAAAACTGTAACTGAGGGCGGCTGTGAGCACAGTGAGCTGTGCTTCCATCTGCACTGCTCAGACCAGCGCTTTGCCTATGACGGCGACCTGTCCATTAAGGCTCTGGGCCGTCACAATGCCATCAATGCTGCCGGTGCCGCCCTGCTGGCTCTGGTCATGGGGGCCCGTGCTGAGGATATTGCCCCTGGCATTGCTGCCTCAGAAAATATAGGTGGCCGTCTGACCCCGATTTTCTACGATGGTGGTCTGACCCTGATTGATGATGCCTATAACGCCAGTTTCAATGCTGTAATTGCCGCCGTGGATACCCTCAATGCGTTCAAGGGCCGTCGCATTATGATTTTTGGTGACATGGGTGAGCTGGGCTCTGCCGCCACTGAACTGCATACACGCGTAGGCGCTCATGCAAAGGGCCGTATTGACAACATGTTGTGCGTAGGCCCGCTGACAAATCATACTGTTGAGGCCATGGGCGAGGGCGCCTGTCACTTTGACAGCCACGAGCAGCTCTTTGAAAAGCTGGCTGGCATGATGGCTCAGGCCCGCAGTGCCGGACAGAGTGTTACCTGCCTGGTAAAGGGCTCCCATGCCATGCACATGGACAAGGTAACTGCCTTCATCAAAGAATATGCAGCCGCCAACGGCTATCACCTCAAGGGTGAATCCTGATTTTTAATCTGACTTGCTTCCGGCTCATCTGCCGCAGCAGTGTGCCTGCACAGTGGTGACAGGCAGCTGCGTGGCAGGTGAGCTGGATTTTTTGCATCATGGCCCCAGTGGACATGCGCGTAGGCGCTGGCCACATGGCCCGCCGGGCGGGCCTGGCCCATGGCGGGCCTGGCAAGCCAGGCACTGGCTGCCAGGAACTGGCAGGGCAGGGCTGTGAGCCTGCGATTGATAAAAGACCAGGTGCGGGCGCTGCCGGCCGGGAAAATGCTATGCATGCAGGGCCGCAGCTGTGAGCGTGCTCCTGCAGATTGAAGAATTTAATGTTGTAAAGTTTTGTTGAATCTTGAGTCCGGTGGCAGTTGCAGCTGAGCCGGGCTGGCTGCGGCCTCTGGGCCGGGGCAGAGATAACAGGTGGCAGAGCTCAGAGCCTGTGGACTCTGACTGCTGCTGTTTTTATGTATCTTCGGTGCCGGTGAGATCTGATGGAAAGTTGGTCCGGCGCTGCCTTGGAGAGAAAACCATGCTCATTTTGCTGGCAGAATGGCTGACACAGTACGTGCCTGCTTTTCGTGTCTTTGAATACCTTACCTTCAGAGCCGTATGTGCCTTACTTACCGCTCTGGTAATTTCCCTGTGGCTGGGACCAAAGACCATTGCCCGTCTGCAGATTCTCCACTTTGGTCAGGTTGTACGTAAAGACGGCCCGGAAAGCCACCTCAAAAAGCAGGGCACCCCAACCATGGGCGGTATTCTCATCAATGCCACCATTATTCTGACCATTCTGCTGTGGTCACGCCTTGATAATGTCTATGTCTGGTATACCGCTGCCACAGTACTGGGCTATGGCATGATTGGCTTTGCTGATGACTATCTCAAGGTAGTACGCCACGATCCCCGTGGTCTGCGTGCCAAGTACAAGTACTTCTGGCAGTCAGCCATTGCCCTTACTCTGGGCTGCTGCATTTACGGCTTTGCCAAAACACCGGCCGAAACCACTCTGGTAGTGCCTTTCTTCAAGGAATTCATGCCAGATATCGGCTTCCTCATTATTCCTCTGACCTACTTTGTAATCACAGGCTCATCCAATGCGGTAAATCTCACCGACGGTCTGGACGGTCTGGCAATTCTGATCACCATCACCGTGGCTACTGGCCTTGGCATCATTGCCTGGGCAACCTCCAATTACAATTACGCCGAATACCTCTACATACCTTATGTGCCTCTGGCAGCTGAGCTGGTAATTGCCTGTGTGGCCATCGTCGGTGCCGGTCTGGGCTTTTTATGGTTTAACACCTACCCTGCCGAAATCTTCATGGGTGACGTAGGTTCCCTGTCATTAGGTGCCACCCTTGGTATTATTGCCGTACTGATTCGTGAGGAGCTGCTGCTCTTTATCATGGGCGGTATCTTCGTTATCGAGACCCTGAGCGTAATCCTGCAGGTAGGTTCCTTCCGTCTGCGCGGTACCCGTATTTTCCGCATGGCTCCAATCCATCACCACTTTGAAAAGGGCGGCTGGCCAGAGCCACGTGTTATCGTACGTTTCTGGATTGTCAGCATTATGCTGGTTCTCCTGGGCCTCGTGACCCTCAAGTTACGCTGATGCGCCCGGGGCGGGCGCTGCATGCAGCGCGCTGCAGCCGCGCCGCCTCCAGCCTGGCCTGACCTATGGCAGGCGGGCATAAGAATTTTCCGGGCTGTACGCTCAGTACCGCGCCTGATGGGAGGCAACACCTCCCTGGCTGGGACGCTGGCATCGGGCACGGCCCCTTCCCGGCCGGACAGGGTTATGTCCTGAATGATTTTGCTGGAGCTGATTAATGGCTATGGACAGATATCAAGGTAAGAAGATTGCCGTAGTAGGTCTTGGTGTTTCCAATATTGCTGTTGTTTCCTACCTGTTAAGACACGACATCAAGAAGCTGTCTCTTTTTGATACCCGCACCAACCCTCCTTATGCCGAGGAAGTACCTGGCGGTGTTGACTTCAACCTGGGACCGCTCAATGTCGAGCTGCTCAAAACCTATGACATGCTGGTAGTAAGCCCGGGCCTGTCCATCAACATGCCTGAGATTAAGGCCGCTGAGGCCGCCGGCGCTGAAATCGTAGGCGACATCGAGCTCTTTGCCCATGAGGTCAAGGCCCCTGTAGTGGCCATCACCGGCTCCAATGGCAAGTCCACTGTTACTGCCCTTACCGGTTACATGATGGAAAAGGCCGGCCTGAACACAGCTATCGGCGCCAATTTTGGCAATGCCGTATTCGATATTCTCTCCGACCGTGTTCAGACCTATGTCCTGGAGCTTTCCAGTTTCGAGCTTGAGACCACCAGCAGCCTTAATATCGATGCTGCCGTCATGCTTAATGTCTCCGAGGATCACCTTGACCGTTACGATGGCTCCATTGAGAAATATGCCGAAGCCAAGCGCCGTATCTTCAAGAACTGCAAGCGCATCATAGTCAACCGTGATGACCCTCGTACCATGCCAAAAGAGAAGGCCGAAAAATCCCGCATCTTTGCCAGCTTCGGTCTTGATAACAGCGAGTATGGCCGTGAGGTCACCGAGAACACCACCTATCTGTGTGTCAACGGCAAGCGCGTACTTGATGCGCGTGATCTCATCATCTGCGGTGTACACAATGAGCTCAATGCCCTTGCAGCCATGGCTCTTGCTGATGCCATGAACATTCCACGAGAAGTGCAGATTCAGGCTCTCAAGACCTTTACCGGCCTTGAGCACCGCTGTCAGCTGGTACGCATTCTCGAGGGCGTCTCTTTCTACAATGACTCCAAGGCTACCAATGTGGCCTCAGCCGAGGCTGCCATTACCGGCCTGAGCCCACGTCACAAGGAAGGCATCATTTTGCTGGCAGGCGGCATCGGCAAGGGTCAGGACTTCACTCCTTTAAAGCGTTACCTGGGCAAGGAAATCAGTCGTATGTACTGCTTTGGCCGTGATGCTGACAAGCTCCTTGCTCTGGACAAAAAGCGCTGCGTAGGCGTTATGAACATGCGTCAGGCCATACGTCAGGCCTTTGCCGAGTCCAGGGACGGTCAGGCCATTCTGTTAAGCCCGGCATGTGCCTCCTTTGACCAGTTCAAGGGCTTTGATGAGCGTGGCCGCGTCTTCGTCAACCTGGTCAACAACCTCATCAGCCGCGACGATCTCACCAGCTCCTGATAAAGCGCTGAGCCTGCTCAGCCCCTTATCAGGCTCCGCCCGGCCGCAGGCCCCGGCCACGGGGCACATGGGCCGTGGGCCATCGGGCTCCCGGCCCATGGCCCAGGGCCATTCACCGGCAGTTACCATGCGGGCTGACCCGCCTTTGAGTTATTCAGGTGCTTCATGTTCAAGATTGACACTAAAGTAAGCAAGGTTGCCAAATTTGATCGCACCATCATCTTTGTCAGCCTGCTGCTGATGCTCATCTCCATTGTGCTCATCTCATCAGCATCGGTGCAGGAGGCCTATCACTCTACCGGTGATGCCTATTACTATCTCAAGCGTCAGATTATCTTTACCGGCGTGGCTGTAGTCTGGGGCCTGCTGATGACTTCGATACCCAGCAAGACGTGGTTTAACATTTCGCTGCCCCTGATGGGCTTTGCCATGCTTCTGCTGGTGCTGGTGCTTATCATTGGCCGTGAGGTCAATGAGGCCAAAAGATGGATTGGCGTAGGCCCCATCAATTTGCAGCCGGCCGAGCTGCTCAAGCTCTTCTGGATTATCTACTTTTCAAGCTATACCTGCCGCAAGATTGAAATGGTGCGTCATGAGCTGGCAGGCTTCTTAAAGCCAATGGCCTTTATTGCCGGTATTGCTTTCCTGCTGCTGCTCCAGCCTGACTTCGGCTCTCTGGTGGTAGTAACAGCCATTACCTTTGGCATTCTGTTCATGGCCGGTGCCGGTCTGCTCAAATATCTGATTACCCTGGTATTTGTAGGCGCGGTAGGCGCCATTATTATCTGGGCTCAGCCTTACCGTCTGGCCCGTGTGACCGCCTTCCTTGATCCATGGCAGGACCGTTTTGGCTCCGGCTATCAGCTCACCCAGTCACTCATGGCCTTTGGCCGTGGCGGCATGACGGGCGAGGGCATAGGCAACTCCATTCAGAAGCTGGGCTATCTGCCTGAGGCCCATACCGACTTTGTAATGTCTATCCTTGGTGAGGAGTGCGGCTTTATTGGCGTGTGCTTTGTCATCCTTCTGGAGTTCATCATTATCTGTAAGGCCATTATCCTGGCCTCACGCATCTTAAGGCAGCGTTCCCAGTTCCAGGGCTATGTGGCTTTTGGCATTGGCATGTTCTTCTGTCTGCAGACTGTAATTAATATTGGCGCCGCCTCGGGCGGTCTTCCTACCAAGGGTCTGACCCTGCCGCTCATTTCCTATGGCGGTTCCTCCCTGATTGTATGTATGTGGGCTCTTGCTATCCTGCTGCGCATCGACTACGAGTGGCGTACCCAGAAACTGGGCGACCTCAAATACAGCTGACCAGGGCCGCCCCCGCCACATGCGCAGCGGCTCCCAGGTCAGCTGCCGCTGGCCGGCTGCCGGCCCTGTCGGGCCGCAGGCCCAGCCCTGCGGGCTACCGGCCCAGCTCTGCGGGGCACCGGCCCCGCCAATACCACGAATGGACAGGGCTCTTGCATGAGCCCGGGCAATGAGAGTTAAACAATGAGCAAAAGAGTATTAGTAATGGCCGGTGGTACCGGCGGTCATGTTTTTCCAGCCATGGCCATTGCCCGTGAGCTTATGGATCGCGGCCACACAGTCCACTGGATGGGTACCCGTGGCCGTATTGAGGAGCGTGTGGTTCCGGCTGCCGGCATTGATATCAGCTATGTCGATGTCAAAGGTATTCGCCGCAACGGCATCATGTCCCTTATCAAGGCACCTTTCATGGTCATGAATGCCATTGGCCAGGCAAAGAAGATCATTAACAGCTTCAAGCCGGATGTAGTCATTGGCTTTGGCGGCTATGCTTCAGCCCCGGGCGGTATGGCAGCCCGCTTAAGCGGTATTCCTCTGATTCTCCATGAGCAGAACGCCGCTGCCGGTATGACCAACCGTGTACTGGCCCGCTTTGCCGACCGAATTCTGCTGGGCGTAGGTGAGGCTTTCACCGGCCCAAAGGTGGAGTCAGTAGGCAATCCTGTGCGCAGCGAAATCATGGCTCTGGCCGGTAAGGAGCGCTCCTTTGCCCATGAAGATGGCCGGACCCGCATTTTAATTGTGGGTGGCTCACTTGGTGCTACAGCCCTCAACGAGCAGGTTCCACAGGCCCTCAGGCTCTTTGGCCGTGATGACATCAGCGTCTTCCATCAGTGCGGCAAAGACCAGGCTGTAAAGACTGCAGCCAACTACGAAGGTGCCCAGTTTGAGTATCAGACCTCTGATTTTATTGAGGATATGGCCTCAGCCTACAGCAAGGCCGATCTGGTTATCTGCCGTGCCGGTGCCTCAACCGTATCTGAGGTCAGCGCCGTAGGTCTGCCAGCCGTATTCGTTCCTCTCCCTACAGCTGTAGATGACCATCAGACCAAAAATGCCCAGACCCTGGTAAAGGCCGGCGCAGCCCGTCTTATGCCACAGTCTGAGCTCAACGCCCAGGCCCTGCACGATATCATTGCGCAGCTGCGTGACCCGGCCACCCTGGCCCAGATGTCAAAGGCCGCCTCAGGCGCTGCCCGCCTCGACGCCACCAGCCGCGTCTGCCAGATCATTGAAGAACTGGCCTGACCCAGTGCCTGACCCAGTGCCTGCCCCAGTGCCAGGCACAGGCCCGCGCAAGGCACAGGCCTGACCAGGGATGGTCATACGGCCAGATGCCATGCCTGCCGGACAGGCTGGCCCAGGCCAGCGCCATAGGCAAAGCCCCATGACAGAGGACCAGGACCTGGCCGCCAGGCCACGTGCAAAAAATGTGGACTGCGTTATTTGTACCCGGGGCAGTTTTGTTCTAAGATCAGGGCAATTTTTTTTCAGTCGGTCTCTCCTAAAAAATGCGACTGCAGGTATCTGCCCTGACAGTCAGAGAAGCTGGTCTGTTCAAGGTTAACTGCGGTTTGCTCACATTGTGCTCTTAAGGGGCCTGCCCGGACCTGGTGCCATGACACCACCGGCCATGCCCGGCACTGTCGTGCCTGAAAGACAGTGCCCCTGCCATCATCATGGCACTGCCATGCCATGGCCATGCCATGGCCATACCATGGCCAGCCGCTGGCACATCTGCTTTTGCTGAGTATGCCGGGGTATTGCCTGGAGTATTTACCGGAGTATTTGCCCGGACACACAGCTGCAGCTAAGCTGCGTGCACCCTGCTGCTCAGGCAGCAGCGGCATTGCTGCTCAGGCTGCACAGTAAGTGCTGCCTGATGGGCAGCTGCCCGAGTCCGGATCCCGTCTTTGTCTTTTCCTGCGCAGCAGGGCCCTGGTGAACCTGAGGTTTACCGGCAGCTGCCGTCAGCGCCATTTTCATACTACAGCCATGAAGAATCAGCCTAATTTTGAAACTGTGCCTCACATGCACAAGGTACGTCGTATCCATTTTGTGGGTATCGGCGGCTCAGGCATGTGTGGTATTGCCGAAGTTCTGAAAAATGAGGGCTATGCAGTATCCGGCTCTGACATTGCCCCGGGCAAGGTCACCGAGCGCCTTAGTGAACTGGGCATTCAGATCTTCATTGGCCACCGTAAGGAAAATGTCGAGGGGGCCAGCGTAGTGGTAGTGTCATCTGCCATTCATACCGGCAACCCTGAGGTTGAAGCCGCCATTGCTGCCCGTATTCCCGTAGTACGCCGCGCCGAGATGTTAGGCGAGCTCATGCGCTACCGCTATGGCATTGCCGTATCCGGTACCCATGGCAAGACCACCACTACCTCCCTGATTGCCTCCATCTTTGCCGAGGCAGCCTTGGACCCTACCTTTGTGATTGGCGGTCTGCTCAACTCTGCCGGCACTAATGCCCGACTGGGTACCAGCCGTTTTTTAATTGCCGAGGCCGATGAGTCAGATGCCTCATTCCTGCATCTGCAGCCTATGCTGACCGTGGTCACCAATATCGAGGCCGATCACCTTGAGACCTACGGCGGCGATTTTTCCAGACTTACTGATACCTTTGTCCAGTTCCTGCACAATCTGCCTTTCTATGGCGTTGCCGTAGTGTGCATTGATGATCCCGTAGTTAAGAGCATCATCCCGCGTATTGGCCGTCAGGTAATTACCTACGGTGTCAGTGAGGAGGCCGATCTGCAGGTCACAAATTTCATGCAGATGAAGGCAGGCTCGTTCTTTACCGTAAAGCGCAGGAACGGCCCAGACCTCAACGTCAAACTGCCTCTGCCAGGCCTTCACATGGCCAAGAATGCTACTGCAGCCATTGCCGTGGCTCTTGAAGAGGGAGTTGAGGAGCAGTTTATTCTCAGCGCTCTTGAGCACTTTGAGGGTGTAGGCCGCCGCTTCCAGCGCTATGGCCGCTTCATGGCCCCTAAGGGCTCAGTCAGCATTGTTGACGATTACGGTCACCATCCATCTGAGGTCATGGCCACCATCAAGGCCATACGCGAGGGCTGGCCAAGCCGTCGTCTGGTTATGGTCTTCCAGCCACACCGCTACTCGCGCACCCGCGACCTTTACGAGGACTTCGTCAAGGTACTGCAGATGGTGGACGTGCTGATTCTGGTTGAGATTTACTCAGCAGGCGAAAGCCGCATTCCTGGTGTGGATGGCCGCCATCTGTGTCATTCCATCAGATCTCAGGGCCGCATTGAGCCTCACTATGTCGAAACAGTAGACGAAGTGCCTGAGCTGCTGGACGTACTGTGCGAGGAAAACGATATTGTCCTCACCCAGGGCGCAGGCAATGTCGTACAGGTAGCCGGCATGCTCAGCTCCCGCTGGCCAAAGGCCGAGGCCTGACGCCTGACGCCGGTGGCATGGCACCATGCCCCTGGCATGAGCCATGAGCCATGAGCCATGTGCCGCCAGCGCCGGGAAGCTAAGCCCGTGCCCGGGCCAGTCGGGCCACTGATACCGCAGGTCTGTGCAGGACGCGGTCGGAGTATTTAAATAACCACAGGAAAGACAAGTGGCATCAGCAAAGCATCCATTTAAAAGGAGACGCAGCCGTGGCAGTTTCATTCTGTCACTGGCCGTATTCCTGTGCTTTCTTGGAGTTAACTACAAGGCTGTTGAGTTCATGGTGGATTACGCCACCGACAGCAGCACTTTTCCTGTGGCCCGCGTTGTGGTCAATGGCAAGCTTACCCATATCAGCAAAGAGGAAATTGCCTCTACTGTGGGCAAGATGGCCGCAGGTCATAATCTCATCAGCTACGATCTCTCACAGCTGCACAATGCTCTGGTGCAGATGCCATGGGTATCCAAGGCATCAGTAAGCAGACGCATGCCTGACACCATCATTGTCAATCTGGTAGAGCACTTCCCGTCGGCACGATGGAAATCCACGGGCTTTTATGATGCCCATACCGACAGCGTTTTCTATCCTGAAATGCCCAATACCGATCTCTCCCTCGTGACCTTGAGTGCCCCTCATGACACTCTGGCCGGAGAGCTGTATGCTCATGCCTACAAATTCATGCAGATGACAGCCCGTACCCCTTACATCATAAGAGAGGTACACCTGGACGCTGCCCGTGGCTACCGCGTACTTATCGAGGGCAATGTCTGGCTGATCCTGGGCCGCGAAAGCTCCCCTGATCTGCCGCTGCTGCGCTTAAAGCGCTTTATTCTTGCTTTTAGAGAAACAAAGCTCAAATTAAGTGACATCGACTATGTCGACCTGCGCTACGACAACGGTTTTGCCGTAGGCGAGAAAAGCAAATAACATAAGTCCGCCCCGCTCAGCTCAGCTCAACTCAGCGCTGTCAGCCGGCGCTGCTCTGCCTGCACAGTGCAGCGCAAGCGTTGATGGGGGCGGGGCGGCGCGCCAGTGTCACGGCACAGTAAGGCACTGTGCCTGAGCACGCCTTTGCGGTGCGCCACTAGCCATTAACATGCAAATTTGGCTAAAATTTACTGTTTACCATCCTGAGCGAAGGCAGAGAACTATGTGGCTCCTTCGCGCAAGTTCAGGAGCGGCGGAGAGCTGAAAAAGCGCTTTTGTGGCACTCTCCGTATGTGCAGGCAGCTGATGCTGCCGTGAAAAAGGTTTTTAGTATTATGGGCCCGTCTGCAGCAGTAAGCTGCACAGCAGCTGCCGCAATGCAGCAAGCTGCACAGCACAGCCAGCATGCCGCATCAGGCAGCAGCTGCCGGACGGCCCGGGAAAAGATTTTGACAGGCTGACACCAGTCAGGCCCGGAGCGGCGCTGTACGGCAATGCAATGCAAAGCAGACAGGTCCGCCCCCGGTCACCGACTGGCGCAATGGCACCCTGCCTGAGCCCGCACCTCTTTGTGGCGCGGGCCCGGGCAGGTGCACAAACAGTGGCCTGGCTGCAGCTCCCCCTGTCTGTGATTTTTGGGGAGCGGGCCGGTTCATGAGGTCTATCAGAGGACAGGAGATATTGAATGTTTAATAGAGGTCATAAGGCAGCCGCAGACCAGGCAAAAGCCCCGGAGCCTTTGGTCGCAGTAGATATTGGTACCTCCAAGATCCGCCTTATTGAGGGCCTTGTGGACAGTGAAAACATTGTGTCTGTTTCCTACTTTGATGAAGTGCCTTCAGCAGGTATTGTCAACGGTACTGTCTCTGATCTTGAAAAGCTCACAGAAAAGCTTTCCATTCTTATTCATAATTATGAAAAGAATACCGGCGGCCAGTTTTCACGCTGCTTTGTAGGTATTGCCGGACGTCATATTCAGTCCAAGAATGAAAAGGGCAATGCCACTGTACCGTCTCACCGTGTAACTGCTCAGGACAAGGAAAATGCCATTGCGCATGCCCGCTCTGCCAAGTTCTCCGAGTACAGCCACCTGCTGCATGTCATTCCTCAGAGCTATGACATTGACGGTACCGGCAATATCTCCAATCCTATTGATTTAAGCGCCATGCGCCTGGGCGTAGACGTACATCTGATTGCCTGTAACGAAGATCAGGAAAATAATCTGCGTGCCGCCTTTGAAAAGCTTTCCAGCCAGTTCCAGATTGAGCATGTTATCTACAATGGCGTAGCTGCAGCTGACGCCGTGCTCTCTCAGGAAGAAAAGGATATTGGTGTCTGTCTCATCGATTTTGGTGCCGGTGCCATCAACGTGGCCGTTTATGATCAGTCACGCCTGGTGCTGACATTTGGTCTTGATGTGGGCGGCAATTCTGTAACCCGCGATATCGCCACTCACTTTGGTGTCTCCCTGCCAACAGCTGAATACCTCAAGCTCAACTATGGCGTAGCCCATCCGGCCCTGCTGCCTCCAGAAGTACAAAACGAGGTACTCTCCTTCCCTAATGGCAATCAGACAGCCATGATTCCACGTCATGATCTGTCCACCCTGGTAGGACTGTGCCTTATCGATATCTTCCGTACCATTTCTGACCGCATTGAGCGCTACCGTCAGAACTCAGGCAAGCCTCTGAGCATTGGCGCAGGCTATGTCATTACCGGCGGTGCTGCCTGCACCAGCGGTATTACTATTCTGGCCACCAACAAGCTCGGTGCCGCCGACAGCATTGGCCATGTCAAGGTCAAAACTGCCGTACCACGTGGTGTAAAGGGTGATTATGAAGCCCTGGAGCTGGCCTCCTCTGCCACTGCCGTAGGCCTGCTGCGTTTTGGCAATGCCATCAATCTCGAGCAGTCCAACCGTGTGCGCAATCTCAACGCCAACCGCAACAGCACCAGCGTTGTCGGCCGCGCCATCAGCTGGACCCGCGACTGGCTCTCAAAAGAGTTCTAAATAGAGAGCCGATAAAGCCCGGGGACCAGTTACAGCCCGGCAAAGCCGGCTGGATCGCCCCTGGCATGGCCTGCGCCAGATCTGCCCAGCGCAGCTGCAACCGCAGGCCAGCTGCCCCAGCCAAATGGGGACAGCCAGCAATATACTGAAGCAAACAGACAGACAAACATTAAACTGCTTTGTGGGACGACGTCCTTACCGCCATGCAGCAGGAGGGGCGTTGTCCGTGAAAGCACCGGCTGCAGGCCCTGAGGCTTATTGCATCACACAGGTCCGCCTGGCATCTTGCCAGCAGCACGGGCCTGCCATTCCCTTACCTCCTTACACATCCCCAATGACCTTTGTCGGTACAGACCTTTATCCGGGTACATGCTTTGTTTATCCTGGGTAAAGCAGGGGCTAAATCTGATTTACAGATAATGAGGTTGCGCACCTTGATAGTGCAATGGGAAATACCGGGCCTTGCCGGGTAATATTGATATAGTTTGATTTAATTACAGGGCATTTTCATCCAGGGCGCATAGCGGCGTGCTTTTGAGCATATTGTCCCGGCGATGCCGGGAACAGGACTTCAGGCAAAGTTGTGCGCTGACCTGCAAATTGGCGGTAAAAAGCTGACGGCAGGTGAAATTTGTCACGTAATTAAGGTAAACTGCAGATTTTGTCCTGCATGCTTGCATGCATTGACAATTTAGCCTGAGTACATGAATCCGCCTGATTAAGGTTATTAAGTTCCTTTTAATGATCTGACTCAAGGACGGTTCATTCAGGCGCGATGATTTTATCCTCGAGATAGAACCTCGCAAGATATATGTGAAACACTGCAAATGTTGTAAGTGGATAAGTCGTGGCTGCCGAGCGGCCACGGCCATCATTTTTTTCACATAAGCAAGGGTATTACTGAGCTGGAATCAGCCCGGTTAATCATGCCCCGCAAAGAATTCTTTCCTTTTTTACCGACAGGCCCGTCTTCAAGGACGGTGGCTTAACAGCCTTTTACTGCAAATCAGCCTGTCGAGGCCGGATACGCTCCGGCTTGCTTGCCCGTACCGCTGTATCAGCATGGCAGGACGTGACCTGGCAACATCCGGTCACAGCAAGGCCGTCAGCCGACGTACTACCCCAAAGTGGGTACCGTCGCCTGAAAATGTCTGATCTCCAGCGGCATCAGGGAAAACTGCATGAGGTAAACAGCGGCTCTGCTTGCAGTACAGAGTCATGCTGAAAATGCAGTAATAAGCTGACCTTGAAAATTGACCCGGACATGACCTGAGATGCTCACCGCCTTTTGGCATCATAAGGTTCTGTCAGTACCAGGCAGTACGCAATACAACTGGAAGACACAGCATGTCATACAGCCTGGTATGCCCGCAGACGGCAAGTCGTGCCCGAGCCGGGCTGGCATGTCAGATGCCCCGGGCAGCGCCGGAGACAGGCGTTCTGCCGGGCAACATCAATGAATGATGCACTCCAACCTGCAAAAGCTGCACGGGCTCAGGCACTGAGCTGCAGGCGCAGCAGGCTCAATCAGTCTGCAGCATTGAGCAGCAGGCTGGTGGCCACCAGGTTGCCACCTGGTCCGGAAGCTGATGTAAATCAGGCCGGGAACGGGATGCATAAGGGCATGGCGCCGGTCATGCACTTTCATTTAGATGTGCTTTTTTCGGGCTTTTGAGGTTATAATAATTGACACACTAAGTTAAATTAGATGCACAGTACCTATTTGGGGGTTTTATGGGCGGTTTTGTTGTGGATTCAGTAGATCCGACTTCTGTTGCAAGTGAATCCGGAATTCACCAGGCAAAAAATAGTGTTGTTCGCGTTCTTGGTATCGGTGGTGGCGGCGGTAACGCCCTCCAGCACATGATCAACCAGAGCATCGGCGGCGTTGAGTTCATTGCCGTAAACACCGATGCTCAGGCCTTAAACGCATCTACTGCTCCTCTGAAGGTTCAGATTGGCGTTAAGCTCACCAATGGTCTTGGCTCCGGCTGTGATCCTAACAAGGGCCGCAAGGCTGCTGAGGAAAGCCGTGATGACATCAAGAAGCTGCTGGCCGGCTCTGACCTCATCTTCATTACTGCAGGCATGGGTGGTGGTACCGGTACCGGTGCTGCTCCAATCATTGCCGAGATTGCCCGTGAGAGCGGCGCTCTGACCGTTGCTGTTGTGACCAAGCCTTTCTACTTTGAGGGCAAGCGCCACACCGTTAACGCTGAGGCCGGTATTACCGAGCTGTCCAAGCACGTTGATTCCTTAATCGTTATGGACAACGACAAGCTGCTGTCCAACCTTGGTGCCAACATCTCCATTATTTCTGCCTTCAACGAGGCCAATGATGTGCTGCTCAACGCAGTTCGCGGTATTACCGACATCATTACCATCAAGGGCTTCATCAACCTCGACTTCTCCGACGTTGAGACCATCATGCAGGGCCGTGGCCATGCCATGATCGGTACCGGCGCAGGTCAGGGTGCCAACTTCTGTGAAGATGCCATTCAGCGTGCTATTCACTCTCCTCTCATTGAAGAGGTTGAGATCAGAAGTGCTACCGGTCTGCTTGCCTATGCCCGCGTAAATCCAAACTTCCCTCTGCACAAGTGGGAACAGATTATGAAGGAAATCCAGAGCTACGCTGATGAGGAAGCTGACTGCAAGCTGGGTATCGTATTTGATGACCAGATTCAGGAAGATCAGATCGAAATCACCATTCTCATCACCGGTATCTCTTCAGCCGAGGTTTCCAACTCCGAGCGTCAGTTCAATTCCTCTGGCCGTACCAGCCTGAACCGTCGTCAACCATCAGGTAATGACAACGGCTTCTTCAGAAACGTACAGCAGCAGAACTACGTTCCACCAGTACGCCCAGCTGCTCCAGCAGCTGCCGCTGCCGGTGCAGCCGCTCAGAACCGTCCAGCTGCCGTAGCTGGTGGTGAGCACCGCATTCAGCAGGTCAATACCGTAGGTAACGGTCTTGCACCTAATGGCTTTTCCTCCATCGCCAGCCAGGAAGTAAACTTCAACGGCAACAGCTCAAGCAGCGCCAGCAGCGATGACTGGAATGAGTCAAACGAAATCCCTTCTATCTTCCGCAAGAAGGTCTAAAGATTACCCAATAACTTAGTGTACTAGCACCATCGGCCCGGTGGTGTATCCAAAGCCCATGACCTCGGTTGTGGGCTTTTTATTTGCCTCCAGCCCCACGAACACCTCCGAACACCCCCAACCTAATCCCAAAAAAAACCAGCGACCACGCTCCCGGGTCTAAACACCCGACAATCCACCCAAATCTCCCACTCCAAAACCCCACACAAAAGCCATCCAGCGGCCCAGCAGGACAGCCTGCCATCCTTCCCCTCTCCGGCTCAAAAGCGCACTTCTTCAGACGGCCACCACGTCGCCCACATCCAGTCCCAATAACCCCATCCATCCCTAATCTAATGGCTTCGGAGTCAGGTCACTGCTCCTGCAGAAGCCCATGTCCACAGAACAGCACAGCACAACGCAACTGTCCAACAGGCCACTGCAGGGTTGTCCAATGCCGGGCAAGCCATTGCTGCACCAGCTGCTCCGTGACGTTTCCTTATATCAATCAAATATAATTGAAGTATATCTATATAATTTACTATATGTATAGGCCTGTGCCTTGGACTGAAATGGACCATCATGCGTTATAAAGCGCGTTGTATGACATCTGATTCTCATCCCCAAATCATCCTGGAAAGCTGCCTGCAAAACAGTATCTCAACAGCGCCATATTTTGCTCCTTGCCGCCCTGCAGACAGCACACCGACAGCGCCTCATGACCGGGAGTTCAGACAGTGTTCACCAGGGCACACCTCATCATTACGGCTGGTGCTTGCGAGCATGTTGCTGCGGCACCTTGTACCTTGCCCACAGCAAAAGCCGTGAACATGGCAGGTGTTGCCCCTTGCGGTAGTGCTGCTGCGCTCATTGGTCACCACCAGCAATGTGCAGTACATGGGTAACGGAACCGGTTCACATGTGAATAGCTCCAGTTTGCATGTGAAAGGCGGTATAGGGAGCAGGCAGGGGAGTAGCAGGGAATCAGCTATAAGTAATGAGCACCAGGCCATAAGTTGTCAGAAGGGCTGTCCGTAGCGGGACTGTAATGGAGTATTGGCTGGGCTGGAGAACCTGTTTAAAGCCTGGTTCTTAATGACGCTACTCCTGCGGCTGCGGATGAGGGAACGTGGGGCTTATGCGACTTCAGCTGTGGCGGTGGCTTACTCAGGTGCCGCAAGCCGCCCTCATCCTGCACAGACAGACTCAGCGGAGCAGCGGAGCATCGGTAGTTGCGGAGAGTTAAGTCTTCGCCGCACAGCCAGATGTTTGTCAGTAAGGCTCAGACAGTATCAGTAAGGCCGCACAGTGCCTGTGTCCGGCTGCAAATGCAGCCTCATTAACAGGCTGACATGGCTGCTTATCTGCAGGAAATTGGCTTTGGGGCTGGTAGCTGGCGTTATGGCCGGGTCGGGGACTGGGTGATGAAAATATGACAGATCACTTATGTTTGCGGGCGTGAAGTCGGGAGGTGAAATTTGTAATGCCTGTTTAAGTATTATATAGTTTGTCCAAATATGGGCCATATGCAGGTATTACTGCATGGCGGCAGAGCCGGTGGATAGCTGGTTTGCAGGCTTTTTGCTAGATACATAAAATTAATAAAGTGAATTATTAAAGTATTGAGCTAAATAGACGTTACTATGGATAAGCATGGATTTATTTCATGCTCAGACAATGGCCGATATTTTTTATGATTCAGGGATAAAACTTTTGTCTCTTCACTCCGTCTAAAGGGCACCGGCAGCGCATACACACTGGGATAACAGCAGGAAAAAGCGCGTTGTTACCGGATGGAGTATTTTGACCTCTGTCACGATTTTGCTGCATTAACCCTAATTTTGAGGGCGTAGCATGAGAGGCATGGCAGCATGGCATGGTTCTTCCAGACCGCTGAATCAGGGAATCCATGCAATAACATACTGTTTATGCTTTTCTGTCTGCATAAATATGCAAGATTTTCAGGACAGAAAGTATTATTTTCGCCATCACTTTGTACTAAAATTGTGGCGTTTTGTGATGTAGCAGGAGGAAACTTCAATGATTTTCCAGAGAACGATACGAGAAGCTGTTTCTGCCACTGGAATTGGCCTGCATTCAGGCTCAAAGGTAGAAGTATCTTTTCGCCCTGCACCAGCCAATACTGGCATCATATACACCCGTACCGATCTGAATCCGGCCGTTTCCATCAAGTGCGAGCCTGATGCCGTACGTGACACTCAGTTATGTACTGCTCTGGTCAACCTCGATGGTGTACGTATTTCCACTGTTGAGCACCTGACAGCTGCCCTGTGTGCTCTGGGTATCGATAACCTTTATGTGGACGTAAATGCCCCTGAGCTGCCGGTAATGGACGGTTCATCACAGCCTTTCATTTACCTGTTCGAGACTACTGGTGTCCAGGAACTCCAGGCCCCTAAGAAGTTCATTCACCTCAAGCGTGCCGTACGCGTAGAAGATGGTGAGAAGTGGGCCGAGATCACTCCGGGCGACGGTTTCACCATGGACCTGACCATTGATTTCAATCATCCGGCCATGGACAGGGATCTTCAGCATTTCTTCCTCGACTTCTCAGGTGAGAGCTTCGTTCGCGAACTGTCCCGTGCCCGTACCTTCTGCTTCATGAAGGACGTTGAGTTCATGCACAGCCACAATCTGGCTCTGGGCGGTTCCCTTGAGAATGCCGTAGTACTTGATGATTATCGTGTAATCAACCCTGACGGTCTGCGTTACCCAAATGAGTTTGTAAAGCACAAGATGCTTGATGCTGTAGGCGACCTCTACATGTATGGTCACAGCATTTTAGGTAACTTCCGTGCCTACAAGACCGGTCACAAGCTCAACAACATGCTGCTGCGCGCTGTTCTGGCTGACGCCGCCAACTATGAGCTCATCGAGATTGATCGTCGTGTTGTTGAAAACAACGCCATCGAATTCCTCGAGTCCGAGGACGTCACTGCAGGTCTGGGCGGCCACCGTCTGATCCTCAACTAACCGGATTCCTTGCCCCGTGGGCCCACAGCTCACAGGCACACTATCCAGCGGCCACAGCCTCCAAGCGGAGCTGTGGCCGCTGCGCTTTGCACGCAGGGCATATCTCACCATCCGGGCCCGCACCTCAGCTGCATCATACCCGGGCCCGTCACATTAACCCGGCATCTGCCCGGACTTCACCCGGTATCTGCCCGGACTTCCCCGTCATCTCAAAAGCTCACCTGTCCAGCCCAGTACCATCTTCATCAAAAAGCTTTACTAAAGGTATTAGCGCGCCTGCAGTCAGCAATGTTGTCTCAACCCCTCCTCATCTGTTTTGCCCTTATTCTATGCTCTGGCTTGGCAGCTGCAGCCATTGGCATCAGCCATGTATTAGAATGAGCTCATTACTGTCATCAATATTCCTGAAGCTCACAGCGCCTGTGCGCTGCTGCAGCCGCATGGCCGGTATGCTGTGGAGCGGTGGTGCTACAGATGACAGGCTGACATGCTGGCCGATGGCGGCTGGCAGCTCAGGGAGTGGCAGCAGACCTGTGTAAAAGGGGGTAAGTATGAGGATTATTGCCGGATGGCTTGAGGGCAGGGGAGTACGTCAGGTTCCTACCAGGAATTTCAACCGACGCCCGGCTGGTGAGATTTCGCTGATTGTGATGCATGGTATTTCTCTGCCTCCACGCAAGTTTGGCGGACCATATGTCGATCAGCTTTTTACCTCATCTTTAAAGGCTGAGGATGATCCTTACTTCGAGGGTATATACCAGCTTGAGCTGTCCACCCATCTGTTTATCAACAGGCAGGGTGTTATTACCCAGTATGTCTCCTTCCTTGATCGTGCATGGCATGCCGGCCGCAGCTCCTACCGTGACCAGCCTGAGTGCAATGACTATGGCATTGGTATTGAGCTTGAGGGTACTGATGACATTCCATATACAGATGAGCAGTATCAGGTCCTTGATAAGGTAGTCACACTGCTGCGTGCGACCTATCCTGATATTGGTGACAGAGTGGCATCCCACAGTGAGATTGCCCCGGGCCGCAAGACCGATCCGGGCCCTGTTTTTGACTACACCCGCATTGGCCTGCGCCTGACAGAAGCCAGGAACTGACGCCGTGCACTGGCAGAAGCCGCCACGGCAGCGGCTGCGTCAGTGCAGCGCAGCCTGGCTGCGCCGCGCCCCGGCCGGCGACGCTGCATGCCATGCAGTCAGGGGCTGAGCTGCAGCGGCAGCTGCGGGGACAGGGTGATGCACATATAGTGTGCAAAAGTGAGGTAATTTTTTGCGGGTCGAGAGGGTTGATGCGCAAAAACAGTGCACAGTGTCCTGTCCAGGAAAAGTTTTATACACTTGTCTGGTTAGGATTCCCGCATGGCTCCGGACAGGGGTTTTCCGGACAGTCCTTGCCCACATGCACATGCAGATAATTAGGATTTTTCCAAAGAGGTAGCTATGGCTCAAGATTATTTAACTGACTATTTCCTGAAAGCAAACGAGCGTGCCCGTCAGCATATTGAGCCGCTACCTTTAAATGCAGCTGAGGTAACTGAACTGGTTGACCTGCTGCAGGATCCTCCATCAGGCAGTGAAACTGTGCTGTTCAACCTGCTGGCCTCCCGTGTTCCACCTGGTGTGGATGAGGCAGCCGAGGTTAAGGCAAAGTTCCTTGCTGATGTTGCTACCGGCGCTGTCGAGTCTCCACTGGTCAGCCCGGAGCAGGCTGTAGAGCTCCTGGGTCAGATGAAGGGCGGCTATAACGTAGCCCCGCTGATTGCTCTGCTCTCTGATGGCGAGCTGGCTGCCGATGCCGTTGATGCCCTTGAGCACACTCTGATGATTTATGACGCCTTTGATGAGGTGGCAAAGCTGTGCAAGGAGGGCAATGAGCAGGCCCGTGAGCTCATCACCCGCTGGTCAAAGGCAACCTGGTTTACCTCCCGTGACTCTCTTCCTGAGTCCCAGTCATATACCGTTTTCAAGGTAACTGGTGAGATCACAACCGACGACCTTTCCCCGGCCTCTGATGCCTGGTCCCGTCCTGACATCCCGCTGCACGCTCTGGCCATGTTCAAGAACTCCCGTGACGGCCTTGAGGCTGATGAAGAGGGCGTAACCGGTCCGGTCAAGCTCATCAATTCTCTCAAGTCCCGTGGTCTGCCAGTAGTATTTGTCGGTGACGTAGTAGGTACCGGCTCTTCCCGTAAGTCAGCCACCAATTCCGTGCTCTATCACTTTGGTGATGACATTGAGGGTGTACCAAACAAGAAGGCAGGCGGCCTGGTGCTGGGCGGCAAGTTTGCTCCTATTTTCTACAATACCCTTGAGGACTCCGGTGCTCTGCCAATTGAGGTGGATGTAACCCGTATGAATATGGGTGACACCATCAAGGTCAACTATGCTCAGGGCCAGATCACCTTAAATGACAGCGATGAGGTTGTTGCCTCATTCTCCCTGCGTCCAAGCCTGGTAGATGAGGTTCGTGCCGGTGGCCGTATCCCTCTTATCATTGGCCGTGCTCTGACCCGCCGTGCCTGTGAGTTCCTGGGCTGTGACATGCCTGATGTCTTTGCCCCTGTACAGTCCGATGCTGATGCCGGCAACACAAAGGGCTTTACCCGTGCCCAGAAGATGGTCGGCCGTGCCTGCGGTCTTGATGGTGTACGTCCTGGCCAGTATGTTGAGGTCAAGGTCACCACTGTTGGTTCTCAGGACACCACTGGTCCTATGACCCGTGATGAGCTCAAGGATCTTGCCTGCCTCAAGTTCACTGCACCACTGGTAATGCAGTCCTTCTGTCATACCTGTGCCTATCCACGTCCTGTAGACGTCAAGAATCACAAGACTCTGCCTAAGTTCATCATTGACCGTGGCGGTGTTTCCTTAAAGCCAGGTGACGGTGTTATTCACTCCTGGTTAAACCGCATGTGTCTGCCTGACACTGTAGGTACCGGTGGTGACAGCCATACCCGTATGCCACTGGGTATTTCCTTCCCTGCAGGTTCCGGTCTGGTAGCCTTTGCTGCAGCTACCGGCATGATGCCGCTTGATATGCCTGAGTCCGTACTGGTGCGCTTCACCGGTACCCGTCGTCCGGGCATTACCCTGCGTGACCTCGTTCATGCCATTCCTTACTTTGCCCGCAAGCAGGGTATGCTTACCCTCGACAAGAAGGGCAAGGTCAACGTCTTCTCCGGCCGCATTCTGGAAATTGAGGGCCTTGAGGATCTGAGCGTTGAGCACGCCTTCGAGCTGGCTGACGCCTCTGCTGAGCGTTCTGCCGCTGCCTGTGCTATTGACCTCAAGACTGAGAGCGTAGTTGAGTACTTAAAGAGCAACAGCGCTCTGTTAAAGGAAATGGCTGAGGACGGCTACAAGGATAAGGACGCTCTGCTGCGCCGTGCTGCTGCCATGGATGAGTTCATTGCCAACCCGACCTCCATCAAGGCTGATCCTGACTGTGAGTATGCTGCAGTACTTGAGATCAACATGGACGAGATTGTTGAGCCAATCTTATGCGTGCCTAATGATCCTGATGCAGCCTATCCACTCAGTGAGTGCCAGGGCACAAAGCTCGATGAGATCTTCGTTGGTTCCTGTATGACCAATATCGGTCACTACCGTGCTGTAGGCTCCATTCTGGCCTCCATGGGTCAGGAAAGCCCATGCCGCTTCTGGATGGCACCACCTACCCGTATGGACGAGTACCAGCTGCGTGCTGAGGGCCTGTACTCAGTATTTGCCCGTGCCGGTGCCCGTATGGAAATGCCAGGCTGCTCCTTATGTATGGGTAACCAGGCTCATGTAGCTGAGAATGCCACCGTAATCTCAACTTCAACCCGTAACTTCCCTAACCGTCTGGGCAAGGGCTCTCAGGTTTACCTCTCCAGCGCCGAGTTATGTGCTGTATGTGCCCGTCTTGGCTACATTCCAACCAGAGAGGAGTACTTCAAGTACACCGAGTGCCTCAATGGCAACGAGTTCCAGATCTACCGTCTGCTTAACTTCGCTCAGGTCTAAGACCACAAGGTCAGCCAGTCAGCCAGCCAGCCAGCAAATCAGCCAGGCGCAGCTTAACTGCGTTGCCGCTGAGCTGAGCTGTATTGCGTTGAGCTGCGCGTCTGCCAGGCTGCAAGGCCGCCTTGCCCGCTCACTGCGCCCCATCACAGCGCCTTACGGCGCTGGCATGGGGCAGAAGATGCGGGCACTGATGAGCAAGGGCACGACAGTGCACTGCCGGGACAATGCTCCCGTCCCATAATCAAGACCGCCGGGAAAGACAGGCTCTTTTCCTGGCGGTCTTTTGTATTTTTGGCTGAGGGTGCTGTGCCCCTGATTGATTCAGGGCACAGCGGGAAATATTTCAAACTGTGAAGTGATCAGGCACAACAGCAATAAAGTTGTGAAAAATACATTCCACATCAGGGCACTTTTGCTAAAATGGCTGAAGTTGCGATTTGGCACCATGTCGTGCCAGGCCCGTCACTGGGCCGTTTTCGTCAGAAAAAAATCAAAAGTCCTGGTGCCGGCAGAAATGACCGAAGCAGCGTAAGCTCTCTCATTGACTGTAAGAACAGCCGGACCTGCCTGAGGCAGAGCCGTCAGTTTGCGCCAGACAGGGCTAAGCATTACGCATGAGGATTAAAAAGTATGAAGGTTGCCGTTTTAGGTGCAGCAGGTGGTATTGGTCAGCCATTATCTTTAATTTTAAAGACTGAGTTACCAGCTGGCTCAAGCCTTTCTTTATATGACGTAGCACCATTCACTCCAGGTGTTGCCAAGGACTTAAGCCACATCCCAACTGATGTATGCGTAAATGGTTTTACTGGTGATGATCTTCCAAAGGCTCTTGAAGGCGCCGATGTTATCGTTATCCCAGCTGGTGTAGCCCGTAAGCCAGGCATGACCCGTGACGATCTGTTCAACATCAACGCCGGCATTATTGCCAACCTGGTTAAGAATGCTGCCCGTGTATGCCCTAAGGCCTGCATCTGCATCATTACCAACCCAGTAAACTCCACTGTACCTATTGCAGCAGAAGTATTAAAGGCTGAGGGTGTATACGACAAGCACCGCTTATTCGGTGTTTCCGCTCTGGACGTTCTGCGTTCTGAGACCTTCCTTGGTGAGGAGCTCGGCATTTCCAAGGCTTACACCCAGGTTCCAGTAGTTGGCGGCCACTCCGGCACCACCATCTTACCTTTACTGTCCAAGGTCGTAGGCTCTGAGGTTATCAGCGAGCAGCGCATCAAGGAGTTAACCAAGCGCATTCAGGACGCTGGTACTGAGGTTGTTGAGGCCAAGGCCGGTGCTGGTTCTGCTACCCTGTCCATGGCTGCTGCCGGTGCCCGTTTCGCTCTGAAGGTCCTCCGTGGCTTAATGGGCGAGCCAGGCGTAACCGAGTACGGCTATGTTGAAGGCGGCAACAAGTACGGTGAGTTCTTCGCTCAGCGTCTTGAGTTCGGTACCGAGGGCTGGAAGCGTGTTATCGACTTTGGTCCAGTTTCTGCCTACGAGCAGGAGTGCCTGGACTCCCTGAAGGACGAGCTGGCCGGTAACATCAAGAAGGGTGTTGAGTTCGGTAAGAAGTGGGTTGCTGAGAACAAGTAATTCCGCTCACGCCTGATGGCGTGCCCGCCGCCCCTGCCGGGGCCATAAAAGAAAAGAGGTCAGCAATGACCTCTTTTCTTTTTTCGGCCGCAGCAACGCCGCGTCACACCAGACCCGGCCGCGCCATGCTCGGCCCGGCTGCCGTGCCGCCCATGGCGCCGCTGCCTCAGGCAGCGGGCACCACAAAAAAAATCCCCATGGCCCCTGGCCACGGGGATTTTTTGTATCCATACCAGTCAGATAAACACGCTTTCCAATACATATTTACAAATAATCATGGCGCGCAGCGTCGCGGTCAGTCAGGCAGCCAGGCATGATGCCCCGCAGCAGATGTAACTGCATGGGTATGCTCTGTATGGCTGTTTTCTGAGTGTGAAGGGGCTATCCATGCTTAATGCAGCTGCATGCCTTTTAGCTGAGTTTGCATGGGGCATCTCCAAGGCTAATGCTGCTGCATGCCTTTTAGCTGATTGCATGGCAGCAGGGCCTGTGGCAATTGCCTTTGTTGCTGCCACTGTAATGGCCACAGCCACCATGGTGGCTTTGCTCTTGTTATTTGACTTCATATCGCAATCGTTATGGCTGAAGTAATCTGCAGCACCTGCCTGCGGCACACTGTTGAGTAGCCAAACAC
The DNA here is from genome assembly GCF_023051105.1 of Anaerobiospirillum sp. NML120449. Lineage (GTDB taxonomy): Bacteria > Pseudomonadota > Gammaproteobacteria > Enterobacterales > Succinivibrionaceae > Anaerobiospirillum. Next base: position 54,922 of record NZ_JALKIL010000012.1, on the reverse strand, counting down.
TGCAAAATATTTTAGCAAGTGTCTAAGGCTACATCCTCATCCTCATCGTCCTCATAATCATCATCTACCCCCAGCCACTGCATTTCTCCTCTCTCTTTCTCCTTGATCTGTTTCACTGTTGTGCAGCTCCATACGTTAACTGCCCATCCATCCATCCATCGCATCATTAAACCCATACCTGTCCGGCTGGACTCAGCGCCGTCCAGCTGGGCGCATTTTTTAAGTGGTACCTGTATATACTTCACTATTTGATTTATAAAGTTTATTTCAGGTATTGTTTCATCCAGGCGGGGCTTCTCAGCGCTGTCCAGCCGTTTGCTCTGCTGTATTGTTTTCGTACATGCATCATTATTTGTTTTATAAAGAATATTCATGGTTTGCGGATGTGAGGGAATGGGGATGGCAGCACTGGTGGGGTGATGGCCGCGTCACCATCAGTGTGGGTCCGAGGGATGAGTGTCAATATTATGAAAGTGAATGCGTGTCACAGGGCGGCAAAGATTTTTCCTTTGGGGCGGCAATGATGGGCAAAATTGCCAGGCTGTAACTATTTGCGTTTTGAGGGCCGTATGCATGCGCTTTACAGGCGGAAGTCGGCACTTCCGGGGGGCTTAAGGAGCCTTTTTTGAGGTAAGAAATGGCTTATTTTTGCGGTTTTATGAGGTTGGGGTGGCGCGGGGTGATGGTGTTGTCAAATTGACAGATTTGAGGGCCTGTTGAGCTATTTAAAGATTTAAAATTCAGAAATTTGACTGCTTTGGTGCAAAACAGTGCAGGAGGGAGGCTGGTTTAAAAAGCCTGTAAATATCGTATTTACACAGTGATTTTGGGGGTGGCATGGCAAAATTTTGCCGAATGCGGCAAAAAATTAAAGAAACGGAGGCGCCCTGTCGTTAATAGGTTAGGACGAAACTAAAACTGAATACGAGGGCTCATTTATGAGATCGCGTTTATTACTGGCTGTTGCCCTTATTGCCGGCCTTTCCAGCTCTGCTATGGCCTCGGTATCTTCTACTTATGACAAGGTAACCGATGCTCAGGCTTTAACTGCCCGCAAGGCAATTGAAAGCACTCTTGAGAAGTACAAGGACGATAACACTACCGTTAACGTCTATACTGTTGATGAACTCAACACCTATGTAGACAGCGGTGTTTACACTCAGGTTATCAGAGACAGAGACAAGTGCCAGTTCACCCCTGATATCGAAGACCGTGCCCGTATCGTAGGCATGCCTGCATTCGAGTACGTCTGGGGAGATATGCTGATCTCAGGTATCTGCGTAAAGCAGGACGTAGAACTGGGCCTGGACTATATGAAGAAGGCCGTGGATCACGCCTATGCTCCTGCCATGATCAAGATGGCAGATTACTTTGAGCGTGGCTATCTGGTGCCTCGTAACAAGGAAAAGGCTGTTACCCTGATGCGTGCTGCTGCCGCTCTTGGTAACCGTACCGCACGTCTGCAGTGGGCCGATATGCTGGTCCGTGGACTGGGTGCACCAGCCTATTATGAGGAAGCCTATTCCTGGCTTTATCATTCCCTTTACTTCACCGAATACGAAAAAACCAAGCGTAACTTCCTGCAGGCTGAAATGCAGAAGATGATGCCGCCTAATGTTATTGCCCGTGCCATGGGCGACGGCTTTTACGATATTTAACGGTCTGGCTGGCCATATGGCTGCGCCAGGTCTGATCTAAAGATTTAGTTTCAGTCCAAGACCCCTGTATCTTGTGGTACGGGGGTTTTTTCTTTGGAGCGCAGACAGACAAAATCCCGCTCCGGCATCCTGCGCCGCAGGCAGGCTGCCGGTGTGCGGCCCCGTCGCAGGCCGCAGCGCAGGCCGGCGCCAGGGCTGGCCTCTGGCCTGTCCTTCATGGGCATGCCTGGGCAGGCATGGGCGGCTGCGATTTAGCCATTATCCGTACTATGTGTATAATGTTGACGATTGTGTCCGTAAAAGGCGGGCATAATAAAGAATTTCGAGCAGGCCTGCACTGTGTAGAGTGACTTACAGTTGGAGCAGTCTTTTGTGACTGCCGGGCAGGCTGATAAACCAATAACAGGCGCAAATGCTCAGCGGATATAGTGTGCGGTAGGGGCATGCACAGTCAGTGCAGCTCCAGGCGTCCTGGTTGTGCAGGAAAGTTACCAGTCCATGTTTGAAAGTTTAAGCGACAGACTTAACCGGACCCTGAAGAACATCTCAGGTCAGGGTCGAATTACCGAAGACAACGTAAAGGATACTTTACGTGAGGTGCGTACTGCACTGCTTGAGGCCGACGTGGCCTTGCCAGTGGTCCGTGACTTTACTGCCAGAGTAAAGGAAAAGGCCCTGGGCATGGAGGTTAATACTTCATTAACCCCAGGCCAGCAGTTTGTAAGTATTGTTCATGATCAGCTCATTGAGATCATGGGCGCCAGCAACAGCGAGCTCAATCTTGCTCACCAGCCACCAGCAGTTATTCTGCTGGCCGGTCTGCAGGGTGCCGGTAAGACCACCTCGGCTGCCAAGCTTGGCCTCTATATTAAAGAGCGCCTCAAGAAGAGCATTATGATGTGTTCGGTCGATACCTATCGTCCGGCCGCTATCGAGCAGCTGCATACTCTGGGTCGTGAGACCGGCATTGAGACCTGGCCATCTGATCCGTCCAGCACTCCACAGAAGATTGCCGCTGCTGCCCTTGAAGAGGCCCGCCGCCGCTTTATCGATGTGCTGATTATCGATACCGCCGGTCGTTTGGCCGTAGACGAAGACATGATGAATGAGGTCAAGGAGCTGCATGGCATTCTTGAGCCTGTTGAAACCATGTTCGTTGTGGACGCCATGACCGGTCAGGACGCCGCCAATACTGCAAAGGCCTTTGCCGAGGCTTTGCCTCTTACCGGTGTGATTCTGACCAAGGCTGATGGTGATGCCCGTGGTGGTGCTGCTCTGTCGGTACGTCAGATCACTGGCAAGCCAATCAAGTTTATTGGTCTTGGTGAAAAGGTCGTTCCTCTGGAGCCATTCCACCCTGATCGTATTGCCGGCCGTATCCTTGGCATGGGTGATGTGCTCTCCCTGGTTGAGGAATTACAGCTCAAGACCGACAAGGAAAAGGCTGACCGTCTGGTCAAGAAGCTTAAGAAGGGCGAGGGCTTTGACCTTAACGACTTCTTAAGCCAGATGGTTGAAATGAAGAAGATGGGCGGTGTGACCGGCCTTATCTCCAAGCTGCCTGGTGGCGAAAAACTCATGGCTCAGGCTGGTGAGGCTGTCAGCGAGAAGAACTTCTCCCATATCGAAGCCATCATTCTGTCCATGACTCCCAAGGAGCGTGCTCACCCTGAAATCATCAAGGGCTCCCGCAAGAAGCGCATTGCCGCCGGCTGTGGCCTTGAGGTTCAGGAAGTCAATCGTCTGCTCACCCAGTTTGAGATGATGCAGAAGATGATGAAGAAGCTCAAGGGCGGCAAGGGCATGCGTGCTGCCATGAACGCCATGCGCGGTATGGCCGGCGGCATGGGCGGCATGGGTGGTCTGGCCGGACTGCTGGGCAACCCGGGCCGTCGCCGCTAAGCAGCCCGGGCCCGCCGCCATGGCACCGGCTCATGCCTGAACCAGGGGCGACTGCGGCCTCAGCCGCAGCCACCCCGGTCCCCAGACACAAAGGGCAGTACCCCAACAGGTACTGCCCTTTGTCGTAATGGGGCGCACAACAGGTCCGACCTTCACTACATATATATATAGCTGGAGATCACCTGCCGCATTGCCAAAGCCGTCAAAGGCCCGGCAGGGACCATGAGCTGACGCCGATGCCGTCTCTGAACCTGGCTCTTTAAAGACAGTGATACTGGGCCGTCATCACTTTTCTTACTTGCCCTGTAGTTGGGTAAGCCATCAGGCTTACCTGTATGGTCAACCTCCGTCACGGCAGGGACTGTGGCGGCTGCCCGGTCGGCAGTAGGGCAGGCAGCCGGGCGAGCCGGGAAACAGGCCTTACGCGCAGGCCCGGGCTTTTGTCCCTGGTCCGGCACACAGCATCACGGAACGCAGGCATGACATGGCCTCTGGCCGAAGGGCAGATAAAGACAGGGTTAAAGACGCATCAAGGGCAGGTTAGTCGGCCGGGGTGCAGATACACTGAGGGCAGGGCCGGTTTTAACGGGGAACAGGTCAGGGGAAAGTGAGGTGCTGCATGCAGCCGCTGAGGGTGAGCGTGCTGATGAGGCCGGGATTTGCCGCAGTGGGCGCAGGTGGGAGACGTCTAAAAGACATCCATACGAAAATAGCACATCGCGGGGGCTTTGCCTAGTGTGGAATGTTAAAAAATGAGTTATCGATCTTGATTTTTCGGTGAAAAACTGTAAAATCGCTTGTCTGTATTTATAACTTGGCTGATGCGCATCATGAGAAATCTATATGCACCTCTCAGCTGTGAACGTATTAAATAGGTAATTTACGAAATGGTAGTCATTCGTTTACGTCGCGCCGGCGCTAAGAAGCGTCCTTTTTATCACGTTGTAGTTGCTGATTCCCGTTTTGCAGCAACTGGTCGTTTCATCGAGCAGGTTGGTTTCTTCAACCCAATCGCCCGTGGTCAGGAAGTTCGTTTAAACCTGAACATCGACCGTGTTAACTACTGGAAGGGCGTTGGCGCTCAGCCATCCGATCGCGTAGAGCGCTTAATCAAGGACTTCGAGATGGGCGCTGAGGCTGTTGCCGCTTACAAGACCGCCAAGTACGAGAAGGCTGTTGCCGCTCGTAAGGCTGCTGCTGAAGCCGCCGCCGCTGCTGCCGCTGCTGAGGCTGCCGCCGCCGAAGCTCCTGCTGAAGCTTAATTAGCATTTTTTCCAGCTTATGGCTGATGATGCACCACGCTCCATGGGTAGACTGGGCTCTACTTATGGCTTAAAGGGCTACCTCAAGGTACAGTCCTTTACCGAGCAACCTGAAAACCTTTTTGACTACTCGCCTTGGTTCATTCGTCGGCGTGGGGAAGATTGGCGTGAGGTTCAGGTAGAAGCTTGGAAACCGCATGCTGACGGCTTTATTGTTAAGCTCGATGCGGTAAATGTCAAAGAAGAGGCTGCTCTTCTTACTGGCATGGATATCGGGATCAAGCGCTCAAGCTTGCCCGCACTTCCAGACGGCGAGATCTATCTTTGCGATCTCGAGGGATGCACTGTCATCGGTCTGGAGGGTGTCAACCTCGGTACAGTACTGAGGGTTGTGGATCAAGGAGCTGCCCCTTACATGGTGGTGTCTCCCTCTGACCAAACTAAGGGTGGACCTCGTCAAAGGCTCATTCCTTACGTTAAAGGCCCGATTGTCACGAAACTTGATCTCGAAGCGAAGACAATCTGGGTTGAGTGGGGCGAAGATTACTAAACCTTCTTTTTAAGGATGCGCAGGCCCGGCCTGCAGAAATTTGAGTCATCTTTTCAAGGAAATCGCAATGTGGTTTGGTGTTATATCGCTCTTTCCTGAGATGCTTAAAGCTGTAACTGAATCGGGAGTAACATCCCGTGCGGTCAAACACGGACTGATTGATATCAACGTGTGGAACCCGCGCGATTTTACTCTGGACAAATACCAGACAGTGGATGACAGGCCATACGGTGGCGGTCCCGGTATGTTGATGAAGGTTCAGCCTTTAAGGGATGCAATCAGCGCGGCCCGCCAGCAGGCACCTCAAGGAACGAAAGTCGTCTACATGTCTCCGCAAGGAGAACGTCTTAGCCACTCACTGGTCACACGATTCCATAACTGGGGTTCGTTAATCCTCATAGCCGGACGTTATGAGGGGATAGATGAGCGTATCCTTCAGAAAGAAGTCGATCTGGAGGTTTCAATCGGTGACTACGTGCTCTCGGGTGGTGAAATCCCTGCAATGTGTGTCATCGATGCGGTATCACGTATGGTTCCAGGAGTTCTGGGGGATATACGTAATGCCCATGAGGATTCTTTTGCCGATGGTTTATTGCACTTTCCTCAGTACACCCGTCCTGAAGTCATAGACGGGATGGCGGTACCAGAGGTACTGATGAGCGGCAATCACGAAAAGATCCGTCGTTGGCGACTGCAGCAGGCATTGTCCCGAACTTACGAGAGACGTCCTGATTTATTGCAGTCAAGATTACTTAATCGTGAAGAGCAGAAGCTTCTTGACGAATACCTTGAGCAAAAGAAGCTCGAGGATTAAAAAGATTTTGTTTTAGGGTAGGTAAAAAATGGCCAGTCATCCAATTATTGACCAGCTTGAGAAAGAGCAGCTCCGTCAGGACATCCCACAGTTCAACCCAGGCGACACCGTTCGTGTTGAGGTTCGTGTAGTTGAAGGCGACAAGTCCCGTTTACAGGCTTTCGAGGGCAACGTTATTGCCAAGCGTAACCGTGGCTTAAACTCCTCTTTCACCGTTCGCAAGATGTCTTCCGGTGAGGGTGTAGAGCGTGTCTTCCAGACCCACTCCCCAATGATCGCCTCCGTAAAGGTTACCCGTCGTGGTGACGTTCGCCGTGCCAAGCTGTACTACTTACGCAGCCGTACCGGTAAGGCCGCCCGTATCCGCGAGAAGGTCTAATACAAGGAACTATGTGTTCCCGGCGGCCCTGGCAAAGCGCTACGCGCAGCGGCCAGTGGTCTGCCATTATCGGCTCATGCTGATAACCATAGAGCCTGCCAGGAGCCCTGTACAGTCCGTACAGGGCTTTTGTTATTTTGGGCCTGGCCGCTTATCTGCAACCCGCCCTCCAGCCGCGCTGAACCCGGCCCGCACGGTCGGCGGCCGCAGCGCCGGTCATGCCTTACGCTGCCAGGCCCTCGGGTCAGTCCTTTATGGTGCCCGGCTGCTGCATGGCTGTGCACATTGTGCATTATGCACGCAGCAGGCGTCAGTATGGGCTGTGAGCGGCTACTTATGGCCCCTGACTTGCTAAAAACTGTTAAGACTCAATTTGGGCGTAATTGTCTGTGATAGCATAGGGCCTCACTGCATCACTAACAGCCAGCTGACCGGCGACCATGGCACGTCAGTCAGGCGCCCATGGCACGGCAGCCAGGCTGCCAGAGGTCCAGCAGCCTGGCAGTCAGGCCTGCCATACCACTTTATCCTGGCTAAATGATTATTATGACCAGCCTGAGCATGGCGGCTCATTGCTTGCAGAGATTTCACCATTGTGTCCTGAATGCCGCATCAGGAATATGCCGCAGCCACAGGGCTTTTGACTAACAGCAAAAAGAAGTCGGAATTAGGAGACCTGCGCTTTTATGCACAGATTTACCAGGGATTTGAGCGACAGACCGCAGATTGTCCATTACTACGTGGACAAGTGTGGCCTGACATGGGAGGAGGCAAGTCAGATCGCATACTGTATTGAGATCGAGAATGCCTCATGGGACATTGGCGTCTATGCTGCCATTGTCAACGCTCTCAATGAAGCTCATCACCTCCCACAGTACGACCTCAATCGCTTTGCCCGCATCATAGAGCTGCTCATGTGCTTTATGGTGATTAATGACGAGTTCAGTCACGATCTTTTCAACAACTTCGTTCGCAAGTATGAGATGTCAGCTCTGACTGATGGTGTGAGCAGCTGGGAAATAGATGAAGCTGAAAAGCTTATCGACAATACCTTTATCGATGCTTTCAGCCGCTCTATTGTCCAGTCCCGCCGCTACAGCAGCTGGCTTACTGATGAGACCGATGTTCAGGCTTCAATGATCATGTTCATCGGCTATGAAAAGCTGCGCCTCGTGGATTACATGAGAACTGACTGGGACAATCCTTACGCTGACGAAGATGCTCCTTTTGCCACCTTTGAGGTGGTAGTCGACCTGTCCTCCAATCCTCTTCCTGTGTTCTACGACTTCCGTCCGGGCAGCGTCAACCAGATGGAGGGTATCCACAGCCTGCTCAGCCGACTTGGAGATTACGGCCTGACTGCAGACGATGTTGATGTCTACATGGATCTTGATGAACCTGAGGTTAAGGATCTCGATAACATGGCCCATCAGGACTGCAGCTTTGTAGCAAGGCTCAAGCTTGACAGCAATGCAGCCCGCAGTGCTGCCCAGGAGGGCATAGACGCAGGCCTGTTCACCCAGTTTGAGCTTGAGGCGGGTATAGGCATCATGGGCCACTGTGCCAAGCAGCTGCACTCACGTAAGAGCCTTGCCCAGGTGACCTACCACTATTCCTATGACGGCGAGACCGACGGCTTTGGCTCCTTTGAAAACTTCGATGACTTCTACGAAGAGGAACAGGGACTTATGCTGCGCGGCATCAGTATCCTGGCCACCAACACCCCAAGGCCATCAGGATGGGATCCGTATCGTATCTTTGAGATGAGCGAGAACCCGGACACCGAGCTTATAATCAGGGACGACCTGCTCATGTACTGCGCCAGTGGAGAGACTACAGCCCAGATGAAGAGCCGCTTCCACCTTATCTTCGGCTCCCTCATGCTCAAGGCCGCATTCGAGTACCGCAGCCTCCAGGGCAAGGAGCTGATGATGAGCGAATACCACGCACGCTGACCCAAAACTCAGCCAGAGCAAAAAGCCATCCACAGTCCCCACAAAAAACAGTGCCGCACCCCACAGCTTTTCACGGCAGCCAGAGTACACATGGCTTTTGCGCCAGCCAGAAAACATATGGCTTTTGCGACAGCCAGGGTACACATAGCTTTCACGGCAGCCATAATACATAGAACAAAGCTGCCAGTCGGACCATCCGGCTGGCAGCTTTGCCGCATTTTGGCGGGATAGAATGATGATGGGGGAATGGTGCCTTGGTGACGTGGCCCGTATCAGCTTTTCATCATATGGACCATCAGGAGCTGCCTCCAAAGAGCACGTACCAGGGACTTAGCACTGTCGAGGATATGCATGGGGGGCATGAGAGCCACTTCGTGCAGTGGCCTGTGCAGCGTGCGCTAAATGTAGAGGCTATGACTGCCAGAAGATATGCAGGTGAGCTCGTTTACATGGCCTGATGCCTTTGATAAATATCGTGATATTTGCCTCTCTTTCAATCTGCAAATGGTATCTGTTGCCATGCGTTTTTCTGCCGCAAAGCCCGTAGCTATCAGCTTTGCGTGAATAAATGGCACCTGCGTTGCATGTAGTTATTTCAATAATGCAGTATGTCTATACTATGCTGTGACATACATGAGACGCGAAAAATAGAGAGATTAAGGAAGAGATTATGGCTCTATATGTTAATACGAATGTTAGCTCCATCAATGCCCAGAGGAAGCTCAGTAATGCCACTCTGAACCTTAATACCAGCTATCAGCGCCTCTCCTCAGGCCTTAGAATCAATTCGGCCAAGGACGACGCAGCAGGCCTGCAGATCGCTGACCGACTGACCTCACAGATTAACGGTCTTAATCAGGGTAACCGCAACACCAACGACGGTATTGCCCTTGCCCAGACCATTGAAGGCGCCCTGGACGAGACCACCAACATGCTGCAGCGCATCCGTGTGCTGGCTGTGCAGTCGGCTAACGGTACTAACTCTCAGAAAGACCGTGATGCCCTGCAGGAGGAAGTTACTCAGTTATCGGCTGAAATTACACGTATTGCTCAGCAGACAACCTATGCTGGACAGCTTGTACTGAACGGTAAGTACGATAAAAACAATAATAAGAACAGCTTAATTCCAGCTGATGGTAAGCTTGTTTTTCAGGTAGGTGCTAACGCAGGTAATACCCTTGACCTTGTGTGGGAAGATCCATTCACCATGTCGGGTATTGCTAAGATGGCTGGCATCGGTGCAGCTAATGCAAAAAATAATGGTCTTACTAAAGTCGGTCAGAATGTAAATGATTACCGCTGGTCCGTATCTTCAGCCAGCACCTCGACAAAGACCCTCGAAAACATCGACAAGATGATTCAGGCAGTTGATTCCAAGCGCGCCGGACTTGGTGCTTTACAAAACAGAATGGAAAGCACTATCCGCAACCAGGCTAACATCTCTGAAAATCAGTCTGACGCCCGTAGCCGCATAAGAGACACAGACTTCGCCTCCGAGACTGCAGCGCTTACCCAGAACAACATCATCCAGCAGGCATCTCAGTCCGTGCTGGCCCAGGCTAATCAGCGTCCTACGATTGCGCTTAGCTTACTGGGTTAATACCAGATATATTTCTTCTCTCTTTACCTAAAGCGGGCCTCGTGCCCGCTTTTTAGTTTTGCGGATCTGTAAGACTTTGGAATTATTCTGTTAGCAGTCCTAATTGCTGTTGACTGGCTGAGGCATGCTATGGCTTAAAATCATTCAAGCTCATTCTCAAACGTGCCAATGAGATTTTGCTTTTACGCTAAAGCCAATGGCATTCAGCTTTTAGATAATCAATGGCACCTGTATTGCATGGATCTATTTCAATACTACATTGCATCAATACAAGCTTTGATGAGCGTATTGCAATGAGAAATTGAGAGAGTAAGGAATAAACCATGGCCCTTTACGTTAACACGAACGTCAGCTCCATCAATGCCCAGAGAAAGCTCAGTAATGCCACTTTAAACCTGAATGTCTCATATCAGAGACTGTCATCAGGCCTACGTATTAACTCAGCTAAGGACGATGCAGCAGGTCTGCAGATCGCTGACCGACTGACCTCCCAGATTAACGGTCTCAATCAGGGTAACCGTAACACCAATGACGGTATTGCCCTAGCACAGACCATCGAAGGCGCCCTGGACGAGACTACCAACATGCTGCAGCGCATCCGTGTGCTGGCTGTACAGTCTGCCAATGGTACAAACTCAGCAGCAGACCGTAAAGCTCTTCAGGAAGAGGTCTCTCAGCTGTCACATGAAATTACCCGTATTGCCAAGCAGACTACTTTTGCGGGTCAGCAGATTCTCGACGGAGCAGGCAAGGGCTTAATTCCTACAGATGGCAAGCTTACTTTCCAGGTAGGTGCTAATGCAGGCAATACTCTGACATTGGACTGGAGTAAGGCTTTTACTATGACAGGCCTGATATCTCAGGTTAAAGGTAATGCAGCTCCTGATAAAAACAATGATGGCATAACTAAGTCTGGTGCAAATTACATTTGGACCATATCAATGGCTTCACTTGCAACTGCCGTTCTTAGAAACATAGACAGCTATATTCAGGCTGTTGATTCCAAGCGTGCAAACCTTGGTGCTTTACAAAATAGAATGGAAAGCACTATCCGCAACCAGGCTAACATATCTGAAAATCAGTCTGATGCCCGTAGCCGCATAAGAGACACAGACTTCGCATCTGAAACTGCAGCTCTTACCCAGAACAACATCATCCAGCAGGCATCTCAGTCCGTGCTGGCCCAGGCTAATCAGCGTCCTACGATTGCGCTGAGCTTACTGGGCAGATAATAAATTCATTACTCTTCTCTCTTTACCTAAAGCGGGCCTTGTGCCCGCTTTTTAGCTTTTTATAAGAGCAGTATGATACTTGCTGTCTGGAGGCCGGTCTTTGTGCCATGAAAAGATTGCGACACGTTCGGGGTTAATACAGTCAAGGCCATTTGACTTATAAGCTTCAGTCATAAAAGAGCCTGTTAGCTTCTGTTTATTGACGTTAAAGCCACAAGGAGCCTGCCTTGAGGGGAGCAATGGCACCTGCGTTGCATGAGACTGTTCATATAATGCAGAACACGTACTTAATGTCTTGCGTGTGTCATGCAACAAGAAATTGAGAGAATAAGGAAAAAACCATGGCCCTTTACGTTAACACGAACGTCAGCTCCATCAATGCCCAAAGGAAGCTCAGTAATGCCACTTTAAACCTGAATGTCTCTTATCAGAGACTGTCTTCAGGTCTGCGTATTAACTCAGCTAAGGACGACGCAGCAGGTCTGCAGATCGCTGACCGACTGACCTCTCAGATTAACGGCCTCAATCAGGGTAACCGTAACACCAATGACGGCATTGCCCTGGCCCAGACCATTGAAGGTGCCCTGGACGAAACCACCAACATGCTGCAGCGTATCCGCGTGCTGGCTGTACAGTCTGCCAACGGTACTAACTCTGCATCTGACCGTAAGGCTATTCAGGAAGAAGTAACTCAGCTCTCCCAGGAAATCTCACGTATCGCCAAGCAGACCACTTTCGCAGGTCAGGTTGTACTTGAAGGTGCAGGAAAAGGTCTTATCCCAGCTGATGGCAAGCTTACTTTCCAGGTTGGCGCTAATGCAGGCAACACTCTTAATCTGAGCTGGTCAATGGGATTTACTCTTTGTGGAATTGCTGACCAGGCAGGAATTAGTCCACAGAATCAGAAAGATACCAATGCCAAGTTTGGCCTTATGGTAAGTGCTAATGCTCTTCGCTTTACAGTTTCTACTTCTTCCAGAGCAACATATACACTGGAACACATAGACAAGCTGATTCAGGCTGTTGACTCCAAGCGCGCAGGACTTGGTGCTTTACAAAATAGAATGGAGAGTACTATCCGCAATCAGGCTAATATCTCCGAAAACCAGTCTGATGCCCGTAGCCGCATAAGAGACACAGACTTCGCCTCTGAGACTGCAGCTCTTACCCAGAACAACATCATTCAGCAGGCCTCACAGTCCGTGCTGGCTCAGGCTAACCAGCGTCCTACTATCGCTCTTAGCTTACTGGGCAGATAATCAATTACTTCTCTCTTTAACCTAAGCGGGCCACTGGCCCGCTTTTTCGCTTCTGGGGCAACAGAGCTGACCGCTTTAATAAAGAGGCATGGATCTGGAGATGAACACGTAAGACGTTGTTTAGAGGAGCCATAACGGCTGAGATAAACTCAAGTCCCACCTAATCACCTGTGCCACGGCCAAATGATATTGACGTCTGGGCAGAGCCTGAAGGCAATAGAGTGCTGACCAGTGATTACTGGCATGTGATGAGAGGTATTAGGGGATTAGAGGTCTTCAGAAGAGATGCGGCGGGATAGCGCCAGATGGGAGGTTGCCGTGGAGGCGACGGGCTGCAGGAGAATTTTGCAGGGCCCAGAAACGAAAAAAGCAGCTTAAAGCTGCTGATTTGCGTCGTCTTTGGAGCAGGCTGACCAGTTTAAAACTGGTTGCGGGGGCAGGATTTGAACCTACGACCTTCGGGTTATGAGCCCGACGAGCTACCGAGCTGCTCCACCCCGCGATTGAATGAGCACATTATATGGAGATGCAGATCACATGTCAACAACTTTTTCAAAAATAATTAACATGACCATCACATTACTGTGCCGCATGGCAGTTGACAAGAGGCTCTCAACCTGTACCAACTCCCTTATATAAGCCATCGAGGCGTCCATGAGTGGGCGTGTATCTTTGTTAAAAACAGAGGAGCCAAAAGTTAAAGAAAGTGGCACCGCTGACAACCTGTGGAATGGGGAGGCGGTCCTGTCCTTGTGTACCGGGGCTTGCTGCCTCTTGAGAGGACGGCGTACAGGCTCCTATATGGCAAGGCTGTGCAATACCACGTCTATCCATATCAGGAAGGTCCGAAGCATCACCAGTATGCTATGTGCTCATTACAGAGGGCTATCTTACAGGTATGGCAGAGCAGGTATACGAGGAGCCTGCAGCACAGGTATACGAATAGCCTGCAGCAACTCCAGCCATGCTGAGAGCTGGGGCATACCTCTGACAGCCGTCTCAATACCTGCCCTCAGGCGTGAACCACTGTACAGGGCTCATTACCGTGATCGTGCCTGACTGCAAAGCAAACTGGCATGGCTAATCGACACCAGCAGTAAAGGGCGGTAAAGGCAGTAGAGCACTTATGAGGGAAAGTATGGTGAGGATAGAGGGAATGTAAGGCAGGGGACAGCGCAGGACAGTCATTCAGGAAGGACAGTTTGAGCAGCCAGACCTCCGGATGATGCCGGAGGCTGGAGCGGGTCCGGCCGGTGAGGCAGGTGGCCGGGCCGTATGGCAGTAAGACAGCACCTGGGGCTGTCTTATCTGCCGTGCAGGATTAGTTCTGCTGGGCTGTGGTGAACACTGAGTTCTCGCCACCATATGGATTAGGGGCATAGGACTCGGCATCCCAGTCGTTGTCAAATTGCTCCTGACCATCAGGCATGACGTACTTGAAACGGTACTGGTAGCTTGGCTGCAGGCCGGTCAGCACGGAAATGGAACCGCAGAAGGTACCATTCTTCATAGGCTTCATGGCAACTGGCTCCCAGCCATTGTGTTCACAGATTAAGTAAATCTTTTGAGCGCCCAGAGTGGCTTCCTTCTTGATGTAGAAAGTAATGGTGACTTTCTTGCCATCCTTGGTCAGGCGTTTGGAGATACTCATTCAAAACCTCGTTATTGATGCAGGACTCATACGTCCCATAAGCCAGGTCACAACCTCCAGGACATTGAGGCGTACCTTGTCATGTTGTGCAATACCTGCCTGCAGCAGGGGCGTATGGTCATATCAGTTACCTCTGCCATAACGGCCGAATGTTGCTGTTATTACAGCCCTGATGGCAGGAGATAACCTGTACATTTTCTTGACGCGTATAATTGCAATACTGGTTCAAAGAATATGCTGACTGTGATTATATGAGATTATCAAGGTCCTGACAAAGGAAAAAACGCGATATTTATCAAAAAAATCAGAGTTGCTCCTGCCAGGTCCCATTGGTACGCCCCTGGTGACTGGAAATTTATTTTGCTCAGCCTGTCATACCATGCCCTAAAAGGTTGCTTACCCCATGGCAGGACCCTTTGGAGGGTACCTGGGTACCCTCCAACAGCAGGGCACCTGGCATCCTGTTAATGGGCACCTTAGGATACCTGTCAGCAAGCTCTTTTCAGGGAAGTTGCCGGACATGTTAAAGGTACCTTGCAGGTGTCCTGCAGTACCCTGGTACTACCTGAGCTCAGCCATGCTCATAGCAGGTCACTAATGCATAGTTTATGGGTACAGGTCAGCCTCGATAATAGGCGGCGTATTGTCTGGTGTAAGCTCTTATTACAGGTATGTATGGGGCTGCTGCAGGCATGTGCAGGACTGCCCAACAGCGGCTTACACTGCATACTGCATAGTGCCTTAACAGGTATGCATGCAGGTCGGCCTGCACATCCCTGCATCTGCCTTAACAGGCAGGGTAAAGGTACCCTTGTACAAGGTATGTAGCAGGTATCCAACAGGTCAATTGGGGCTGGGTATGGGTACCTTGTCAGGTAACCTCATGACCACGGTATGTCTGGTCATTCAATGACCACCTTATGGTGACCTGAGGTACTGAGACTGAAGCTTTAATATTGATAACCATGGCCGGTAAAGTTCTGGTCAGGTTAGCATGGGCTTGAGGTTAAATAGCTTAGATACTTGATTTTGAGACGGAGGGATGTGCTGATGGAGGTAAGACAGGGGTGGGCGCTTTACGGGCTGCAGGCAAGAGAGCCCAGCAAGCTTACAAATTGGCTATGGCCATCCATGTGACCTGGTGTCTCACAGGGTATGTCATGCTGGCCTTACAGGCCTTGGGAGTACCTGCAAACAGGGTAGGACATGCTGGCTGTACAGGTCTTTGGGGTAGCTGCATACAAGGTAGGAAATGCTGGCCTTACAGCTCATGGGGATACCTGCATACAGGGCATGGCATGCAGGCATTACAGGTCCTGGGGTACCTGCAAACAGGGTAGGACATTCTGGCTGTACAGGTCTTGGGGGTAGCTGCATACAAGGCAGGACATGCTGGCATTCAGGTCAGCAGCAGGCATTATGTGCTTGAGGGGATTTAGGAGGTATGTAGTGGAGAGGCAGAGCTCCCAGCTGCCACACTGAGACGCAGGCAGCTCAGAGAGTCGGTGCAGCATGGCATTCAGAGTGATAGTCAGTGCTTGAAGGGCAGCTGGAGCGAAAGGTCAGGCGGCCACCCATGCAGGGCTATTGCTAAAGATCATGCGTCCACCAAGGCAGGGATGGGAGGCATGAGTACTGCTTGCCTGGGTGACTGTTTAGGTCAGGCTGGCAGGAAGGTAGCAAGCCTCGAAAGGCCTTCCTGGCTGGCAGGAAGGAAGGCAGCCAGTTGACTGGTCAGGCAGGTCTCCAAGGGCAGGGGCCCTGTTGAGCCGGGGTATTGGGTCAGGAGGGCTCTGATGGCATAAGGATGTGCTGGAGTTCCTTGAGGTGGGCAAGGTCATCTGGCTGCAGGCCCTGGGATGCACTCAGGGACTGCAGCAGGGAGGTGGTAAATGCCTGGCGGAAGTAGTAGCCGCGTGGAGTGGTCCAGGCTGTATTGCCCTCGGTGTCTCTTACCGGGGTGTAGGTAAGGGAGTCCAGGGCCTTGGGACGCATCTGCAGTATGTTGCCCATGGTTCCGTTTATCTCGTGGGCACGGCCGGAGAAGATGAGCTCATTGAACTCGTTGTAGTCCTGCTCCATGATGGCAAGCTGGTCTTTGTCAGGCTGGAAAAAGAAATAGCCCAGAATACGGCGTTCTGCAGGAGGCAGTCCTTTGGGAGCAAAGAGGATGACAAAAAGCATATGTCTTACTTTGCTGTACAGGGATGTACGCTCAAAAGGAATATAGCGTTCTGGATTTATGCTGGCAGCTGAGATAAAGGTGGTCTCACGGGCAGTAAAGTCTGAGCTTACCGGTATGGTCTTAAGCTCAATACCCAGGTCCACAAAGTCAGGCAGGGACTGATTGCTGGCATCAGCTCCTAAAAAGAGTTCAATAATCTGGCCGCTGTAGCCACGGGACTGACGGCTCTGCTCGGGCATATATACTCCGGCAAGCACAGCAAGCTCATTAACAGAGCGGCCCACAATGGCATTGAGGCGCTGGAGCAGCTGCTCCATATCCTTTGGGGGATCGAGCACCAGCGGGCTTTTGAGACTGTTTTCATACTGCCAGCCGTCATTTGCGATTTTGATATCTGCGCTGTTGTTCATCACTTGCTGCGTCCTTGCTGCCCGGGGATAAAAGTAAGCTCTGGCTGCAGTCCTCAAAGAGCAGCTGAGTACCAGTGATTATACATGCCATGGCTTTTACTGCCATGGGAGGCTGCGCTATGTCCATGCTTAGTCATGGGCAGTAGCTGTATTGAGCGGGCGCAGTGATAATCACCCAGTGTGATGGTCTTATGGTGCCACAGGTACCAGGGGCATTGAGCTTGAGCTGCAATGAGTACTCCCATGCCATTAGGGGCAGTGCCGCAGCCAACTCATTGGGTATGCTTATGCAGCTGGGGCTGAATCAGGCTCACGCAGCCATGGTGCAGCATGTTCATGGATGTGGGGGCTTGCACCTGCTTTTGCAGAGAGGGAGTGCCGTGGCGGTGTGCGGCGTGCTGCTGAATCAGCCGCATGGGCGGAAGCAGTATGCGCTGCGAAGCGTTGCGCAGCTGGGCGCAGGCATGGAGTGGTGGTTTGCGCTTTTTGCGGCCGTGGCCTGGTGATTATGCCGGGAGAAGGTGGAGGTGAGGTCGTGACGGGACTGGGAAAGGGGGCGGAAATGGCGGCGGGGCGGGCGCTGATGAAAAATATGATCCTGATTCATTTTGAATTTTTAGATCTGGCCCTTAGTACTTGAACACGGGTATATGTGATAATGCAAAATGTTGCAGGAAAGATGGACAAAGCACGTGCGCACATGCTGCCAGACCTGACAGGTACTCAAAGATACTGTGCCTGTGTGCTTTTTCTGAACTTTTCCCCTGATGTGCTGTCATATCTCAGGCAGGTACAGCTCTTTGGGGCTTGATGACTGAGATGGCGCAGTCTTTTCTTTGCTGGGACAGGTCTGCCACACAGGTATTATTCTGTTCTGAGGAGACCGGGCGGTCTGGCCTGCGGGTTGTTAGATCACTTTGAGGTGTGCATGCTTGACGAAAATGGCTACAGACCAAATGTTGGAATGGTGATCTTTAATTCCCGGAGCCAGGTGCTGTGGGCACGCAGAGCCCGTCAGAATACCTGGCAGTTTCCTCAGGGCGGCATCAAGGATGGAGAAAGCGAAGAAGAGGCCATGTATCGTGAACTGTACGAGGAAATTGGCCTGAAAGCGGATGATGTCTACATTGTTCAGACCTCACGCAACTTCTATCGTTACCGTGTCCCGCAAAAGCACAGAAATTACCCTCGTGGAATCGAGGGTTATCAGGGACAGAAACAGCGCTGGTTTCTACTTGCTCTGGTCGATGAGGCCAATTTCGAGGCCGCCGTACAGTTTAACAGCAGCCGGCATCCTGAATTTGACCGCTGTCAGTGGGTGTCCTACTGGTATCCACTCAGACATGTGATCTCATTTAAAAGGGATGTATACCGCAAAATCCTGGTTGAATTTGCTCCGTCGGTACTTAGACTGGAGCTCAAAGCCAGACGCGACTGACATTCAAAAGGTAATTATGTACCGGGCCCGGCTTCACACAGCATTGCCCTGCACGCCCCTCAAAGACCCTGATTCCTGGCACGGGCAGCTGCAACTGCCCGGATGGCTGCAGGGCCTGTCTGCCAGGCTGCCCTGGCAGGACAGCCAGCCATGGCGCATGGCGCCAGGCCGGGCAGTGCAGCACGGTGCAGCCGTGCGCTGCTGCAGGCTGGCAGTACGAGCGCCCTGCGGGGCTGTGGCACAGAATTTGGGGGATACCCTGATTGCCCCCGGGCCGCAGTCATCCGGCCTTTAACAATTTAAG
Source organism: Anaerobiospirillum sp. NML120449 (assembly GCF_023051105.1). Taxonomy (GTDB): domain Bacteria; phylum Pseudomonadota; class Gammaproteobacteria; order Enterobacterales; family Succinivibrionaceae; genus Anaerobiospirillum. Next base: position 36,323 of record NZ_JALKIL010000012.1, on the reverse strand, counting down.
TATGTTTAGAACAAACAGGTCCTGACAGGACCGTATCCGGCAGTGGCGGTAATATTTGGAGAGTTTTCATGGACGGAAGAATTTTCTTACAGGCTTTACGTCAGATTACCCAGGAGGTCTCAAGTGAGCATGACTTGAAGAAAGCCATGAATCTGCTCGTTCAGCATATCCGTCAGACTACTGAGGCAGACTGCTGCTCTCTTTATCTGCTGGATGAATTTCGTAAAAGATACCGCCTCATGGCTACTGATGGTCTGTCCCAGCAGGCCGTAGGCAAGGCAACACTGCGCCAGGACGAAGGTCTGGTAGGCGTAGTGGGCACTACCAGTGAAATTCTCAACCTGGCCGACGCCTCCGCCCACCCTAATTTCAAATATCTGCCTGACGTAGGTGAGGACGAATACCTGTCCTTCCTGGGCGTACCTGTACTCAATCAGGGCAACCGCCTCGGCGTTCTGGTAGTACAGAGCAAGACCCGCCAGATCTTCGGTGAGCAGGAAGAGTCCTTCATGGTCACCCTGGCCGCCCAGATTGGCTCCATCATTGCCCGCTCCAAGCAGGAAAACAGTGTTGAGGACGACGTGCTCCAGCGTCTTAAGGGCATGAGCTCCACAGGTGAAGTGGCCATTGCTCCTGCTCTGGTATGGCAGCCTGATGTCTCCCTTGATGAGGTCAAGATTCAGCAGTGTGATGACCCTATGATGCAGGTTGAGCTCTTCAACCAGGTCATGTTCCAGCTGCAGATTGAAATGGATCGTGCCGCCCTGAAGATGCAGGAGGGCGACAAGCGCTCTGCTGCCTCAGGCTATGTGTCCAGCTATGGCCGTCTGCTTGATGACTCCGCCTTCCAGGACGAAGTAGTCTCCTCCATTGAGGAGGGCCAGTATATGGCTACCTCTGCGGTCAAATTCGTCATTGAGCGCCGCCTGAAAGATGCCCAGATCTCAGGTCAGGAAGACAAATTTGTCGAAATTCAGGATTTTGGTCAGGTACTGATTTCCCGACTGGTGCATGCCTGCAACCGTGAGTTTGACATTGCCGAGCCTGTCATTCTGGTCATGGAGAATATCTCAGCCTCCATGGTAGCCGAGCTGCCAAAGGACAAGATTGCAGGCTTCGTGGCTACCTCAAGAGTAGCCAGTGCTCATGCCAGCATTCTGGCCCGTGACTTTGGTATTCCATCGGTACTGGGTGTCAACATCAATATCAACGATATTGACGGCCACACCATCATTGTTGATGGCCGCAACTGTGAGGTCATTCTTGACCCTCCTGAGTCAGTAGTGGACGAGTTCCGTCAGCTGGTAACCCAGAGCCGTGAACAGCACGATCTCTTCGATCGTGAGATGAACAATACAGTTAATTGCCTTGATGGCCGCCATATCACTATTGGCCTCAATGCCGGTCTCAACCAGAAGAACTCAGACGTATCCCAGTGCAGCGACAATATCGGTCTGTTCCGTACCGAAATTGCATTCATGCTCTGCCAGACTTTCCCAAGTGAACAGCAGCAGTATGAGTGGTACTCACGCATGCTCGAGGAGTTCTCTCCAAAGCCGGTATGCATGCGTACCCTGGATATTGGCTCTGACAAGGGTCTTTCCTATCTGCCTAACAAGGAAAACAATCCGGCTCTGGGCTGGCGCGGTGTCCGTGTCACCATGGACATGCCAAACATTATGTACACCCAGCTGCGTGCCATGCTGCGTGCCCATCAGAAGTATGGCAACCTTGAGCTCATGATCCCAATGGTCTCCCGCATTGAGGAAGTACTCTTTGTCAAAAAGGCCATGATTGAGGTAGCCAACGAGATTCGTTCCCGTACCGGCCAAGAGGTCACTCTGCCACGCTTTGGCGTCATGATTGAGGTACCATCCTGTGTCTACCTCATGGACGAACTGGCCGCCGAGGTCGATTTCTTCTCCATCGGCAGTAACGACCTCATGCAGTACCTGCTGGCCGTAGACCGCTCCAACCCTAAGGTACAGCGTTTCTACAATATCTTCCATCCAGCCGTGGTACGCTGCCTTAAGGATCTGGCCAACAAGGCCAGTCAGCATGGCCGCCACATCACCCTGTGCGGTGAAAGTGCCGGTGAGCCACTGTCAGCACTGCTGCTCCTGTCTCTGGGCTTTACCTCCCTGAGCATGAACTACTCCTACATCTCCCGTATCAAGTACATACTCAGACGAGTAAGCTACGAGCAGCTCCAGGAGCTGGGCAAAAAGGCGCTGACCATGACCTCAGCAGCCGAAATCCGCTCCCTGTACGAGGTCTATGCCATCTCCCAGGGCCTGGGCAAAATCATCTCCCTGTACCAGCAGGAGCACAACAAGCCGGACCCTAACATAATACCGGCCAAGCCTTAATACCAGGTAAGCGCCACTGAAGTGGCCGCTCCCTGGTGACCAGGCTGGACGCACGGCCATGCAGGCCCGGACGAATGGCCCAAGGCCAGCAGTCCCTGCCGTCCGGCAGACAACAGCTCGCAGGGCAGGGTCCATAAACCCAGCCCATGGCCCCTGCCTTATGGCGTGATATCAGGCCCGCAGCTCTCCCCACAAAGGGAGGGTTGCGGGCCTGAACTGTTTTGGGCGGAGCCTGGCTTGCCCGGCGGACAATTGGGGTACAATAATCCGTCGCTGTTTTAAGCAGTCCTTACGGGCACAATGCCCCTGTACTTTTTTCGGCATGGAGAGCGGTATGCAGGTTTATCTGGACTTAATGAAGAAAATCATGGATGAGGGCACCGAGCGCGGTGATCGTACCGGCACTGGTACCGTATCCCTTTTTGGCACTCAGATGCGCTTTGACATCAGCACTCATTTTCCGCTGCTGACCACCAAGAAAGTACATCTGCGCTCCATCATTCATGAGCTGCTGTGGTTTTTAAACGGTGACACCAATATCAAATATCTCAATGACAACAAGGTAACTATCTGGGACGAGTGGGCCGATGAAAACGGCGAACTGGGCCCGGTCTATGGCAAGCAGTGGCGTCGCTGGGAATGTGCCGACGGTCGCGTTATCGATCAGATCTCCAATGTGGTCGAGCAGATTAAGAACAACCCGAACAGCCGCCGCCTCATAGTAAATGCCTGGAATGTGGCTGATGTGGACAATATGGCCCTGCCTCCATGCCACATGATGTTCCAGTTCTATGTAGCCAATGGTTCCTTAAGCTGCATGCTCTATCAGCGCAGCTGCGACTTCTTCCTGGGCGTACCATTTAATATCGCCTCCTATGCCCTGCTTACCATGATGATGGCCCAGCAGTGTGGCCTCAAGCCAGGTGAGTTTGTCTGGACCGGCGGTGATACCCACCTGTATCTCAACCATCTTGAGCAGGCCCGCGAGCAGCTCTCCCGCACCCCGCGTGCCCTGCCACGCATGCTCATCAAGCGCAAGCCTGAGAGCATCTTCGACTACAAATTCGAGGACTTCGAGCTGGTCGACTACGATCCATACCCTGTCATCAAGGCACCAATAGCCGTATAGGCCACGCACTGTCCAGAAGGACCCAGACCCCATCATCATCCACACCGGGCAGGCCATCAGGCCTGCCCGGCCTGTCTGAGCCCGACCCGGGCCATGCTCAGGCGCACCCATTCGAGCAGTCCCGCCGTCCGGGCCATGCAGCCTGCTGCAAAGGCAGGCCTGTATCTGCACATGCTCTTGAAATGCCAGGGCCAGAACCAGCCTTGACCATGCAGGATGTCATGAAATGCAGACTGTCCGCGCATAGCAAAGCTCTCAGACCTGCACCTTTCATCCACTCCCATCCTATTCCAGCCACGTCCAGCCAGTCCCTTCCGAACCTGCAGCCTGCATCAGCTTTGCTGAAGTATGGGTGAGAGTAGGGGCTTTGCCGTGCCATGGCCGCGTGTGACCTGCACAGGCGCAGCTATAACCAGCGCGGCTCAGAGACCTACATCCATATGAAGTCTGTCCACCATAGCAGCCCTCTCAAAATCCAGTGTGCATGGATCCCCATATGAAAAGCACGGCTGCCAGCTCCACTCTGCCCTCTTCCTGGCCCTTAATAGCCAGCCTGTCCCGTGACCGTCTCTCAAAAGCAGTCCTTTGCACGGACATCTCTGTCTGAGCAGTCCCACCCCATTTGAGCAAGCCGTCGGGCAATTGTCTCCCAGCCCTGTCCAAAGCATAAATCCCCAGTGCTGACATGCTATCTGACACTGATGGAGCTTTAGCTGAACCTGGGGCATGAACCAGGGCAAGGTCCCAGGCCCGAACCTGCCCTGGCGCTCTCCTTTGACCCTCCCTCAAAAAGCTAATCCCTTGCACTTGTGCGGGCACAGAAAATCACAGGGCCTTGCACCAGTGCACATCATTATCACAGACCCGAAACATACCGCTGTCAGCGGCTTTTTTGCTGATAAAATGACCATCTGCCTGCGCAGAGCCGCACAGCACGTTCTGCCTGGCATTTCAGTGTGAACTGCCCCTGAAGAGCGCCATTAATGCCGCTAATCAGGGGCGGCCCCGCAGCTGCTGTGAGCATGGTGCTCACGGCTGCTCATATCCGTAACCAAATACGGCCAGCCACCTGCCAGCAATTAAGGCAGACCGGGCTTTTTACCAGGCCTCTTGCCAGGCCGCGCTCAGAGCAGCAGTCCGCCTGCCTCTCATGGCGATGTCCTTTGCATTGGCTGTCAGACTGACCTGTCAGGCCGGCCACGGGGCTGGCTTTTAGTCTGGAGGACGGCTGTCCCAGGGCCACTCAAGACCGCTCAAAGGCACAGCCCGGTATGCCCCAAAGGCCTGGCCCATGCAGGCCATAATGCCTCAAAGCGCAACAGTACTCAGATTCAGGCAAGCAGAGCCGACCCTTCACCAGGAGCCAGCAGCTGCAGCTGCGCCTGCTGTTCAGGCCTGCCTGAACATCTGGTCCCTGAGGACCCACGAGGCAGCTGCCCTCAGGCCATGATGCCCGCGCCCAGCCCTCGAGCTGATGGCTGGACTGAGCTGGGCTTTCATGGCACAGCCTGCCTATAGAGCTCTGCTATGGTCGGCAGGCTGAGTCCTGTGAGCCGGTAACTGCCTGCACGTCAGGTCAGTATCAGGCAGTCTGCAGCTGACAGGGCTGGAGACAGGCTTTTGCACTCTGGATGAGGGGCGGTCAGACAGGCAGGCTGCTGGTAAGCCGGACAGCTGTTAAGCTGGGCGGCAGTTAAACTGACCGTCGGAATTTGAGCCGGCCTGCCCCTGTCGCAGGCCAGGTCGGCCGGCCTGCACGGCAGCGTCGGTTTTTGTGCCTGAAGCTGCACCTGAGTGGTCAGGGCGCCAGCATGGCAGCAGGCAGGGGGTGCATTCATGCCTGCCTGCCCGCCCGCCTGCTGCGCAGTGCGCAGCACTCAGTGCTCAGCGCGCAGCACATGGCTGTGCCTTACTTGTCCGGATATTTGCGGGATGTGTTGCAGCCACCCGCCAGCTGCCAGGCGGGCCGACAGGCCTGCCTTGCGGAGGCTGGGTGGGCTGACTTGGAGATGTAAAAAGTATGTGTGGTATTGTCGGTGCAATTGCTCAGCGTCCTGTTGCTGAAATTTTGCTCTATGGTCTTAAGGCTCTTGAGTACCGTGGTTATGATTCCTCAGGTCTGTGCTTTGCCAGAGCTGATGACCCTTTGATTATTAAAAGCACGGGCAAGGTCAGTGCTCTTGAGGCTCTGGTAAAAGAAGCTCATGCCGATGGCTGCTGTGGTATAGCCCATACCCGCTGGGCTACCCATGGCCGTCCTACAGTGGAAAATGCCCATCCTCATCAGGTCGGAGCCATTACTCTGGTCCACAATGGCATTATCGAAAACTATCAGGAGCTTCGTGAGCGCCTGAGTGCCGATGGCTATGAGTTTAAAAGCTCCACCGACACCGAAGTCCTGGCTGCCCTGATTGACTCCTGCCTTACCCGCATACTTTCAGATGAGCTCACTGGCAGCTGCTGTGGCGGCAGCGCCTGCGGCCAGGAGGCCGCTGGGCAGTCAGATGAGGGCCAGGGCCAGGATGGCAGCAGTGCCGGCGACTGTGCTGAGCACAGCCCAGGTTACCGTGCCCTGAATATGGCTCTCAGTCAGGTCCATGGATCATATGCCGTGGCTGTGATTGAAAAGAGCAATCCTGATGAAATCATCATTGCCCGTGAGGGATCACCTCTGGTGGTGGGCCTTGGCATTGGTGAAAACTTCATTGCCTCAGATGTGCTGGCGCTGCTGCCGGTTACCTCCCGTTTTATCTACCTTGAAGAGGGTGACAGGGGCCTTATCCGCCGTGACCACATTGAGCTTTATGACCGTCAGGGCCTTAAGGCAGAGCGTGATATCTGCTCCCTTGAGAGCACAGCCGAAGTCCTGGGCAAGGGCGGCTTCCGTCACTACATGCAAAAGGAAATCTTTGAGCAGCCTGAGGCCCTTAATAACACCATGATGGGCCGCCTGGGCAGCGACAATATCCTGGCCGATGCCTTCACTGGCAGCGCCACCGCCGCAACCAGCGCCGCCAACGGCGCAGCTGCCGCTGGGGAGCCAGGCGGAATGGATTTTCTCAGTGTGCTGAGGGATATCAGGCATGTGGAGATTGTGGCCTGTGGCACCTCATTTCATGCCGGTCTGACAGGCAAATACCTCATTGAGGAATATGCCCGGGTGGCCACCACAGTAAACATTGCCTCGGAATTTCGCTATCACAGCAATATCGTTCCGGACAATGCTCTGTTTGTGACTCTCTCGCAGTCAGGTGAAACAGCTGATACTCTTGCGGCCCTGCGCCTTGCGCGCAGCCGGGGCTACCGCTATACCCTGTGTATCTGCAATGTGGCCAACAGTTCTCTGGTGCGTGAGTCTGACTTTGCTTTCCTGACCCGTGCCGGTGCCGAGATTGGCGTGGCCTCCACCAAGGCATTTACCACCCAGCTGCTGGCCCTGAACATGTTAACCGTAGCCCTGGGACGAGCCCGCAATACCATCAGCGCTGAGCAGGCTGCTGACCTTATTGCCCAGATTCAGGCAGCTCCGACATATCTTAATCAGGTGCTGAGTCTTGATGGCCGTATTGAGCAGCTGGCCCATGACTTTGCCGGCAAGCAGCATGCTCTCTTCCTTGGTCGTGGTCTTATGTACCCGGTAGCTCTTGAAGGTGCTCTCAAGCTCAAGGAAATCTCCTATATCCACGCCGAGGGCTATGCCGCAGGCGAGCTCAAGCACGGCCCTATAGCCCTGATTGACAGCTCCATGCCGGTAATTGTGGTAGCCCCTGACAATGAGCTGCTGCCCAAGCTGGTCTCCAATATCGAGGAAGTACGTGCCCGTGGCGGACGACTGTACATTTTCCCGGGCAACAATTTCAAGGCAGAGCTCGACCCGGCCCAGTGCACCCTCATTCCTGTCAATGAAGTACCGCACTTCATCAGCCCGATTATCTTCACCGTTCCGCTGCAGCTGCTGTCCTATCACGTAGCCGTTATCAACGGCACCGACGTCGACCAGCCACGCAACCTGGCCAAGTCCGTAACTGTGGAATAGCCCACCTGTTATCAAGGCAAGCCCCCGCACGCCCCGGCGCCAACGCGCCAGGGCGTGCCACCGCCACCTCTTCCCGCCCAGCCGACCTGTGTGACCGCAATCCTGCCCGACCTCAGCGCGCCTGAAGCAACAGCCATATCTGAGGTCGGCACAAGAGTTCTGCCAGATCTGAGCAAGGTGGCGCAAGCCTGCCATGCCTGATCCCGGCGCTGCATACTGTCAGGTCCTGAGCCATGTTGCAGCGACAGCCATGTTGCAGCGACAGGCCATATTTGAGCCCGACTGCTCGTAACAGTCCGGTCTGATTCTGGCTGCAGTAGCCACCATGGTCTAATCCAGGCCGCTGCAGTCTGCGTTAAGCTCCCAGTCTTACCCGGTCCGCCACAGCAGTGCTGAGCGCCTCACCTGTTGCTCTGACCTGCCTGAAGCTTTCAGGCTTGTCAGGGCAATCACAGCTGCGCTGAGCGCTGCCTGATCCCATGACGGGTACTGGTCAGGGGCCGTTGCCGGGCACATACAGGAACAACAGCCGGGTAAGCCCAGGAGCTGCAGCCGGGCAGCTGCCCTGCAGCTGTCTGGCAGGTCCTGGCACCGGCTGCAGCTGCGGGTCATTATCGGCAGTCAATTTTGACCAGGGGCTCATTTTTTCCGATAATTACGGGATGAGCCCCTGAGCGCCTTGCTGCCCTTATCATGGAGCTCCCCACTAAGGAGTAAATGTATGAGCGGCAGTGGCCGCGCTGCTGGATAACAGCCAGCTGCGCCACTGTGACCGGACCCGGCCATAATGAATCTTGCGCCAGCACTGCACAGCACGACCGCGGACAGTTGCACACAACTGCAGTACTCACAGCAGCGCAGTCAGCGCCGGTACAGCACCAGTAAAGCGTACGTCGGCCTGCAGCTGGCTGTGATGTCCGCCAGACGGCAAGCCCGGCAGTCAGCCGCCTTACAAACAGCATGTCTGCCTGATCCTGTACTGAGCTCTGTGAGCTGCGCTTATAGAACAGGCATCAGGCAGACGGGCAGCTGTGAGCAGCCTGGAGCTGAGCGTGCTGCTGCGCCGCTGCGCTGCTGCGCCAGGTTTTAGCTGTCATGCTTACCGGGCAGGCCCGGCAGTGGCTGTGCTCAAGCCCGGCTGGTTTGAGCTGATATGCAGCTCAAACCAGCCTGCAATGGCTTACCAGCCTGAGCTGACTGCAACCTGGCAAGGCCAGGTCTGGCCAGCCAGGCGCTGCCTGAGTCCGGCAGTGCTCAAGTCAGTCAGGTAGAAAGCTGCAGCGTAGTGCCGGACTTGAGTCCAGTAAGCATGCTGGCTGCTGCCATGACAGCGGCTCAGAGCTGATGCTGATACGTCTTTGCTGGCATCAGAGCCTGACCCTGAGCCAGGTAAGGGCACGCGCCGTCTGCCTGTGGTCTGACCGTGATGATGCCAGCGGCAGCAGCTGCAGCTGCAGCATAGGGCTGCACTGCTGCGCAGCTGCTCTGGCTGTCAGCCTTTTGGCCGTCACTGTGGTGGCGGGCTGGGCTGGCCTTAGTATGTGGGGGCAACACCAATGAGGATGAGTAAATTATGAGTGAGATTAACTGGGGCAAGATTAAGTGGCAGTCCCGTCGCGGTATGCGCGAGCTTGATTTAATGCTGCTGCCTTTTGTCGAGCACGATCTGCCAGGCATGGCGCCTGAAGTGGTCGATGATTATATGGACCTGCTTGATGCAACCGACCTCCAGCTGTTCCGCTGGCTGCATCAGACTGAGAGCCCTGACAGTGAGCGTCGTCAGAAGATGGTTGAGACCATCATTGCCTGTCACGCTACCCGTGCCGGCCGCGAAGGCGTATAAGCCCTGTCGCACTGGCCGGGCATTACCCGGCCTGTCCTGGTAATGCCCGGCGTGGTCAGCCTGGCCGTGCCCGGAGCGTTGAGCTCTGATTCTGGCTGCCGGCTTTATGGCAGCCCAACCTGGCCATGCCTGGTCAGGGCCGGGCAAAAGCCCATGGCAGCATGCTCTGTACTGTGCCCTGATGCCGTAAGCAGCAGGGGCGGCCTTGTTGTGCCTGACTGTCAGGCAGCAGCTGTCTGAGGGTAACTTCGTGGCATAGCTGGACTGTGCATGCGGGCATTGCTGCAACTCTGCAAGGCAGCCCCGGCAGTGCCGCCTGAGGAACATTGGCTGTTGATCCTGCCCAGAGGAGGGTACGGGCGGCAGCGTGCGCAGGCGCAACGCGCCAGGCTCCGGGCAGGGGCTGGCTGCGTGAGCCGGGCGCATGGCGGTAACGGGAGAGCCTGGGCAGCTGAGGCTGCCCCGGTGGGCTGAGTGCAGCCCAGGCAGTGTGAGTACTGCAGGTCTGAAGTTTTTGAAGAGATGATGTAATGTTTGAAGAGTTTACCTTACCTGGTTTTGTCCTTGATGCCATTGAAAAGATGGGCTGGGAAGAGCCTACCCCTGTACAGAGCCTGGTGATTCCGGCTGCTTTGGAGGGAGCTGATATCCTGGGCGGTGCTCCGACAGGTACAGGCAAGAGTGCAGCCTTTTTGCTGCCTGTTATTGCCCGTCTGGCTCAGAGACCACGTAAGGGCGTACAGTGCATTATTCTTGAGCCTACCCGTGAGCTGGCCATTCAGATTATGAACGTAGCCCGCGACCTGCTGGCCTCCCAGGATGAGGCCATTGAGTCAGGTGAGGGGGAAATCACCGAAGCCATTACCGCTGGAACCATCATAGGCGGTGAGGATCGTGCCCGTCAGCGCGATGAGCTGCCTAATATTGTGTGTGCCACCCCGGGACGTCTCCAGGAATTTCTCAAAAAGGGCTGGTTTGACAGCCGTGATGTCGAAATTCTGGTCATTGACGAAGCCGACCGCATGCTAGACATGGGCTTTCGTGATGACATAGCCGAAATTACCCGTCAGCTCGACCGCCGCTATCAGACCATGCTCTTTTCAGCTACGCTTGAGGGCTTTGGTGTCCGTGATTTTGCCAGCAATGTGCTTAACAACCCTCATGAAGTCAGCGCAGGTGAGTCTGACCAGAGCAGTGAAAAGCTCCCTGAGCTGCTTCAGTCACGTGCTTACTACGCAGCCAATGATTCCCAGAAGGTCAAAATTCTTTTCCACCTGCTGACCACAGTGCAGGGAAAAAGCATTATTTTTGTCCGCACCCGCGACAATTTAAGCCGCCTTGCTGCACTGTTAAAGCGTCAAGGCATGGCGTTTGCAAGCCTGCAGGGTGAAAGCTCACAACAGGAGAGAAAAGCGGCTTTGCGTCGTTTTAGTGACGGCGAAGTCTCCATCCTTATTGCTACTGACGTGGCCTCTCGCGGTCTTGATCTTGAAGATGTAACTCACGTTTACAACTTTGACCTGCCGTCAAAGGGCGAGATCTATGTGCACCGCGCCGGAAGAACGGCACGTGCCGGAGCAAAGGGTGTGGTTATCAGCCTCGTTCAGGCTGACGAATTTGCCACTCTCGAGCGCATTGAGCGCTATACAGGACGTACTGTGGAGCGCAGAGCCATCAAGGGCCTGTGTGCCTCCTTTGAGGAGGTGGGTGTAGTCCATCAAAGTGAGAAGAAGCGCAGCCGTGCTTCACCAAATGGCGGTTTTGACAAAAAGGCCCGCGAGGACAAAAAGCCGCGTAAAAAGGTGCGCCTGCGTGATAAAAAGAACAAGGGCAAGCCAGATTTTGCAGCCAAACGTGAGAAAAAGGCTGCCCGCCTTGCCGGCAGGGTTAATGCCGGAGCTGCACAGGGCTCTGAGCCTGACAGGCAGCAGTAAAAGAATTTTAGAGCAGGTCGTAAGCTCAGGTCCTGATTAATATCCGTGCGGTCTCGGCGCCGGGCGGGTTTAACCTGTCAGAATTACTGCCTGGAATCATGCTCATGACTGTAGTCGAGCATGCCTGATTTCCAACTAAGCCGGCATGATGAAAGCATATGATTTTAGGAACTAAGTCAATGGGTGCAACCATTTTGCGTAATGCAAAACTGCACCTGTCCAAGGGTGTACTTGAAGGCGCTGACAGCATTGCAGTTCAGAACCACCGTATTATTCCGGTGGACCCTGTGCTGCTTGAGGACGGCACCTCCGAGGAAATTGATCTTAACGGCATGCACGTAGCCCCGGGCTTTATTGATCTGCTGGTCAATGGCTGTGCCGGTGTCACCTTCTCCTCAGACCTGAGCCTTGACGGCCTTGAGCGTATGCGTCGCTGGCTTACTCTGCGCGGTACCCTGACTTTTGTTCCAACTCTGGTATCAGGTCCACGTGAGAGCATGACCCGTGCTCTGGCTGCCGTACGCAAGTTCATGGACAAGCACCCTGGCGTATGTCCTGGTATTCACCTTGAGGGTCCATTTATCAACCCTGAGCGCAAGGGCTTCCATGGCAGCGGCTATATCCGTGGTATCTCCAATTCCGACCTTGCCTACCTGCGTGACAATATCGACAACATCGCCTACATGACCGTAGCTCCTGAAGTTGTACGCGGCAAGTTCCTCATGGAACTGATGGGCATGGGCATGAAGCTGTCTCTTGGTCACACCAATGCCTCCTTCAACGATACTGTTGATGCTTTCAAGATGGGTGTGAACAACATTACCCACCTGTTCAACGCCATGCGTCCGCTCAACGGCCGTGAGCCAGGCATTATCGGTGCCGTACTCAACGCCCAGACCGTAAGAGCCGGTGTGATTGCCGATGGCCGTCACGTGCACCCTGCCATTGTTCGTATCGTGCACCAGATGCTCAAGGACCGCATGTACATCGTTTCTGACTCTCAGGCCATTGCAGGCTCTCCAGAGGTCATGAACTCCTTTACCGTAGCCGGTACTGAAGTATTCAACGACTCCAAGCGCGGTCTTATCGATGCCAAGGGCTCACTGGTGGGCACCAACATCTGTATGATGGACGGCGTCAAGTTCCTGGTTAAGACCTGTGGTATTCCTCTTGATGAGGCCCTGATGGCCGCCTCCACCATTCCAGCCCGTGTACTGGGCCTTGACTACGAGTCCGGCTGGATTGACCACGGCTATCGTGCTGACCTTATCGTCTTCAACGACGACTTCAAGATCCGCTACGTCATCCAGAACGGCTTCTTAAAGACCACAGCCGAGCTTATCTAAGACAGCCACGCCGCACGCCCCAGGCCCCCAGCCCCGGGGCGAGGCACCAGCCAGCCCGGCCCTGCCGGGCTGGCCCTCTCAAGGGCACCTTTATCCTGACACATGAATCATCATGCCAGGACAAAGGTGCCCTTGGCATTTCATCACCCCAGGCAAAATCTCAACCCCGTCCCGTGTCCGCGCACAACAGGCAAACGGGCAGGTACCCCACCGAATGGTCATGCAGGCAGCAGCCATGCGCCAGGCAAAGCCATGTGCAGGTCAGGCCACGACCATGGCATGGCCCGGCACAGCCCCTGGAGCATGCGTGCACCCAGTGCAGGGCTGACCAGTCAGGCAGATCATACCCCAGCCTGCTTCATCTCCATCCTTTCACATTCCTTTCTCTCCGCTGCAGCAAACCAGTTCCAGCCCATTACTCTCGTCTTGTGCTGCTCATATCATTGTCTTAGAAAACAATACGCGTCATGGCAGATAGTCAGGCACAAAACGAAATTTGCGCAAGATGCGTCCTAAAAGATTTATCTTGTGCCGCAATCTGAGTGTAAATCATGATTACGTGAACATCAGCTAAAGACATAAGCGCTGCCATTATGTATATTTAAATAAGAAACAGCTGCAGACAGACCTGCTGAGCCAGAACGGCCTGCAGGTGGCACATGCTGTGCCTCAGTGGTATTTACCGAAGTTTTATTAATGGAGACAAGGTGAGCAGTATGACTGGCAATAAGAAAAGCACCTCAAAGTCAGAGGAAGTGGCATCAAAGAAAGTGAAGACATCGGCATCAGTCAAAAGCACTGCAGCCAGGGCAAAGAGCTCCACCACCGAGGCATCAGCGTCAGCAAAAAGCACCAGGACCAGGGCAAAGAGCTCCACCACCGAGGCATCAGAGTCAGCAAAAAGCACCAGGACCAGGGCAAAGACCCCTGCCGCCGAGGCATCAGAGTCAGCAAAAAGCACCAGGACCAGAGCAAAGACCCCTGCCGCCGAGGCATCAGAGTCAGCAAAAAGCACCAGGACCAGGGCAAAGACCCCTGCCGCCGAGGCATCAGAGTCAGCAAATAGCACCAGGACCAGGGCAAAGAGCTCTGCTGCCGATGCATCAGAGTCAGCCAAAAGCACCAGGACCATAGCAAAGAGCTCTGGCACCGAGGCTTCAGAGTCAGCAAAAAGCACCAGGACCAGGGCAAAGAGCTCTGGCACCGATGCATCAGAATCAGCCAAAAGCACCAGGACCAGAGCAAAGAGCTCTGCTGCCGAGGCACAAGAATCAGCCAAAAGCACCAGGACCAGGGCAAAGAGCTCTGCTGCCGAGGCACAAGAATCAGCCAAAAGCACTGCCTCAGATGCATCAGAATCAGCAAAAATCACCTCCACCACCAGGGCATCATTTGCTCAAAGCAGTCAGGAGCATGTTGATTTTGATCGAGAGTCGTGCAAGTTACAGATTATGAAATGTGTTTGCGACATTTATGCTGATAAATGTGTAAACCATGATTTAAAGGAGAGGGCTGAGCGTGAGGCTGTCAGCGAGTATGAACAAACACGTTACAAGGGAGCAGCCAAAGCCAGGAAAGCTCAGAGCATAATCAGGACTATGGTCGAGGACAGACTTTCTGAGTACAACGACTCTTATTATGCTGAAGTTCTCAAGGCAGATACTAAGAATGATCTGTATAGTCTGTTACAAAATGCCTCTGATGCCTTTATGGCATTTGCAGACAATGAGACTCTGGTGAACTTTGCGCTTATGGCCAGAATTAATGATATTCAGGCTATGTATGACAGCTTGAGGGAGCTTTTAACTGAGCACAGTGACAGGAAAGACAGCAGCATAATGGTGCTTCAGATGCTCAGTGATATAAGACGCAGGGATTACACCGTAGCAGAGCAGTACTTTAACGATCATATTGGCAGCTATAAAGATTTTCTCTACAGCGTTGAGGCTGAGCTCGAGCTGGAAAGGGACAGAGTTCCATATGATCTGCCTCCAGGCACAAAAAGTTTTCATAAGCCGATCTTTGAAGATCGGGACAGCACTGTGGTGGACTTTGACTCAATGTCTCCCTCTGAGCTTGCCCTTTGGGCTGCGCAAAAGCTGCTGCCATTTTGCATCTCTTTGATAGTTGATAAGAGCATCAGTATGTCACTGGATGCAGAGCTGGATATGATAGTTAATGCCTTGCCAAAGTCAGTCATACCCCAGGACGGTACCAGCGCAATTGAACTTGAGCACTTTAGACAGATATGCCAGGATTTCCTGAACGATCCTAAAGTGTCTTATGTGAAGTCTCAATTGACAAGCCGTGTTTTAGAGTCTGACTCAATGAAGTCATTTCTTGAGTCCGTTGACTCTGCTATGGCTATGAGTCTTGTCTCTGTGGTCCGTCATCGTGACGCATTTGATAATTTCAAAATAAGGGTTACCAGGATTATTGAAAAGGGAACGCTCGATTATTTGAATGATCTTGACGGCTTTAACATGGATGAGATGATGGCTCTCAGTTTCATTTTTAATCAGGTTATAGCAAATCCGGTTATGTGTGGGCCAGGTGATGGCAAAATCCCGGCAATGCCATAAGGCTGGACATCCGAGGGCAAAGGCACAGGCAAGAGCACAGCTAAGGCCATGACCAGAAGCACTGGCAAGACCAGTAGCAAGGACAGAGCAGGTCAGTCTTAAGGCAGTTCCTGGCAGACCCTGAGCAGTGCATAGGGCGGCAAAAAGGCTGCATCGAAGCCTGCAGCCGCCAGAGCAAAGAAAACACAGCAGTTAACGTAACATCGCCATACTGTGCCCTGCTGTCTGTAAAGCTTATGCATAAGCCCTTCAGCAGCCTGCATATGGCGCAATGAAGTCTGCTGAGATGCTTTACAAAATATGATAAGTCGCCCTGCACTAAGCCCATAAAAGGCCCATACTGGTGCTTCTCCATGCCCGCAATCCATACCGCATGGTGGCCTTTAACGCCCGTAATTCAGGGTATGTAAATAAAGTCATTTACATCTATTTTGGGAACATGAACAGCTCAAGTACGAAAAATCAGCCTGTTTTGGTATTTATGGCCACCTGTTTAAGGACATAGTTAATAACACGTTAATAAGGCAGCACGTCAGGGCATCTGCTGTGGCCTGACCAGATCTGTAAGAAAAGAATAGAGTAAATTCCGGAGCATCAAAATGGGCATTTACGTAAATACAAACGTTAGCAGCTTAAACGGCCGCAGATATCTCAACAACGTACAGAATCAGCTGACTACTACGTACCAGAGACTCAGTTCTGGCCTGAGAATTAACTCTGCCAAGGACGACGCCGCTGGCCTGCAAATCAGCTCCCGCCTGACCACCCAGATAAATGGCCTGAACCAGGGTAACCGTAATGCCTCTGACGGTATTGCCCTTGCCCAGACCATTGAAGGAGCCATGGACGAAACCACCAATATGCTCCAGAAGATCCGTACTCTGGCAGTTCAGGCAGCCAATGGTACTAACACCGAGGCTGACCGTAAGGCTCTGGACACCGAGGCAACTGCTCTGGTAGCTGAGATTGACCGTATTGCCAGCCAGACCAAGTTCGGTGGTAAGACCGTACTTGACGGCAGTGATAAAGGTGCAACTTCGATTTACAGCACCAATAACGGCAGTGCTGGCAAGCTGACCTTACAGGTAGGCGCCAATAAGGGCGACACTATTTCCTTTGATGTTGCCAACATGAAGTTCACCAAAGCCATGGAGCTTGCTGGATATAAAGGTGCTGGTGCTGGTGCTGATAAATTCTGGAATGTTGATAAGAAGCTGTTACTTTCCACTGCTGACGGTGCTCAGGCTACTATTGAGGCCATTGATAAGATCATCGGTGCAGTCGACGCACAGCGTGCTGGCCTAGGTGCAATCCAGAACCGTCTTGAGAGTTCGATCCGCAACCAGGCAAACGTTTCCGCCAACCAGGCGGATGCCCGTAGCCGCATTCGTGATGCAGACTTCGCCGAAGAGTCTGCCAACCTGAGCCAGCAGTCCATTATCCAGCAGGCTGCCACCTCAATGCTCATGCAGGCCAACACCCGTCCACAGCTGGGTCTGTCCCTGTTAGGCTAATACAGCACGTCCAAACAAGGCTGCAGCATCCCTAAGTCCATGCAGCCTCTCCGGAGCCCCTGATCTACAAAGGTCAGGGGCTTTGGTATTTATGGGCTTTGAAGGGCATGGGTGAATCGCCAGGGCTGTAAGTAGAGGGTGTAAATAAATTTTTATATCTATTTAGTTTGTCCAGTAGTGCTGTTTACGATAAATCAGGGAGTATCGCATCTGCGTGTGTCTATTTAAGCTGAAATGAAAGGGCGCGTTAGTACTATTGCATGTGAGGGCAACTGCTGTGGCCCCAATCAAAACTGAAACTAATAGTGAAAATACCGGAGCATCAAAATGGGCGTTTACGTAAATACAAACGTTAGCAGCTTAAATGGCCGCAGATACCTCAACAACGTACAGAATCAGCTGACTACCACTTACCAGAGACTCAGTTCAGGCCTGAGAATTAACAGTGCCAAGGACGACGCCGCTGGCTTACAAATCAGCTCCCGCCTGACCACCCAGGTTAACGGCCTGAACCAGGGTAACCGCAACGCCGCAGATGGTATTGCTCTTGCCCAGACCATTGAAGGCGCCATGGACGAAACCACCAACATGCTCCAGAAGATCCGTACTCTGGCTGTCCAGGCTGCCAACGGCACCAACACCGGCGAGGATAAGGCCGCTCTCTCCAAGGAAGCTACTGCTCTGATTTCTGAAATCGATCGTATTGCAGGCCAGACTCGTTTCGGTGGTGCTCTGATTCTTGATGGCAGTGATGGTACAGGCCTGTTACAGGGCGGTAAGAAGTCTGCCGGTAATCTTACTCTGCAGGTAGGTGCCAATAAGGGTGACATCATCTCATTTGATATTGCAAATGCTCACTTCACCAAGATCGCCGATGCTACTAAAAAGTTTGGCGGCGGTGGTGCCGGTAAGATTGATATCAAAACTTTCTACGATGGTGGTGTAGTCAAGTTTTCGGCTGCTGATGCCGCTCAGAACGCCATTCAGGCCATGGACTACCTCATTGCTCAGGTAGATGCCGAGCGTGCTGGCCTAGGTGCAATCCAGAACCGTCTTGAGAGTTCGATCCGCAACCAGGCAAACGTTTCCGCCAACCAGGCTGACGCCCGTAGCCGCATTCGTGACGCAGACTTTGCTGAGGAGTCCGCCAACCTTTCACAGCAGTCCATCATCCAGCAGGCTGCCACCTCCATGCTCATGCAGGCTAACACCCGTCCACAGCTGGGTCTGTCCCTGTTAGGCTAATACAGCACGTCCAAACAAGGCTGTAACATTCCTAAGTCCATGCAGCCTCTCCGGAGCCCCTGATCTACAAAGGTCAGGGGCTTTGGCGTTTTTTGAGCATGGAAAAGCATCATACGGCAGTTAACGCTTTACAAAACTCCAAAGCATAAGGTTTCGTTATGTAAAGCAATTACCAATGAGTCGGGAGGCAAATCATGAGGCATGAGGCATGAGGAATATTAAGATAATTGTGGAAAGGCCTGACTACGGGCGTTAAGCGGCAGTTGCCATGCTGAGGTCATGGCGCTTAAACGCCAGAATTGATATCTATTTCGCGTGTGCGCAGTTTATGAAAATCGGCTTATTTTTCATTGATTCAGCTCTATTCAAGGCTTAAACATACATGGCGTTAATATAATTGCATGTGAGGGCAACTGCTGTGGCCCCAATCAAAACTGAAACTAATAGTGAAAATACCGGAGCATCAAAATGGGCGTTTACGTAAATACAAACGTTAGCAGCTTAAATGGCCGCAGATATCTCAACAATGTCCAGAATCAGCTGACTACCACTTACCAGAGACTCAGTTCAGGCCTGAGAATTAACAGTGCCAAGGACGACGCCGCTGGCTTACAAATCAGCTCCCGCCTGACCACCCAGGTCAACGGTCTGAACCAGGGTAACCGCAATGCCGCAGATGGTATTGCTCTTGCCCAGACCATTGAAGGCGCCATGGACGAAACCACCAGCATGCTCCAGAAGATCCGTACTCTGGCTGTCCAGGCTGCCAATGGCACCAACACCGGTGAGGACAAGGCAGCTCTCTCCAAGGAAGCCACTGCTCTGGTAGCCGAAATTGACCGTATTGCCGGTCAGACCCGCTTCGGTGGCGCCCTTATCCTTGATGGCGGTAAGAACACTGGTCTGTTAGTTGGTGACAAGGAATCCGCCGGTCAGTTAACTCTGCAGGTAGGCGCCAATAAGGGTGACACCATTACCTTCGACGTAGGTAACGCCCACTTCACCAAGATTGCAAATGCCACTGGCAAGTTCGGCACTGGTCAGGGCAAGGTCGAGATGAATAAGTTCTTTGAGAACGGTAAAATCAAGTTTTCGGCTGCTGATGCCGCTCAGAACGCCATTCAGGCCATGGATTTCCTCATTGCTCAGGTAGATGCCGAGCGTGCTGGCCTAGGTGCAATCCAGAACCGTCTTGAGAGTTCAATACGCAACCAGGCAAACGTTTCCGCCAACCAGGCTGACGCCCGTAGCCGTATTCGTGACGCAGACTTCGCCGAAGAGTCCGCCAACCTCTCCCAGCAGTCCATCATTCAGCAGGCTGCTACCTCCATGCTCATGCAGGCTAACACCCGTCCACAGCTGGGTCTGTCCCTGTTAGGCTAATACAGCACGTCCATACAAGGCTGCAGCATTCCTAAGTCCATGCAGCCTCTCCGGAGCCCCTGATCCCCAAAGGTCAGGGGCTTTGGCGTTTTTTGAGCATGGAAAAGCATAATCCGGCAGTTAACGCTTTACAAAACTCCAAAGCATAAGGTTTCGTTATGTAAAGCAATTACCAATGAGCCGGGAGGCAAATCATGAGGCATGAGGAATATTAAGATAATTGTGGAAAGGCCTGACTGCGGGCGTTAAGCGGCAGTTGCCATGCGGAGGTCATGGCGCTTAAACGCAAGAATTGATATCTATTTTGCGTGTGCGCCGTTTATGAAAATCGGCTTATTTTTCATTGATTTAGCTCTATTCAAGGCTTAAACATACATGGCGTTAATATAATTGCATGTGAGGGCAACTGCTGTGGCCCCAATTAAAACTGAAACTAATAGTGAAAATACCGGAGCATCAAAATGGGCGTTTACGTAAATACAAACGTTAGCAGCTTAAATGGCCGCAGATATCTCAACAATGTCCAGAATCAGCTGACTACCACTTACCAGAGACTCAGTTCAGGCCTGAGAATTAACTCTGCCAAGGACGACGCCGCTGGCTTACAAATCAGCTCCCGCCTGACCACCCAGGTTAACGGCCTGAACCAGGGTAACCGCAACGCCGCAGATGGTATTGCTCTTGCCCAGACCATTGAAGGCGCCATGGACGAAACCACCAGCATGCTCCAGAAGATCCGTACTCTGGCTGTCCAGGCTGCCAACGGCACCAACACCGGTGAGGACAAGGCCGCCCTCTCCAAGGAAGCCACTGCTCTGGTAGCCGAAATTGACCGTATTGCTGGTCAGACCCGCTTCGGTGGCGCTCTTATCCTTGATGGCGGTAAGAACACTGGTCTGTTAGTAGGTGACAAGGAATCCGCCGGTCAGTTAACTCTGCAGGTAGGCGCCAATAAGGGCGACACCATTACCTTCGACGTAGGTAACGCCCACTTCACACGTATTGCTGACGCTACCAAAAAGTTTGGTGCAGCTCAGAACCAAGTTAAGCTTGAAAATTTCTATGATAAGGGTAATAAAGTAATCCAGTTTTCCAAGGCTGATGCTGCTCAGACTGCTATTCAGGCTATGGATTTCCTTATTGCTCAGATTGACTCCGAGCGTGCTGGCCTAGGTGCAATCCAGAACCGTCTTGAAAGTTCAATACGCAACCAGGCAAACGTTTCCGCCAACCAGGCTGACGCCCGTAGCCGTATTCGTGACGCAGACTTCGCCGAAGAGTCCGCCAACCTCTCCCAGCAGTCCATCATTCAGCAGGCTGCTACCTCCATGCTCATGCAGGCTAACACCCGTCCACAACTGGGTCTGTCCCTGTTAGGCTAATCAAGGCAGCCCGTGCCTGAGCTGCAGGCCTGTATGGTCCTGCAGCATCTCCGGAGCCCCTGATCCCCAAAGGTCAGGGGCTTTGGTGTTTTATGAACAATGCAGCTTAAGGTCCACCCAGCTTAACTCAAGTAAGATTAGTCAGGTTAACAGCAGCGTGCTCAAGGACCCCAGGACATCACGCCTTTTGATTCCAGCTCTTTACGGGCAATCTTCTTCACTTCTCTCCAGTCAGCTGCGCTTAAAAACGTTGCGTCTTCCCTTAGCAACAAACGACTACACCCCGCCTCTTAACAGCCATCAGCCAAGAGCACAGAACCATACTCATTTTTTGCGCAAAAATGCAAAACTTTCATTTATCTGCAAAACAATGCAGCCGTCTTTCATAATTTGCAGTCAATTGCATATCTTTGCATGAAAATAACTGCAAATTTTGCAGCTGGTGGCGTAAAGCGAGCTTCCATTGGAACCTGGCTCCATGGACTGTATGAACAAGTATTCGGTTTTGTTTAAGGGAGAGTTTAGATTGGATAAGACCTGTAAGGAGTCTTACAGTCAGGTGAGAATCTGAGAGGATGAGACGAGCTTAGCAGCTTCAGGAGGGGAGCAGGTTGACGGCTGCTGCAGGGGGCTACAAAAGCGTTTCAGGCCAGGTGCAGCATAGCTTGTTCTGTGCATTTGGCTATGTGGAGCGGCCTACGGGGCTCGAACCCGCGCCAGGAGCTTGGGAAGCTTCTGTTCTACCACTAAACTAAGGCCGCACACGTTGGATTGTATTACTACCTGGGAAAAAAGCAAGTAAGGCCCAGTAATGATGCAGGCTTTCAGAGCAGTGCTTTCTGGCTAAGGACTCCCGGTCTGGCTTTTCCAGGGCCATTTCCCAAAAACCCCACCTTTCAAGCCCCACGCAGGTTATATGTCCCAACGCTATTGATCTTAGCCACAAAGCACCCAAAATGCCTCTGCATGGTCAAGCCAAATTTAGGGTTAAGGCTAACATCTGTTGAACCTGCAAGGCCCCATGCGGGCAGCATCAAGTCCCTGCAAAGGTCCAGTCATCCTGTCCTTACCAGGCCGCCCTAAAGGTCCAAAGCCGGGCAACCGCAATGCCTCACTGATGTCGTATGCATAGCAGCAACTGGACATCAAGTAATTAGCCCCAAGCCCCTGCAAGGCCCAAAGCCGGGCAAGCGCAATGCCTCACTGATGGCGTATGCATAGCAGCAACTGGACATCCAGTAATTAGCCCCAAGGCCCATAAAGGCCCCTTTAGGGTCAAGGCCCTCATCAGTTGAACCTGTAGTACTCAGGGCCAATGCCTCACAGCCACGCCCCATCAGTCCGGCCTTTCCAAGTCCCCCAGCCTGTCAACCATAAGTCCCAGGACCCCTGCCGGTTGAGGACATAGTTGCGGTCTCAAGGCACCTCTTTTATGCCATTCATCCGCTCACCCCAAAGGCCTCACGGTAAAAACCTGTCCACGGCATATACAGAGACCTCAACCCCTTATCCGCAAAGCCCCAACCTCACCATTCACTGAGCACAGCTTTTTCACGCCTGTAACCTTGGGCAGCCATATCCCAGGACCCGGACAGGTTAAGCCATGACCCGGACAGCCATCTACCATGCACAAGGACAGCCAAAGCCATGACCCGGGCAGTCATCCTCGCAGGACCATGGCCGCCAAAGCCATTGGCCAGGTCATTTCCCTGGCCCCAGGACATTACCCTGGCCCAGGGGCAGGGCTAAATGACCATCTTTCTTCTCAGGTACTGGATACTCTCGATGAGGGTAGCCGGGTCGGTAGCGGAGGTGGCTGAGG
The DNA here is from genome assembly GCF_023051105.1 of Anaerobiospirillum sp. NML120449. GTDB lineage: Bacteria > Pseudomonadota > Gammaproteobacteria > Enterobacterales > Succinivibrionaceae > Anaerobiospirillum. Next base: position 13,738 of record NZ_JALKIL010000012.1, on the reverse strand, counting down.
CCACATAGTGCATACCTGCGTAAGGGCCATCAAGCAGCTGGCCGTAGGCTGTCAGCGGCAGTACCTGGCCCTGTATCTCCAGACCAAGGGACTTGAGCTCACGGCAGATAGCCACTGTGTATTCAGCACCTGTGGAGTAAACAGCCTTAAAGGAAGGGCAGCGCTCTATGACCATGCGGGTAATCTGGCCATAGGCTGTGGCAATGAGGTCCATGGCCTCGGCCGGGCTGCGGTTGCTCTCCTCGAGCATACGGTCAAACTGCATGAGAATCTGGGAATTGGCGCCCAGGTGGTCTGATACGGCAAAGACAGTGGTGAAGTCATCAGCACGGGCCACCACATTGGTCACTACACGCTCAATCTCGGCAGCACGCTTCTGATCATCATCAATGAGGTCAATATTCTTGACCGGTACAAACAGAGCCTTTTCCTCAAGGCGCAGCATTTCCACCTGGGCGGCAATAAGAGGATTGGAGCCGCCCACCAGACCGAAGATCTTCTGATTAAGACCGTCCTCGGCACTGCCGGCACGCATGACCTTGCGGGCCATGGTGGCGGTGAAAGGACCCGGGTCTACAGCAATGAATTTGATGCCTGACTTGATGACGGCATCGGCAATGGTGTTGATGTCCTGCTGAGAGGTACAGTCAAGCACAATGGCGCGGGTACCACTCTGGGCAAGGTCCCGAATCTTGGCAGCCAGACAGTCACTGCCATGGAAGAGATCCTTAAGATGCAGAGCCTCGGACTTGTAGCGGAATTTCTCGGTAAAGAGATCAGCTACACGGCCTCCGTCATAAGGGCGCAGATCATCAAGGCCCACCAGGGACTTTTCTACAGGCTTGCCATCTACCAGGATATAACCGCCCACATTGGAGCGCTTGAGCTCAGGGAAGGCCGGTACCACAATGGCCACACGGTTGTCTCCAAGGGCATCGAGCAGGGCCTGGGTCTCGGTACAGGTATTACCGCGCATGGCCGGGTCAATACGCTTGGCATAGAGTTTTACGTCACTGGACTTGAGCAGTTTGCCTGCATAGAAAACCATCTGATAGCTTTGAGATGGCATGAGATTACGGCTGTTGGTGGAATACACCAGGCAGTCGTATTTCTGAGTGGCCGGATCCTTAAGGCCACGAGAACTTACCAGAGAGCACACAGTAGAGCGGTTCTTCTGCAGCATCGCACCTACTGAGCTGGCTCCGGTAATTTCATCAGAGATCACAACGCATTGAGCCATATTTCTTTTTTCCTGTATAAGACAAACCACAAAAGCCCGGGGCAGTCCTGCCTGCCAGAGCTTACAGTCACTCCTGACAGACAGGGCACCAATTATAAACATTTCACCGGCGCCGCAAAGAGCCCCGCGTCCCGGTACCACAGGCGCACTGCCACAGCGCAGGGGCAGCAGTAATGTAAGGCCACTCAGGTCATTTACAGCCCGGCGCAGCCTGAAGGCCCTTTACAGCCCTGTAAAGAGCAGCAGGACTGTGCAGGCCATAAAAGCCCGGCAGGCCAGGCAAGCCCCAGGCAGCATGCCCGGACACAGCCCTCATGAGGCCAAAGTACAAGGTAAGCCCTTGCCCTGCTCTGCTGTCCCGGGGCAGGGATAGAGCAACACCGCAGCATATGACATCACAGGCAGCATTGCAGCAGGGCTGCTGGCACAAGGGGCAAGGGCGCAAGAGCTACTGGCATACGGCGCATATCGTAACGCCGCACTGGCCAGCGGCAGCCAGCGACATGCCGCGCGCCATGATGCCTCAGCCATACATCTGTTCAAAAGGCAAGCCGCACACAGCGTAACGACATAAGGGTCAGCATGACTGGCATGGAGGTCAGTGTCATGGCGTTACGCCACATACTATGCGCAGCTCACAGCATAAAAGACCCAAAGCAGGCCCAGGGGCGGTGCAACAGAGACTTTCATCTGGACTGCGTCCCCATACTATGTGCCGCGCGCTATGACGCCACAGCCGCCATTTAACGCCAGACGACTGGCAGCGCACAGCGTATCGCGGCTCCCATACTGGTCACTATGGTCCGTAGGACGCACAGCTGACAAGCTCTCAGCATGCATCGCAGGCCTGGCAGTCAGCGCACAGCATGGCGTCGAGCCCTGCAAGCGGCGCCTTGCAACGTGCGACGCACAGCGTAACGCCGCAGGTAGCGTAACGCCACCCGGCGTCGGGCCTTGCGCAGCGTGACGACACAGCCGGTGCCACAGCACCGTAAGTCCCAGCGCCTCAGACCATGACATCACAGCCCCTATAGTTGACCACACTGGCTGTACAGGGGCATGAACAGGCACTATGCCTGCGCCGCAAGACAACGAGCCCTGCACATCGTGACGACAAAGCCGGTGCTACGGCACCAAAGGCCCCAACCCTCAGCCCTGACATCACAGCCCCTATAGTTGACCAGGCCGGCTGTGCAAGGGCATGAACAGGCACTATGCCCGCGTTCCCGGCGACGGGCCTTACGCAGCGTGACGACACATTCGTGTAGCGGCACCTTAAAGGCCCCAGCGCCTCAGACCATGACATCATAGCCCCTATAGTTGACCATGCTGGCTGTACAGGGGCATGAACAGGCACTCTGCCTGCTCCGCAAGACAACGATCCTTGCGCAGCGTGACGACACAGCCGGTGCTACGGCACCAAAAGCCCCCACGCCTCAGCCCTGACATCACAGCCCCTATAGTTGACCAGGCCGGCTGCGCAAGGGCATGAACAGGCACTCTGCCCGCGCCGCAAGACAACGAGCCTTGCGCAGCGTGACAACACAGCCGGTGCAGCGGCACCAAAAGTCCCCACGCCTCAGACCATGACATCATAGCCCCTATAGTTGACCAGGAAGGCTGTACAGGGGCATGAACAGGCACTATACCCGCGCCACAAGACAACGAGCCCTGCGCAGTGTAACGACACAGCCGCGCAAGGGCACCAGGCAACGTTCGGCCCACAGCATAACGAGGCGTCTGGCATGTGCGGCTGCTACAAGCCTCCGGCGTAAGGATGACGCAGTCGGTGCAATGCTGCCAGGCGACGGGCCGCCCGCAGCATGGCGCAGCATGCTCGCAGCGGCGAGAGGTGGCCTGCGCGCCAGATGGCCATCACAGCCCGAGTCTCAATCCTGGCCTGATGGCGCAGCGTATGGGGCGCAAGGCGCATTGCGCCATGCTGCGCAGGGCGCGCAAGGCGCGGCAGTCGACAGGCGTCAGCCCAGAGTGGAGATTCGGGCGCGTATCATCAGTACTGATGATGGCACCACTGAGATCTCGTCTATGCCCATGCGCACCAGCTCATGGGTAAAGCCCTCATCTGCAGCCAGCTCACCGCATACACCTACCCAGATGCCATGCTTGTGGGCATTGTTGACTGTCATTTCAATCAGGCGGATAACGGCACGGTGATAAGGGTTTAAGAAGCGGCCCAGCTCGGCATTCTGACGGTCAACAGCCAGGGTGAACTGGGTAAGGTCATTGGTGCCTATGCTGAAGAAGTCGACATGCTCGGCCAGCAGGTCGGAGATAACAGCTGAGGCCGGAGTCTCAATCATAATGCCCAGCTCAATGTTATCTGAGTATTCCCTGCCCTCACGGCGCAGCTCTTCCTTGACCTCCTCACAGATACGGCGGCAGTCCTTGACCTCCTCTACTGAGGAAATCATAGGGAAGAGAATGGCCAGACGGCCATAGACCGAGGCGCGGTACAGGGCACGCAGCTGGGTTTTAAAGACCTCAGGCTGGGTAAGACAGATACGAATGGCTCTCATGCCCATGGCAGGATTTTCCTCATGCTTGAGCATGAAGTAATCAGCTGTCTTGTCAGCGCCTATATCCAGGGTTCTGATAATCACTCTCTTGCCCTCCATGGCAGAGAGAGTCTCCCTGTAGATATTGAACTGGGTTTCTTCAGAAGGATAATCTGATGAGGACAGGTAGATATATTCAGAGCGGAACAGACCAATGCCTTCGGCATCTGAGCTCTTGACCAGATCGAGATCAGATACGGCGCCGATATTGGCATAGAGGCTGATTTTGCGACCGCTTAAGGTCCTGGTCTCACGGCCACGGAACTGCTCGAGGCGGGCACGCAGAGCATCTTCAGTACGCTTGCGGTCAGCATATATCCCCTGGGTCTTTTCATCAGGATCGATAATGACGCGGCCGGCACCACCATCGATAATGGCCAGCTTGCCCTCCAGATCCGGGGTCAGGCGGTTGCCTATGCTGATAACAGCAGGCAGACCCAGAGTACGGGCAAAGATAACAGTATGCGAGCGGGATGAGCCCTCGGAGGTAATAATGCCCTTGACGAGGTTCTGGTCGAGCTGAACGGTTTCAGAAGGGGCCAGATCGTCTGTGGCCAGAATCACAGGTTCATTGGCATTGACCAGGTGGTGTGGCTGCTTGAAGCCCGAGTTTTCATTGAGGATATCGCTCAGGCGTCGGGACACGTCAATTACATCAGCGGCACGGCCCTGCATGTAATCGTTGTCCATCTGGCTGAACAACTCAGCAAACTTGTGGCCTGTTACCTCAACGGCATATTCAGCATTGACCATTTCATCTCTGATGGTCTGCTCAATGGCGTCAACATAATCAGGATCATCAAGCATCATCTGGTGAATCTGAAAGACTACGGCATTCTGTTCACCAAGGCGTTCTACTGTGACCTCATAAAGAGAGCCCAGCTGGGCAATGGCCTCAGCTCTGGCCTTTTCAAAGCGAGCCACTTCAGCATCGGCATCTTCAATACCGCGCCTGGAGGCCAGAGGGGCATGACGCTGCATAAAGCAGATACGGCCCATGGCAATACCACGGCTGGCCGGGGTACCGTGAATCACTTTATGACGGCCGTCATTTTCAATTTCAGGCGTTTCACTGGCGGTATTAAAGGAAATAGTGTCGTCGTCATAATGCAGACCGGAGGTAGCCACATCACTCTTGAGATCATTATTGTGGTGACGCAGGCTGGCGCTGGCAGCAATAGAGCTGCCCGGCATGAGCATATAGGCCGGGGTACCCATTACCACAGGCGGTACCGGCTCAGCTGTGCCTGCTGAGTCAATAATGCGAACTGAGCTGTAAGGGGCGTTACTAAGTCCCCCGGTACCATGGCTTAAAGGCTCGGTGGCAGAGGAGAAATCCTGAAACTCAGGACTTTGCATGAGCACACCCTCATAGCCGTGAGCAAAATTCAGTGCCTTGGCAGCGGCCACGGCATCAGCAGCAGCCAGATGTGCTGCATCGGCTGCCGCCACAGCGGCGGCAGCAGCGGCCTCAGCCACCTGCAATGTCTGCTCAACCTTGGAGTGGGCATCCTCAGTGCTCAGATCACTGGAGCGGCTGCCCGAACCGGCGACTGCAGGAGAGTCCTGAGCAGCTGATTCTGCATGAGCACCAGAATCGGCCTGACTGTCAGGGGCAGAGTGCCCGTCACAGCCGCCATGGACGCCAGCATCAGCGGTGCCAGCTGAATCAGCCGGAGCCGGGCAGACCTGAGCACCGTGGTCCTGAGTGGCAGCCTCAGCATGAGCGGCATCATTGCCCTCAGTCATGACTGTCAGAGCGGTGCTGTGGCAGCTGTCGCCACTGGAGCAGCTGCCATGGGAGTCATGGTCGCCACTGGCATCATGGCATGCCTGGGCATCATGGTCATCATGGCAAGCCTGGGCATCATGGCATGCCTGGGCATCATGGTCATCATGGCAAGCCTGGGCATCATGGCATGCCTGACCCTCATGGACATCATGGCCCATGCCGGCATCACCAGCCTCAGTGGTACCACAGTCCTGGTGATGGTGGGGTGCACTGTCCTGGCTGTCCTTGTCGCCATGATGCTCAGCGCCTGCGCTGCTGCCATTGTGGTCCATGCCACTGTCTGTGCTGTGGTTGCTGTCGTGATGGTGGTCACCGGCCTCCAGGCTGCCCTGGTCGTGCAGCTGGTCGTGCTGGTGAGCTCCAGAGGCATTGCTGTGCTCTGGGCAGCCCGGGGCACTGTCCTGCCCAGAGCTGCTGTAATCTGTTGTGCCTGTATTGCAGGTATTACAGCCCTCAGCCTGATTGAGGGAGCTGTTATCCTGATAATGGTCATGACCTGTATGGACAGCACCTTCAGGGGCACTGCCTGGTTGTGTCTGCTTATCCATGGGGTTGTGGTCGCTCAATTTTCCTTGTCCTGATTTCTGGCAATTAGATGATCATAACCCATACCAGCCCCGGCTCCAGCACTCTGAAAACTTCGAATTAGCATAGAAAATATACGCACAGCTCCAAATCAGCGCTTTGCACGCGCCAATCGGCTGATACCATCCTGTAATTACCAGAACTTTTTGCCATCAGAGCGGGCAAAGACAAGGCATTATGTCACTGCCTGAGGTACAAAGAGGTACTTTTGGTGCTGAATATTGTCCCGAAATTATTTCCTGCTCCATTTCACCCCGGGTGCGGGTAAGACAGGCAGGTGAGGGTAAGGCCGAATTGGATATGGGATGGGGATTGAGGGCCTGGGACAGTACCTGGGTCATGATATTGGCCATCAGGCTGTCCATACCGAGGGACAGAGAGCAGGGACAGTTGAGAATGCCGGCTGGGACCTTTGTTTGTACAGAGGTACGAGAGGCACTCTGACTGCAAGCAGCAGCTGTACTAAACAGCAACAGCTCAGGTAGGGGCGGGCGCTTGCAGCGGCAATGGCAGCAGGTATGGCTGCTGCTGCTGCGGTTCATGCTGCAGGGATGAGGTCGACTGAGGAGCCTGGGCAAGTGAGGAGGTTGGGTCAGTCTCAGTGACGCGGCGCGAGCTGCAGGTGCTTCAGTAGATGGCGGAGTCGGCGCGGGGACGGAGCGGGCTAGGCTGGTCTGTGAGGGCACGGCGCGGGCGCTGCCTGGCGCGGTATGGCCCTGTGATGTCTGGTGAGCCTGCAGGGCCAGTGCGAGCTCAGTGAGCATAGGACAGGCGATGGGGAGGGCGGCTGTTATCTTTGCCCAGGGCGGGCGCCATAGACATACATAAGTGCTAAAATAGGCGCAATTTTGGCCCGCGATGTCTTAACAGATGTTGGGGCTGACGGTCTGTACAGGTCATGAGGCTGCAAGTGCTGCCAGGGCAGGTGCAGGTCAGATTTTTACAGGTGCGGGCACTTCCTACTCCGCACTGTGGCTAAAGGAACTTTAAGATGGAAAAAGTCAAAACACGTTTTGCACCTTCCCCAACCGGCTATCTGCACGTGGGTGGTGCCAGAACAGCTTTATTCTCCTGGCTGTATGCCCGTCACTGTGGCGGTACCTTTGTGCTGCGTATTGAGGATACTGATCGAGAGCGCTCCACTCAGCCAGCCATTGACGCCATTTTAGAGTCCATGGAGTGGCTTAACCTCAGCTGGGATGAGGGTCCTTACTATCAGACAAAGCGCTTTGACCGCTATAAGGAAGTTATTGACCAGCTTATTAAGGATGGCAAGGCCTACAAGTGCTACTGCTCCAAGGAGCGCCTTGAGGAAGTACGTAATGACCAGATGGCCAAAGGCTTAAAGCCACGCTATGACGGTCACTGCCGTGATGACCACTCCGAGCACAGCCATGATGAGCCATATGTAGTGCGCTTTAGAAATCCAGACAGCGGCACTGTTGAATTTGATGACATGGTCAAGGGAAAGATTACCTTCCAGAACTCCGAGCTGGACGACTTCATCATTCAGCGTTCTGACGGCACTCCAACCTACAACTTCTGTGTGGTAGTAGATGACTTTGACATGGGTATTACCCACGTTATCCGTGGTGATGACCACGTCAACAATACCCCACGTCAGATCAATATCTACCGTGCCATGGGTGCCAAAGAGCCTGTATTTGGTCACGTAGCCATGATTCTTGGTGATGACGGCAACAAGCTGTCCAAGCGCCATGGTGCAGTAAGCGTCATGCAGTACCGTGAGGACGGCTATCTGCCTGAGGCTCTGTTAAATTACCTAGTACGTCTGGGCTGGTCTCACGGTGATCAGGAAATCTTCTCCGTACCTGAGATGATTGAGCTCTTTACCCCTGAGCAGATTAACAAGTCAGCCTCCAGCTTCAACACCAAGAAGCTTGAGTGGTTAAATGCCCAGTACATGAAGTCACTGCCACGTGACCAGGTAGCAGCCGAGCTCAAGTGGCACTTTGCCCGCATTGGCATCGACACCGACAAGGCCGAAGGCCCATGCCTTGAGCTGGTAGTAAAGAACTACTGTGAGCGTACCCACACCCTCAAGGAAATGGCTGAAAAGACCCGCTGCTACTTTGAGGACATCAATGAGTACGACGCTGCCGGCGTAAAGAAGTGGATCAAGGAAGGCTCAGTAGAGATTCTCAAGGACTGTCTGACCACTCTGCAGGGCCTTGAGACCTGGGAAGCTGCCGTCATCGACAAGGCTCTTGAGGGCGTAGCTGAGCGTCATGAGGTAGGCATGGGCAAGGTAGGTCAGCCATTACGTCTGGCCATGACCGGCACCCCAACCTCACCTGGCATTGGTGACACCATGGAGCTGGTAGGCCGCGAGCGTGCCTTCAAGCGCATCGAAGACGCCATCGCCGCTTTCTCAAAGTAAAAGAAAGAGAAAGAGCAAGAGCCCCGAAAGCTCATCCACAGCTGAATACCAGCAGCCATGCTCCTGTCAGCGCTGACCTCAACGCAGTGCAGGGACGGGCACGGCAGACATCACAGCCATGCAGGCCCAGGCCATACACGCAGAGCTCGTTTACAGTCACGCTCTGCCCGGCCCGGCCTGCATGGCTTTTTTCTGTGCCTGAAATCCCATCTGATGCTTGCCAGACGCTCTGCCAGTAAAGGAGCGCAGGTCAGTCTGTCTGGCTGGGAGGTTGCTGTCAGTCAGTACCAGTATGGCTGTAAGGACAGCCGGTAATGCTGGCGGTACTGTATGGCTGTAAGGACAGCCGGTAAGAGAGGCTGCCTGGTATGGCTGTTATGCCAGACGCTAAGGATGGCTGCATGGCATGGCTGTAAGGACAGCCGGTAAGGCTGGCAGTACTGTATGGCAGTAAGGACAGTCGGTAAGGCTGGCGGTACTGTATGGCTGTAAGGACAGCCGGTAAGGCTGGCAGTACTATATGACGGTAAGGCTGGCAGTACTATATGGCTGTAAGGGCAGTCGGTAAGAGATGCTGCCGGTATGGCTGTAAGGACAGCCGGTAAGGCTGGTGATACTGTATGGCTGTAAGGACAGCCGGTAATGCTGGCGGTACTGTATAGCTGTAAGGGCAGCTGGTAAGGCTGGCAGTACTGTATGGCTGTTATTACAGACGCTAAGGATGGCGGCCTGGCATGGCAGTAAGGGCAGCTGGTAAGGCTGGCTCTCTGGTATGGCTGTAAGGGCAGCTGGTAAGGCTGGCAGTACCATATGGCGGTAAGGACAGCAGGTAAGAGAGGCTGACCGGTATGGCTATAAGGACATCCGGTAAGGCTGGTCGTATTACTGAGTGATGGCAGCCTGCAGCTTGAGCTTCAGTGATGGGGTATGGTTGAGAGACGGACAGTTAGGGGGCATGTAGGACATGCATGTTGTCACATGGATGAGCGCTGTCTGGCTGGGCGGAGAACAGGTCTCAGGTATGTGTGTGAGAAAAGATGAAAAGGCAGCAGCCCGTCAGGGTTGCTGCCTTTTTAAAGGGCGTAAGCCAGGGCTCTTTCAGCCCTTTTTCTGCTCTTCTCCCAGAGATTTGAGCATATGATCTCTCATGTTGGCCAGATCTTTATCGATATGGATGAGAGCGCGTATGGCCTTACCATCGTCATCAACCTCTACATAGTTGAAGTCCATAAAGGTGTCCGGCTCTGTTGGGAATATGTAGGCTGTGTCGCTGTTCGGGATGCTTACCAGCAGCCATGGCTCAGAAAGGGGAATGAGCTTTTCCCTGTCCTCGTTTTTAAAGAAGGAGATGAAGTCTTCAGCCTTTGTGCGGGGGACCTTGATACCTGAGGCTACCATTCGTGGTACATCGTAGTCCCACCACCTGATATCCATAAGGTCAGAGATAATCTCATCTGAGAAGCGGTAACGGACAATACGCTGAGAGCCGCTGCTGCCACCACCTACTACCACGGCATAAGGAGGAATGTCCTTTGTCACCACAGTGCCGGTACCAATGACGGCACCATGGCCAATGGTTACTGATTTGGGGAATCTGGTATGGGCGCCAATCCAGACATCATTGCCTACTGTTATCTCATTGGTATCTCCGCCATTTTCAGCAAATACCGGATTGGGTACAGGAATATCTCCTGAGTAATACATAAAGAGGCGGTTGTTGAACATGCTGCTGGATGTGCTTGGCTGGTCTATGACATGAAAGCCCATGCCCATATCTACATTATGAGCAACAGAGCAGTAGCGGCCAATGCTGGTGGTGATCACGGTACTGTGGTGGGCAACATAGGAATAGGCGTCAATCTGCACGCGGAAAGCATGTGAATTATTGCCAAAATGAACCGGGCCGCGATAGCGCAGATTACGGGATATGGCCACCTGATCTGACACGGACAGATATACTTTTTTAAGACTGTCCCTGATGGCAGAAGAGGGGATGGCAAGTTGAAGTTTGACCAGTGGCATTGATTATTCTCATGTACAGTTATAGTGGCCCTTAGGCTGGGAATGGACTGATTAGTGCGCGGGCGCTGCCAGCTGTCGAAGGCCTGCTGTCAGCTCAAATATGCAGCCCTCAATGCAAGTAAGTATATTCAGCTCCACCCTGCAGCCATCAATGCAATGAAGTACGTTCAGCTCTAACCAGCAACCCTTGAGGCGAGTGGGTAAATTCACAACTGAGAGCGTCTCATGGCAAGGGTAAAGCACTGTCATTCATGCCGACCTTTATGCAGTTAAGTAATATCCCATTGAGCACAGCCTTGCAGGGCGCTTCACTGCAGTGCTCAGCACCTCGTACTACACATACGCTGTGGGCAGCCCGTGGCCGCATCGTCAGGTATAGCTGTTTTCTGCTGCTGCAGAGGCCGGTTTGAGACTACGCCAGTTATGAGCGAGCTTCAGGCTGCGACTGTGAGGTGTTACAGTCGTTCACGAGCAGTATCGACCTGCAATATGACCTGCGTGCTTGTATGATAAGTGGTCAGTTGCAGTTCTGCTCAGGAGACATTTGGTCAGCGCTGCAGGAAGGCACGTACAGCCTGTCCTTCATCATTGACCTCAACACAGTTGAAGTCCATAAAGCTGTCAGGCTCAGATGGGAACACATAGGCCGTTTCAGGATCTGGTACGCATACCAGAAGCCATGGCTCACAGAGCTGCAGCAGCTTTTCCCTGTCTTCGTTTTTGAAGAAGGATATGAAGTCCTTTACGTCGGTAGATGGCACCTCAACCCCTGAGGCAATCATACGGGGTACATCATAGTCCCACCAGTTGAGCTCCAGCAGGTCGCTGATTATCTCATCAGAGAAGCGGTAGCGCAGAATTCGCTGGGAGCCGCTGCTGCCACCTCCGGCAACAATGGCGTAAGGAGGGATGTCCTTTGTGACTACAGTGCCGGTTCCTATGACAGCTCCATGACCTACCTTTACTGATTTGGCAAATTTGACGTGAGCGCCAATCCAGACATCATGGCCAATCTCTATCTGACTGGTGTCGCCACCCTGAGCGACCATAGCGGGACTGGCTTTCTTGATCTCGCCTGAGTAGTGCATGAAAGCGTGGTTATTGAAGAAGCTGTTGCTGGTAGTAGGGTAGGTCATAATGTGGTTACCCATGCTCATGTCCACTCGATGCCCAACAGAGCAGTAGCGGCCCAGCTTGCTGGTAGCCATCATGGTCTCAAAGGAGACCTCGGTATAGGCATCAATCTGCATGCGAAAGGCAAGACAGTTACGTCCAATATTAACCGGACCACGGAACCTGAGGTTACGTGCAAAGCTGATGTCACCATAAATACGCAGATGCAGTGAGGCCAGCTGATTGCGCAGCTGCTCGGATAGTTCTGTAGGTTTAAGTCTGACAAGTGGCATTGGATATTCCTGTTAGCCGGGAGCCATATTCAGTAAGGCAGATAACATGTCTGTGAAGTCTGAGGCCTGCAGCCAGCACACGCATCCTGTATTACAACCAGTCTGTAGTATGCATTCATAATCCAGAAGCAGAAGCCCATGACCAGATAACTGCAAAGGGCTGCTATGAGGTCAAGACAGGCTCTGAGTGCAGCGGCATATGTACGGACATCGGCACCGGGCACAGCACCTGAGGATGCATGAGTGGCTCACATATATGCAGATCTGCGGGCTTTACGCTGCAGACAGAGTGACCCTTAAGGATGGTTCATCCTGTTTGTACAGCTATGACTCCACAGCTGCAAAGTGATATGAACAGTCGATTATCTCACACCAGGCCACATCGCCAAACAGCCATGCAACTCATGACCTGGATATTGCCGCGCCACCATGGCAGGTCCATACCAGTCACTGCACGAAGCGCCAGACGGGACCTGACATGACATGTCATGCCATGGTACGTCTTTGCTGGCAACTTGGGCAGCATTATTCATAAGCGCCAGTATTGGCGCTCATCGGCGCTGCTCCTGTCATGTGTGTTAGGCAGGGATCCACAGTACCTCAAGTGCTTTTCCCTCACCAACGAGTTCGCCTAATCAGATTCACACTGCCCTTTATCTCCCGTCTTTAAGCGATTTGGATTAATGCGGCAGCCAATGTCTGATGTACTGCTAATCCCATGGTTGTCATACAAGCAATGAGCGCGGTCTTTAGAGCAGGCAGTCATTTGGTAGCCATACTGTGCTTGGTTAAGAGCTGAATATGCAGATCAAGGGCAATCTAAAGCGGAGATGTCAGGACAATCAGGAAAGTCGTAAGAGTCAGATCTGCAGCATCAGAAACTCACAATGTGAGAACTAAGAGAGATAATCGCCGCTCGGATAAACAGCTGTTACCAAATAATATTAACCTATTGTCATAATAAAACATTTTAGAAAGCGCCCAATTGGATTGAGTAAAAACGTTTTTCCATAGAGAAGAATAAAAACATAACATTATAATTGCAAATACATCGATGTGTATGCCAATGAAAAAGGCAGCTTCCTGACGAGCAGGGGCTGCCCTTATTTATTGGGGTACTGCAAACGTTGTCATTGTCCCAATGGCTTGCTGTCATCTCTACGAGCTTGCCTATCGTAAAGCTGACTGCAGCTTATCAGAGCAGGTTCAACTGTTATGCAGTACATAATAATTCGAGCTGTACTAACAGTGCAGCATGTCTGCACAGGCAGCCCGTTGCGGGCTGCCCTAAGGTCTGCACAGCGTGCTGTGCTGGCCTGATTAACTGCAGAACAATGTTACTGCATCATTAGAATACGTAGCGTACGTTAGCAGAAGCGCCGAACTCCTTGATGTTGGAAGAACCAGTGTAGTTCAGACCAACACCAACGCCCAGGTTACCGGACTTGGCGGCTACGCCCATGGCAGCGCCGTAGGTGAAGCTGTCAACAAACTCGGACTTGGTAGCAACGCTCCAGTTGGTTACGTCGGTCCAGTTTACAGTGCTGTCCAGAGTGTCATCACCGAAGTTACCGGTTAAGGTAAGGTCGAAGGATGGCTTGACAGTCCACTGCTCACCAGCGTACTCCTTGGCGATGGTTACACCGACAGGGATGGAGAATACGTTGGCAGTTGAGTTCTCAACAGAGGCTGCAGAGCCGCCGTCAAAGCCAACAG
>NZ_JALKIL010000011.1 GCF_023051105.1 Anaerobiospirillum sp. NML120449 | reverse complement strand
ACTCTTGAGCAGGTTCTGACCTTTATAGGGAAGTAAAACCTGACTTCCTGTGCTCTCATTCGTGGTATTGCAGGATCTACTTTTATCGCTCATGGTTTTCATGCAGAGCAATCTGTACATTTTGGTGGCGTTTAGTCTTTTGCATAAGTAAGGATGCTTAAAGGGTTAATACAACACCTACAAGACAGCATGTAATAATTCTGCAGGAAACCTACTGTGTATAAGTGCCTATCAAAATAGACCACGTGTGCGCGAGCACAAACTTATGTTACCTCATACAGGCTACATCAACAGTGGTAAAACATTGCGGTTGATTTTCTTTATAAATAGTTTTGTAAAGGTTTTTGATTTACTCAGGAGTAATGACTGACTCCATAATCACTACAGGTAGCTTTTAGAGGAGAAATGGCAGTAAAGGCTTATTTACGGCATTTGTCTTTAAGGAACAGTGGGATATTCATAGGGAGGTTTAGGGTATAACGTTCCGTGGGGGTAGGCTGCTACATAATTCTATGAATTTTGGCCTCAAAAATGACGTAGTGTCATAAAATTGCAAAATTAACGAACATCCACTGCTTTCGTTAACTCCTTAAAAAAGATTGACCAGGATAAAGTACGTAAGATTCTGCGTCAGTATGCAGGAAATATACTGTCGTCAAAGAGCTCTGACTTTGTCTTTGCGTCAGGCACCAATGCAGATTTGAATGATCAGTCAGACTTCATCAGTCCGCATCAGAATAACTACGACCTCTTCGGCAAAACAGTTTTAAAAACCAGGCAAAAATACGAAGAGTGCTCAGAACATACTGATTTTGATCTCCTTACTACCACAGAAGATGGCTCTCTTCCTCTTACTTTCATATTGGGCAAAGGCAGCTGCGACTATACTGCTCAGGCAATGCAGTCGTTAAATGAGCTGGGACTGGAAGGCACTGATAACCTTTTATTCAGGATGTTATATGTCGCAGACAATACTGGTGCTGACGATGAGCTCATTGACACACTGCTAAATGCTGGTCAGAGCTTCCTTTTGAACTGCAGGGACGGCAGCAGGTACAGAGCTGCTGCTCTTGCCGAAGCGTTAAAAGAGACACCTGAATTTCCGGCAGTGAACGCCCCATCCTGTTTTCGTCTCTTTGATAAGTATCCGACGCTCATTGGGTACAGGCTTATTATTCTTGAGAAAGGACATGAGAGTGCTGCTACTGCAGACATGAGCAAAGTCAACGACACAGGAACAAAGCTATATTGCCATGTGTTTTATGACACTTTACTCAAATCAGATAAAATCAGGAGATGCATTGATCTGGTGAACCGCGCAACCACTGACCTCATTATGGGCAAAGAGCTTTCCAAAGACCAGAGTATTGCATTACTGGCATTAACAAACTATCAGCCGGAGAAACATCTTCCTCAAAGCGAGGAGGCCCGTCAGATAAGGTATGTTGACACAAAGTTTGAAGACACTGCCCGTAATTTTGGATTTGATGTTCTTATAACAGATGATGGCTCAATGAGTGCTCAGGAGGCCCGCACCATTTACAAAAATATAAGGCATGTGAAACTTGCAAATCTGAGGCTGAAAGGAAATATGAATAACCGCAGACTGGGGGCAAGAACTGAGGCTGGAGTACTTTACAGAGCCTTCGTAGCATTCTGCGCTGCCGTTATCGAGTGTGACCTTGCTAACCACATTACAGAGGCGAGAGTAAAATGTCTCACTACATATCCTGACTATCTCAACAGTGTTCCTGAACTCCTCAGGCAGTGCCATGAGCTCAGCGTATATGTCTATGACAACGAGCAGCTTCAGGGCAAGGTTTACTCGGACTGTACAGACAGCACTAAGGCGGCATTTGCTGTTGCCGGCCTGAATATCAGTTAGAGCACTGCAACTGCCACCAGGGCCCCGGCAGACAAGACCTGGGCTCTCGCCCGGGCTGGTCTGCCGGGGGCCTGGGCCATGGTCAGGGCAAAGGGCCAGGTCAGGGACATGTTCGTTGGCATGCGCCATGGTAATGGCCATGGTGATGGCCCGGGAAGCCGACTTAAAGGCGTGCTGAGGGCAGGGCGCACGAAAACAGCACCGGTAAAATTGAAAAGGGGGTTGTGCATATGCACAACCCCCTTTTTAGCTGTCAGACCAGCAAAGGTTTAAATTATAAACCTAAAGCAGCGCGGGCCTGGTTAGCGATGGTCTCGAAAGCGGCCTTCTCGTTGATGGCGAGCTCGGAGAGAACCTTACGGTCGATCTCGATGTTGGCCTTCTTTAAACCGTTCATGAACTTGCTGTAGCTTAAACCGTACTGACGGGCGGCAGCATTGATACGTACAATCCACAGAGCGCGGAACTGACGCTTCTTCTGACGACGGTCACGGTAGGCGTACTGACCGGCCTTGGTAACGGCCTGGACGGCAACGCGGTAGGTGCGGGAACGGGCACCGTAGTAACCCTTGGCAGCCTTTAAAACCTTCTTATGACGGGCACGTGCGGTAACACCACGCTTAACTCTTGCCATTTAAAAATCCTCCAATTAGGCGTAAGGTAACTGACGCATGATAGCGCGGACATTAGAAGTATGAACGATGTTCATAGCACGTAATGAACGCTTACGCTTACGGCTCTTCTTGGTAAGGATGTGACGTAAGTTCTGGTGACGGCACTTGAAGTGACCACTGCCAGTCTTCTTGAAGCGCTTGGCAACGCCACGATCGGTCTTCATCTTGACCTTGACTTTTCCAGCCATTATTTATAACTCCGCATTATGAGTAGAAAGTAAGGGGCCTGCAGGTAATACCTTTCAGGACTTGGATTCCCTTAGGATTCTTATTTCTTCTTAGGGGCGAGAACCATGGTTGCCTGACGGCCCTCAACACGTGAGGCGCTTTCAACCGTAGCCAGTCCCTTTTCTTCGCATAGATCGTGCTCTACACGCTTGAGAACATCCAGACCAATGTGCTGGTGAGCCATTTCGCGTCCACGGAAGCGTAATGTCACCTTGGCCTTGTTGCCCTCTTCGAGGAAGCGAATCAGGTTGCGTAGTTTAACCTGATAGTCGCCTTCGTCAGTACCAGGACGGAATTTGATTTCCTTAATCTGGACGACTTTCTGCTTCTTCTTTTTCTGATCCTTGCTCTTCTCGTAGAGGTACTTGCCATACTCAATTAAGCGACAGACTGGCGGCTCAGCATTAGGACTGATTTCAACTAAATCAACACCAGCTTCTTCAGCCATGCGTAAAGCTTGAACTGTAGGCATGACACCTATAGTCTCATTGTCCTCTCCAATCAGACGTACTTCACGACATCTGATGTCACCGTTCACCCGGTTTTTAGGCTGTGGCCTACCGGTCTTTTTTGCGCTGTTTATAGCAGACTCCTAGTATCCAAAGATCACTGATCAGGCTGCAACTTTACATGTGCCAGGGGCACAATAAAAGAGCTGGCAATATTGCTTCACCAGCTCTTTCATATCGAACGTGAGGTCCGAAAATTAGCGACTTGATGCAGCTATTCTACTTTTTTTCCTCAGGCTTCTCATCGGCCCTGGTAAAAAGTTTGCGCGATATGATATCAGATTTGATCATGCTAATCAAATCATCAACAGGCATTGCACCTAAATCTACACCCTTTCTGGTACGTACTGCGACCTGGCCGTTCTCAGCCTCACGATCACCACATACCAGCATGTAAGGAACGTGCATTAAGGTATGCTCACGAATCTTGAAGCCTACCTTGTCATTACGCAGATCTGACTGGACACGGATACCGGCCTCGTCGAGCTTCTTTGTAACTTCCTTTACATACTCAACCTGGTTGGAGGTGATGTTCATGACAACAGCCTGAACAGGGGCCAGCCAGGTAGGGAAGGCGCCGGCAAACTCTTCGGTAAGAATACCGATGAAGCGCTCCAGAGAGCCCAGCATGGCGCGGTGAATCATAACAGGAACGTGGTCCTTGTTGTCCTCACCTACATAGTGGGCGTCAAGACGCTGCGGCAGAGAGAAGTCCAGCTGAATGGTACCGCACTGCCAGGCACGGCCCAGAGAGTCGTGCAGGGTGAACTCGATCTTAGGACCGTAGAAAGCACCCTCGCCTGGCTGAAGCTCGAACTCAAGACCATTGGCGGTCAGAGCGTCGGCCAGATCTTTTTCAGACTTGTCCCAGATCTCATCAGAGCCGATACGCTTTTCAGGACGGGTAGAGAGCTTGACGTCGATCTTGTGGAATCCGAAGTTGTCATAAACCTCGTAAACCATCTTGATGCACTCGGTAACTTCCTGAAGGATCTGATCTTCAGTAATGAAGATGTGGGCATCATCCTGCTCAAAGCCACGAACACGCAGCAGACCGTGCAGAGAACCTGATGGCTCGTTACGGTGATCCTTACCGAATTCGGCCATACGGATTGGCAGATCACGGTAGGAACGGGTGCGGCTGTTGAAAATCTGAATGGCACCAGGGCAGTTCATTGGCTTGATGGCATATTCACGGTTCTCAGAGGCGGTAGTGAACATGTTCTCAGCGTACTTGTCCCAGTGACCGGAACGCTCCCACAGTACGCGGTCCATAATCTGAGGGGTGTTAACCTCAATATAGCCATACTTGTGGAGCATGCCACGCATGTAATCCTCTACCAGACGGTAGATGGTCCAGCCGTCGTGGTGCCAGAAAACCAGACCAGGAGCTTCCTGCTGGAAGTGGAACAGGTCGAGCTTCTTGCCCAGAACACGGTGGTCACGCTTGGCGGCTTCTTCGCGCTTGCGCAGATAGTCGGCCAGCTCCTCCTTGGAGGCCCAGCAGGTACCGTAGATACGCTGGAGCATCTTGTTCTTGGAATCGCCACGCCAGTAGGCACCGGCAAAGTGAGTCAGCTTGAAGTTGGAACAGAAGGACATGTGTGGAACGTGAGGGCCACGGCACATGTCGGTGTACTCTTCGTGATGATACAGAGCTGGTCTGTCGGACTTGTCGATATTCTCTTCGAGGATTAACTTCTTGTATGGCTCGTCACGGCTGGTAAAGGCATCGTAAGCACCCTGCCAGTCCACAACTTCCTTGATTACCTTGTAGTCGGTCCTGGCCAGCTCGTGCATTCTCTTGTCGAGAGCTTCCATGTCCTCAGCAGTGAGCTTGTGGTCCAGATCAACGTCATAGTAGAAGCCGTTATCTACCACAGGACCGATAGCCATCTTGGTATCAGGCCATAACTGCTTGATGGCGTGACCTAAAAGGTGGGCACAGGAGTGACGGATAATCTCAAGACCGTCCTTGTCCTTAGGGGTAACAATCTCGATTGCTGCATCTTCGGTGATGAGATCGCAGGCGTCATGTAATTCGCCATTGATACGGCCGGCAACACAGCTGCGGGCCAGACCTGGGCCGATGCTGGCAGCTACATCAGCAATTGATACTGCGCCTTCAAACTCTTTGACAGCGCCATTAGGTAAAGTAATTTTGATCATAGGTTCAAACCAACGGTGCCAACGATGCACCTTGAGGTCCTCTAATAAAAGTTAACAAGACCGCATCACAACCATGCGCAGGCTAACCCGTCTGCACTGTCCTGTGCGATGCCATCAGCACTCCAGTATACGCCTGGCAGTCCCCCTTTGCACGAAAAAGTGACCTGGCCCGCAAAATCAAGCCGATTTTCAGGCCAAAACCGCTCCCAGGCCCCATGGCCATACTCCCGGACTTGCCCTCCTGCACAGCAGCCAGTCTTCCACCGTCATGCCAGCCCCATGCATATGTTCACGCGCAGCCACACCCAGCCTGCACAGGCCCTGCCCAATACACTCTCTGCGAGGCTTTGCCACTCCCTGGCAGTACACTCTCTGCGAGAATTTGCCACTCCCTGGCCGTACACTCTCTGCGAGGCTTTGCCACTCCATGGCTGTACACTCTCTGCAGGCTTTGCATCTCCCTGTCAGTACACTCTCTGTGTGGTTCTGCCGCGCCATAGCTGTACAGTACCTGCCAGGGTCTGCCGGTCCCTGCCATCGCATGCTGCCTGGAGCTGAAATCACCTGCAGTCAGCCGTTGGGAGCAATATCTGCAGAAAAATCGGCATAATTGGCGTTTTTATGCTCAAAATGGCCTTATTGCGGGCCGAAATGTCAAAAAATTTTGAAAAATTTGTAAAATTCTCTTGCCAATGGTTATGGGCATCGCTATAATGCACACCGTTCGCTGACGACGAGTCAGAAACAATGCGCCTTTAGCTCAGCTTGGTTAGAGCATCACCTTGACATGGTGGGGGTCGGTGGTTCGAGTCCACTAAGGCGCACCATCCCAATCAGCCTCAGTGCTGATTTTTTTTTGCCTGAAAAAAGGCCCCAATCCATAAAACTGCCCTCCGGCCAGTCAAACTCATCTCCTCTGCCCCATATCTCGTATCCCCTGTCCCCTGCTGCCTCTACATATAGCTGTACCTGTCCATTTACCTGCTGACTGCCGATTACGTGCGTCCACATCACCTCTACCTTGCCTGTAATGCTTTTGCGCTAAATGCCTCTGAGCATACGCGTATCATGCAAACTGCAATGCTGACGATCAAATGCATCCCATTCCTTTATCAACACCTTTGCCATGCCTGTCCCATAAGTTCTGATCATTCTGAAAAGGCATTATCTTAAGTTTTGTAAAGCGTTTTCAGCTCGCAGGCGCTCAGCACACTGAGCAGTGCGCCACATGCTTATTTAATATGCTCACAGAATGAGAGCTCAGTTCAGCTGCATGGCTGAATGACAGATGAGCTTGCGGATTAGCTTGCGTATGGATGAACCTGCGGGTGGATAAACCTGCGGGAAGATTAGCCTGCAGGTGGATGAACCTGCAAGTAGATGAGCCTGCAAGTAGATGAGCCTGCAGGTGGGTGAACCTCGGGTGGATGAGCCTGCAGGTGGATGAACTTGCGGGTGGATGAACCTGCGGGTGGAGGGCAGAATGAACTGACAGAGGCAAGGACTTTCTGGTGTTTCAGGCAGGCTTTTGTCAGATTACGGCTCTTATGGCATATTGTCACTGCATTGCCATGGATTGCTGTGGCGTGGCAGTGCCCACGACTCTGGTTTTACCGGAGCTGTTAAGGGTATGTTTTGGAGCTTTTTTGGGGATTTTTGGAACGGGGCTTAGCTGTATTTGTTATGCGGCTCTGGTTGCAGTGACTGATATGCATATTTTTATCAGTTACAGGCACTGTTATTAATGCTCCCGTAAGTGAGGTTGATATGCTCAAGTTCTTTGCCGGTGTATTTCTGGTTCTGATCGTTCTGGCTATTGGTGCCGTTATTGCCATGCTTTATGCCGCATAGGCACAGGTAAATTAAGCACTTATCCATATGACAGTTAATTTTCCTGTGTATTTGGCCATGAGGTCACCCTGGCTGTTACAGTGTGATGCCTGTAATAAAGCCGGAAAAAACCTAATTTATAACTAATTAGGGTGTGCTATGCTTGCCTTAGTTTAGTTAGCTTAACTACTTTTAGGTTTGCACAATGTTTAAGAAAACTTTAATCGCTTCTGCAATTGCAGCTTCTTTTGCTCTGACCGCTCAGGGCGTACAGGCTAACCCTGTAACCAATTTAATCAGCGGCCTGGTCAACGATGTTGCCACCGTTCAGTTTGATGCCCGTCGCGGCGGCTCCCGTCGTGCAGCTCCACGCGCTACCGCCCCACGTGCTTCTGCTACTACCACCAGACGTACCGCTAACAATGACAACAAGACTGCTGCCAACAACCAGCAGAAAGACGCCCAGTTCTCCCAGAACGCTACCCGTCCTAACCAGAACGCCGCTCCAGCCGCTGCTCCAGCAGCCGCCCCAGCAGGCGGTATGGGCATGGGTGGTGCATTCATCAGCTCCCTGGCTGGTGCCGGCGCCGGTGTTTTACTGGCTAACATGCTCTTAACCCCAACCGCAGCTGCCTCCCAGGG
Source organism: Anaerobiospirillum sp. NML120449 (assembly GCF_023051105.1). Lineage (GTDB taxonomy): Bacteria > Pseudomonadota > Gammaproteobacteria > Enterobacterales > Succinivibrionaceae > Anaerobiospirillum. The sequence continues at coordinate 119,992 of NZ_JALKIL010000011.1, read as the reverse complement.
CACCGAGGTTGCCACCCCTGACATGCTCTCCGACACTCAGATCGACGAGTGCCTGACCCAGATCAAGACCGACATCGATGGCGTAAAGCAGAAGCTGGCCGAGGCCGCTCCAGAGGAGCAGCAGGCCCTGCGTGATCAGCTCTCCAAGATGAACGAGCTTCAGGTCACCTTATTAAACGAGCAGATCAACCGTCTGCAGAAGGGCTCATAATAAGCCCCATTGCCTGACTGGCAGGCCGGACTGTCCGGACCTGCCTTAATAAGCAGAGCGAAAAAAAAGAGCCCGAATCGTTAAGATCGGGCTCTTTTTTTTATCGGCACTGTTTATCACAGTGCAGCTGTCACGTCATCGACATGCAGACCAGGCACAGCCATGAGAGGCATTGTGTACCTCACAGGCTGTGCCTGGCTGGAGGTGGAGAGCAATGATTAGATATTGTAAATCTCAAGGCTCTCGTTGGAGTCCTTCCATGCCTTGTCAGCCTTGGCGTCATCAGAGCGCTGCTGATCGAGGAAAGCAAAGTACTCTTCGTCCACACCTGGGGTGATGTACTCACCGGTAAATACGGACTCCTCAAAGGAGGTCAGGGCTGGATTTTCAGCACGTACGGCATTTTCCATGTCCTTAATGTCCTGGTAGATCAGGGCGTCGGCATGGATAAGTTCGCAGATCTCCTCATTGGTACGGTTGTAGGCAATGAGTTCCTTTACGGTAGGCATGTCAATGCCATAGACATTGGCATAACGTACCTCAGGAGCAGCGGAGGCAAAGTAAACAGCCTCGGCACCGGACTCACGGGCCATATCAACGATCTGGCCGGAGGTAGTACCACGAACGATGGAGTCATCAACCAGCAGTACACGCTTGCCCTTGAACTCAGCCGGGATAGGGTTGAGCTTGTTGCGTACTGACTTCTTGCGCTGCTTTTGACCTGGCATGATGAAGGTACGGCCGATATAGCGGTTCTTCACAAAGCCCTGGCGGTAAGGTACACCAAGAATACGTGCGATCTGTACAGCAATATCGCAGGAGGTCTCAGGAATAGGAATGACCACATCGATATTGAGATGGCTGTACTCGCGCTTGATCTTTTCAGCAAGGTTGGTACCCATGCTGACACGGGCAGCGTATACGGAAACACCGTTCATGATGGAATCAGGACGGGCAAAATATACATACTCGAAGATGCAAGGCTGTAACTTTGCATTCTCAGCACACATGGCAGTGTGCAGAGTGCCGTTTTCCTCAATGAAGATGCCTTCACCCGGCTCAACATCGCGAACCAGGTTGAAGCCGCAGATAGACAGAGCTACTGACTCGGAGGCCAGCATATACTCATCACGGCCCTGCTCATCCTTGCGGTGACCCAGTACCAGAGGACGGATACCATTAGGATCGCGGAAAGCAACCAGACCGGAGCCAATGATCAGGGAAACAACGGCATAGCCGCCGCTGATGTCTTTGTTAACACCACGGATAGTCTCGAAGATATCCTCAGCAGTTGGCTTGCGACGGCAGCCGGTAATGTCCTGCAGACGGCCGGCAAAGATATTGAGCAGAATCTCAGAGTCAGATGAAGTGTTCACATGACGGAAGATGCTGTCACACTTTTCCTTAAGAGCACGGGAATTGGTGAGATTACCGTTGTGCGCAAGAGCGATACCAAAAGGTGAGTTTACATAGAAAGGCTGAGCTTCAGCAGCTGAAGATGAGCCGGCAGTTGGATAACGGCAGTGACCTATACCAATATTGCCCTTAAGACGCATCATGTGCTTCTGCTGGAAAACCTCGCTGACCAGACCATTGGCCTTACGCTGCCTGAAGTTGCCCTCATCAAGGGTAACGATACCGGCAGCATCCTGACCGCGATGCTGTAACACGGTTAAGGAATCATAAAGGGACAGGTTAACTGGTGAATTGGCAACAATGCCCACTACTCCGCACATATTAGGCTCCTAACGCGCTGTTAAAGTCTTCTGGGGTGGCTGGTCCATTGGCAAAGAACCAGTTGACGATGCGCTGCATCTCAGGAATGAGCAGCGAATCCCTGTAGAAAGGCGAGTCAGCTACAAAGCTCAGAATCTGAAGCTTGAAGCCAATCTGCATCAGTGCCAGCAGCACACAGACTATGAGAACGCCGCGCATAACGCCGAAAACCGCTCCCAGAAGTCTGTCTGTGCCTGACAGGCCTACCCTGTTAATAAGTGAACTGATAAGACTGCCACAGAGGCCAACTACAAGAATGGTGGCTATGAACAGAACTGCGCAGGCAAACGCTTTCCTGACCATATCATCCTGAAGAAAGGTCACCTTTGCAGCCAGGGGCTCATAAAAGCGGCTGGTTACAATGAAAGCACCAACCCAGGCGATCAGGGAAACGGCTTCCTTGATAAAGCCCCTGAACAGAGACAGGGCGCCTGAGAGGACAACTACGGCCAGAATCAGCCAATCAGCTGTGGTGAACATTATTTGCCGATTACCTCAAGACCGTTTAAGTAAGGACGTAAGGCTTCAGGTACGGTGATGGAGCCGTCAGCATTCTGATAGTTTTCCATAACAGCAACCAGAGTACGGCCTACGGCAAGACCGGAACCGTTTAAGGTGTGCAGCAGCTCGATCTTGTTGTCCTTACGGCGCAGACGGGCCTGCATACGGCGGGCCTGGAAATCGGTGCAGTTGGAGCAGGAAGAAATCTCACGGTAGGTATTCTGAGCTGGAATCCATACCTCAAGATCGTAGGTCTTGGCAGCGGAGAAGCCCATGTCACCGGTGGACAGAGCAACTACACGATAAGGCAGCTCCAGAGCCTGCAGTACAGACTCGGCATCACGGGTTAACTGCTCGAGAGCCTCAAAGGAGTCCTCAGGACGGACAATCTGCACCATCTCAACCTTGTCGAACTGGTGCATGCGGATTAAACCACGGGTGTCGCGACCGGCAGAACCTGCTTCAGAGCGGAAGCATGGGGTGTGAGCGGTAAGCTTGATTGGCAGCTGATCCTCAGGAATGATTTCGTCGCGTACCATGTTGGTTAATGGTACTTCGGCAGTAGGAATCAGACAGAAATGACGGTTTACGTCATCACCGTCAGCATTGCCGTTGAGGCTGGTGTGGAAGAGATCCTCACCAAACTTTGGCAGCTGGCCGGTACCGTACAGAGAGTCGGTGTTAACCAGGTATGGTACGTAAACTTCAGTGTAACCCTGTTTCTGGCAGTGCAGATCGATCATCAGCTGAACCAGAGCGCGGTGCAGGGAGCAGATTGGGCCCTTCATCAGAGCAAAACGGGCACCGGAAATCTTGCGGGCATTGGCAAAGTCCAGCTGGCCCAGACCCTCACCAAGAGCCACGTGATCCTTGACCTCAAAGTCAAAGGTACGTGGAGTACCCCACCGGCGTACCTCTACATTGTCATTTTCATCCTTGCCTACTGGAACAGACTCATGTGGCAGGTTAGGAATGGTCAGAGCAATGGCTTCAATCTCAGCAAGAACCTCGTCCTGCTGCTTCTTGGTCTTATCAAGCTCATCACCGATAGCGGAGACCTCAGCCTTGATGGCAGCAACATCCTTACCCTCACGCATTGCCTGACCAATGGACTTGGACAGGGAGTTGCGCTTGGCCTGAAGATCCTGAGTACGGACCATTAAGTCCTTTCTCTGCTCTTCAAGCTGGGACAGCTTTTCAACATCAAGAGTGAAATTACGGTTAGCCAGAATATCTCTGGTCGTGGCCAGGTCTGCGCGAATATATCTAGAATCCAGCATGATAAGCTCGCCATTTAAAGATAGGAAAAATGAGAACAAGGACTGACGGCAGTCATATCACGGGCACAAAACCCGTCTGTATGTCTGTCAGGGCTGACTTTGCGGCTGTATCCCGAACCGGTTTAAAGCTAAAGCATCAGGCCTTTTTCTTGTCATAACAAATCCCGAATTTTATCACGAATTGCCATACATGCTGAACTTAACCGATTTTATTAGCCTCAGCACTCCACGCAATCCCCGGTTCGACCCGGCGTCACCGGGCGCCCAGTGATCATCCCCAGGGCATCCGACGCCCCGGCGTACAGCGACCAGGACATGGCTTCTCGGCCGCCATGCGCGCAGCGACCAGGCACAGACTGCTTTTGCAAGCCACAGCCCGCAGTGACGAGGCCATGGCTATTCTGGCGCCGCCCGGCCTTCAAGGTGCGCACTTTCAGGCGCAAAAAACAGCAGTCCCGCTGACCTGGTCGAAGACAGGACGGCGGGACTGTGAATCATGGCTTACTGTGCTGTCAGTGATGCTCATTGCTATCATCGCTGTCACTGAACAGGTCAGGGTGCATCATACGCAGCTTATCGAGCATCTGACGGTCATGACCCGGAGGGAAGCGCTGCTCGGCAGGAGGGGCCATGGCATCGAGCTGTTTGAGATAATCGCGCCGTCTTGAGAGGTAATCCTCATAGCCACGGTTGCTCGGCTCGTAATAGGTGCGTCCGTGCAGCTCTTCAGGCATAAAGCATTCGCCAGGAGCATAGGCTCCCTGGTAGTCATGAGCATAGCGGTAACCCTTGTGATAACCAAGGGACTCCATCAGAGCAGTTGGAGCATTGCGAATATACAGCGGCACCTCAAAGGATGGCAGTCTGGAGGCATCAGAGCGGGCTTTGCCAAAAGCTGTGTACAGATGATTGCTCTTAGGAGCCAGGGCCATGTATACGGCTGCCTCAGCAATAGCACGTGCACCTTCGGTCTCGCCTACACGGGTGTAGATATCCCAGGCATTCAGACCAATCTGCATGGCCTGAGGATCGGCAAGACCAATGTCCTCAGTAGCCACAGCCAGCAGCCGACGGGCCACATAAAGCGGATCCCCTCCGGCCTCAAGAATACGGGCATACCAGTAAAGGGCCGCATCAGGAGCCGATCCACGTACAGATTTGTGGAAGGCAGATATCAGGTCGTAGAAATTATCTCCGCCCTTGTCATAACTGATGAGGCGGCGACCGGCTACAGCTCCGACCATGGCGTAGGTAATGACCTTGCGGCCGTCAGGCAGAGGAGCGGCATCATCTGAGAGCATCTCAAGTGTAGTCAGCAGGTGACGGGCATCACCACCTGAAAGCTCCATAATGGCATGTCGCACCCTGTCATCAAAGGTCAGGTTCAGATCGGCAAGGCCACGCTCAGAGGTCAGAGCAAGATCGATTAGAGCCGAGAGCTCTTCATCGGTAAGCTTTTTGAGCACATAGACGCGGGCACGTGACAGCAGAGCTGAATTAACCTGGAAGGACGGATTTTCTGTGGTAGCGCCGATAAAAATCACAGTGCCGTTTTCAATATGCGGCAGGAAAGCGTCCTGCTGAGCCTTGTTGAAGCGGTGCACCTCATCGACAAAAAGAATGGTTCTGATGCCCCGGGCACGACGCTGACGGGCACGCTCCACAGCCTCACGTATATCTTTGATACCGCTGGTAACAGCTGAAATCTGCTCAAGATGGGCATTAGTACTGCGGGCAATGATAAAGGCAAGAGTAGTCTTACCCACACCAGGCGGTCCCCACAGAATCATGGAGTAGCACTGACCACGCTCAAGCGCCATACGTAAAGGGCGGCCCGGGCCAATAAGATGACTCTGACCAATGTACTCATTAAGATTGCGCGGACGCAGTCGTGCGGCCAGTGGCGCAAATGGGTCATCAGCGGCATTTTCATCAACCAGAGACTCAGGCTCACTGTCCATGGCAGGCCCGCCGCCGAGCATAAAGGCCGGACGGTCATCCTCCCATGCACCGCCTGATGTGCCCGAACCACCTGCCAGGCCGCCTGCACCTGAAGCCGCACCAGCTGAAGCACCTGCCGCCGCAGCGCCTGCGCCACCCACCTCATCACCACCACTGCACAAGGACAGCGGAGCACCACTTCCAGACAAAGGGGATGACAGCCCCTTGTCATCTGACTTTGCTGAGGGACTGAGGATATCGTTGTCAGCGTCGAGACAGCCGAAGAGATCTCCCTGTTTTGTGTCCATTAAAGTGCTCCTGGTGTATTAGTTACCCCTGCTCAATGCAAGCCCCCGCCCGGCCGTACCATGAGGTACCGAACAGACCGCACAGGCCGCTCCGCCGCAGTTGCGTCTGCAGCGGCGTCTGCAAAAGCGTCAGTTGCCGCAATGGCGGCCAGGCAGCTCACAACGGTGTGGCTTACGTTTTGTGAAGCAATCAGCGCTGATCGTCGATCTCTACGTCAGGTGGCAGGCTGAACTCAAAGTTTTTGCGGGATACGGCATCTTTCTGGTTGGTAAAGAGATAGAAATTGGTATTGCCATCGTCCATGCGAATGGTCAGCGAATCAATGGTGTTGATATAACCCTTGCGGCCATCAATATTGTGGTTGATGAACTTGATGGTAATGCTGCGCACTTCCTGAGGATCTTTAGGAATAAGGGTATAAATGGATCCGTCACGGCTTACGCTGTAGTTATCCCACCTGGCCGGATCGGAGCTGGAGAGCAGAATGATAGGATTGCTGCCCAGATTGTCCATGCTGAAAATGGAGACCTGATTTACGGCAGCGTCATAGTAGTAGATGTCCTTGCCCCTGGTATAGAGAGCGGTTTCATCAGGGATGCGGGTATGCATCATGAAGTGGTCAGGATTCATCATGTAAATCTTGCCACGGGCCTCAGAAAGAACAGTGCCACTCTCGTCCGTCAGTTCCTGCTTGAAGTTGGCAGTAAAGCGGGGTATTGCATCGACAAGCTCCTTAAGCGAGGCCCTGGCAGCATTGGTTGCTGATGCCTTTACAGCAGCCGGAGCCTGAGCTGCATGGGCCGTCATGGCGCCTGCCCCCAGTGAGGCTGCCAGCACCATGCCGATACCGGCTGACTTCAGGGCTGTAAGAGCCCCTCCCTTAGAAAACAGACGTGAGTAAGCCATAGTAATAATTGCCTTGGATAAAGAAAAACCTGTGTGTCCTTAATGCGCGCTTTGTCGGCAGGCCGCTGCAGCGCAGCACCAGATGCACCTGCCGCCTCACCTGCGACGCGGCGCCCTGTGAGCGCCCTGTGGACACCCACAGGGCGTATGTGCAGCAAATACTCGAGCTGATGCGTCAGCCGCATGGGGTCTTGAGTGTGCATACCACCTCAAAGCATGATAACCCACTACAGAGCATTTTATACAGCCAGGAGCTCACAGGCGGCATTTTTGCCAGGCCATTAAGCAGACAGGGGCGTCTGCATGATGCAGACGCCCCTGTCTTTGTCAGTATTTCTCTACCTTAAGCGGTATGAAGAAATCCTGTTAATTCAAAACTGACCTTGCAGCTGAATTATAAAGCGGCCTTGGCAGCAGCCAGAGCAGCCTCGTAGTTTGGCTCGTTGGTGATTTCGCCAACCAGCTCAACGTAGGCAACCTTGCCTTCCTTGTCAACTACGATAACAGCACGGGTTAACAGGCCACGCAGAACGGTATCGGCGATCTCAAGACCATAGGCCTCACCGAAGTTGGAGTCGTTGCGGAAGTCGGACAGAGCAACTACGTTCTGGATGCCCTCAGCGGTGCAGAAACGGCCGGAAGCAAATGGGAGGTCCTTGGAGATGCAGAGAACTTCAGCGCCCAGACCGGCAGCCTTCTCATTGAAAGCGCGGGCAGAAGCCTGGCAAACTGGGGTGTCGAGGCTTGGAACAACTGATAAAACTAATACTTTACCCTTGTTGGCAGCCAGCTCGTAGTCGCTCAGGTCGTTCTTGGTCATTACAAAGTTAGGAGCAACGTCGCCAACCTTGATTAAAGAGCCCTTTACGTTTACTGGTGCCTGCTGGAAAGTAACTTGAGTCATTTCATATCTCCTGGGTTAATGTTCTGCAACGATTATACATACTTCGCACAGTGACGCCGTCCAATTAGTTGCAACCAAGAATTTTTCTTAGATGCAACAGGAGTTTTCGATAAACAAAGCACATCCAGACTAAACAGACTGCTAAAAACGGCCTGCAACTGGGATCCAGGAAACCTGCCTTATGTTCGGGGGCCAAAGACATTTTGACTGCAGGAAAACACGCCAGTTCTGGCTCAACTCAGACTCACAGATAGAGCCGGAATCACGTGAAAAAAGACGGGGGCGCAGATTTCTCTGCGCCCCCGCTCTTTTATCTGCAGGCTCCATGCCTGCTACCGACCACGTTACTGAGCCCGTTACCGACCCAGTTACTGAGCCCGTTACCGAGCCCGTTCCAGGAGCAGTTAATGGTCCGGTAACTGGATCTGTAAACCTGTAACCGGAGCAGTTAATGAACCAGTAAGCAGTGGCAGGACCGGTAAACAGGAGCCGGGCCTGATCTGTCAGTTGAAGACGCCTTCACGCATGAGCTGCATGTGAATCTTCTTGGCTCTTGGGAAGCCTACACCAAGCTCAGTCTGAAGATCTGAAACGGTTGGCGGTTTGCCACGCAGCTCCAGGTACTCACGGGCCAGGGCAGCGGCAGCATCGAACTTTACGTCCAGTTCGCGCTCGCGGGCACGGGCCTCACCTGGCTCGTCATGCTCCTCTTCAGGAACGTAAATAACGTCCTCAAGGTACTCAGGAGCACCGGCATGCTCACGCCATGCCTCAACCACAGCCCTTACATCATCATTGGAGGTAAATGCGCCGTGAGCACGGGTAGCTGTGCTTGAGCCGGTGAACTTGTAAAGCATGTCGCCATTGCCAAGCAAAGTCTCTGCGCCCTTTTCATCCAGCACAATGGTGGAATCAAGACGGTTCTGCACAGTAAAGGCCACACGAGATGGGAAGTTGGCCTTGATGGTACCGGTGACCACCTCTGAACGTGGAGTCTGGGTAACCAGTACCAGATGGATACCTGCGGCACGGGACTTGGCACTAAGACGGGCAATCAGGCCCTCAGGAGTACCCTCCTTGTCCTTCTTGCGACCGCTTTGGGCCATGAGGTCAGCAAATTCCTCAACCACCACCACAATGCATGGCAGAGGCTCAAGAGCCTGAGGATGAGGTCCCTGATCAACAGTCCACAGCGGATCGGCAATAGAGCGTCCGGCCTGAGCCTCACGTCTTACCATTTCGTTGAACTCGGAGAGCTTTCTTACACCCAGCATGGACATGAGCTTGAAGCGGCGCTCCATCTCATCAACACACCAGTTGAGGGCTACCGGAGTCTTTTCAGCAACATCGGTGATTACCGGAGTAATCAGATGAGGCAGATCCTTGTAGATAGAGAACTCAAGCTGCTTAGGGTCCACGAGAATAAGACGCAGCTCAGCCGGTGAACACTTGAGCAGCATGGAAATCAGCATGGTGTTCAGACCGGCTGACTTGCCAGAACCTGTAGTACCGGCAACCAGCAGATGTGGAGCCTCAGCCAGATCCTTTACTACAGGGCTGCCTGTTACCGAGGCACCAAGACACATAGGCAGTGAGCTGGTGGTCTCCTGGAACTCACGGCTTTCTGCCATATCAGCCAGGGTAATAAAGCGGCGTACGGTATTAGGCACCTCAAGACCGACATAGGACGAGCCGTCAATAATCGGTACCACACGAATGTTAGGCACCATCAGATTGCGGCACAGCTCGGTTTCAATAGAGGAAATAGCCGAGGTCTTAACGCCCGGAGCCAGGTCCAGATCAAAGCGGGTGATCACAGGTCCGGTAAGGTAATCAGCTACTGTTGCCTTGACACCAAATGACTGCAGGACCTCATTGATAAGTTCGGCTCTCTTATTGAGCTCCTCAAGATCCTCGCTGACATGGCTGTTTGAGCGGGCCAGCAGATCAAGAGATGGTCTCCAGCTGTCGTACTTGCGGCGTGGCACTGTGCACAGAGCACGGCTGCCACGTGGCTCGCTCACCGGGCTTTGCCCCTGAGCCACTCCGGCCATGTAAGATGGCAGATTTGAAGTGCTGGAGTTGTAAGCTCCCATAAAGTTGTTACCGGCCTCAGGCATGCCAGCCTGTCCTGCCAGCCCCTGCTGGCCTGCAGAGGCAGGCTGACCTGCAGCAGCCGGCTGATTTTGCAGCTGCTGCTGACCTGGCAGTGGCAGCTGACCTGGCAGTGGCAGCTGTTGCTGGCCCTGCTGACCCATCATGCCATGTACGGCTGTCTGGCCGGGAAAACCTGACTGAGCTGCCAGGCCTTGCTGACCTGCAAAGCCTGCCTGTCCCTGCATTGCCTGCTGTGGGTGCATGCCATTTGCCATGGCTGGATTCATCATGCCGTTTAGCTGCCCCTGGTAAATCATGCCCTGGTTCATATTACCAGGCACGAACGGCATTACCTGTCCGTTGGGAAGCTGAACGTACTGCCCCATACCGGGCATGCTGTTTACCGGCTGGTTAACTGCACCTGGCATTACAGGTACTACCTGTCCGTTGGGCATCTGCATGTACTGCACAGGCTGGCCATTGTTACCGAAGCCGGCCTGAGCACCGGCAAGGGTCTGTCCCTCCGGTACAGGTACGAACTGTCCTGCAGGCTCCATATTCTGGCCACCGGCATTATTTAACTGTGCTGCACCAGTGCTCTGGTTTTCCATACCGGCGGAACCCTCATTGAGAGCTGAGGCTACGGCACCGGCCCAGGATGCCAGATCATCATGATCAGTATCTGCAGCGGTTGCGTAGGTGTTACCTGCGCTGTCAGCAGTCTGTTTCTTTTCTTCCTGTGCTACATGGGCAGCTTCAATGGCAGCCTTTTCAGTGCGCTGTGACTTTTCCTGAACAGATGCAGAGCCGGAGCGTACCGGAGTCTGTCTGACAGGAGCATGGTTGTCATCAGGTACAGGAATGAAGGCAGAGGTAAGCGCGCCTACTTCATAGCCGCTGTCTTCCTTGCCAATGCTGTCAAAGGCAATGATGTTCTCGTTGTCATCATCGTCTGCGTCATCAGAGCTGTCTTCACTGTGATCATGCATGGCGGCACCGGCAAAATAGCCCTCATCATCGTCATCGCTGTCACCAGATGATGAAGTGCCACTGAGGCTTTCATCGAGCTGACCTGCCTTCTGGCCGCTGCCAAAATCATAGGCATGACGTGGCTCATAAGGGCTGTCTGCATCATCAGAACCAAACATGTTTACTTCAACACTGCCAGATTCCTGAGCGCCATCAGCACCAGCTGCGGCTGCCGAAGCAGCTGCGTCAGCACCCTGACCCGACTGTGCAGCTTTAGCCTGAGCGGCACGGGCAGCCTGAGCCTCTTCAAACTCACGGCGGGTATCACGAATAATAGTGCTTGGGCCCTGCTCTTCTTTGTGCTCTTGAGCATCCTGAGCACTTTCTTCAAGCTCTTCGCTCTTGCGTCTGTTCTTGCGACCACTGCGGGCTTCCTGAGCCGCACGCTCACGGGCCAGCTTGGCGGCATAAGTACCGGCGTAGATAGGCGCCTCTTCCTCTTCGTCACTGGCACCATCAGTCAGCTGATCTGTATCATCAGCATCCTGACCTGCATTATCGGACTGAGAGTCCTGTGCAGCTGCAGCAGCCTGCTCATTTTCGAGCTCAGTCTGCTTACGCTCAGCTTCCTCTCGCTCCTTACGCTCTGCCTCTTCACGATCGCGGCGCTCTGCTTCTTCGCGTTCCTTGCGTTCGGCCTCTTCACGTTCCTTGCGCTCAGCTTCCTCGCGCTCCTTGCGCTCGGCCTCTTCGCGCTCACGGCGTTCAGCCTCCTCACGCTCCTTGCGTCGGGCTTCCTGCTGAGCAGCAAAAACCTCAGGATCGGTACGCTGAACGATAGTGTGTACAGCACCCGGATTTTCCTCAGCTGCCTCTTCTTTATTGCCCTGAGATTCTGTTGTCTCAGGTGCAGCAACAGCAGCATGATCTTCACGCTCGCGACGCAGCTTATGGGTAGCAGCATAAGTGCCGTAACCATAAGGGCTGTTCTCATCAGCCCCCTCAGGCTTGCCACTTTCCTGAGCAGCACGGGCCGCCTCAGCCTCGGCAGCAGCCTGAGCGGCGGCCTCTGCAGCTGCAGCCTCAGCGGCCGCTGCTTCAGCTGCTTCACGCTCCAGGCGCTCAGCCTCTTCGCGCTCACGGCGTTCAGCTTCCTCACGCTCCTTGCGCTCAGCCTCTTCGCGCTCACGACGTTCAGCTTCCTCACGCTCCTTGCGCTCAGCTTCCTCACGCTCCTTGCGCTCAGCCTCTTCGCGCTCACGGCGTTCAGCTTCCTCACGCTCCTTGCGCTCAGCCTCTTCACGTTCACGACGTTCAGTTTCCTCACGCTCCTTGCGCTCAGCCTCTTCGCGTTCACGGCGGGCAGCATCGTCACGCTCCTGGCGCTCGCGCTCCAGGCGTTTGGCCTCCTCGCGCTCACGACGGGCTGCTTCATCCCGCTCAGCAGCATCCTTATCTGCAGCAGCACGATCCCTGAAGTGATCAGCTGCAGCACTCAGAGCCATTACAGGACCGGAAGCGGCACTGCCAGCTGCATGAGCGGCTGCAGCACCGGCAGCGCCGGTAAATCCAGCAGCTGCAGCACGACCAGCTGCAGCTGCGGCGGCAGCGGAAATAGCACTGCGGGCTGCAGCTACAGATGAGTCAGAGGTCATGCCCTCAGAGGCATCAGCAGCTGCATTTGCAGCTTCATCATAGAACTCACCTGCAACTGGCAGAAGGTCATCTGCAGCGCGGTCGACCTCAGCAGCTGGCGCAGCTGAACGCAGATTCTGATCCTGAGAAGGCTGAACATCAGGCTGAGCACTGTCGGCAGCTCTCTGAGCTTCATCTTGCCATGAGGCAAATGAATCATCAGCAGCAATACCCTGAATTCCGCCCTGATCAGCTCCCAGAGTGTCTGGAGCACCGGCCTCAGGGGCAAAATCCCTGTAAGAATCATCAGCCTGGCTGATATTGTCAGCAGCACGCCCGAACTGATCTGAATCGTAATCAGCTCCCATGGCGTCATTAATGCCATCGCGCATACCGCCCATGCTGTCGCGCATGCTACCTGGGGCATTGCCCATTTCGACTGCCTCGCCGGAATCAGCCGGGGCTGCAGCTGAATCATGGGCCATGCTCTCACGCATGGCATCGTTCATGGTGGCTGCAAAGAAATCGTTAACCGGAGCGCTATCTCCAAGGTCAGGCATTGGAGAGACATCACCAGGAACATGTTCACCCTCGAGGGCGTCTACGCCTCCAGCCATTCTCTGTTCGGCATCGCTGACAATTGGGCCGCTGAAGAAGTCGCTGGCCACATCAGGATCTGAGCTGTTAAGAGCCTCATGCTCCAGAGCAGCGGCATCCTGAATTGAGCTGTCAAGCTGATTATTGAGTGAACCTGGCTCCTGGATATTGTAATCAGGCTTCAGATCAGGAGACATGCGACCATGTTCGCCAGTGATTACATTGCCAAAGAAATCGCCAGACATGGCTGATCCGTCATCCTGCCCCTCAAGTTCCTGATCACGGGCGGCCTCAACAGCAGCCTGCAGGAAGGCATCATCCATGTTGTTGACATGGTCAGGCATATCAGGACTGTACTGATGACCACCCATGCTCTGAGATTCAGGCATGTCACCAGCGCCCCCCATGTCGCCCAGCAGATCATCAGGCAGCCTTAATGAATGGGCCTGAGCGGCGTCTGCATCGGCTGCACCAGCTGCGGCGGCTACATCTGCTGCACCAGTAGCTGCAGCACCATTACCGGCTACAGAAGCTGAGTCGAGATCCTGCAGCTGCTGGCCTTGCTGAAGAGACAGAGTGTCACCGCGCTCGCCATTGAGATCTGGCAGTGAAGGGATACCGTCATCAAGAGGTACAGGCTGGCCAAAGGCAAGGGCGTCGGAGCTGCCCAGACCATTTGCCTGAGTGCCGTCGTCATTAAGGTCGGCAGGATCATCAAGAGGAATAACCAGATCACTCATGCCAGGCTGCAGCTCATTTCCAGCTGCCTGAGCCTCAGAGCCCAGGGCGCTTGCTGCCAGAGCTGCCCCGGCGCCGCCTGCTGCCAGCGCACGGGCATCAATACCATCATCCTGAGCACCGGCAGCAAGACGCTCCTGAAGTTCAGACTCTGACACGGATTCAGACTGGCTCTTGCGTGAACGGGCTGGAAGTACCTTGAAGAAGACTTCACCAAGGCCGTCAAAGAGGAAAAATGGATTGCGGCCCATTAACATGGATAAACCGCAGAAAGCTGTAATGGCGAAGATAAAGACACTGAGCAAGCCTGGCAGAGCCAGGTCAAAGAACATGTTGAGCATATCGCCCAGCAGACCACCGGCACCGGTGGTGCCCAGATCAGCTGTTCGTGACAGTACGCCGGCAAGGCCTATAAGCAGGAAGTTAAAGCCCAGCAGTCGCAGACAAGCCTTGTAAAAATCGGCATGCCAGATATCAACAGGCTTAAGTACGAGGAAGTAGCCCAGATAGACAATCATCAGGGCAAAGAGGTAGGTAAGAATACCGAAGTATTCAAAGAGGAAGCCTAAGACAGGAGAGTCCTTATGATTGTAGCTGGCAGAATCCACCTGGCCCAGAATAAGCTCACCACTGAGCTGAGCCTGAACAGAACTCTGAAAATCCAGAATGGAATAAAAGCCAAAAAGGCACAGGCCAATACTCAAAATAAAGAGCACCATGCGTAAGGGATTACGCTCACCCTGTGCGCCTGGTGTTCCCTTTGAAGCTGCCATAAAAACTTTCTCCTAATCTCCAACCACCCATGAGTTCACAGCCTCATGGCAGTCCGCAAAATCGAACTGTTTCATACCTGAAAAATTCAAGGCAAAAGCTTCCAAAGTATAAGGCAAAAATCGGTCTTTATAAAGCCGAAACAGCCTGCAAAGCCCCCGGTCATCCCCCTGATTTAACGGCAGTCACACAATATCACCTCCCCTGAGCCCCAAAGCTGACATAAATACAGAAACTGCCACCAAAAAATGACTCCACGCTTTTGCAACAGTCAATATTCCCCTGAGCTGCCATACCTGTTGCCATTCTGCCTGAACAGTCCTCCCCATATGCCACAGCTCCACGGAGTCAAAAAGAGGCCTCCAAAACCACCACGCCCGCGTGCACCGCCACTCCAGCCGGCAAAGCCGGCCCATCTGAGCCGTAACAGAGAGCAACATCAACTTGCCACTTAATCACACAGCGGCGCCAGCAAGACAGCAATACTGCACCCCCTCATGGAGCTGCAACCTCAACTGCACAGTACGCTCAAAGATCACTGCCTTTAACAGTCTGCCTGCTCTTTCCTTGCGCGCTGCCCCTGACAGTCATTGCAGGCGTACATTGTCCCATCGATCCGCAGCGCGTCACTTCCCACAACTGCCCGTATCCCCATCATTACCCGTCACCGCTATTCACTGCCCACAACTGTCCGTATCCACAAATCACTGCCAGTCACCCCCATCACTGCTCAGGAGCCAGGTTACCGGGCCTGAAGGAGTACTGCAGGACAGTGCACAGCTTCATCTGCCTTGCGTATGTATTAATTCTGCCAGGCCGTTCCAGTAGCGATGCAGTAAAACAGTTTGAAAGCCATGCAGTTGCCTGGACCGGTCATGCCTGGCAGATTGTGGCGGCGAGCTGTCACAGCTTGCTGACTGGACATATTGCCTCTCAGACCCTGCCCGTCCCCAGGCGCATTAAGGAGCTCAGCTCACGACAGAGCAAGGCAATAAAAGCAGGCACGGTGATGCTATGAAATGAGTTGAGTAGCACAGAGCCCGGGCCACTTGAGCGCCTGATGGCCGTCAAACGGCTGGTTGCGGGCTGGTAGATGTCCTGCCTCTGGACGGCTTATTGCTGGCTGTCTGGCTGGCCTGATATCTGGCTGTCTGGCTGACCTGATATCTTGCTGTCCTGATGTAAGGCTGTATGGCTGGGCTGACTGGTTACTGCCTGCAGGGCTGTGGTACTGGGCAAGGGGCCAGGAGATGGGTGAAACTCAGTATTTTCCTGGTGTTTTGAGAGGATTTTCCGGGGAAAAAGCTCAGTTGTTATGGGCTGATTTGAGCATATGGTTCCTTTGAGCAAAATGGGCGAAAAAACATAAAAAAGTTGTAAAAAACAGCTGAAAATGCCTCAAAAGGACCGATTTTTTCTAGAAAACCATCAAAAATCTGATAATATTCCTGTCGATTCTGAAAGTGTATGCACGCCTGTTCAGCTTCCTTTATCATGCTTATAGTCAGTCCTGTCTGTCTGGACAGGTGAGTCGTTCCTGCTGTATTTTCAGTACCATTGACACTGTTGCAGGCAGGCAGCAATGACAACGAATTTGGAACTTAATATGTGTATCTGCGTCTGTAGTCGACAAGAACTTATTAGAGTTAGCATTACATTAGAGTATAATTGCTGATCAGTTCTTGTTTTGTCGGTTTTAGCATCCTGCCTGTGCAGATGCCGCATGTGACGGACAGAGTACTCTTAACATGTGTATGGGTTTGCTCCCTGAGCACTGACAGAATGTCATGGCACATGCCAGATTTGACATGAAGTAATTCTGCCGAAGTTGACCTTGCTGACCAGGCCTTTACCGGCCCGGGCTCTCATTTAAAGGGATCTGAAGTGTTAGACTTTTTAATCGCCTTCTTTACTGACTATGGCTATCTGGCTGTATTTGGAATCTTAATCCTGTGCGGCTTTGGTCTACCGGTCCCTGAAGACATCACCCTGGTTTCAGGTGGTGTTATTTCCGGCCTTGATTTTGCCAACCCTCATACCATGTGTCTGGTTGGTCTGGCCGGCGTTCTTATCGGCGACAGCATAATGTTCATTGCCGGACGTGTCTTCGGTTATCGCATTCAGCGTATCCGCATGTTCCGCCGCATCCTTTCTCCACGCCGCTTTTCCCATATTCAGCGCAAGTTCAAGCAGTACGGTCTGTCACTGCTGTTTGTCGCCCGCTTCCTGCCGGGTCTGCGCTCACCTATCTTCCTCGTGGCCGGCATGAGCCGCCGCATTTCCTATCTGACCTTTATACTTATGGACGGCTTTGCGGCCCTCATTTCCGTACCGGTATGGGTCTATCTTGGCTACTTCTTTGCCGACAATCTTGACCTGCTCATGGAGTACGTCAAGGATGTGCAGAAGATGATCTACCTTGCTCTGGGTCTGCTCTTTGTCATCATTCTGATTGTCTACCTCAAAAAGCGCTTCCACAGCCGCCTCAAGACCTTTACTGATGACAGTCACCCACATCCTGCCCCATGCGGCTGCCCTGAAAAAAATGGCAATGGCACAAGCACTGCTGCCAACATGGACAGCTCAGCTTCCGCTTCTGATGCCGCAGCATCAGCAGCCTCAACACCGTCAGACACAGCCCCGTCCGCATCAGCTGCAGCTGCTGCCGACAGCAGCCCTGCTGCACTGGCTCAGGCTGATGGCAGCCAGCCATCTGATCTGAGCACAACTGGCAGCAAGGTCAGCATGGAAAAATAAAGCCTGCAGATTTCCTGTTACAAAAAGGGCTGATGCTTTGGCATCAGCCCTTTTTGTTTCTCCATTCCCAGGATCACTGCCCTCCATTCATGTCATGTCCGGACCATACATGCAGGCTCCAGCCGTCCATGCATGTTCTGCCCGGACCATACATGCATGCTCCAGCTCTACATGCATGTTCTGCCTGGACAAACATGCAGGCTCCTGCTCTCCATGCATGCCCTGGCCTCCATGCATACCCTGGTCGTAGCCATGGTCATAACCATTGGACGCGCTGTGCGTTAAGCTCATTGAGAGCTCAGCGTCAGATGACATGCTCCGGTGGAGCACGTTGCCCGCATCTTCCCAGCCAGCAATACGGTGGCAGGTGGGTCATGACAGTGCTGGCTGCTTATTTCGGTGCAAGAGCCGGGCTGGCGTGGTAAAGACGGCCAATATTGCACTATATAAGGGCAGTAACAGGGCTGATATGCTAGAATAGCCCGACGCATGCTAATGCGCTTTTTTTATCAACTGCAGTTTCGTATTACCAGTAATTCTGATCTTCGGCTCTGTTCTGGTGGATTGCGCTTCCTGTCCCCTGTTCAACATATCAGCCGAAACTGCTGCTCTCAAACCGTGCCCCGACATCAGGCTGACGCCTGCCTGCATAAGGCGCTGCCGGCACAGGCAAGAGCGGATTGAGTACTGCAGACCGGTTTTCCTTCCTGTACTCTGGAAAATTCTCATGTCTACTATGGATCAGCTCACGCATATTGTGCGTGAAATTAACTTCATTCTCTGGGGACCTTGGTGCCTTATCCCTATTCTGGTGGGCACAGGTATCTTCTTTACTTTCAAGCTGCGCTTTGTTCAGATCCGTCATTTTACCCGTGCTTTCAAACACGTGTTCGGCAACTTCTCCTTCAGCGGTGAAAAGGCCGGTCAGCACGGTATGACCTCATTCCAGTCTCTGGCTACTGCCATTGCCGCTCAGGTGGGTACAGGCAACCTGGCCGGTGTAGCCACTGCCATGGTTATGGGTGGACCAGGAGCCATTTTCTGGATGTGGGTAGCTGCTTTCTTCGGTATGGGTACTATCTTTGCCGAGGCCGTTCTGGCTCAGGTATACCGTACCCGTGATGGCGAGGGCAATATCACCGGCGGTCCATCCTACTATATCTACAAGGGTCTGGGCCTCAAGTCTCTGGCCATTCTGTTCTCGGCTCTCATCATCATTGCCCTTGGTTTTATCGGCAACATGGTGCAGGCCAACTCAATCACCACAGCCTTCTCCTCAGCCTTTAACGTGCCTAACTGGTTCTCAGGCATGATCCTTATCTGCCTTGCCGGCTTTATCTTCATTGGAGGCATCAAGCGCATTGCCAGTTTTGCCGAGAAGATTGTGCCTTTCATGGCAGGTGTATATGTACTGGGCGCCCTTTACATCATGGCCATCAACTTCGACATGATTCTTCCTGCTTTCAAGTCCATTATAGTTGGTGCTTTCAATCCTGAGGCTGCTACCGGCGGTGTTATCGGTGCCGGTATCAAGGAAGCTATACGCTATGGTGTAGCCCGTGGTCTGTTCTCAAATGAGGCCGGTATGGGTTCTACTCCTCACGCCCATGCTGTTGCCCGTGTCAGACACCCTGCCGAGCAGGGCATGGCCGCCATTATCGGCCTTACCATCGACACCTTCATCGTGCTCAACGCTACCGCTCTGGTAATTCTGGTAACCGGCTCTCTTGATGGCAAGACCACTGGTATCGTTCTGACCCAGACCGCCTTTATCAGGGGCATGGGTGAGGCCGGTGCCGGCTTCGTAGCCGTCTGTCTGTTCTTTGCAGCCTTTACTACCATTATCGGCTGGTACTTCTTTGCTGCCCAGAACTTCAAGTTCCTCTTTGGCTACCGCAACCTCAATCTCTTCTCGGTAATGGTGCTGTGCTTCCTGCTTATGGGTGCCTTCCTTGAGGTAAACCTGGTATGGGAGCTTGCAGACATGTTCAATGGTCTGATGGTTATTCCTAACATCCTGGCCGTAGTAGGTCTGTACAAACTGATAATACGCGCTGTTGACGATTACGACTATAAATTCCTCAAAGGCCAGCGTCCGCTCTTTGGTCCGTCTGAAGTTCTGACCAACCGCTTTGCATCCCTGCAGGCCGTAATGCGCCGCGCCATGTCCAAGGGCTACGTAAAAGAAAAGAACGCCCGCGACGACTAGCCGCACCAGCAAGCTTCAAGGCCAGCCTGGTTGCTGCCCAGGCACCAGGCAGTGCACATTGGGCCGCCCTGGCAGCGCCCTGACTGTCAGTGAACACATGAGCATGCCAGATCGCTCCCTGAGACGCCTGCATGTTGGCATGCAGGCTTAAGCTTGATGTATGGCAGGAGCCTGGCGTCGCTGCAGATTTATGGCATTCAATGCAGGCGGAAGCGCAAACTCATTTTTGCAGAGTCACTCTGAATGCCTCTGGCTGCTAAAACAGCTGAAAAAGCCGTTTTCTGAATGGAAAACGGCTTTTTTTATTTATACATTTTCCGGCGCAAACAAGGGTGTCCCCCGGTAACATGTTATCGATATTCATATATCAGTTTGCTTGTATGACAACACATTTTCACCTGTGACATAAGTCCGGTTTCAGGAGATAAGTTCCAAGTATTATGTGACTTGTATCTCACGAATGTCATATTTGGGCTTTTTTTGATGTACCGCTTTTAGTTAAGTTTATTTGCGCTGCACGTGGTCGTGCACTGGTTCAATCAGCCCGCACAGGCACGAAGCTGTGCGCATACGAAACATAAGGTACCTGACAGACACTGGAGTTTAAACCAGTGAATTAAGGTTTGTTTCGTCTTTTCAGCTTTATCCGTGTAAACGTTTCCACAGATATGACGAATGTGACTGTCCGGGAACGCTGACTGAAAAGTACGCTGTTGTGTGTTTAATTTTCGTAGCTGCTGCTACGACTCTGGGGAAGAGAATTCATGAAGAATTTAAAGCCTAGCCTCCTTACTATTGCCATATGCTCAGCACTTGCTGTAGCCGGCTGTGAGTCTAATGGTCAGAATGCCAAATGGAATGCCGGCCCTGATACCGTAGTGAAAGTCCACGACGGCTCCTTACGTGTTTCTACCGATCTGCCAAAGGCCCGTGATCCAAAGGCCGACGTCTTCAAGGGTGAAGAGTGGTTTGATCAGCCAACTGTCTATGCAGTAAACCGCGAAAAGGCCCACAGCTCTTTCTACTCATTTACCAGTGAGGAGGACGCCCTGGCCCGTGACCGCAGCCGCTCCGAGAACTACATGCTGTTAAACGGCACCTGGAAGTTCTCCCTTGCCAGGAACCCTCACGAGCGCAATACCGAGTTCTTCAAGCCAGGCTACTCCGTAAGCAAATGGGCCAACATTCAGGTTCCAGGCTCCTGGCAGACTCAGGGCTTTGACCGTCCATACTACACCGATACCCGTCTTTCCTGGCTGGGCACTGAAGAGCCTGGCGTAGGCGTATCCCCTACCGTATACAACCCTGTTGCCTCCTACCGCAGAGACTTCACCACTCCAGCAAACTGGGATGGCAAGCAGATTCTGGTTAACTTCCAGGGCGTCGAGTCCGCTTTCTACCTGTGGGTAAACGGCCACAAGGTAGGCTACAGCGAGGACAGCTTCACCGCCTCCGAGTTTGACATCACCAAGTACTTAAATGCTCCTGGCAAGAAGAACACCATTGCTGTTCAGGTATATCGCTGGTCTGATGCCTCCTACCTCGAAAACCACGACTATATCCGTCTTAGCGGTATCTTCCGTGACGTTGCTCTGATCGCCAAGGACAAGAACGCCAGCCTCTTTGATTTTGCTTACACCACCGATCTGGACAAGGAGTACAAGGACGCTACCTTTAACTTCACTGCCAAGATCCGCACCATGCTGCCACAGGGTCCACAGGGCTACACTGTAGAGACCACCCTGCTTGACAAGGATGGCAAGGCTGTATTCACCGAGAAGACTCCTGTCGACTTTGCAAAGACCGCCACTACTGCCACCATGCACGGCACCGGTGCTACCTACGACGCTACCGCCGGTCTTGCTGAGGTTACTTTCTCCAGGCAGGTAAGCGATCCATTAAAGTGGTCTGCTGAAAAGCCAAACCTCTACCGCGCCTTAATCACCTTACGTGATCCACAGGGCAACATTGTTGAAACCACTTCCTCCAATGTCGGTTTCCGCAAGGTTGAAATTTTCAACCGTGGTACCAACAAGGCCCAGGTTGCTGTTAATGGCAAGCCAATCGTCTTCCGTGGTGTAAACCGTCACGAGATCAGCCCACAGAACGGCCGTTACATCAGCGAAGAGTCCATGATTCGCGACATCATGCTGATGAAGCAGTACAATCTCAACTCCGTACGTAACTCCCACTATCCAAACGAGCCACGCTGGTACGAGCTGTGCGATGAGTACGGTCTGTACATGATGGACGAGGCCAACGTTGAGTCCGATTCCATCGACTCCGTACTGCCAGCTTCCGATCCAGACTGGATTGAGCCTTCTTTAGACCGCATGGTCTCCACCATCGAGCGCGCCAAGAACCACCCATCCATCATCATGTGGTCCCTGGGTAACGAGAGCTATGGCGGCGACGTATGGAAGATCCTGGCTGACACCTGCCATCAGATGGATCCTACCCGTCTGGTTCACTACGAGGCTCACCGTGACATCCCTGAGGTTGATGTCTGGTCCCGTATGTACCGTCGTGTAAACGACCTTGATAATCCAGACATGAACGCCAACCCGCTGGGCTGGTGGGCCAGGAACGGTGACAAGCCTGAGCTGCAGTGTGAGTACGCACACGGCATGGGTAACGGCATCGGTAACTTCAAGGACTACTGGGACTTCTACAACCAGCACCCAATCTTACAGGGCGGCTTTATCTGGGACTGGCGTGATCAGTCTTTAGAGATCCCAACTCCTGTTGACAAGATGCTCTCCGAGAAGGCCTCCAACCTGGAAGTTCGCCTGACCGGTAAGCTGGTAGCCGGCAAGAACGGCAGAGCCATGGACGGTTTTGCTTCCGTCTACAATGACCCAAGCCTGGTATTAAGCGGCAACCAGCCATTTACCCTCGAGGCTACTGTAAAGCCAGCCAAGGACCAGCCAGCTCTTGATGCCCCAATCATCATGAAGGGCGACATGATGGCTTCCCGTAACGAGTCTTACGGTCTGCACCGCAATGTAAACTACGACTCCGAGGGCAAGAAGGTTGTTTCTGACAACATCGAGTTCTACATCTACGGCGGCGAAGCCAATGCTGATGGCGTAATCGAGAAGTTCTCAGCTTCCATCCCAACTCCAGCTGACTGGAACAACAAGTGGCACCACGTAGCCGGTGTTTACGACGGTCAGGTCATGAAGCTCTATCTGGATGGCAAGGTTGTTGCCACTGCCATCAATCCAAAGGGCATTGCAGTTGGTCCTAACCCTGTAGGTATCGGTGGTGTTCCATTATTCGACGCTACCAAGGCTGAAACCCTCCCAACCTTCAAGGGCTTAATCGACAGCGTACGTATCTACAACCGCGCTCTTGATCAGGCTGAGCTGGCCAGAACCGACCGCAAGGTTGATTCAAGCTCCCTGTTATGGCTCGACTTTGAAGGCACCACCAACAAGAAGTATGACAAGCCTACTTACCTGTCATACGGCGGTGACTGGGATGACATCCGCTCCGGCAATCCAAATAACAAGAACTTCTGCGCCAATGGCCTGATCTCCGCTGACTTCACTGTTCAGCCAGAGCTGGTTGAGGTTAAGAAGGGTTATGAAGAGATCGCCATGACAGCTGACAACGCCAGCAATGGCAAGTTTGTTCTGGAAAACCGCAAGCTCTTTACCAACCTCAACGAGTTTGAAGCTTCCTGGAACCTGACCGAGAACGGTGTTGTTATCGAGTCCGGCAAGTTAAGCCCAGAGGATCTCGATGTTGCTCCGCTGACCAGCAAGAGCATCAAGATCGGCTTCACCAGGCCACAGGTTAAGGCCGGTGCCGATTACTTCCTCAACGTATCCTTCGCTCTCAAGCAGGATGAGCCATATGCCCCAGCCGGTCACGAGATTGCTCACGAGCAGTTCGCCCTTGACTTTGCCAGTGACGCTGAGGTTGCCCAGCCAGTTGTTGAAGTTGCCTCCATGCCAGCCCTCAAGGTTGCTGAAGACGGCATCTTAACTACCGTAACAAATTCCACTGGTGATCTGGTTGTTACCTTCGACCGCGCTGCCGGTACCGTAACCGGTATCAAGTACATGGGCAAGGATCTGATTATTCCTAACGATCACGGCTCCATCAAGACCCCAGGCATTATGCCTAACTTCTACCGTGCCGGTACTGACTCTGACCTCGGTTACTACTACCAGTTCCTGACCTCCAAGTGGCGTTATGCCGGTCTGAGCAAGAAGGTTGTCAAGGTTGAGACTGTCAAGGATTCCGACCAGCAGGTTACCTTCAAGGTTTCCAGCACTCTGCCTGTAGCAGACAACTCCGGTTATGAGCAGGTATTTACCGTCTACGGTTCCGGTGACATCAGGATTGAGACCACCTTAAACCCAACAGCCGGTCTGCCAATCATTCCTGAGATCAGCAACATGCTGACCATGCCACGTGAGTTTGCCAACGTCACCTGGTTTGGCCGTGGTCCAGATGAGAACTACATCGACCGTCAGTGGGGTTACCCGGTAGGCGTTTACAGCAAGGACGTCAAGGACTTCTACACCGACTTCATCAAGCCACAGGAAACCGGTAACCACACCGATGTTCGCTGGGTTGCCTTAACCAACGACGATGGCGTTGGTCTGATGGCCAAGGCTGAGGGCGGCGATCCAATCGAGTTCAACGCTCTGCTGTACACCCCAGAGCAGCTGTCCAACTACAACCACAGCTTCTACATGAAAGAAGGCGACATCACCTTACGCTTAACCGAGCGTCAGATGGGTCTGGGTGGTGACAACTCATGGGGCGCCATGCCATTTGAGAAGTACCAGAACCCTGCTGACAGACAGTACAAGTACACTGTAACCTTAAAGCCAGTGTCTTCTGCTGATGTAGCAAGCTTCAACTACGAATACAGCACCTTAATTAAGTAATTCAGTCTGACCGCAGTCAGCCCGTCAGCTGACTGCACAGCTGAACCAAAAGCCATGGGGAAACCCATGGCTTTTTTTCATTATGCATCCCCGCAGCTCAGCTGCGCTGCAACAGCGCCGTTGCAGCGCCGCAGCAGCGCGCAGGCACTGGTGCGCACCTCCTCCGTAAACGCTGGCCGTTGCCACAGCCTGTGGCCAGCTGCCGGGCATTTTACTTAATGGAAAAAAAGGGACCATCTGCTCAAGTACATGTGGTCTCTTTTATTTTGGAAAGCGTTTTGAAATACCCATGGTCACCTGAGGCGTGTGGACACCGCAGCAATCCACCCAGGAATCAAGGCTGCATGGCAGCGGCGCAGGCCATGAGGCATATGGGTGAGAGCCATGGCCCTGGTATTCATGAGCTCTCTGCACGTCTGCATAAAGTGCTGCCCAGGCGAGCATGTCGGCTGTTCCTGCCCTGCCATTTGCAGGGCATTTTACTTAATGGAAAAAAAACGGACCATATGCTCCAGAGCATATGGTCCTGTTTTTCTTTTGGGGTATCTTTTGTAAAGCGCCTTAAAAAGTCTCTGCGTGACAGACACGCTGCTGCGCTGATGGGCAATCATGACTGCCTGGCTGGCTGCCAGACTGCCTGGCTGGCTGCCTGGCTGGCTGCCTGGCTGCCATGCAGCATGATGCTCAGGCCTGAGGCATCAGTCCCTGGGCATCAGCCCTTGGCATCAGGCATCAGAACCACGGCTAAGGCCCCGGTCATTATGGCCTGAGAGTGCCCTCAGAGCCCTGCACGCTGCTGTCATGTGCTGCAGCGGCGACAGCAGCGGCTGCCGTAGCAGCTGCAGCTGCGACATCGGCCTGCTGCTGTGAGAGAGCTGATGGGCGGCCATCAGAGTCTGACAGAGTGGTTCCGAGCAGCTCATTGCGATCGTAATCTGCCATTAGGTCTCCGGCATAGCTCTGGGCATGTGATCCTTTGGCACTTGAACCCAGCAGATCAGAGGCAAAACAGATTTCACAGCGGCCTTTGCCATCGTAGGTAAGGACGTTTTTGTGCCTTGAGATCAGGGTAGAGCGATGTCCTACTGAAATGATAATGGACCTGTTAAGACGTTTGTGCAGGAGGTCATAGACCATGGCCTCAGTCTTTTCATCCATGGCTGAGCTGGCTTCATCAAGGAAGAGTATGTCCGGAGTATTGATGAGAGCACGGACAATGGCCACACGCTGCTGTTCACCCAGAGAAAGGATATGACTCCAGGTATCAACCTCATCAAGATGCTCAACAAGATGCTCAAGCCCCACCATTTTGAAGAACTCTTCGGTGCGGCCATCGGTTACCGGCTCAGACGGATAGGAAGCAGCAAGGCGCAGTGAGCCCTGTGGCAGATAAGGCTTTTGCGACAGGAAGAGCGTGCTGGCTCCGTTCATGTAGTGAACTTCACCGCTGCTGTAAGGCCAGATACCGGCCAGAGCCTTGATAAGAGTTGACTTGCCACAGCCTGAAGGACCACGGATTAACAGAGAGTCGCCATTGCTCATATCAAGAGACAGACCGTCAAGCAGCAGCTTGCCACGTGGGCTCTTTACTGTAAGGTTACGCACCTCAAGCTGATGGGCATCCTTTTTGACCGGCAGACAGTGCAGGGCCTCAACCTCTTCCATTGACAGATAGAACAGAGCAAGACGGTCAACCACTGACTTCCATGATGCCCATGAGGTGAAGTTGGAAACCAGAGTAGACAGACTGTCCTGAACACGGCCAAAGGCTGAGGAAATCTGCATGATAGATCCCATGGTGATGATCTTGGCAAAGTACAGCGGAGCTGAGATCAGCATTGGGAAAATCACGGCAGTCTGAGCATAACCAATGGTTAAAAAGCCCAGACGCTTGGTGCAGACAATAAGTTTGATGTAGTTGGCTACCAGATCAGCAAAGGACTGACGCAGATATTTGTTCTCCTCATGCTCACCCTTGTAAAGGGCGATGGACTCGCCATTTTCACGTACACGGATCAGGGAGAAACGGAAATCGGCTTCATAGCGCTGCTGTCTGAAGTTCAGACGTACCAGAGGCTTACCCAGCCAGAAAGTCAGAGCCGTACCAAGCACAGCGTAAAGCAGAGCCAGATAGCACATATAGCCATCAGGCAGATGGATATCCATGCCCAGAACGGTAATGTCTACAGCTGATGAGAGCTGCCAGAGCACCACGCCAAAGGAAATCATCATGGCAAGGTCAGTGGCAGTACCTAAAATGAGCACAATGGTTGCCGAAACAAACATGTTCAGGTCTTCGGCAATACGCTGATCAGGGTTATCAGTGTTCTTGTCAGCCAGCTGGAGCTTGTAGTAATTGTCACTTTGCAGCCAGCGATCCATGGTCTTGCCTGTAAGCCAGGTACGCCAGTTAATGGACAGGCACGACTTGAGGTAGGCGTTATAAACGCTCACTACCACGTGAATGGTAGCCAGCGTGGCAAAGACCACCAGCTGCTGTTTAAAGCCGTCAATATCGTAATTCTGGATAGTATCCCAGAAGGTCTTGTACCAGGTATTGATGGAGGTGGCGATATAAACAGATCCTCCGGTCAGGCCAATGATAATGGCCAGCAGCAGCCATGACTTGAGGCTGTCGCGCGTACCCCAGTAGCTCTTGAGCATAATGCCAAAAGCCTTGAGCGTAACCTTTAATGGCAGGCTGTCTACACCCTTGTGACCATCTTTCAGTCCGGCAGTGTTGCCAGCAATTTCTGTGAAAGTTCTGGCAGCTTTAGTTTCACTCATCAGATTTTTTCCTTGGTCCGGCAGCACCAGTATCAACAACCTTCTCATCAATTCTCTGTCTGCAGAGCAGCCCTGGCCACGATGCCATAGCATCAGCCATGGCATGCCCAGGGCCTGTGGCCCCGGCCATGCTCCTGACATGTGGCCCCGGCCATGGCTCTGGCCTGTGGCCCCGGCCATGGCTCTGGCCTGAGTGGCCCGGCCTCAGTGGCCTTTGAGGACCGTGGGTTGCTGTGACAGTAACCGAAAACAGCCGCCCTGATAAGAGAAGATACCGGACAGTAATTTATCCAACTGATTATCTCAAAACGCATAACAATCGCACAGTTAAGCGCTTTATGCCCTCTTTGGGCATGGGGCATATTGTGCCACATAAACTTTAGTGTGCAATTAGGCAATTCTATAAAAACAAATCCCGGACGCCCTGCTCACAAGAACAGTTCATCCGGGATCATATCTGGTCAGCCACCCTGCATCAGCCATGGCTGCTGAAATGGCGCTGCCTGCAGACCAGGCTGCGCTCTGCAGCGCCTGCCAGGCTCAGGCCTGGCTTGCAGTTGCAGGACAGCAGACTAAAGACGCAGCAGCTTGCGCAGGTAAACAGCTACACCGTCATCGAGGTAATTGAGGGTATGGTAGCGGGCTACGGCCTTTAAAGTCGGCATGGCATTGGCCACAGCTACGCCTACACCGGCATCTCGCACCATCTCAATGTCATTCTCGGCATCGCCAAATGCAGCCACATTCTCCATACCAAAGCCCAGCATCTTGCACAGACGGGCCAGGGTAGCGCCCTTGGAACAGCCCTTGTTCATGAACTCAAGGAAGTTTGGATGGGTACGGGCAATGTTAAAACGCTCTGAAAAATCTGCAGGACAGCTTGCGCGCACCTTGTCGAGTTTGTCAGCATCGCCTACCACTATTAATTTGTAGGCAGTCTCCTCAGGATTGACCTCATCAGGGAAGAGCAGCTTTTCAAATGGCTGCATGGAGGCGGCAATTTCCATCTCGGTAAAGACTATATTGCTCTCAGTAAGCAGCAGACGGCGGGTGGAATAGGCATGCACGGCACAGCCGCATGAAGCAGCTACAGCCTCAATATCAATCAGATCCTGGGCATTGATGGTGTTTATGGCCAGGTCCTTTTCCAGCTCGTTGATATTGACCAGAGAGCCGCCATTAAAACAGACGCAGTAGCCATGGCCACGGGTAAGGCCCAGAACCTCAGCCAGATCAGCAATACTCTCAGGAGCCCGTCCGGTACAGATAGCAACGGCAATGCCCTTCTCCTGTACCTTGTGAATGGTTTCAATCAGCAGAGGAGAGAAAGTCTTGTCCTCCCGCAAAGTAGTACCATCCATATCAAGGGCAACCAGTTTCACCGGTGGCATGTTATCCAGATCAGGCAGAGTGATGCTGTGATCGTGACGATCAGCCTCACTTACCTCAACTGTCATGTATTGAGTCTCACGCTCTTTCTGCTTTTGTGCAGATAAATGTTCCACTGTCATCCCTGAACCTCAAAAAATGAACAAAGTGCTGCCCTGAGGCAAAAGCCCAAATGGACACCGCTGTCCGAAAGACTGCAGCCATACGGTCCTGCCCGGAAGAAAGCAAAAGGCCCACAGGGATACCTCATATGCAGGAGTCCGTGCAGCTGACTGTCTGACCGGCCCATAAATTTATGGGCACTGAGCTGATATTGTGGCCAAACACAGCCCGGCTTGCAATATCCCCGGCACCATAGCCGGGCCTGTGGCCTGCCCCGAGTCTGGCCCATGGCCCGAGGGCTGCCTGGCCAGCACCCCAGGATGCTGCAGCCGACCGGCCGGCGGCGGACGAAGCCTGCCGCCATCCGGTGCCGCTTCCGGGCTGCTTTCAGCCAAAAAAAATAAGGCAGGATGCATTGCATCCTGCCCTATTTTTTCATCGGATATCAGTAATCACAGATTACTTGGAGCCGATAACGACAACCTTAACGGTGGTCTTAACGTCAGCGTGCAGCTGGAGAGCAATCTCGTACTCGCCAACAGAGCGGATAACACCCTCTGGCATACGAACTTCGCTCTTGTGTACCTCAACACCAGCGGCAGTTAAAGCCTCAGAGATGTCACGGGTACCGATAGAGCCGAATAACTTGCCCTCATCGCCAGCGTTGGAGGCGATGGTTACAGAACCGAGCTCAACGATCTTGTTGGCGCGGGCCTGAGCAGCGTCTAACTCAGCAGCAATCTTGGCAGCGTACTGAACACGCTCAGCTTCGAACTTCTTTAAGTTCTCTTCGGTAGCTAAAACAGCCTTCTTCTTTGGTAACAGGAAGTTACGGGCATAGCCGTTGCGAACCTTTACCTTGTCACCAAGACCGCCTAAGTGAGCGATCTTATCGAGCAGAATAATTTCCATTAGAAAATTCCTTTTAATCTTGTAAGCCTGAACTCATTGTCCCGGGATTAGCCGGGCCAGTGGAAATTAACGGCTGTGAAGATCGGTGTAAGGTAACAGGGCTAAGAAGCGAGCGCGCTTGATAGCAGTAGCGAGCTGACGCTGATACTTTGCACTAGTACCAGTGATGCGGCTTGGAACGATCTTACCGGACTCGGTAACATAGTTTCTTAAGAGAGCTACATCCTTGTAATCAATCTCGGTTACACCCTCAGCGGTGAAACGGCAGAACTTACGGCGGTGGAAATAACGAGCCATTATGATAGTCCTCTTAATTAAGCTTCTTGAGCTGAAACTTCAGCATCAGAGGACTCGTCACGGTCGCCGCGGCGACGGTCGTTGTTGTCCTCACGAGCAGCACGGCGGTCTTCACGGGCCTTCATCATTGGGGAAGGCTCAGTAACTGGACCATTGGTGCAGATGACTAACTTACGGATAACAGCGTCGTTGAAACGGAAATTGTTCTCAATGCTGTCAATAGCTTCCTGAGTAGCCTCAACGTTCATTAAAACGTAGTGAGCCTTGTGAAGCTTTAAGATAGGGTAAGCTAACTGACGACGGCCCCAGTCCTCAAGACGGTGAATCTTGCCGCCGGTCTTCTCGATCTCGCCCTTGTAACGCTCGATCATGCCTGGAACCTGATCAGACTGATCTGGGTGAACCAGGAAAATGATTTCGTAGTGACGCATGAATAAATGCCCCTTACGGTAAAAGTCTAAAATTTCAGTCTTGTTTTAGACAAGGAAGCTTACGTGACATCCAACCACTGGTATGCCAACGTGACTGAAGTGCGCAGTATTGTACCTGAATACCCGCAAAATGCAAGACAAATCACATTTTTTTCAGCATTTCCTGCACATATCCCAATATCACCTGTTAATTGCTCCCAAGGTGCCCACCCCTACTGGCAATCCAATCCATACTGCCCTGCCTGCCCCTGCTTGCCTGCCCGTCCCTGCTTGCCTGCCCGTCCCTGCGCCCCACCTGTCCCAGCTTGCATGCCCGTCCCCTAATCTGCAAGGGCCGGCCTCTGTTCGGCTATGTAAGCGACTGGCCATTCACTGCACCGCTCACCGCAAGGGCACAAGGCAGACCTGATCCTGTTGAGCTCAAATCTCTGATGCAGAAAAAGTTCAGGTCACAGCCCTGCAGGAGGAACTGTGACCTGAAAATAAGGACGAATGCACCAGCCATGGGCCCCTGGTTTGAGCCCGGATCCAGGGTACATGCTCCCTGCGCGGGGACGAGCAGGGCTGGAGTCCTTGTCCCTGACGGCTGCTCTTCGGGGACTAGTCCTGGCAGCTGCTCTCCGGGGACTAGTCCTGGCAGCTGCGCTGACGGACGGCCTCGAAGAGGGCAATACCGGCGGCTACGGATACGTTGAGACTCTCAACGCCGCTTGCCATTGGAATACGGGTGATATCGGTGCACTTTTCACGGGTCAGACGACGCATGCCGGACTCCTCAGAGCCCATAACAATAGCGACAGCACCGGTCAGCTTTGTCTCGTAGATGCTGTGCTCAGCCTCACCGTCCATACCAATGATGCGGATATCGCGCTGCTCGAGCTCATCAAGTACACGGGCCAGGTTGGTTACAGCAAACAGAGGGATTTCAGAGGCGGCACCAGAAGCTGTCTTGCGGGCTGCAGGCGAGAAAGGAGCTGACTTGTCCTTAGGCACAATCACAGCATGAGCACCGGCGGCCCATACAGAACGCATGGCAGCACCAAGATTGCGCGGATCAGTTACGCCATCAAGGATCAGGAGGAAAGGAGCTTCCTGCTTTCCATTGAGGCTGTCGAGGAAATCCATCAGATCGTGCTCATTTTTAGGCGGGGTAGCCTTCATCTCAATGACGATACCCTGATGAACGCCGTTGTCACACTTCTCATCGATAAAGTGACGCATGGCTGTCTGGGCCACAATGCCGTAATTGGCCAGCTCGCGCAGCAGCTTGTTGATTCGCTTGTCGTCCTCACGGCCCTTTACTACCCAGGCTGAAAGGATTTTGTCAGGGCTGGTCTCAATAGCCTGCTCTACGGAATTGATGCCATAGACCAGTTCGCGATTGCGACTCTTCTTTTGCACTTGCATTAATTGGTTTCCTTACATGGATAAGGGGCTAAAAGCTCTGCTTCCAACCCCTTATTGAAATAATTCTGTGCGGGGCAGACTATCCTGCCCCTGATTAAGTAATGACCTTTTGAAGACTACTTGTCAGAAGCGCCAGTCTTTTTGGCTGACTTTCTGATGGCAGGCTTTTTCACCGGCTTGCTCTCAGCACTTGTAGCACTGGCAGCTGTCTTCTTTGCAGCTGGCTTGGCCTCAGGCTCAGCAGCTGCGGACTTAGTCTTGGCAGCTGGCTTTGCAGCTGACCTGGCAGGAGCCTTGGCGGCAGCCGTCTTCTTTGCAGCTGGCTTGGCCTCTGGCTCAGCCTCAGCGTCTGCGGCCTTTGTCCTGGCTGCTGACCTGGACGGAGCCTTGGCGGCAGCGGCCTTGGTGGCGGCGGACTTCTTTGCAGCTGGCTTAGTCTCTGGCTCAGCCTCAGCGTCTACGGCCTTTGCCTTTGCAGCGGAGCTGGCCTGAGCCCTGGTGGCAGCGGCCTTGGTGGCAGCGGCCTTGGTGGCGGCGGTCTTCTTTGCAGCTGGCTTTGCCTCTGGCTCAGCCTCAGCGTCTGCGGCCTTAGTCTTGGCAACTGGCTTGGCAGCTGTCCTGGCTGGGGCCTTGGCGGCTGCAGTCTTCTTTGCAGCTGGCTTTGCCTCTGGCTCAGCCTCATCAGCGGCTGCGGCAGCTGACTTGGCGGCTGGCTTTGCAGCTGACTTGGCTGGGGTCTTGGCGGCTGCAGTCTTCTTTGCAGCTGGCTTGGCCTCTGGCTCAGCCTTAGTGTCTGCGGCCTTAGTCTTGGCAACTGGCTTTGCAGCAGTCCTGGCTGGGGCCTTGGCCGCTGCAGTCTTCTTTGCAGCTGGCTTGGCCTCTGGCTCAGCTTCGGCAGCTTCAGCCGCAGCCTTGGCAGCTTGCTTTGCTGGAGACCTGGCCTTCTTTGCTGCAGGCCTGGCCTCTGGCTCAGCCTCAGCGGCTGCGGCAGCTTGCTTGGCAGCTGGCCTGGCAGCTTGCTTGGCTGGAGTTTTGGCTGAGGCTGCCTTGCTGGCTGCTGTCTTCTTTGCAGCAGGCTTCGCTTCCGGCTCTGATGGAGGGCTGAGCTGAACCTCATCGGCTCTGACCAGCTCCATGCTGTCTGCCTGAGTCTGGGCCTTGGCTCTGCTGCGTCTGGTTACGGTAACAGTGGTATCACCGCCCAGAGCTACTTCCTGCTCAGAGACAGTTTCCTCGGCCTGACGGCTCTTGGCATTGGACCTGGAGGCAGTACTGCGGCCTGATTTTGCAGGTGCAGCACTGTCGCCCTTGTCAGCCTTCTCGGCCTTGCTCTTGCCAGACTTTTTGGATGGACGGCTCTGCCCGGCACTTTCAAGGTCAGCATCGATACGTGATGCAGTATCAATCAGCAGTGGATCAACATCATCGTCGTTCTTGCGGGCTCGGCTGCGGGCCGGCTTTTCCTGAGCCTTTTCGCTGTCATCAAGAGCAATGACTTTGGTCCTGGCAGTGCTGCTGCCAGTCTTGCGCTTGACGGTAATAACGGTGCCTGAAGAGACGGCCTCATCCTGAGCTTCATCCTTTGCAGCCTCAGCTTTTGCCGGTGCTGCTTTGGCAGCGGCTTTGGACTTGCCCTTTGCTGCCTTGGTCTCCTGAGCGTCAGCTGGCTCTGATGTGGCCTGCTGAGCTGGCTTAGTCCTGGCAGCGGCCTTGGAACCTTTGGCGCTGCGGGATGAGTTTTTGGCATTCTCGATATTGCTGATGCTCTCATCCTCAGAAATGTTCAGACTCTTTGCCACTGAGAAGTCGCAATGCGGACGGGTAACAGTATTGCTGTTATCAGGCTCAACACCACGGGTAAAGCGGCCAATGTCATCGAGGAAAGCATTCTTGACGTCATTGCTGCCACGGTAGCCCTCACTTGCTGTTGACTTGAGCTGCTCCTTGGCTGCATTGATATCAAATTTGGCGTCACTCTTACGTGGGCTTTCAACAGGCATCAGGTCGATAAAACGGGCCTGACTGTTGACGTTGCCAATACGTACCTTGATCTGATCTCCCTCATGGAAGACAGCGCCGCCGTAGCAGACAAAGCTGCGGTCATTGGCGTTGATGGTGCAGCCATCCTTGAGCATGCCGTCAATGTAGAAATCATTGAGGGTTACAAAGATGCCATGGCTGGAAATAGTGGAAACAGTTGCATCCACAGCCTCGCCAATGAAGTTCCTGACGTACTCGCACTTGAGGGAGTTATCAACATCGTACTCGGCATCAGCTGCAGAGATTTCCTTTTCAGTACAGGAGTTGCCCAGCTTGACCAGAGCATCGTGGCTGTACTGCTGAGAACCAATCTTGCCCCACTCGCGCTTCTGCTTCTTCTCCAGAATGTATTTGATAACACGGTGAATCTGCAGATCAGGATAACGGCGGATTGGAGAGGTGAAGTGTGAGTAGTTCTCCAGAGCCAGACCGAAGTGGCCGATGTTGTCAGGGCTGTAAGTAGCCTTGGACATGGAGCGCAGCAGCTGCAGGGAAATGATCTGGTGTACACCTTCGGCAAGCTTGCTTACCTGCAGGGATACATCCTTGAAATCAAGGGGGGTTGGCTCATAGCCGTGGGCCAGATCGATACCGTGCTTGGACAGAATGGCGCGCAGACGGTCGAGCTTCTCCTCAGTTGGGCGGGAGTGCACACGATACAGGCTCTGGAAGCCGTTTTCCTTGACGAAAGATGCAGCACAGACGTTAGCTGCAATCATGCACTCTTCAATGAGCATGTGAGCGTCATTGCGCTCGTATGGAACCATGCCCTTGATGCGCCACTTTTCGTCGAAGAGGAAGTTGACCTCAGTGCTCTCAAACTCGAATGCGCCACGGCCTTCGCGGGCCTTTCTCAGAGCCTGATAGAGCTTGTGCAGAGTCTTGACCCATGGGACGCACTTCTGGTTTTCCTCAGAAATGGCCTTGCCCTCGGAAATCATTGACCATGCTTCGGTGTAGGTCAAACGGGCGTGAGAGTTCATGACGGCCGGATAGAATTCGTAGCTTTCAATGCGGCCACGGGTATTTACTATCATTTCGCAGACCATACACAGACGATCTACACCAGGATTGAGCGAACAGATGCCGTTGGACAACTCCTCAGGGAGCATAGGCACTACGTAGTAAGGGAAGTAAACGGAGGTGGTACGCTCAAGAGCTTCGGCATCAATGGCGCTGCCTGTTCTTACATAGTAGGAAACGTCAGCAATGGCGACATACAGGTGGAACTTGCTGCCCTGCATCTCACAGTAAACAGCATCGTCAAAGTCCTTTGCATCCTCACCGTCAATGGTAACCAGAGGCAGATCACGCAGGTCGACACGACCCTTGATCTCATCTTTCTTAACCACGGCTGGAATGCTCTTGATAGAACTCTTTACGGTCTCAGGCCATGCTGAAGGAATACCGTGCTCGAGCAGAGCCTTGATAATGAAATTATCAAGCATGCCGCGATCGCCCTTAACAGGAGTAGGACGGACTACCAGGATATTTGGAGCCTTGCGGGCAAGAATTTCAGCTACTACCAGAGAGCCGCCCTTGATGTCCTTTTCATCCTTGGTAACACGAATGTCATAGGCACTGAAGCCCTTTTCACGGAAGAAGATCTTCTTGTTGCCGCCGGTAACATCACCGATCAGAGATGAACGCATCTTGACCAGCTTGATGACATAGGCTGCATTGATAAAGGTGTTGACCACAACCTTGACGCGATCGCCAGGTATGATCATGAACTTGCTGAACAGCGGGTATGTATTGCCCTCGCCGTCATCAAAGCGCAGTTCAACAGCGCTTAAAGGAGGTTCACGGCGTACGTTTACGCAGCTGACCTCGCCCTCGCATACGCGGGCAAAGCCGGTGGCCACAAAGCCTGCACTGTGTCCGATGTACTGCAGGGCGCCATCATCAATGAGCTCCTGAATGACATCAAGATATTGCTCAATACTGATATTTGAGGTGGATCCCTTGAAACCTACTGAAGAGAGCATAAAGCTCAGCAGATCAAGGCGGCGGTTGGAAAGTACTTCCTCAAAGGAGAAATGACGGGTGGCTGCACACAGATAAACAGCTGTCTTGAAGTCGGAGGCGACATCTCCCTTTGGAGCATTCTTTTGTTTTAGCAGCTCAGATGCATCTGCCAGAACATCAGTCTGAGCTGTGTCGGTATGCATATCATTAGCCATAGCAAAATCCTTAATATAAAAAGCCGCATAACAGGCAGCCATCCTTAACTGATGACCAGCTCTGCGTGAAGCCTGCGGGGGGCTGCAACCCTGTTCACCTGGTGCATGAATCTGTCCTTGCACACCACAATCCATCCGGGAAAGCCATGCTTTGAGGTACACAGAGATACCGAGGCAAGACCAGAACTGTCTGATAACACCATAACTGTCTGGTAACACCTGGATCCACTGATAGAACCTGAAATGACTGATCCTGGTATTGTTGTTCCTGCATTAAGGGATGTATGAGAAAGGTGAGAGTTGAAAACTTAAATATAAATCCTGTTCAGGCCCTGACCAGTACAACCAAAAGACCTGAATATCATGCCTTAAAGTGCAGCTGGCTGTGCTGCCCTCAGGCCATAAGAAAAACCGTGTGAACTGACAGTGACGATGTGATCCACATACGTGACAGCCCGGTGCGGCTGTCCACTGCAACCTCCCATTACCGGCCTCAGCCCTGAATTAACCCGATTACCAGCCCCTGTCCGGGCAGGCTGTGCACGCTCACATACACAAAGATCTGCCCCAAATCACAGGACACAAACGCTGCTCAACACAATAGCCTGTCTGAACTCAGACTATGTCAGTCAGACTACCTTGCCAGCTG
Organism: Anaerobiospirillum sp. NML120449; assembly: GCF_023051105.1. GTDB lineage: Bacteria > Pseudomonadota > Gammaproteobacteria > Enterobacterales > Succinivibrionaceae > Anaerobiospirillum. The sequence continues at coordinate 83,287 of NZ_JALKIL010000011.1, read as the reverse complement.
TAAGGCCAGAGGCCTGTATCTGCAGGCCACACCTCACCGTCTTACAGATGATGCCGGTCTCAGTATCAGTCGCAGTTTTTGCTAACTGGCCGGAGCTCTTAATAAGAGCAGTGGCTTATGACTTTGCTGACTTTATCAGCTGTGTCATGGTTGCCGGACTCATGGGCGCAAGGTCAGTACTTGTAGATGACCATTGCGCAGAGTCTGCCTGTAGTAACAGTATTTTGGGTCAGGTATGTAAGCAGCATAAGGGACTTAAGAAAAGGCTGCGTTAAAAATGCACCTGACTGTACTGTAATCATACGCTTTTCACGCGGCTGTGCACGTATATTTCCTGTCTAATCTGACAACAGCGGGCTCCTGCTCAAAAAGAGCAGGTTAAAAATTCTTATTGCTGCGGCGCAGCGCTATGCTGCAGCACCTATGCAGCGTCACCGTATCTGCAGCAAAGATTGCGCACTGCGTTGCTGCAGAGCAGCGCTATGTTGCTGCAGCGCTGAGCGTGCAGCGCTGGTCCTGCCGCGTCAGGCAGACGGTTGCAGGCTCATACTGGTATTTTTTCACAAAAACCGCGCAATAACATCATTTAACATGATTTTTCCCTGCTGCGTCAAAGAAAAACTCAGATCATGCTCCAGCTCAATGAGGCCATCGGCAGCAATCTCAGTCAGACTGTCCTTGAGTGAAGACACAGGCATGCCGGTGCGAAGCTGATATTCACTGCTGTCTACCCTGTCTATGAACAGACGCAGGCGGTTGAGCATGAACTCAAAAGGTATGTCTCCTGACTCAACAACTGTTTTACTGCGCACGCCCTTACCATCCTTGAGCTGGCCCTGAATGCACCAGTTGAGGTAGTCCTGATAGTTTTCAGGATTTGCTGAGCGGGTAATGACAAAATCATTGCCTGATGTCAGAGTGATTTTCTGATGAGCGGCCGCGCCAATGCCCAGATAGTCGCCATAGAGCCAGTAGTTCTGATTATGAACACAGCGGTATGCGCCACCAAGGTTATAACCTGACACTTCATAATGCTCAAACCCGGCCCTGTCGATAAGATCAAAGCCCTGCTCCTCAATGGCAAGGAGCACGTCCTCATCAGGCAGCACCGGAGGACGCTCTCCAAAAACAGTACCCTCTTCAAGAGTCAGCTCATACCAGGACAGGTGGGTGCTCTCAAGCTGCAGAGCAATAAGCAGATCATCAAGAGCCTGTTCCACATCCTGACGTGGCAGGCCGTGCATAATGTCCAGATTGTAATTGTAAAATCCGGCAGCCACGGCATTACGGCAGGCAGCCCTGGCCTCATCGCCATTATGGATACGGCCAAGACGGGAGAGCATGCGATCGTTAAAGCTCTGTACGCCAATGCTGATGCGGTTAAACCCCGCAGCCCGCAGCTCACGCATTTTGGCCAGATCCACAGTGCCCGGATTGGCCTCCAGCGAAACCTCAGCCCCAAGTGCAAGGTAAGGACCGACCTTTTCAAAAAGACGCGCCCACTGGGCAGGCTGACACAGACTTGGGGTGCCTCCGCCAATGTAGACACTGACAATGCTGCGGCCCTGCAGCAAAGGCAGCTTGAGCTCAAACTCACTTATGAGCAGGTTTACGTACTGCGCATCACGGGAGCTGTCCTCACCTGAGGCTATGGAGGCAAAGTCACAGTAAGGGCATTTTTGCACGCAGAAAGGATAGTGGATATACAGCCCCACATCATTGCGCGAAAAGAGCAGCTTATGGCGCTGCTCAGGCTCAAGCATCAGCCCCGGTGGCATGGTAGCCGCCTGAGCACGGGCCCGGCTCAGATGAGTATTGAGCGTGTCAGCATGCTGGTTAAACAGCTCCTGAGCATTTGCAGTCATAACCTACCTTACAAATCATCATCTCTTCCCTCCAGCATAATCCCACACACTCACACTGTAATGACGTACTGGGTCACCATAGTGGCCTGACCTGCCATGGGTGCAGCTGCGCTGCAGGCCTGCAGCGGTGCCTGAATGAACAGCCAAGCATATGGACATGCATATGGACATGCATGCGGTCATCATGCGGCAGTGTATGCGTGCAGGCATAAGGCCACCATGCCGCCGGCGTGCAGGCATAAGGCCACCATGCCGCCGGCGTGCTGGCATGCGGTCGAGCAGCGTAGGAATGGACTGAACGGCCCCTGCAGTCTGTGGTGCCGGGGTTACTCTTATGTCTTGAATGAGTGGAGGGAAAGAAAAGAAAAGTTTAAGCAAAAGACTCAGCCCTGCAGACTGGCTGGATGGCTGCTGCAGGACTGCAGGGCAGGCATGTGCTTCCTGCCGTGGGGATATCAGATTTCGTTGCAGCGGGAAAGCTCAGAGACGAGCAGTGACAGAGCGCGGGCACGATGGGAAATTACATTTTTGATCTGATGAGGGATCTGGGCTGCAGTGCAGTTACGTCCTGTGACCACAAAAAGAGGATCGTAGCCAAAGCCGTTCTGTCCCATCGGCTTCATGCCAATGGTGCCTTCCCATGAAGCGGTCACGACTACAGGCACAGGATCGTCCTTGCTGCGTACATAGGCAAGGGCTACAAAGTAACGGGCGGTACGCTTGTCAGCAGGAACATCCTTGAGAGCCTCGAGAAGCTTGTCATTATTGGCCTTGTCATTACCCCAGGTGCCACAGTAACGGGCTGAGTAAATGCCCGGAGCACCGCCAAGGGCATCGACGCACAGGCCGGAGTCATCAGCAAGAGCTGGCATATGAGCATGGGCAGCGGCATTGCGGGCCTTAATCAGAGCGTTTTCAATAAAGCTCAGACCATTTTCCTCAGCCTCGGGAATATCAAATTCCTTCTGCAGGTGTACTTCAATGCCCAGAGGTGACAGGATGTCGCCAAATTCGCGTGCTTTTCCGCTGTTATTGGAGGCAAGTACTATCTCTTTGACCATTTTGTGCTCAATATCCTTATCTTCGGTAATTCTATTGCGTATGCAGTGCCTGCATGTTGTGTGTCTTCAGCTGCTAAGCAAGGCTCAGCCTGGCAGCCTGGCAGTAATGACCGGACTGACCTCAGGCTGGCCAGCCGGGCTTGCAAGCCGGGCGGGCTTCCCGGCAAGGCAGAAGCGGCTCTTCAGATCAGGAAGCCTAAAGCCCTACGGCCTTGCGGGCTATGTTTTTGATGGCCTGCTCACAGGCTGACTTAATGACGGCTTCGTAGGATGGGGTGAAGTACGGCAGCTGTGCTACCTGCTCTATTGTGAGCTCCTGGGCAATTGCCATGGCCAGCAGATGAGCAAGATGACTGGCGTCATGCATGCACAGCTCGGCGCCCAGAATTTTATGGCTGCTCTCATCTACGTACATGCGCAGCAGTCCGCCATCGTTATGGGTGATGAGGAACAGCCCGCTATTACTGCGCACCTCTGCTGAAATAAAGGAGTTGCCTGCGCGGGCACGCACCTTGACCTCTTCATAACTCATACCCACCATGGCCATTTCAGGGTCAGTTGCCAGAATGTTCAGAGCAAATGCCGGCTGGCACTGCTTAACATCAGGCCAGGTAACAGCATTGGTGCCTGCAGCTGCACCCTGCTGCCGGGCCTTGTCAGTAGTCATGGTGGTGTTGGTGACATCACCAGCTGCAAAAATATGAGCAATGGAGGTCTGCATGGTCTGCTCATTGATTTTGATGCAGCCGTTGCGATCGACATCCATACCAATGGCTCTGAGGTTAAGACCATCAAGTTTTGGATAGCGTATTGAGCAGGTCAGAATGGTATCCACACCCATATGGTTTTCGTAATTATCTGAATCCAGATAGTAGATACCAAAACCGCGCTCATACTTTTCAATGGCTGTGGTGTAGCTGTTAAGTACCAGATCAAAGCGCTCGTTGAAGGCATCCACAGCTGCTGAAATTACTGACTCGTCAGTAAGATTCCACAGTCCGTTGTTGCCAAACACCACTACTCTGACGCCAAGGTAGGAAAGTGCCTGACCAAGCTGCAGACCTTCGCGGTTGGAGCCGAAAATGGCAATGGACTGTGGCAGCTGATCGAGCTCGAAAAAGTCCTGAGTGGTATAGACACCCTGACTTTGATACTTGCTGAGCTCGTATGGAACTACCGGTACTGAACCTGTGGCGATAACAGCGGTCTTGAACTTTACCGTATGGCTCTCATTGACCATCAGGGTATTGGCATCAATGAAGTGGGCACGGCCGATAAGACGGTTACTTTCAGGAATGCGGTAGATAAAGGAGAGAATCTCGCTGGTATCTTTGGCGCGGACGGCACGCAGATTATTCAGCACATGATGATTATCAATGGCCGGATCAAATTTGGTGGTAAGACCAAAGCGCTCAATACTGTGGATAGCATGGCAGCTTTGTCCGGCAGCCGACAGGTAGGACAGAGGGGTATCACCGGTGCGCTTGGCACTGGTTCCCAGAGGACCTGATTCTACAAGGATACAGTAGGCACCGGAGGCTGAAGCTTTCATAAAAGCCTCAAGGCCGGCCGTTCCGGCTCCAATAATGACAGTATCGCAGGTAAGAACGAACTCGCTCATAGAAAATCTCTCTGACTTCAGCTGAAGACTGCCCTTAATAATAAACGAGCAGGCGCTTTTTTGCTGATAAATTAATAGCCAGCCTGCATTTTGAGGAAATTTTTCCCCCACACAGCTCTTATTTTGCTATAAACGGAATGTTCGTTATAAGGAGCCAATCATGATCGATGTTGATTTTTCCCCATATCAGGGTCTGATCTTTGACCTTGACGGTACCCTTATTGACTCTATGCCGTATCACATTCAGGCATGGCAGCAGACGGCAAAAGAGCACGGTTTCTCCATTGAACCTGAATTTATCTGCGAAAGAGGTGGTTTCTCCTCACGCAATATAGTTCTGGCCATGGCTGACGCCGGTCATGATGTGGGTGACGTAAGCGAATTTGTGCGCCGCAAAGTTGAGCTCTACCGCTCATGGATTAACAAGGTCCCCCTGTTCCCAAGAGCTTTTGATATTCTCAAAACAGCCCGTGAGCGCGGTGCAAAGATTGGCATTGGCACCGGAACCCAGCGAATTAACGTTGTTGATATCCTTGAGATCCACAATATCTCTGACATGATCGACTTCATTGTCAGCGCCGATGACGTAACCAGACATAAACCGGATCCTCAGACCTATCTTGAGCTCATGGAGATGATGAAGCTCACAGCTGAAAAGATTCTGGTAGTCGAAGACGGCCTGCCAGGCATTCAGGCAGCCGCCGCAGCCTCCATGGACTGCCTCGTGGTTGATAACGACAAGTTTATCCGCCTCGACCGCCCTCAGCGCAGCTGACCGCCACCAGCAAGCCAGCCCCTGCGGGCATGCAGCTGGCCTGCTGCTGGCATGCTGCCGCATTCAGACCATAAGGCCTGACCTGCCCTCCCCAGCCGGGCACGCACAGCCAGCCCGGCCCCGCCTATGCCTGCCCAAAGCACACCAGTAACTCTCATCCCAACCAGCACCCTCACAGGCATTGCAGAGCATACCCATACCCAAACAGTCTTGCCCGCGTCTTCAGCATGAAGCTGGCGCGCCGCTGTGCCCACTCTCTGCCCCGGCACGAACCTGCTCACGCGGCAGCCGTATGCGCAACAGCCAGTACACGAGCGACACGCAGCGTCATAGCAGGCACCTGCAGCGTCGATGCAGAGCCTGCTTGCATGAGTGCATGGGACAGCAGGACCAGAACTGGTTGCGCACTTATGACAGGAGTGGTTGCGCGCTTATGAAATGAGCTTTTGTGGGCTGGAGGAGTTATATGGAGCTGGTGATCTGGAGGGAGTATCGTTGAGGCACTGTTATGCCGACAGTGTTACGGCAGGAGACAGAGCTGCCCAGCTGGGCATGAGATGGCTGGCGCGAAAGCGCGTGTCTGTATCTAGCAACATAAAAACAAAAAAAGCAGCTAATGCTGCCTGGTAAGTGGTGCCCAGACCTGGAATCGAACCAGGGACACAAGGATTTTCAATCCTTTGCTCTACCGACTGAGCTATCTGGGCATCGGTGATGGTGACATTGTTGCGGCACCATTTTACTTTGATGGTGCCCAGACCTGGAATCGAACCAGGGACACAAGGATTTTCAATCCTTTGCTCTACCGACTGAGCTATCTGGGCAACGGCGCTTATTAAACCAAATCGGCCCTGCAGTGTCAACAAAATTTTTAGAAATTTTTCATGTATTTTAAACATGGACATTACAAAGCGATATACAGGCCAAATCAGGCCCTGAAAAACCTGCCTCCCAAATGCCCTCAAAAACCGCAAATCCCCGTCGCTGCGTCACTGCCGGGCTCAAAGCCACCCACCCTGCTCTCTGATCTCCAGCTCCTGATACCCAAAATACACCCTGCAACACTCGGAAACCGCCACAGCTCCGCCTAAATCATCCTGCCTTACCAGACATGATCTCAGCTTAGCTAAGCGGAGCTTACACAGCTTATGCTTCGCAGGGATCAATGCTGACATATGCATGGCTGACATGGCAGCTCACGCCGTCATAAAGCCAGCCGGGCATGGCAGCTCGCTGCCAGCTGATGCGCCTGGCCTGCTGGCTGTATGCGCGGTGCTATGAGGGCGAAGCTGCAATGAGCTGCCCGTAAAAAGCAACAGACCACCACGGTATGGCCATAAAGGTTTTACCGGGGTGGTCTGCTGCTGACAGCACTGCTGTGCACGGTGGTGCTGCGTACTGCTGTACGCGGCGGTGCTGTACTTAAGGTTTTAGCAAGTGCCTGTGACTGTAGCCAGGATTAGCGGGCCTTGCCGTGGCAGTCCTTGTACTTCTTGCCAGAGCCGCATGGGCATGGGTCATTACGGCCAATGCTTGGCTGCATTAAGGACTCGGCAGCTGCTGCGTTCTGGCGAGCATCTTCCTCAGCACGGCGGGCCTCTTCAGCGGCAATCTCCTCTGGAGATGGACGCATCTGAATCTGGACGCGGGAGAGCAGCTTGATTACCTGGAACTTGATGTTATCAAGCAGACGGGTAAAGAGGTTGAAGGACTGAATCTTGTACTCGTTCTTAGGATTACGCTGAGCATAGCCCTGCAGGCCAATACCAAGACGCATGTAATCCATGGCGGCAAGATGCTCTTTCCACAGGGTATCGATGGTCTGAAGCATAACGCCCTTTTCAAGCTGCTTCTGGTTTTCCTCACCGATAACCTTGCACTTCATGTCGTACAGTTCCTGAGCACGGGCAACAATGCGCTCACGTACATCCTGCTCGACCAGCTTGCTGTCCTCTTCCATCCACTTGCCGACAGGTGCATCGACAACAAATTCGGCCATCAGGCGCTCTTCGAGCTCCTTGACCTTCCAGGACTCCGGCAGAGAATTAGGCTCGATGTACTCGTCGATAACGCTGTTAAAGACGTCGATACGGATGTTGGTAATGGTCTCGGATACATCCTCACCATTTAACAGAGCATTACGCTCCTCGTAGATAACCTTGCGCTGCTGATTGGCAACGTCGTCAAACTCAAGCAGGCTCTTACGGATATCGAAGTTTCTGGTCTCAACCTTACGCTGAGCAGACTCGATAGCACGGGTAACAAACTTGTGCTCCAGAGGCTGACCATCTTCCATGCCCATACGCTTCATGAAGTTCTTGAGCTTGTCAGAACCAAACAGGCGCATCAGATTGTCATCCATAGACAGGTAGAAGCGTGAAGAACCAGGGTCACCCTGACGACCGGCACGACCACGTAACTGATTGTCGATACGACGGGACTCGTGACGCTCAGAGCCGATGATGTGCAGACCACCTGCAGCCAGAACCTGATCGTGGCGCTTCTGCCACTGGGCAGTTACACGATCGATATCCTTCTTTGAGGCATCAGGACCAAGGGCTTCAATTTCAGCTTTGAGGTTGCCACCGAGAATAATATCGGTACCACGACCGGCCATGTTGGTGGCGATGGTAACAGTGCCTGGTCGGCCTGCCTGGGCCACAATGTGGGCTTCTTTTTCGTGGAACTTGGCGTTGAGTACCTGATGGCGAATTTTGGCCTTGTTAAGCAGACTGGAGAGCTTTTCAGAGTTCTCAATGGAGATGGTACCAACCAGCACAGGACGGCCCTCGGCAACGCGCGCCTTGATGTCCTCAAGAATGGCGTTGTACTTCTCATCTTCAGACAGATAGATGAGGTCGGCCATGTCGTTACGAATCATTGGCTTGTTGGTTGGCAGAACTACGGTATTCAGACCATAGATCTGCTGGAATTCGTAAGCTTCGGTATCAGCAGTACCGGTCATACCGGCAAGCTTGTCGTACATACGGAAGTAGTTCTGGAAGGTAATGGTAGCCAGAGTCTGGTTTTCAGACTTGATGGCCACGCCTTCCTTGGCCTCAACAGCCTGGTGCAGACCGTCAGACCAGCGGCGGCCTTCCATCTTACGGCCGGAGTGCTCGTCAATGATTACTACTTCGCCGTTTGCTACCACGTAGTCTACGTCACGCTTGAACAGGGCATGAGCACGCAGGGCAGCCATGACGTGGTGGAGCAGCACGATATTACCTGATGAGAACAGGGAATCGTTTTCGTTGAGCAGACCGAGCTCACGGAGCAGATCCTCAACGTAAAGCTGGCCGCGCTCGGTCAGATAGGCCTGACGGAGCTTGAGGTCAACGGTGTAGTGACCGTCGCCGGTATAATCCTCGGTATCCTCTTTTTCCTGGATCTCCAGCTTTGGAATGATGCCGTCAATCTTGCGATAAAGCTCGGAGCTGTCTTCGGCCTGACCGGAAATAATCAGCGGAGTACGGGCCTCGTCGATAAGAACGGAGTCAACTTCGTCAACAAGAGCGTAGTTAAGCGGACGCTGAACACGCTGCTCTGGGGCATAGGCCATGTTGTCACGCAGGTAGTCGAAGCCGAACTCGTTATTGGTACCGTAGGTAACATCACAGGCGTAGGCAATTCGCTTGGAATCAGGATCCATACCTGGAATGTTGCAGCCTACAGTCATGCCCATGAACTCATAGAAAGGACGGGACCAGTCGGCGTCACGGCGGGCCAGGTAGTCGTTAACAGTAACTACGTGAACGCCCCTGCCGGTAAGAGCGTTTAAGTAACATGGCATCAGAGCGGTGAGGGTCTTACCTTCACCGGTCTTCATTTCGGCAATCTGGTTGGAGTTGAGAACCATGCCGCCCATGAGCTGTACATCAAATGGACGTAAACCAAGAGTACGCTTTGCAGCTTCACGTACAGCAGCGAAAACTTCAGGGAGAATATTCTCGAGGGTGGCGCCCTGCTCTAACTGCTCCTTGAAAGAGGCGGTGAGATCCTTGAACTCCTCATCCTTTAAGGCCTCATACTTTGGCTCAAGGGCATTAATCTGCCTGACGATTTTGTTTAAGCGCTTGATAGTACGCTGATTGCTGCTGCCAATGATCTTGGTAACGATTGATGTAATAAACATTTTTAATTAACACTGTTAGAGGAAACCACTGGCTATTATATAGCACTTTGGCATTATGGAAAGACTGGACGGAGGCGACCGGCATGCCATCCGTGCCGAAAAATCCGGGCTTTGCGGGCACCTTTGATCCCCTGTCTGCAGACAGTTCAGCCCCACGATCAGAGGGCATGGACTCACAGGACCATGTGAGCATAGCCGCTCAGCCTGATGGGCTCATTGAGGCATGGGTACACAGGCAGAGGGCGCATATTGCATCACGCTGTATCTTAGCAGGCCCTCCCTGGCTCAGGCACAGCCCCGGCCGAGGATCAGATGCCCATGCTGCTGGACAGGCCTGTGGCTGCTCATATAGCAGCGCAGCTTGACTGCAGCCAGGCAGACCCTGATCAGGCAACGCCTGTTAGAGGCTGCTGGCATCACAAGGTGCTATGAAGCTGTATAAAGGATGAACTACAGTAAGATCGGCCCTGTCAGTACAGCTGCAAAGATGCAGCATAAGTACGGAGCCTGACATGACCTGGAGCACCGGCGCAATTTAATGAGGTGCTTTACTGTCAGCTCTTAATATTGAGGGTGAACGCTAACCTGACAGATCTCATAAACTGCACGGCAGCAGCACCCGAGGCTGCTGGTGTATGGCTGATCTGTACAGCCCTTATTGTCAGTAGACTGTGCTCAGTCAGTACACCTGAGTCTTACCAGCATCATCTCAGGCAGTGGTGAAAAGCTGCATATAAGCCTTGCCTGTAACTGCTGACAGTTATTACATTGGGGCGGTACAGCTGTTTTTCAAGTACTGTGACCTGCATTACATTCAGCAAAGCCATAATATGCTTATCCTGTAAGCCGGCCCCTGCCCGGCTTCCCGTGCCATGCCGCCATGCAGGCACGACCAGCAACCAGCACATCAACATCTGCGGCTATATATGAAAGCATGTGGCCCTGTGGACATACCCTATGTCAACCGCACAGGCACGGTCTGCCTCAGGTCATGATGCTTCTATACTGAGCTTAATGCTGCAATATTGGCCTGCCAGGGCCACCTGAGTATCAGACTGCTGTAATGGCTCCAGTATGAGACTGCAGACCATGCAGCTTATGACAACTGCATGCACCACCTGCCTGTCTCTTTATTGCCCGCTGATATCCTCATTGGCCTCAGACCCCATCATTGACACAGATATCATCATTGCCCCCGGGATACCATCATTGACCCTGGATAACATCATGGACGAGTTTGAGAAGAAATATATAGAAATCAAAAAGCTTCAGTCGCAGTGCGACAGCGGACCTCAGTGGGTAAACGCCCTTTATGAGCTTAAAGAAGAGCTGGAGCAAGATGACAGCACAGCTGCCCGTAAAGTACTGGTTAATGTCTATGACCAGCTCAACCTCAAGAAAAGTGCCTGCGAGCTGCTAAAAGCCATAAGCTCTGACAGTAAGGGCGGTGCTGCTGCCACTGATCGCAAGATGCTCGGTCGCATTGAAACTCTCAAAGAGCAGGCAGCGGGCTGGGCTGACCGTTTTCCACTGCCAAGAAGACTGTCAGAAGCGCAGCTGCAGCAACGACGCAAAGAGCTCTGTGAACTTGGTATCCCTGAATTTCGCTATCATCCGGATCCTGTGCTCAGTGGGGCCATAGAGCTTAGTGAAGAGCCTGTCACCTGTCAGTGCTGTGGCAAGCAGACAAAGGTAAGCTACAGTGGTCCATTTTATTCAGTGGAGGATGTCGACTGTCTGTGCCCGCAATGTATTGCTGATGGCAGTGCTGCAAAGAAGTACAAGGGCGAATTTCAGGATGAGTGCTCACTTGATGAAGGTTGCAGCAAAGAGGCTGTTGATGAGCTTATTTACCGTACCCCTGGATACAGAGGCTGGCAGCAGGAATACTGGAGGGCTCACTGCGGTGACTTCTGCGCCTATCTTGGCCCTGTTGGCGCCACAGAACTCAAAGCTCTGGGCCTGCTCGAAGAGGTTCTGGACGATGACTTCTGGGACGACGATGCAAAAGAAATGATAGCCATGAGCTGTAACGGAGGCCAAATCCAGTGCTACCTGTTCAGATGTCTGCACTGCGGCCGCCATTTTGTCTACATGGACTACAGCTGATACCCAACAATCAGCTCCATACCTGTACCGGCACCAGCCATCACCGCTCCGGCGCCGCTCCGGCGCCAGCTATCGGCACTCCGTAACTGCACTGGTGCCCTGCCAACAGCACTCCATACCTGTACCGCTGCCAGTAATCGTTGCTCCGGACCTGTAGCCATAGCCAGTTTGTTTTCGTCCTCACGGCCCATGGCTGCACACATAGCATGATGCAAAGGCACCAGTGCTGGCTGAGCTGATTGCCTCAGCTTGGCAAGCCATGATCACAAGAGGCGGGTGTTCACTGGGCATTGGCCCACGTCAGCGCAGCATTTAGCCTTAATATTAATGAAGAGAGTGCTGGCATAGTGTCCCTGCAGAGATATGACCTGCTGGCCATAAAAGGACTGGCAAGAAAGGAAGATGACAGGACAGGACTGGGATGGACTGGACGGTACTGGGATGGACGGGAAAGCATCTGCACAGATTGATGACTCTGCAGCGTGACATTATGACTCGGAAAAGTCAGCATATTTGACGCTGGTCAGGTGACCAGTGATTGCAGGCAAGGTCCGGGAAATGGAATGGGGACAGGAATGAGGATTCTGGTGGAAAAGGCACAAAAAAAGGACCTTGAGGTCCCTGTGCTGGCCGCGTGCCGGCTGATGGATTTTTTGTGTGTCCAGAAACGAAAAAAGGTGCCTGTAGCACCCGTTCTCATCTTGAAACTGCTTAAGTCTGGAGCGGGAAACGAGGTTCGAACTCGCGACCCTAACCATGGCAAGGTTATGCTCTACCAACTGAGCTATTCCCGCGTCTAGATTAAGAGTTTCTGACCTGTCTTACATTGGAGCGGGAAACGAGGTTCGAACTCGCGACCCTAACCATGGCAAGGTTATGCTCTACCAACTGAGCTATTCCCGCATGTAAGTCAAGTTTTTAAATACTTCGTCTTTGGAGCGGGAAACGAGGTTCGAACTCGCGACCCTAACCATGGCAAGGTTATGCTCTACCAACTGAGCTATTCCCGCATTTCAAAGAATCTGTATTTTAATTTGGAGCGGGAAACGAGGTTCGAACTCGCGACCCTAACCATGGCAAGGTTATGCTCTACCAACTGAGCTATTCCCGCTCTCCATGCCGCAGCATTATAAGGACTTTTTTACCCAATGCAAGCATTTTTTTAAATTTTTTTTAACTTTTTCGCGTCCATTTGTCACAAATCAGATATAAATCAAATTTTCCCTTTCCCCGGCGTGGTAAGATTTAATGCTGCGCTGCATTAAATTGCCCCCAAAAACTGCACACTGGCCGTACATCCCACCATAGACAGCCCTATCACATTCAGTATCACAACATTCAGACATTTTTACTGTCAGCTTTATTCAGTCACCCGTCTCATTCAAACATCCCTATTGCCTGCCCCTGTCATCTTTCCTGGTATTCGATTTCAAAGTGCGTTGTTGTGTGCCTGCGCTTCATTCTGCAGCTACCCTGAGCCCATCCACTTTAAAAGCTGCCGCTCGCCTGTGTGCATACAGCAATAAAGACAGTCTCTGATCTGGCATAAAGCAACCTGCATGGCATAAAGTGACTGAGCTTTCAGACTTGCTGAGCAAGTGAGCTTAAATATGCCTTATGCGATAGTCGGCCCTTACAGGGTAAGCATCAGCATCAGGGCATGCTTTATAAAAGTCATGTGCCCTATGCTCTGGATACCATCGGCCCTCCCTCCAGGGAGCAGTGATTGCAGCACATGTCAGCTCTGTCTGTCTGAGTATATGGGGCTGAACATACTGAACAGACCGAACCGTCTTTCATCAGTTGCTGTTTTTCGGCGCTGAGACTGACTGGCATACTGGCGACTGGTGATGCCATTGCTGCGGTGATCCTGACAGGTATTGAAAGCAGTCTGTCTTTTCCATAAGTTAAATGAGCGATTATTAAGCTCATACCAGGGCAAGTAACAGTACAGCCCCCTGCTGCCGGCAGGAGGCTGCGCGCTGCGGCTCACAGGGTATGCTGCCTGTCTTTTGCAATAGGTTTACAGTTTGACAGCAGTGACTGAACTTTGCACAATTGAGCCCCCTGCTGAGGAGAATCATATGTTTGGGCTGCTTTTAAAAGTTTTTGAATACCTTACCCCACTTTCAACTCTTACCTATCTGTCCTCCAGGCTGACAGATGCCAAAATGGGTGGCTTTACTCAGTGGCTGATCGGCAAGTTCGTTGCTACTTATAAGATCAACCTTGAGGAGTGTGAAAACAGTGACCTCAAGAGCTACGAGACTTTCAATGACTTCTTTATCAGAAAGCTCAAGCCAGAGGCCCGTCCAGTTGCCTCAGCTGACAGCTGCATTGCCGTATCCCCTGTAGACGGTACTGTAGGTCAGGCTGCCAACATCAAAGCTGGCCGTCTTATCCAGGCCAAGGGTATTGATTACAGCCTTATGGCTCTTGTAGGTGGCCGCAAGCAGGATAATGACCTTTTTGAGGATGGCAACTTTGCCTGCGTCTATCTGTCTCCGGCAAACTACCACCGCATTCACATGCCTATGGAAGGCAAGCTGCTGCGCACCATTCATATCCCTGGCCGCCACTTCCCTGTAGGACGTCGCAATGTTTCCTACATGGATGACCTCTTTACCAAGAATGAGCGCCTTGTCTGTATCTTCCAGACTGCCCGTGGCCCAATGGCTGTCATTATGGTCGGCGCTGCAATGGTAGGCTCCATTGGCACTGTCTGGGACGGCACTGTTGTGCGCCGCTCCGGCATTGAGGTCAAGGAATATGCTGACCGCAACATGATCTATGGACGTGGCGATGAGATTGGCCACTTCAAGTTCGGCTCCACTGTCATTACCCTGTGGCCAAAGGAGCTGGGCGATCTCTGCCCTGACTTCCAGCCAGGCGCCCCGGTAAAGATGGGCCAGAGCATGATTGGCAACACCCGTCTTGCCGACGCCACCTTCTCAAAGAGCTAAGCTGCCTCTAAAAGCAGCCTGGCTGGCACTCTCCGGCTGCGCTGAGCACGTCCGATTCGTGCCAGACCAAGGACGTGCCGGCCAGGCCCGGGACGACCAGGCCCCCACCAGGTACCGTTGAATTCCCTTATGCATCCCCCTGCAGGTTCATAAGTCCTGGCGGCATTGCGGCATTTCAGCACGGTAACCATAGCCGCATGGCTGACTGTACTGAATTGATTTGCAGATAAGTTTGTGTACTGAACTTAAATATAAGCGCTGAAAAGTGCACGATTAATACAGCTTGCGGCGCTGGTGCACAGGAGGTCTGGACAGCAGATCTGTTGCTGTCTGTCATGATGTCTGCCCGGGCGCGCTCTTACCAGGCGCCAGCCTGGATCCAGGGTGAGCTCTTACAAGGCGCAAGCCTGGATCCATGGTGAGCTCTTACCAGACGCAAGCCTGGATCCAGGGTGTGCGTGCACTGCAAACTTGTGGTCCTGTGTAAATTGCCAAAAAAGCCCCTCTGAATTTGTGCTCATGAGGGGCTTTTTTGTATATAAAACACAACTTTTTTGAAAGAAAACGCCATGCCAGTGGGATTTTTGGAGGTCCTGAATATTGACTGCAAATGTCGTCGCAAGCCCCATATTCCGGGGCATTGAGCATTCCATCTCGGAGCATGTACATAGCTCAAATAAGATTTTTGGTGGCGAAGTTCGCATTTTTGACTACTCGATCGCATTGAATATTACAATTCACGATAGAATATTCTTTATGACTTTTTAAGGCTTTTGTGCATTGCACATGACCTGCAGAGCCCGGCCGGGATCATACTCACTGGTTTGTGGCCGCATTTAAGGCATTGCCGAGAAGTAATTCAGATCTGTCTGAACGCAGCATTAATGCCATTATGTTCTTCTATGTGGGGCAACATACGCACAGCTGCAGATTCCGTCATCAGGGGACCTTAACTGCCTGTCCTGATACTGAGCATGCAGGAGACAAGGGATCTCAGGCAGACAGAATCAAAAACAAACAGGACCTGCCATCAGCAGCAGGTAACAGGAATTACATGGGAGTCCCTGCCTTACCGTTTTCCCCAACAGGATCACTGATGCCTGAGGGCACCTGTTTTACCTGAGCTGCCACGCTGCAGCACGGGAGAGTACGGACTTTGTCCCCATAAAATGATTTCTTTGAGAAATCCTCCTGGACCACTCTGACCCGTTTCAGAATGACCCGGGTAAATATCCCGACTTTCAGCCCGGTTTGTTGATAAAAACGAATCAGAAATCAGTAACGGATGATATCTAGATAATTGCCTGCAATTTCTTTGTCTTTCCGTGATCTTGACTGGCTTTTGTTGGGGAAATATGCCCCTTAGTATGGTATATTAAACACGATTTTTGCTGTTTGCCTCGGGTGATCTGTCATTTATGAATACACTCAGGGCTTAGGAGATACACGTGGAAAAAATTCAAGCTGACGTTGCAATCGTCGGTGCTGGCGGAAGTGGCTTACGTGCCGCTATTGCAGTAGCACAGGCTGATCCAAAGCTTCGCGTTGCACTGATTTCAAAGGTTTACCCAATGCGTTCCCATACTGTGGCCGCAGAAGGTGGTGCTGCTGGTGTTGTTCGTGATGACGACTCTTACCAGAAGCACTTTGAAGATACTGTTGCAGGCGGTGACTGGCTGTGCGAGCAGGACGTAGTTGAGTACTTCGTCCGTCACACCACCGAAGAACTGTTCCAGTTAGAGCACTGGGGCTGCCCATGGAGCCGTAAGGATGACGGTGACGTAAACGTACGTCGTTTCGGTGGTATGAAGGTACCTCGTACCTGGTTCGCCGCTGACAAGTCCGGCTTCCACATGCTCCATACCTTATTCCAGACCTCCGTACAGTTCCCATCAATCGAGCGTTTTGATGAGCACTTCGTTCTGGACCTCCTCGTTGAGGAAGGCGTATGCCGTGGTGTCGTAGCTTTCGACATGCAGAATGGTGTATTCCGTCAGATCAATGCCAAGTCCGTAATCATCGCCACTGGTGGTGCAGGCCGTGCCTACATCTTCAACACTGACGGCGGTATCGTTACTGGCGACGGTATTTCCCTGGCCTACCGTCACGGCGTACCTATCCGTGACATGGAGTTCGTACAGTACCACCCAACCGGTCTGCTCGGCTGCGGTATCTTAATGACCGAAGGCTGCCGTGGTGAAGGCGGTGTTATGTACAACAAGGACGGCTACCGTTACTTACAGGACTACGGTCTGGGCCCTGAGACTCCAGTTGGTCATCCAAAGAACAAGTACATGGAATTAGGTCCACGTGATCGTGTATCTCAGGCCTTCTGGCAGGAATCCCGTAAGGGCCGCACCATCAAGTATCCATTAGGTGAAGCCGTTCACCTCGACCTTACTCACCTTGGTGAGAAGTACCTGCACGAGCGTCTCCCATTAATCTGCGAACTGGCTAAGACCTACTCCGGTGTTGACCCAGTCAAGCAGCCTGTTCCGGTACGTCCAGTAGTTCACTACACCATGGGCGGTATTGAGACCGATGGCAAGACCGCTACCCGCATGCCAGGTCTGTACGCAGCCGGCGAGTGTGCCTCCGTAGGTATTCACGGTGCCAACCGTCTGGGTTCCAACTCTCTGGTTGAGACCGTTGTATTCGGTAAGGTATCCGGTGACGAGGCTGCCAAGCGCGCTCACGAAATCAAGCACCACGACTCCAAGGAACTGGACCGTCAGGCTGAGGCCGCCATGGCTCGCGCTCTGGCCTTATTTGATGTTCAGGGCAATGAGTCTCAGTACAAGATCCGTACTGAAATGGGCGAGAGCATGGAAAAGGGCGTTGGTATTTACCGTGAAGGCGATACCATGCAGGAGACCATTGATGTACTCAAGGACCTCCGCAAGCGCATCAAGAATGTTCCATTAACCGATCGCGGCCGTGTATTCAACACCGAGTGGATGAACTTAATCGAGCTTGGTTACACCCTCGACTGTGCCGAGACCATGGTTCACTCTGCCATCAACCGTAAGGAATCCCGTGGTTCCCACCAGCGTCTGGACGGCCCTGACGGCGCTTACCAGCAGCGTGATGACAAGAACTTCCTCAAGCACACTCTCGCTGTTTACAACGCTGAGACTGGTTTACCAGACATTTCCTACAGCGAAGTCAAGATCACCACCTTCCAGCCTGCCAAGCGTGTATACGGCGCCGAAGCTGAGGCTGCCGAAGCCGCCAAGAAGCAGAAGGAGGCTAAGTAATAATGGCACAGCAGAAGACCATGAAGATTACTGTCGTCCGTTATCGCCCAGAGCAGGACGAGAAGCCATGGGAACAGACTTTTGATGTTCCTTACATCCACGAGACCTCCGTATTAGAGGCCCTGTTCTACATCAAGGACCACTTTGAGCCAAGCCTCTCTTTCCGCTGGTCCTGCCGTATGGCCGTTTGCGGTTCCTGCGGTATGATGGTTAACGGTGTTCCTCACCTGGCATGTAAGACCTTCTTACGTGACTACGAGGGCAAGGACATGAAGATCGCCCCACTCGACAACTTCCCTGTTGAGCGCGATCTGGTTGTTGATATCTCCGACCTCATCGAGAAGATCGAGCGTATCAAGCCATATATCATTCCTGCCGAGAAGGACAAGAACAAGCCTTTAACTGAAGGCTACAAGCAGACTCCACAGCAGATGGAAGCCTACCGTCAGTTCTCACAGTGTATTAACTGTGGCTGCTGCTACGCTGCCTGCCCTCAGTACAAGCTGAACAAGGAGTTCATCGGCCCAGCCGCTCTGACTCTGTTATATCGTTACAACATTGATAACCGTGATGGTGGTAAGGCACTTCGTCTTCCATATCTCAACGCTGAAGAAGGCGTCTGGAGCTGTACATTCGTTGGTTACTGCTCCGAGGTTTGCCCTAAGCACGTTGACCCAAGCTCCGCAATCCAGCTGGGTAAGAAGATGAGCGCTACCGATTACGTCATCAGAATGTTCAAGCCGGAGTAAAACAAATGAGTGATGTAAAGAACTATCGCAAGCCTTACAACCCTCCAGTAGACAACTTCTGGTGGACCAAGAATCCATTCTTCTTCCGCTATATTCTCCGTGAGGGCACTGCCGCATGTGCTCTGTTCGTAGCAGCTGAAGTATTACTTGGTATTTTCATGTTCTTACTTAGCGACTTCGGCAGCGAAGTTGCTACTGCCAAGAACGCAGCCCCATACCTCTGGTGGGTTCAGGACTTCCTGGGCAACCCTCTGGTATTACTCATTAACGTAGCCGCTCTTGGCGGTCTGGCATTCCACGCCGTAACCTGGTTTGCCTTAATGCCAAAGGCTGTTCGTGTATTTATGAACAAGCACACCACTGAGCTCGTTCCTGAAAACTTAATCATTGGCAGCCTCTATGCTGCAGCCGGCGGCGCTACCGTAATCATCTTACTTGCCGCTTTCGCCAGCATGTAATAGGAGACAAAGACATGCAGAACAAGCCACAGAGATCCGATGAGCCAATCTTCTGGTTATTATTCGGTGGCGGCGGTATGGCCGCAGCAATGGCATTACCAGCTATCCTGATCGTTTTAATCGCTGCTGGTTTAAGCTCCCCAGATCTGACCTCCGGTTTATTAAACTTCGAGCAGGCCAGAGCCATCATGGGCAGCTGGATTGCCAACCTGATCTTATTCACTGTGTTAGGCGGCGTATTCTTCCACGCCTTACACCGTCTGTACCACTCCTTACATGACTTTGGCATCCACACCACCAAGTTACACCACTACGTGTTCTACGGTGCTGCCTGCGCCCTTACCTTCGGCGCCATGTTCTTACAGTTAGCTGCTTACTTCAAGGCCTGATTAAGGCCCTGCAGATGCAGGAATCTGTAAAAGGATCAGAAAAAGCTGGCTTCGGCCAGCTTTTTCTTTTTCAAAATCTCAACCTCAAAAAATCAACCGGCCTTCCGCCGCGCTCATCCGCGCCTCAGCGCTTTAAGGCCCTGCCCCAGCACCACCTTACCCCGCCACTTTCGTCCCCAGCGCCTCATCGCCCCGCTCCGCTACTTTCGGCCCCAGCGCCTCATCGCCCCGTTCCACCAATTTCGGCCACAGCGCCTCATCACCCCCGCTCCGCCACTTTCGGCCCCTGACCTCATCATCCCCGCTCCGCCACTTTCAGCCCAGCGATTTAACGCCTCAGCAGCACCGGCGTCCTAAGCGTTTAAAGCTCCACCATGCCGCCATCAGCCCTGCGCTTCATCCCCCCGTTCCACCAATTTCAGCCACCGCGCCTCATCGCCCCCGCTCCGCCACTTTCGGCCCCTGTCCTCATCATCCCCGCTCCGCCACTTTCAGCCCAGCGATTTAACGCCTCAGCAGCACCGGCGTCCTCAGCGTTTAAAGCTACACCACGCCGCCGTCGGCCCTGCGCTTTATCACCCCACCTCGACACTTTCGATTCGTGTGTTTCCCTAAATCATCAGCATCATTACCCGCATCAAAACCGGTCCAGATCCAGCTCAGCACTGAGGATCAGTACGATTCTGAACGCAGCCCATTTCATGAACACAGGTCGGTTCCGTCTTCTGTCCTGCTCTCTGCTTCTGGCCACAGTACGAGCTTCACAGTCATACACATAACAATATCAAGCTCACACTGCCCTCAGCCCCTGCCACAGCATGACACATGCCCCTTCGAAGCTACCTGACGACTACAGCACGTACAACGCTCCATAGCCCTGGGCAATGGCAGCAGCATAAGAGTACTGCGGTAAGGTGTGACGCCGAACTGGGGCTCGGCACACTGCAGCCCCCAACATCATGCCCTGCGAAAGTGGCCACTTTCAGTCATAACGTTAAGCATCACATCACCAGTATGGGAGCCTCAGCATACCTGAGCCTGCATTTCATCCAACATGTCCCTGTCGATTCAACGCTGCAGACAATGACTTCAAAGCCCATAGAGAATCTCATAAGCACGACCTGCTGAAACCGCCCAGGCTCAACCTTTATGGCACTCATCACCATCCCGGCAGGCACAGCAAAGCTCCTTTACCATCAGTCAACATCACGAGCACGAGCACGTTTAAGTGCCATTGCGTTGCGCCAGCAGGAATCACCCCGTACCTGATACAATCCGGCCCAACTGGGTTCCTTATGGTCCTGCCTTGAAATACGCCTCATTGTAATTCTGAGCAATCAATATATTTTGCAAAGCATATATAGAGCTCACTCACAAAGACAAACTTACTGCCCTGTTAGCAGCAACATCCTTAACTGTCGCGTCTAGTCTCAGCTGTATACCTTTTATAAAGGATTATTTATACAGGCATAGCTTCATGCAGCTGATGAAATGGCCGTAATGACAGCTCAAGCGCAACGTCAGCACCAGCGTAATGACATAATCACCGTCAAACCATTCAGCAAGAGGTATAGAGGTCTGCTCCTGTAACAGAAAAGCATCTTTATGATGGGCTGATAAAGTGCGGTTGCTGAGTATGAGTTGCTGTGGCTGGCATGAATAAGACATGTATTGAATGCAGGCATGCAGGAAAAAGACAGGAAAGAAAACGCAGATATCTACTCAGGCAAAGGGCAAAGCCGTGAGCATCATTGCATCCTTGTCGTGTGCTGCTGCTGGAACATGAGCAGCCGGGGGAGATGTGACAGGCTGTGGGAGCAATGGCCAATCTACCTGGGGGTGGGTGGCACGGCCCAATGTACCTGGTGGTGAGGGCAAAGGTAATATGAAATCTGCCAAAAACGTGCGGGTCGTTTTGCGGAAGCCGTCATATATCAATGAGAATCACTGTTATCTAAAGGGCATATACAGGCGGTTTATGTGTTTATGCAAATTTTGCATTATGTTGCAGTTTTGTTGCATTATTTTGCTGAAATGTTGCAAAAAGCCTGCGTACGGCCCAGGAGGGATGCCCAGTGCTTTGTCCAGACATACATATAGCTGTAAATGTAAGTTTTCTTCCAGGGGCTTTGCTGCTGTCCCGCATGGCAAATAGCGCAGTACTGTTTTGACCTTGGATACAAGTGCCTTATTTATGCGGTTTTAAAACTATCATTTCAATGGCATTAACACCATAGCCTGATCTTATGAAACAAAGGCACCGGCAAATGCAACAGACTGCAAAACAATGAAAATATGTGTCATTTATCGCCTCAATTTAGAGCAATTTATAAAACCCCCTTAATAATATGGCCTTTTATGGTGCTTTTTATGGGCTGTTTGAGGGGCAAAATGAGTCAGACCTCACGCTTATTCTATTTGTTTAAAAAAATTGATAAAAATCGCTGTTTTTTTATCAATTTACCCTTGATTTTACGTTATTTTTAAATGCCTTTTGATATAATCAGCGCGCTAAAAATTCAGTTAGAAAGAACAACCGTCACGAGGTATTTGTAAGTGCTGAAGAAAACCAAAATGGTTTGCACCATTGGCCCTAAGTCCGAAAATCGCGAAGTCATGGAAACCTTATTAAACGCTGGCATGAACGTCATGCGTTTAAACTTCTCCCACGGTGACTTCGAGGAACATGGTGGTCGTATCACCAATTTAGAGGCCATCATGAAGGATACCGGCAAGATCTTCGCCGTCCTTCTTGATACCCGTGGTCCTGAGATCCGTACCTGCTCCCTGGAAAATGGCCAGGACATCCAGCTGGTAACCGGTCAGAAGATTACCATCACCACCGACAGCTCCGTTGTAGGCAACCGTGAAATTATCAGCGTTACCTACCCAGATCTGGCCCGCGACCTCAACGAGGGCGACATCGTACTGCTCGACGACGGCTTAATTGCCTTAAAGGTTTTAAGCACCACTGATACTGAAGTATCCTGTGAGGTTTTAAACAATGGCCACCTGGGTGAGAAGAAGGGCGTTAACCTGCCTAACACCCACATCTCCATGCCATTCTTATCTGAGCACGACAAGAATGACCTGCTGTTCGGTATCAAGCGTGATGTTGACTACGTAGCCGCCTCCTTTACCCGTAACCGTCAGGACGTTATGGATATTCGTAACTTCCTCAACGAGAACGGCGGCCAGAAGATCAAGATTATTGCCAAGATCGAGAACCAGGAAGGCATCGATAACTTTGAGGACATCCTCAGCGTTGCTGACGCCATCATGGTTGCCCGTGGCGACCTTGGCGTAGAGATCCCTGCTCAGGAAGTTATCTTCCACCAGAAGCACATCATCAAGCGCTGCAACGAGATCGGCAAGCCAGTTATTACTGCTACCCAGATGCTGGACTCCATGATCAAGAACCCACGTCCTACCCGTGCAGAGGCCGGTGACGTTGCCAATGCAATTCTTGACGGTACCGACGCTGTAATGCTCTCAGGTGAGTCTGCCAAGGGCAAGTACCCATTAGAGGCAGTCTCCACCATGGCTACCATCTGCCGTCGTGCTGACCGTGAAGTTCATGCCGCTATTAATCCTCCACGCTACAAGTCCAAGCTTCCTAATGTAACCGACGCTGTAAGTCTGGCTGCTGTTGAGGCTGCT
Source organism: Anaerobiospirillum sp. NML120449 (assembly GCF_023051105.1). Lineage (GTDB taxonomy): Bacteria > Pseudomonadota > Gammaproteobacteria > Enterobacterales > Succinivibrionaceae > Anaerobiospirillum. The sequence goes on along the minus strand of NZ_JALKIL010000011.1, from coordinate 60,245 downwards.
GAGACCCTGGGCACCCAGCTTATCGTAGTAGCCACCGAGAGCGGCTTTGCTCCACGTGCTATCCGCAAGTACTTCCCAACCTCTTTCATTCTGGCTCTGACCCCAAACATGAAGACAGCCCGTCAGCTCTGTCTGGTTCGTGGTGTTATTCCTACTGTTGTTGACCGTATCCAGTCTACTGACGAGTTCTTTGAGCTGGGCAAGAAGCTCGCCGTTGAAAGTGGTCTGGCCAAGAAGGGCGACAAGATCCTGATGGTGTCCGGTGCTCTGGTTCCTTCTGGTACCACCAACACCTTATCTGTTCACGAGATCTAATCCGTTTAGGAGAGCATTCTCCTGTAACTAATTGAATCTCAAAAAAAAGCCGGGCGAAATGCCCGGCTTTTTTTTATCTCTTAAAGTCAGAAGAGGCTTGCTGCTTATCACAAAATGCATAACTGCTTATGCAGTACGCCGCTTGTGAAATTCAAATCGCTTCATGTCAGGTTTTAGAACGCATTAACAAAAAAAGGCCCCCTTGCGAGAGCCCATTTTCAAACACTGAGTCTGTAATTATGACTCGTAAGCAAAGCCCTTACGGTTGCGCTCACGCTGAGCAGCATCGAACTCTTCGTGCTTCTTGGTGATGGCAATGTTCTGCTCATCCTGAATCTCTACTGGAATCTGATCCCATGCTTCCTTAATAGGAGTAATCAGCTTGATAACCTCATCAATTGGCTCAATAGAGTTGGTTGCATTAGCATCATTAAGACGAATCTTCATGTAGTCATAAAGACCGATGATACGGGCACCTAGCTCTTCATCGTAGCTTGGATCTACTGCACCCTGAAGACCGTTGATAATACCCATGGCCTTACTGATGAAGTCAGCCTTCTTGGCCAGATCTCCAGTCTCAATGTATCCCTTTGCCTGGCTCAGGCGCTCAATCAGACCTTCAAACAGCATCTGAGTAACACGGTAAGGGGTAGCAACGAGGAGTTCAGCTTCAAGCTTGGTACGATTGTAAGCCTTAAGGTTACGTCCGTAGGCCATGTAAATCTCCTTTAATATGAGGCAACGTATACTATGAGAACGCTTTATAAATCAGGTGCCGGCTCCTTTAGCCCGGTCCACTATATATTCTGCTGACAGACAGCAGCGGGCCCGGCAATCAGTCCTGAAAGCTGTAACTCATAGACTTGGAATTCTGTGTAATTTACTGCATGCCCCACACATAATATGGAGCTGATCAGATTTTTATCAGGACAATATAGCACAGTACTTTATAAGCAAGCACACAACCACGAATTTTTGTTGGCAGACCTGCCATTTGACGGGAATTACCGTCAGGTCGTGATTATCATCTGTGCTGTGTATATAACGGCCCAAAAGCCAAAAGCTTAAACGTTGCGGGATAAATAAAGAGGCCTTATCACCAAAATGATAAGGCCTTCATTGTTGTTCACACCCGGAAGAGAACTTCCGGAGAAATCCTGTTAAGGTAATTTTGCCTGTATCAGGCCATGGCATCGAACATCGCTCCACGCAGATTCTCATTCACATTGGCTGTCTCTACGCCCTTGGCCTTAATGGCAGGATCAACGACCATTTCATCATGAGCCAGTCTCTGCTCATACTCTCTGATGGCAGCTGCGATACGAAGGAATTCCTCAGACGGAATCTGACGAATAATCTCGTTGGATACGGAGTCAATTACATTGATAATGCGGGCATTCTCAAAGTCCTTGGCAGTATCAAAACGTAAGGCAAGCTTTCTCTGATTGAGAGCAGCGATTACTTCCTTGGCCTTTTCGTAAGACTCTTCGAGCTTACGCTCTTTTTCTGCCTCACGTGCGAGCTGACGCTCCTCACGCATGGCTGCAAGGTATGGATTCTCCTGAACAAGGGAAGCATCCTGAATGGAGGCATTTGAGGCAAATGAATCCTGCTGCCAGACATTCTTACGGCGAAGGTTGTAGGCAACAGTATGGTAAGCGCGATCCGAGGCAGAGACGCCTGACTCAACTGCAGATGAAGCTGATCTGAAGGCATTTAATAATGGGGAAGAACCCTTGCCCCTGATAACAACAGGATCTCTGACTGCTTTTACTACACTTGAAAAATCCATGGCTAGTCCTCTTTCCTACTGAGGGAACAGTACACTGATATCATTACAAGCAAAAGCCTGTGTGCTCAAGAATCAGTACCTGTCCTTCTTATCTTGCTAACGTCATTTGCTCTATGGCCTAACTGGTGCCATATGGCTAGTCGTTATATCTTCAGAAGGCTGTGACAAATCAGCGTACCAGGATGTAACAGGTGCCGCCATGAATTTTCCAGCCAGTCTGCTCAAGTTGGATGGAGTTAACTGAATTATGAGCTCGTCCTGAACTCCACGAACTTAGGGAAATGGAGAACAGGTGTTCAGAAAAGACCTGATGAATGGGGGTACAGCATACAGTTCACAACAGAGAATGAACTGAATGAGTGATCTCCCCAGTTTTGCGCCATGGAAAGTCGATATCAGAACTGGAACTTCGCAAGGACAGTCCAGCAGGCTCATTTCTCACCGCTGTCTTCAGTAAATCTGAAGGATAAAAAACCACTAAATGAGCGATCGAAAGGTCCACAACATTGCACAGGACACTTTTCTGATTACTACTACTTATAACGGTTTTTTAGCAGAATTATTGAAAAATATCTGCCTGAATATCTTTTTCTTACAACACAGATCACAAATTGTGCTCTGCTGGCAGCTGTCAGACAAAGGCCCGTGAATCATAAACATTTCACGAGGCCTATGCATACAGGCCTTCCACTACTGGTTCCAATTGTAGAACCATACACAGGACTAAATCAAACTTACTGATATGTCAGTAAGTGCTGACGCACAAAATTGCGCCAACGTTATTAAAATACACATCTATTTCACTTGATGTATGTGGCGAACAGTCAGTTGAAACAGATCAACAGCAACAAAGATGTCTCTTCAACGGCATATCTGCCGCGACTGCTTTTACCCGTAAAAATAAGGGCAAACCATCCCCTCGGGGGAGAAGGCTTAATACTGCACCTTAGATTAAAACTACACCACCAGGTGCAGTGAAGCACGCTAACCTTAATATCGGGTGTTCTTAAACCGTGTGATTTGTGCAATTGCACATTGCCACATTTGCTGGCCTTTAAGCTGATATATCAGCCAAAACAAGGCACGCAGTGTCAGGAAGAAAATTGTGCCTTTGGGGGACAATTTATTGTCATGCTGTCGCATTTCCCTGCCACATATACATGTATAGGCAAGGACTGGACCAGGATCAGCAACACACCCGGAAAATTTGCACACCGGCTGAAATTTTTCTGCATTTTAGCCTATTATCCCCATAATCAGCAGCTGCGCACCAAAAAATAAAGGCGAACCGAAGTTCGCCTTTACTTTAATTATGCTGAAATCTTTTTCAAATCGACAGCCTGACGCGGATGTTACCGGGTCACTGCACTCTTACATGAAGTCGAAGAGAGTTGCAGAGTGAACGATGTTGTAGGACTGCTGAGCAACCTGCAGAGCGTTCTGGGTAACGAGGAGGTCAGAAACAGCCTGGAAAGCATCAATTTCGCTTACGTTGGCATTGGCCTCAGTCTTGATGTCGTGTAAGGACTCATTGGACTTGATGATGTCATCAATGTTGGCACCACGGGCACCAACCAGACCACGGTAGGTATCTACCTGCTTCTTGGCGATGCTGATGTTCTCCTGCATCTTGACCAGCTGACGGGTTACATCTGCTTTAGCGTCAGGATTCTGATCAAGAGGAGTGTTCAGAGCCTCGATAACACTAGATAGCTGGTTCAGGATGTTATCAGACTGCGGGTCCTGGAGAGTGATATTGATAGTATCACCTTGAGCAGGGATCTGACCGCCTGGGATTTCAAACTCCATACCCTGAACCTGAATCTTGCCTTCCTTAATCTCACCCTCGTCAATGGTCTGGCCATTTTGATCTGTAAGACGGAACTTATTATCTGCAAGCACTTCAATCTTTAATGCGTTGTTACCGTTAGCCTGGCCGCCGGTGCCAGAGTCATAGTACTTATTATAAAGTGCATTAAACTGGTCGTAGTCGCTGATTGAGGCCTTGTAGTCGTTCTTTGCAGCACCGTTTGCATCAGTTGCAGCGAAAGTAAAATCATTAGCCAGATTTACGTTCTCGAAAATGTTCAGACCACTGTCAGTTACCTGAACCTGTAAGGTTGGAGAAACGTTTACGTTCTTGGAAGAACCGTCAGCCTGGCAGATGTACTTGCCGTCAGAGGTAAGACGGAAAGTAGGAATGCTGCTCTGAGCGCCGGAGAAGATGTACTCACCCTCGGCATTCTTGGTGTTCATGGTATTGAACAGCTGAGCCTGCATCTGCTTGATGTCTTCAGCCAGAGCTGCACGGGAGCCGTCATCGAGGGTGCCGTTAATGGCCTGAATCAGACGGGTCTGAATGCTGGACATGGTGTCATAGATCTGACCCAGAGCAGTTTCTTCCTGAGCCAGAGAGTCAGCAACAATCTTTGAGTTCAGACCGTACTGTTTGTAAGCAGCGATGTCGGCCTGATACTTCATGCTGGCGGACATACCGCCAGGGTTTTCACCGGCAGTCTGGAACAGCTTACCAGTGTTGTAACGCTGAGAGGCCAGATCTACCTTGGAGTTTGCGGACTGTAAATAACCAAGATGGTTGTTATACTGCATTGCTGTTGAAACGCGCATGATAATCTCCTAATTAGATGGCGCTCATTAAGGCGTCAAAAATTGTCTGAGAGGCGTTAATAATTCTTGCACAGGCGCTGTAAGACTGCTGGAAGCGAATCAGGTTAGCAGCTTCCTCGTCGAGGTTTACACCTGCAGTTGAGGCAAACAGATTCTGGCTCTGTTCACACTTGGCCTTGGCAGCAGCCAGGTCAGTGGTAGCTGACATAACAGCAGAACCAATCTCTGCAGTCAGGTTAGCGTAGTCCTCAGTGAAAGAAACCTTGATGTTCTCGGCACCGTATACCAGATTTTCCTGCTTCAATGCAGCCATCAGATTACCGTTGGTGTTGTCGTTCTTACCATCGGTGTTAATCTCGATGTCAAAGCTGGATCCGTTATCAACAGTACCGGTAAAGTTAACATCGTAATGTGGATAGCCGTCAGGAGTATTGGGGTCATTCCACGTAGTATTTGCAAAGATATTCTTACCGTTGCAATCTGCTGGGGCAGTACCAAGCTTTGTCAGCTGACCTGCGTTATCCTTGTGGTAGACAACATACTCAAGCTGTCCCTGAGCGTTCTTTTCAACCTGAACATAGTTTGGTGCATTGTTGGTAAAAGCTGGCTTACCGGTTGTTGGATCGATGTAAATACCAAACTCTTTGTCGGTAGCAGCAGTACCAGTCTGAGTAACACCAACTAATGATGGAGTTGCATTACCACTATGCTTGTTGCCGTTTACACGGATTGCTGATGAGAATGCAAAATCTTCTGGCTTGGTAATGTTGCACTTGATGTCAAAAGCTGAATTAATGGTTGGCTGAGCAGTAAATCTGACATCAGTGTTTTGCATTGCCTGCTGAGTAGCATTGAAGCTTAATGTGATGCCATGACCTTCAACCTTGAGCTGCATATTGCCGTTAGCATCTTGTCCAATCTTTACATCAGCCTCAGGAACCATGGTCTCCTTACCGTTTGCATCTACAGTGTAGACACGAGGGACCATATTACCGCCATCATCCTCGAAGCGTACTAAGTAATCATCGCTACGAATGTCTGAGCCTTCACCAGGATTGAAGGATACAGTCATGGCAAATCTGCCGTCGGTAGAAGTACCCTTAACATCAGGAATGGTAATTACATCCTTACCGGCTACATTGCCAAGGGTAATACCGCCCTTGTTCTGGGTGTTCATGGCATCGGCGAAGGCAAGGGCACTCTGACCAAGCTCACGCATGGCCTGACGCATCTCATCGGATGCAGCAAGCAGACCGCCTAACTTGCCACCCCAGGCATCATGACCGAGGTCTACCTTGCTCTTGGATGGGGTCTCAAAAATCAGGCTGATTTCACGGCGGGTCTGGTCACCAGTCTTCTGGTTAACTGCCAGAGTACCGTAGGTATCACCATTAACAAGCAGCTGGCCATTGCCAAGGTACAGGCTCCAGGAACCATCACTCTCAGTAGTTACATTTACGTCTACGAACTCGGAGAGCTGGTTGACCATCTGGTCACGCTTGTCCAGCAGCTGAAGACCTACATCGCTCTTGGTAACGCTCTGACCAAGGTTGCGGATGCTGCGGTTTACTTCGTACAGACCCTTAACGAGATCGTTGATGTTGGAAGCGGCATCATCAATCTTGTTGTTGATGTCGGTCAGCTCATTCTTGATGTTGTAGTTAAGAGTATTGTAGCGGTCAGTTAAAGTCTGGAACTGAGACAGCAGCTCTTGACGGCTGGCCAGAGAGGTGGCGTTCTGAGCAGCCTTTTCCATAGAAGCGAACAGAGAATCAAGCTTGTGGGTAATGGAAGTATCCTTGCTGGATAAAAGCTTGTCTACAGTGCCCAGACCAGAGGAGTAGGCGTCGTAGAAACCGACGTTACCCTGGTCACGGAACATCTCACGCTGAACGTACTTGTCGTAAAGTCTGCGAGTTACAGTGCTGCCTACACCCCACTCAATGGCGCTGGTATAAACAACTGTTTCCTGGCGGGTATAGCCCTCAGTATTAACATTGGTGATGTTATTAGAGGTGGTGCCTAAAAGCTTCTGGTTGGTAAGAACACCAAACTTACCGGTCTGTAACAAATCGAGCATAACCTTACTTCCTACAACTTAGCGTCTGTTCACGCTGCTGAAATTTTCTCTTCGATAATCTCTATGCTATTTGTATGCCATAAATGCGATCTGGCGTGAAATGTTCTTCAGCTTGGCCGCATAATCAGGGTCGGTAGCATAACCGGCGTTCTGGATTTCATCGAAATAGGTGTCCGGATCGAAGCTCTTTCCAGCAGCCTTGGAGTAACGCTCATTGCCGGTAATCAGCGATACATAATCTTTCATGCTTTCGAGCACAGATGGATATGCTCTGAAGCGGGAATTTCTGGTAACCATGGCACCATTTTCAAACTCAGGAGAATCGAGATTCTCTGTCATACCGGTCCATGACTTGCCGGCCTTGATGCCGTAGTAGTTGTTACCCTTTGGAACATGTTTACCCCAGCCGGTTTCCAGTGCAGCCTGTGCTACCAGTACCAGTGGATTCATGCCCAGACCTTCAACAGCCTTGACTGCGTATGGCATCATCTTGTCCACAAAGTCCTCTGGGGAGTCGAATTTGCGCATCTCGCTTGCGTCAGGCAGTGAGGCATAAAGTTCGTTCAGGCTGCTGATGGTGGCTGCGCCTTTCTTGTTTACGGCGTCATCAAGCAGCTTGGATGGGCGCTGTCTCTGAAGCACGGCAACAATATTGTCGTTCTTAGACAGCTCAAAGAATTTAGGGGAACCGCCATTGAGCTCACCTGCCTTACCTGTAGATACAGCGGCCTCTGGGTCATAAGGACGTCCCTCGAGCTCGGCCATCAAGGCCTTGCCTTCGTCACCCAGGGTGCGGGCAAACTGCTTGGTGATGAGATAAGAGATGGAGCTCTTGCTGATAGAGCCAATGCCGGTGCTGTTGCCCTGTACCATGGAGCCAACCTGCTGCTGAGCCAGCATGTCATCAAAGAAGCCTGAGTACTTACTCTTTAATGGAGAGTCTGGATTCAGGGCATCATTGGTTGAACGCATACCGTCTACCCAGTACTGCATTAACAGGGACTCAAACTGCTGAGCAGCCATATACAGTGCCTGGGCCTTTTCCTTATTGGAGCCATTGCCCAGGGCTCGCAGCTTGTCCAGACCTCGGGTATCAGCCAGTAAGCCAAGATCGGACTTAGCCTTTTGCATATGTTGTGAAGTTAAATCCATAACAGCACCTACAAAACAGCGGTAGATCCAGCGCCACCCTGCTCATGCGGTCATCCCGACCAGCACCCTTTATAGAGGGCAGCTCCCAAAACTTCAGTCAGAGCATTCTGACCAAGTTCAGTTAAACCTGTAAAAGCCTTGCTGGCTGCGGCAAAAACTGTTGAACCTGCAGCCCTGCAGTCGTGACGAATGCGCGCCAAATTAGTGACTGCACCAATGGCTTTTTTATGTCTTGGTGCAAGCCCTGTGCCACGCACCTTAAACCGCATATACATCAGCTTTATAAGCACTTTTTCTTACTTCTGACACTCCCTTTCACCCCTCGTCGATCTCCTGCCATCCACCTCATTTTTCGCCTGGCCAGACCCGGCTGTTCCCAGCAATTGTCAGATCAAACTTGCCCAACAAACCAGCACCAAAGTCAACCTGGCAATACCCGGCAACCAGGGTATTAACTCCATGATTTTTTCATTGACCAGTACCTTGATTAATCACGATTTGATCCTGGAGCGACCCGGCGCATGCAGCAAAACCAAAACAGTTACTCACACATACAGCTATGCACGCATGTATTTAGACGAGGCGTCTCTCATCACTTGAGCTTTTTGAAAGTTGCCCCAGGTATGCGCAGATCTTTGGTATGTAGAAGAAACACTGCGCTATCGATTAAGGAAAGATTGAAGTAGCAAGACAGTAGAGCAAATGTAAAGTGAAGCAGGTTAGTAGTACTGCTCTGACAGAGGTCACTATGACGAAAGGACATGGACACAAAGTGAGCTTCTACTGTGCATATGTAGTCGCTGATCTTTCTGCTCAGTGGTGTTGATGCACTGAAGTGATCAGGAATAGGGCTGGAATGGGGGTGTTAACGCATGGTAGTAAAGCGCTGTTTTGCGCTTTGTAGAGTGTCTCTGGCTGGCTTTTTGTGGCAGAGGGGTGGGTGGTGTCAAGATATGTGGCCGGGGTGGCACAGCATGGTAAAAACTGTGTCAGATGGCATGTTTATGCCGTTTATGCCATGGTGGCAGGATGGTACTTTTGGTTAGCTGTATGCAGGGATTTATGCCACTTTTCGGGACTTTTTGCTTGCCGCAGGTTGCCGCTTCAAGGTAAGTCTTTTCTCGTTTTATGAGCTATATACAATCTGTTGATCCACAGAGGTGCATTATTCAGTGTGTTTGTAAACTGGCTTATTTGCACATAAATAATGCGTTTTGTGATCTGTGTCGCATGTATTTTTGTTCAATAGTGGTGCCTGTTTGAGTGATGCTTAACATAACTATGAGGCCTTGCCAGCTTCGTCCCTAGATATACAATTTTCTGACACTGCAAGGTCACAAATGCGATAGTTACGGTGTAAATGACTTTATTTACGTGTCGAAAGCATGACTGCAACTAGATAAACACAGTGCCCGTTATGGTCTTTGCCGAACATTATATTTTTTGACAGTCCGTCAAAAAATTGCCTAATCTGGCTAAAAAAGGCGTATCATTAGCACTGGAAAAATACACAGCGCTTTTGGGCTGCATGCTGCATTGCAGCACCATGCAGGACCTTAACTGAGCCTTAATGATTTACAAGACCTTTAAGGAATTACCTGCACTTTACTGTGCCTGAAAATGCTGTTTCTGACGTACTGTCAGAATGTACTGACTCTTTCAGGTAATGCCCTGATGTTCAGACATATTCCATCAGATGCCAACTTGTCCTTGCCAGGAAGTGCACGCAGTTCCCAGTATTCATGCAGACCTCTGTTCAGGATGCATATGATTTTGATTACTTAAACTGCATGGGCTCACAGCCCGCCTGACATAAGGAGAAAGCCGGCCCGTGCCCCCAGGCACGCAAGCGCCATGTCATCCTGACTGTACTGTCCTGCTCCGACCATGACATAAGGAGCCCCGCAAGGGGTTCTGCTGTCACGTCTGCAGGCCCTGCCAGTTAATGTCCTGTCGCTTATCTGCCGCTTTTCATGCTCTGTATCCAATGCCCGCACCGGTCCTCCTAAGTTCGGCCAGGTGAATGAGGGCGAAACTCAACTGTTTTTAATAATCACTCCGATGGGTCTTTGCCAGGCACAGCCAGGTAGAACAAGGAGTGTACAGCTTTTTGAGTTTTGCAGGGCTCACTATGCCTGCATAAACACGTACCCAGCAGAGAAAGTCGGCATTCTGCCAGAACACTTTCTGAATCGGCACGATTCAGTCAGCATGTTCTTCGGTATATCAATGCGCTTACTAACACGCTGAATTTCAGCACTCTAATACTTGGCTTACAGGCCGGTTAACCCATGTCCCGCATTAGCTCACGGCAAATCGGGCATAACCACTCTCTCTTCACGGGTTAATCTGACCATTTTTAAGGCGGGATTATGCAGTTTTCTGGAAACGTTCTGGTCATTGAGCACGATCAAGACAAACGCCAGGCCCTTGAAACCATCTTTACCTTCCTGGGTGCGGCTACACAGACAGGCGAGGTAGAGGATTGTCTTTCCTATCTTGACTCCTCTTCCGATCAGATTGATGCCTGTATCCTCGGAGACCTTGAGGGCAAGGACACTATTGCCAAGGTTCTTCCAAAGTACCCTCGTACTGCATTCATTATCTGCGACGACGAGTTCATTCCTTCCGGTAAGGAGGATGCCAACTACATTGGCCGTCTGTCCAAGGAACCTGCCTACGACGAGCTGGTACAGCTGCTCCACTACAGTCAGTCTTTCAAGACCATGAGCCGCCTGTCTGGCCGCTCTGACGGCAAGCGTGGCGCTCTTATCAAGCGTCTCGTAGGCCGTGGCGATGCCATCTGTCTGGTACGCCGTCTGATTGAGCAGGTAGCACCTACTGATGCCAACGTACTGATTCTTGGTGAGTCCGGTACTGGTAAGGAAGTGGTTGCCCGCGCCATTCACGATCTCTCCAACCGTTCCAAGAAGCCATTCGTACCTGTTAACTGCGGCGCCATTCCAGGCGAACTGCTCGAGTCCGAACTGTTCGGTCACGAAAAGGGTGCGTTTACCGGCGCTTTTGCCTCCCGTGAAGGCCGTTTTGAGCTTGCTGAGGGCGGTACCCTGTTCCTGGACGAAATTGGCGACATGCCATTCCAGATGCAGGTAAAGCTGCTGCGTGTTCTTCAGGAGCGCAAGTTCACTCGCGTAGGTTCCAACAAGCTTATCAACGCCAATGTGCGTGTGATTGCTGCTACCCACCAGAATCTTGAGACCATGGTGGCCGAGAACCGTTTCCGTGAGGACCTTTTCTACCGTCTCAACGTATTCCCAATCGAGACTCCTCCATTACGTGAGCGCTCTGACGACATCCCTATCCTGATTCAGGAACTGGTAAACCGTCATGGCAAGGATCAGCACACCACTATCCGCTTTACCCAGCGTGCCATGCTGACCCTGATGCAAAACGAGTGGAAGGGTAACGTGCGTGAGCTTTCCAACCTTGTTGAGCGACTGCTTATTCTCCACCCTAACGAGGTAGTCGATACCTCTGATCTGCCAGCCAAATACCGAGGCGATGCTACTCCGGATGATCCGCTTGCAGAGCGCGAGGCACTGCTCGAAGCCTTCACCACTACTGAAGACTTTGAGACTGTGGACGAAAACTTCGATATGGACTTTGACGAGACTCTGGTATCAGGCGATCCTGATGCTTTTGGTAATAACCAGAGCCGTCAGAAGCGCGCCGAGCTGCCTGATCTGCCTGTTATCCGTGATGAGGACGACATGGCACAGGCCTTTATCCCACGTCTGAGCTCCGAAGGCGTCAACCTCAAGAATATGATTACTGAGATTGAGATCTCCATGATTAAGCAGGCTCTTGAGCAGACCAACAGCGTAGTTGCCAAGGCTGCTGAAACCCTTGGTCTGCGCCGTACCACTCTCATCGAAAAGATGAAGAAATACGGACTGACAGCTCAGTAACTCAAGCCTTTTTCAGCCCCACCTCTTCTGGCGGGGCTTTTCCATTATTTCCACACTGTTACACACCATCAGTTTTCAGCCCGGCTTGCCATTACATGTCATGGCCATGGCGTGCCTTGCTATGCCGCTCCTGGCCTTGCCATGCCTTGCCCTGCACAGCAGCTCGTGCAGCCAGCTATGCAGTAATGCGTGCAGGCACTCACTGTCATGTCATTTCATGACAGGTCAACGCTCTTACTGAGCTGGGCTGCGCAGGGCATGATGTGCGCGAACGCTGGCAAGTACGACCGGTAAGGGCATTGTGCCCATGGTCAGCAAAGAAACAGCCTGCAAAGTGTCAAGCAGGCCCAGTACGGCTGAAAAATGATTAAAGTGCTGCGATAATACGTCCGTGGCAGACCATATAAGATCAGCCCTGAACTGCAGTACTTAATACAGCCAGACCAGGACCTGGACATACCTGGTCATTCCCGGTGCCACTTAGGCACTTATCAGGTCGTCACGGACTGTAACCTGATTATTTCAGGACTGCTTCCTGACGACTTCACAGCACTTGCCATTGCAGTTGCCATGGCTGGTGCCTGATAACAGGCCAGGGCAGCATGTTGCGTGTACCCAGTAGCTGAAATGACAGCACACCAGATTTTTTCTATTTTTGTCCCAGGGCTAAAGCAAGCTGCTGACCGTACGTTCTTTATGGACAGGCCGGCATGATTAAGCCTATTGATGCCAGATGACGGCTGCTCAGGGCTTCCCTGTGCCTGCAGGCATAACTTTCAGGTAGAAGAACGATGTTAGACATTGAATCCAAGATTACTGAGTTTCTCAGAGACAAGACCATTTTAGTTACCGGCGGTACCGGTTCTTTCGGCAAGAAGTTTATCAAGACTGTTCTCGACCGCTACCCTGTAAAGAAAGTGATCGTTTACTCACGTGATGAGCTCAAGCAGTTTGAAATGCAGCAGACTTTCAAGGATGAGTCCCGTCTGCGTTTCTTCATCGGTGATGTACGTGACAAGGAGCGTCTGTACCTTGCATTCAATGGCGTAGACATCGTCATTCACGCCGCTGCCATCAAGCAGGTTCCAGCTGCCGAATACAATCCAATGGAATGTATTAAGACCAACATCAACGGCGCTGAGAACATCATCGAAGCTGCTCTGTACACCCGTGTACAGCGCGTTATTGCCCTGTCTACTGACAAGGCTGCTAACCCTATCAATCTCTATGGCGCTACCAAGCTGTGCTCTGACAAGATTTTCGTAGCCGGTAACAACATGGTAGGCGACCGCGACCTGCGCTTTGCCGTAGTACGTTACGGTAACGTAGCCGGTTCCCGTGGCTCAGTAGTTCCTTTCTTCAGAAACCTCATCGCCAATGGCGCTACCGAGCTGCCTATTACCGATGCTGAGATGACCCGTTTCTGGATCACCCTGGAGCAGGGCGTACAGTTCGTGCTGACCAACCTGGTTCGCATGCACGGTGGTGAAGTATTCGTTCCTAAGATTCCATCCATCCGTATTGTGGATCTGGCCACTGCCATGGCTCCAAATCTTCCTCAGAAGATCATTGGTATCCGTCCTGGTGAGAAGATTCACGAGGTTATGTGCCCACGTGATGACTACCAGCACACTGTTGAGTTCGACAACTTCTTCATCATCAAGCCATCTATTATTTTCTCCAACCTGAAGAAGAACGACTTTTCTGTCACCGCACTGGGTGAGCAGGGTAAGGAAGTTTCTCAGTACTTTGAGTACAACTCTCACAATAACCCACACTATCTGACTATTGATGAGCTGATTGAGCTCAACAAGCATGTCTGATTTTAGCTTTTAGCTACTAACGGGGTCAGCGCTGGTCGTTGACCCCTTTGTTTTTTTTGAGGCAGGTAAAAACCCGCATTTTCAGCGTCCGATGCCATCGCCCCAGGTCCCATGGCCTGTGGCTCAGGGGCTGGCAGACCAGCCCTGGAACATGAGCCTGGACGGCATGAACGCCTTGCCATATGCTGGTATCTGCCGTGTCAAAAGGCAGAGCTGCGGGGCTGTGGGGCAAATTACTTGTCATGCAGGCTCAAGTAGCCTGCCATCTGCCCGTTAATTAAACAGGACCACAGTGCGCCAGAAATGAGCATATGCCTGTTACTGCATATGACATATTCCTGCTGCGCAAGAGCCCTGAGGCTCGTGTCCTGACAGTATTGTTCCAAGGCATACTGATGCGCCCTGGCATTCAGACGATCAGGGTCACTCATATGCCCCACGGTCATTCAGACAGTGCCAGGCATACTGATGCCATGATCATTCAAATGCCCAGGTCACTCATATGCCCCACGGGCATTCAGACAGTGCCAGGCATACTGATGCCATGATCATTCAAATGCCCAGGTCACTCATATGCCCCACGGGCATTCAGACATTGCCTGGCACTCATATGCTGCCGGGCATGCTGATGACAAAGGTGCATACTGAGCACAGGCAGGCCCTTTGAGCGCCTGCGGCACATCACAGGACATAAGGTCATATCTGTTTTTAAGGATGTAATGCATGATTCCATACAGCACCCAGTGTATTGATGAAGAGGATATCAGAGCCGTTGAGCAGGTGCTGCGCTCTGACTTTTTAACCTGCGGCCCACGTGTTGCCGAGTTTGAAGACTGCCTGTGCAGCTATACCGAGGCCAATTTTGCCATTGCCACCTCCAATGCTACTGCAGCTCTTCACCTGTGCATGATGGCCATGGATGTAGGTGCTGACGATGAAGTATGGGTAAGTGCCATCAGCTTTGTTGCCTCTGCCAACTGCGCCCGCTACTGCGGTGCCACAGTGCGCTTTATTGATGTCGATGCCCACACTGGCAATCTGGACGTCAACTGCCTTGAGTCCATGCTCATTGATGCCCGCAAGAACAACAAAAAGCTGCCAAAGGCTGTGGTTGCTGTGCATCTGTCCGGCCGTCCATGTGACATGGCTGCCCTGGGCAGACTGCGTGATGAATACGGCTTCTTCCTGGTTGAAGATGCTTCACATGCTCTTGGTGCCACCTACGAAGGCGTTCAGACAGGCAAGACCGTCTACTCTGACGTAGCTGTATTCTCCTTCCATCCGGTCAAGATCATCACCACAGCCGAAGGTGGTGCCTGCCTTACCGACAATGAAAAGCTGGCCTCCCGCATTCGCCTGCTGCACTCCCACGGCATTACTCATGACACTGCTCTGATGACCTTGCGTGACATGCCAGCCTGGTATTACGAGCAGATTGATCTTGGCTACAACTACCGTATGTCCGACCTGCAGGCTGCCCTGGGCATCTCCCAGATGAGCCGTCTTGACTCCTTTATTTCCCGCCGCCGACAGCTGGCCCGTGACTATGTGGATATTCTCGATCAGAGCATCATCAGGCTTCCTGCAGCTGACAAGGAAGGCTTTGAGAGCTCCTGGCATCTGTACCAGATCCAGGTGGAGCACCGTGACCATATCTACAACACCTTAAGACAGAAGGGTGTAGGTGCTCAGATTCACTATATCCCTATCTACCGTCACCCTTACTATCAGAAGCAGCCTTACAACCAGCATCTTGAGGGTGCCGAGTTCTTCTACAGTCACACTCTGACCATTCCGCTTCATCCAAAGATCAACCGCGTTGATCAGTCCATGGTGGCATCCATCATTGCCTCAGCCCTGGACAAGATTTCCGGCTGACCTTAAAAGTCAGCAGTCCAGTCTGTCAGCAGCAGCCCTGTATGTCCGCGCCATCCCCTGCGGCACAGACAGAGCCATGTAACGCCGTGGCAGGGCCATGGCGGTACCAGGCTCAGGCGATACCTGCCAGGCTCAGGCGGCTCCAGACTCTGGCGGTACAGGCTCCTGGCCTGTTTACGATTAACTGTTTTGTCAAAGGAGGAGGCCTGCCTTTATGACAATGGGTCATTACCGGCAGGCCTTAAACATTATGAGTCTTTCCAATCTCTGTGTGATTCCCGCCCGTGGCGGCTCCAAGCGCATTCCTCACAAGAACATCAAGGATTTCGGTGGTCGTCCCCTGATTGCCTACTCCATTGAAAATGCTCTCAAGTCAGGAATTTTTACTGACGTCATCGTTTCTACTGATGACCAGGAGATTGCTGATATTGCAAAGCAGTGCGGCGCTGAAGTTCCTTTCATGCGCGATGCTGTACTGTCAAATGACTTTACCGGCACCGGCCCTGTTGCTGCTGATGCAGTCAGGAGGCTTAAGGAAATGGGGCGCGAATACGACGCCGTATGTACCCTGTATGCTACTGCTCCGCTGCTGACCGACACTCATCTTAAAAAGGCCTATGAGCTTTTTGTCAGCCAGAATGCTGACTACATGTTCTCAGGCTGTGAGATGCCTTTCCCATTCCAGCGCAGCTTCTACTTAAAGCAGGATCAGACTCCGGTACCGGTAATGCCTGAGTGTATTCCTATGCGCTCTCAGGATCTGCCAAAGGCCTATCAGGATGCAGGTCAGTTCTACTTCAAGTCCATGCGCTACACCATATGGGAAGGCATGAGCGACAAGGAGCGTGCCTCCTCTCCAAAGCCGGACTTCATCGAAAAAATGTACCTCATGCCACGCTACCGTGTCATCGACATCGATACCCCGGAAGACTGGGAATACGCCCTGGTGCTGGCAAACGCCATCCAGACCCTCAAGATGGACTGATACTTTACAAAACAGCTCCATCACCAGGCACATCTGGCCCACCATGCAATCAGGGAGCGCAGCCCGTATCTGCGCTCCTGGTTTGCCCGCAATGACATGCAAGACCTTGCCTGGCAAAGCCACGCTACGCAAGGCTGTGCACGGCCAAGCCTGGCGCAGTGCTGCACATATGCTGCAGCACTGTCATTTTGATCCTGGCAGCCCCTGGCCGATCCTGGCATTACCCAGGCTCAGGCATGTGTCCTGTATTTTTTGGCACAATCTTGATTTGCTGTAAGTATTCTGGGCATACCTGGCCGCACAGCGCAGGTCTCTGGCAGCGCCCGCGCACAGCACCCACTATCTCGCAGTCACAGGTGCTTACCGTGCGTGCTGCAGAATCAATGCTGCAGGTACGGCTGCATGCTGCAGGATGACTGCTGCAGGCACGGCTGCGCACTGAATGCTGCATGCTGCATCGCCATGCTGCAGCTGGCAGGCGCCAGCCTGAGCTTTAGAGTTCCTCATTTACCTGCCTGCCCTGCCTTAACTCATCACCAAGGACTTTTTATGAACAGACAGTCTCTGCCCCACATAGGCGTTATCGTACGAGCCAACAGAGGCATTGGTACCGGACATCTCATGAGAGTCAAATGCGTTCTGCCGCGCCTTTCAGAGCATGCTTTTCTGGAGCTGTTTGTTTATGCCTTTGATGAGGCTCTGCGCCCTATGTGCTCAGAGTACGATGCTGTCCATGTCTTTGATACCAGAGATGATGTCCTCGAGCACCTCAGGGCACTGGCCCATGCTGACAGCGCCCGCACCGCCGACAGTGCGGCGGCAGCGGATGAAGCAGCGGCAGCTGGTGCTGCAGCTGCAGCCGGCACAGCTGCGGCTGATGCTGAGAGCCAGCGGCTTCCTGATGTGTTAATCATTGATGACTATGCAATTGATGAGGACTTTGAGTCTGAGCTTTATGACTATACCCGCATCTTTGTCATTGATGATCTCTGTGACCGCCGTCATCGCTGTCACATGCTGCTCGATCAGACCCTGATTACCCGTAAAGAAGGCTATGCAAAGCTGTGCAATAAGGAATGTCAGCTGTTGCTGGGCTCACGCTACTCCTTTACTGCCGATCATTTCTATCCTCAGAACTACCATCTTGATTACCGCAGCACCTGTACCTGTGGTGCCCACCACTTTCCTCTCAGTGGCAGGGCTCTGTGGGGCAAGAGCAAGGAGCAGCTGAGCTCCATGCCCACCGCCTGTCTGTGTCAGGACGGACAGACTCAGGGCCTGCCACGCGTCTTTGTCAGCTTTGGCGGAGCTGACCCTGTAAGTGCCTGTCTTAATGTCTGCCGCAGCGTTATAGCTGAGGGCCTGCACCGCTCCTACAGCTTTACTGTACTTGCTGGCGCTGCCAATAAGGACTACCAGCAGCTGCTGGCTCTGGCTGCGGCTCTTCCACCTGACGAGAAGCGCAATCTGCTTATAATCCATCACTGCAATGATGTGGCTGACCTGCTCTTCCGTCATGACCTGGCACTGGGTGCTTATGGCGGCATGTTCCGTGAGCGCATTGCTGCGGCCCTGCCTACAGCCGGAGTGGAGATTGCTGACAATCAGGAAGGCGCCGCATTTATCGTCAGCAAATTTGAGCTTGGTGTCAGCCTGACCATGGAGCAGCTCAAAGATGGCAAGGCCATCAGAGCCGCCCTTGATGACCTCATGGAAAACTCCTCCACCTACAGCCGCAACTGTCTCAAGGTCTACGACGGCGAAGGGCTCAACCGAATTGCCGCAGCCCTGCTCTCCCTGCTGCCCAGCTGCGCTTAGCGCCGCCGTGCTGCGCAGGCTCTGCCCAGGGCCATTGCCATGGCCCATGGCCAGGGCCTCGCTACAGACGCTCCACAAAACAAAGGCCCGCATCGCCCTGAAGTTTTCCAGGGTTAAGATCCGGGCCTTTGTATTTGCTGTGGGTGCGACGGCGCACCTTCCCTCATTCAATGCTGCAGGCAGCATGCTGAATGCTTAAGCATAATGCTGAGGGCTGAATGATGCAGGCAGCATGCAGACTAATGCAGCTGGCCTCTTATGGCCAGACAGCCTCCACAGGCAGCTGCCAGTTAACAGGCTGTTTGCCCCACTGCATCAGATATTCATTGGCCTTTGAGAAGTGACGGCAGCCAAAAAAGCCATTGTAGGCAGACAGCGGACTTGGGTGCACGGCCTCCAGGACCAGATTACGGCTGCGGTCTACTACCTTGCACTTGTTACGTGCCTTGGAGCCCCATAGCATGTAAACAATATGCTCGCTGTTAGCGTTGATCTGCTCGATTACCTTTGAGGTAAATTCCTCCCAGCCACGCTTTTCATGAGACTGAGGACGTCCCTGCTCTACAGTGAGGATGTTGTTGAGCAGCAATACGCCCTGACTTGCCCAGGAGCTCAGACAGCCATGAGACGGGGCCACAAATCCCGGGATATCAGTGGTCAGCTCCTTGTACATGTTGGCAAGTGACGGCGGCACTTTTACTCCCGGCTTTACTGAAAAGGAAAGTCCGTGAGCCTGACCAGGTCCATGATAAGGGTCCTGACCGATGATAACCACCTTGAGATCACTGAAGCTGGTCAGACGAAAAGCTGTGAAGATTTCATTACGTGGCGGATAGCAGACATGGCCTGCAGCAACATCAGCATCATAGGCCGCCATGGCATTCTTAAAATAATCACTCTCCTTGAGCGGCCCCAGCAGTTCATGCCATGTAAGCTCCATTGTCCTTTCCTCCTAAGACCTCTGACAAAACAGCCCTTCAATTTTCCGGCCTTACACCGGCCTGTTCAAAACTATATCACAGCCACCAGGCACTTACTCCCCCAGCGCTGCCCCAGCTGCCCACCATTAACTGCATACCAGTAACTGCCCTCCAGCGCCTGCCGGCCAATGACAGCATCCCCTGCCACCTTTGCATGCTCTGCAGACCTGGTATGCTTGGCGCTGCGGTCGCAGCAGCGGCTGCAGGATGCTGTCGGCGGATGCTGCCGGCGGATGCGGCTGCAGGATGCGGCAGGGCGTGAGCCCGCCAGAACTGTCCAAAAATGCAAAAGCCCTCTGCATTACAGAAGTTCTGCAATAGACAGAGGGCTTTTGTTATACCCGCCTGAGACAGCCGCCCTGGCGCGTAAGAGCCAGGCGGTTGAGAGCTGCTTATGACGCACACTCATGGCCATACAGGCTGAGGTATTGATGGCTTTGACTGATGTTAAGCCTTTGGACGCTGACGGACGTGGAAAGCAAAGCCGCCGATCTCTTCTTTCATGTAGGCAGTGATGAGGTTGCCTGCCTTATCGTAGAACATCTTCTCTTCGTCGAACTCTACGCCCTTGCGCTTTAACATGGCCATGGCACGTGGCAGGTCACGGGTATCCACACAGATGTGGCCGTTGGTACCGACAAATGGAATCTTCATGACCTCAACCAGATTGCCGCTGAAGTAGGCAATTGGGGTCTCACGCTTGTCGCTCTCAAAGAGCTCGGCAATACGGTCAGTTACATTGCTGGCATTTTCCTGAGTGCCGGCATTGATACCTACGTGACCTACGGTGAAGTCATAAACCTTGTTGACTATCTCTTCACAGACACGGGTTACACCTTCCCAGTCCTTTGCCTTTACCATCTCAGGTGGTGGAACGAAGCTGCCGCCTACGGCTGCTACATTAGGCAGGTCGAGGTACTCGTGCATGTTGCTGATATCAACACCACCGGTAGGTACAAACTTGATACCTGCAAATGGACCTGCCAGAGCCTTGAGAGTCTTAACACCGCCATAGGCAGCAGCAGGGAAGAACTTGACTACCTTGAGGCCGTGATTCATGGCCTGCTCAATGTCAGATGGAACTACAGTACCTGGGCATACAGGCATGTTGTTCTTAACGCACCAGTCGACAACTTCCTCGTTGTAGCCTGGGGTGATGACGAACCTGCCACCGTTTTCCTTAGTCTGACGGGCCTGTTCAACAGTGTGTACAGTGCCGGCACCAACGATAATCTCAGGAACTTCCTGGGCCATACGTTTGATGGATTCGGCACCAGCTTCGGTACGGAAAGTTACCTCAGCGACAGGAATACCACCCTTAACCAGAGCACGGGCTAAAGGAACGGCATCAGCCGGATCATCAAGAGTTACAAGAGGGACAATACCAAGCTCGGCAATGCGCTCAAAAATGTCTGACATAAGAAATCCTCTGAAAACTAAATCCTGCCAGCCCTCAGGTGTCTGCTTCACTTATGGTAAAGCTATATGGCAGGCTGGTGCTAAATCTCTGGAACTACTGCCTGTGAGGCCGGTACCTTACTGGTCATAAGCATGCCGACAGCGGCACAGCTGTGACAACATCCTTATGCCATAAATGACACGCCCTGCAATGCAGTGCCGCTCTCCGCTTCTCCAGGCAGAGCAGCTCACGGCTGCGCTATGCGGCGCAATAATGCAGAGCAAGGCAGCCCAATACAGCCAAATACAGCGCAACATAATGACACAACATGCCATGGTCACCCTGTGCCTGCTCATACAAAGACAGTATCCTGGCAGCTATGCTGCCTGCGCTCCGGGCAGCTGCAGTCCTGCAAATGGACTGATCTGCTGCAAATGTGTGGCTGTGCCTATAGTGCACTGATGCGGCAGCTGGATTATGTTAGCACAGCAACAAAGCCTTACCGCAATCAATGTTACCGGTAACGTTTTGCCTATTTTAAGCAAAAACGCCCCTCATGACACCCCGGCACCGAAAATTTGTGATGCCCGCATCAAATTGAGCATTAACACAGGCCATGCCCACCAGGCAGCCCATCTCCCCTGCTACAGCAGCCCCGGACAAAAGGCCAGCTCCCTGTCCTCACTGCAGACTAAAGCCAGGCACCATCCCAGCACATCAGAGTGCCAATTGCGTGCATGAGTACTGGCCGTGCAATCAGCCTCAGGCGCTTTAAGCTATCTGTGGGCAGCCCCAGGCAGCAGCGCATATGGCTGATAGCGCTGGCCTTGCCAGGCCATGCCAGCCATCCCGGCACTGGCCATACGTCCGTCAGCCATAAGCAATGATGTCCTCCATGATGAGCCGCCTGAATACGTCCAGTCAGTTCTCAGCATGAGGAGCAATTTCTGATTCGCCCCTGCACCAGCTGCCTTAAAGCGGCTCTTCTGCATGCCTGTCCCTGCTCAGGGCATTACCCATGCCGGTCATGGGGCCACCGGTTACGCATCAAGGTTACACACTCACTGAGCAGACTGCCATGAAATAACGTTGTGCCTCAGGGTACTGGCCACTTGCCTGCTCATCAGCATTAGGCTGATGCCATGACCAGTGGACAGTATGGCTCATGCAGGCAACTCTGACTGGCTTGACATGCCAGGGAGGCAGGGAGGGACATGCCAGAGAAGCATAGCGGGACGTGCCAGGGAGGCTGGGAGGGCCGTGCCTTATGTGGCTGTGCCTGATTGTGCTGATATCAGATGAGCTGGGGCAGAGGTGCCTCGGGAGTATGCTTTATAAAATCGTCGAGCTCTGATTGTGTTGGCAGGCCCTCATTGTCACCTCGGAAGGTACACTGACGGGCTCCAATTGCACAGCCAACGCGAGCCGCCTCATAGAGGTCGGCTCCTGATATCAGAGCTGAGATCACGCCGCAGGCAAAGCCGTCACCGGCACCTACGGTATCGACTACCTTATCAACCACAAAGCCGCTGACCGCGCGTGGTGTACCTCCTGCCGGGGCTACAATGGCGCCTTCGCTGCCAAGCTTGAGGCAGACATCGCAGGACATGCTGTTGAAGAATGAACAAACTTTCAGTGGAGAGGCCTGCATGTCACCGCACAGCAGTCTGCCCTCTGTAAGTCCGGGCATAACCAGACCGGCCAGTACTGCCATGGTGTTGAGTACAGCTACCATGCGATCCTGAGATGGCCACAGCTGTGGTCTGATATTAGGGTCAAAGCTGATAAACAGTCCGGCATCGCGTGCTCTCATAGCCAGATCAAAGGTCGCGGTCTGACAGCTTTGCGACAGGGCAGGCAGAATTCCGGTCAGATGCAGGTGGCTAAATGAGCTCAGATTTACTGAGCCAATATCCTCACTGTCCAGAGTAGAGGCGGCTGAGCCCTCACGACAGTAGAAGATTTCCGGATCACCTGAAGTGACCAGGGACTTCATCATATATCCTGTTTTCAATGTGGTACTGGTTGCAATCAAAGAGCAGTCCATACCCTCACTTTGAGCTCTGTTGATAATCATGCGGCCAAAAGGATCATTGCCCACCTTTGTCAGATAGGAAACCTTATGACCAAGTCGGCTAAGTCCGGTTGCCACATTGAACTCGGCACCGGCAATACCGCAGTCAAAGCCCTCAGAGCGCTCAAGAGGACCGGTATTAACAGCCATAAGCAGGCCCATAGCCTCACCAGCCAGCAACACTTTCTTTTCCATAATTTCTCCTGACCTTCGTGTTTTGCCATGCGCTGATAATAACGCCATACAGCTGCCTGTTACAGGCAGCAGCGCCCGCGCCGCATTTAATCATAACCTCTTCGACCACGCTGCGTCCCGTCATCACCTCTTCGCTCCTGCCGGCATAAGCCATCATGAGGCTGCCTGGCATTTCCCCAGTGTGGATTAACTCAGGATCCGGCAAGCAGCCACTTACATAGCCCCGACTTATGCAGCAGACGCACTGCCCATTACCCACCCAGCCAGTTTATGAGCCCACTGCGCGGAGCATTTCTAACTGCTCTAAACCTCTGGCCGCTCTTACCGCCATAATACGTCTCCCTGCAGCTGCAGGCGCGCAGTCTGGTGCCGAGCTTGTCCCTGATGCAGGCACTAAGACAGGACCGGCACGGCCCTGCGCGTCAATGCTGACGTTGCTTAATACAGCCGGGCAAGGCTGATGTCCCCCTGGCAGCAGCCCTCCAGGCCCCTGCCTGACAGCTCTTCCTCTGTAGCGGCTGTCTTACGAGGGCAGCTGGCCTCCTGGAAGAGGCCGGGTATAGCGTATAAGCCCTGGGCTGCTTCTGGTACTTTTGCCCTGGTGCCTTTGGCACTGCTCCAGGTACTTTTGCCATGGTGCCACGGTACTGGCCTATTGGGCAGCTGTCTGTTCTTTGCCTCAGTGCAATGGCCGCATGTGGCCATGGTGCGGGGAAGCAGGGGCCTGAGCCGGGGCAGGGGCTTATATGCGGGATTTACTCTGAGGTAATCCGGGAATAAAACCCGTGAGAACAGGCCGCCTTTGTGGCAGGTGGCAGCACCATGGTCCGGATGTACGAAAATATTGCTAAACTTTCCTGTAAATCAGCCGATTTTTGTTAAAATCGCTAAAAAAATACCCATTTTTAAGGAGTTTTCTATGGCCTCTTCAAATCCAGCAATGGGCGTGCTTGATCGCGCTGCGTCTGGAGAGTTTAACTTTGGTGGTTTAGGTGAGGTTGCTACTCTTTCCGGAACCACTACCAAGTCCATCCTGCTCGTAGCCATTACTTTTGTTGTCGGCTACTTCAGCATGATGTACTCTTTCGAGCAGATTTTCATGACCGGTTCCGTACCTAAGGTTCTGCTGTGGGGCTCTGTAATCGTATCCCTGCTGGTAGCCATTGTTGCTATCTTCAAGCCTCAGTACTCTGCCGTTACCGCACCGACCTATGCTGTCTGTGAGGGCGTGGCTCTGGGCTGCATCAGCGCTACCTTTGAGCTCAAGTACCCAGGCATTGTAGCCACTGCCGTTATCTCTACCTTCGTAGTAGTAATGAGCATGCTGGCTCTGTGGAAGTTCAAGCTGATTGTTCCAACAGCCCGTTTCCGCAGCATTGTAGTAGGTGCTACCGCCGGTGTTGCTATCCTGTACCTGCTCAACTTTGTCCTGCACATGTTCGGCGTTACCCTGCTGCCAAGCTCCGGCCCGCTGTCCATTGCAGTATCACTGATCGTATGCACCATTGCCGCATTAAACCTGGTTCTGGACTTCGACATGATCGAGCAGTCAGTAAACGAAGGTCTGCCAAAGTACTTTGAGTTCTACTGTGCCTTCTCATTACTGGTTACTATCTGCTGGCTGTACATCGAAATTCTGCGTCTGCTCTCCAAGCGCGAATAGCAGACACCGGCCGATAGCGGGGCAATTTGCATCAAATTCGTTCAAAAATGCCCCTGACTGTTATTGCCGGTCCAGTTAACATATGATTAAAAGCGATTTGCTGCTTTATCCTGCACTGTAAGGGGGCGCAAATCGCTTTTTCTTTTTCACATTGCCAAGGAGAATTCATGCGCGACCTACTTGATTGCAGAGATGCCATTGATGAAATTGACAGCAAAATCATGCAGCTCCTGCAGGAGCGCCAGGAAGTGGCCCGAGATGTCGCCATCTACAAACTGCACCATGACCAGGGCATTGTCGACAAGCGCCGTGAGGCTGAAAAGATCCGTACTCTGATGGACAAAGCCATTACCTTTGGCATCTCGCCAATCATGGTCCGCGAGATTTATGAAAAGGTCATGGCTCATACCGTCTCCTTTGAGCAGAGCTATATTGTCGACAGAATCAATGGCCGTGAGTTTGCCCGCTCCACCTCAGTTGCCTACCTTGGCACCAGGGGCACCTATTCACACCTTGCTGTCCACAATTACTTTGAAAATTACGAGGGTCGCCTGACCGAGCATTCCTGCAGCTCCTTCTCCGAGATTGTGGAAAAGGTAGAAAACGGCACCTGCGAGTATGGCGTTCTGCCTATTGAGAACTCCAATTCAGGCTCCATCAATGAAGCTGTCGATACCATGCAGAGCATGAATGCCTCAATAGTAGGTGAGATTTTCCAGCCTATCGATCACTCCATTCTCTCTACCATGCAGGCCCCTAATGGCGAGCATGATGCCATCGACTTTTCCTCCATAACCACCATCTACTCCCATCCTCAGCCGGTAGCCCAGTGCTCCCGCTTCATCAAGGACTTTTTAAGCCATGCCCAGGTGGTCTACACCAACTCCTCTTCTGAGGCCATGGACAAGGTGCGTGAACTTAACGACCCTCATGCCGTAGCTCTGGGTTCCATGCACGCTGCACGCTACTACAGCCTCAACTCCCTGGTACGCGATGTGGCCAACAACAAGAAAAACTTCACCCGCTTTATTGTGCTGAGCAAAATCCCGATTAACGTACCTCAGACAATGTCAGCCAAGACCTCTATACTGTTCAGCACCCGCAAGTACACCCCGGGTTCACTTATCAATGTGCTCAACGAGTTCTCCAACAGTCATATCAACCTGACCAAGCTGTACTCACGCCCTCTTGAGGCCCGTAACCGTGATGCCTGGGAGGAGATTTTCTTTGCTGATGTTGAGGCCAATCTCAACACCCCTCTGATGCAGACCATACTTGAGCGCATCAAGGAGCACACCACCAATCTCAAGGTCCTGGGATGCTACATCTCCCAGGAGCACAATCTCTAGCTCTGACCACAACCGGCCCCACCGCCGGATGCCCAAGCCGGACGCAACTGCCTGACAGCATCACCGGGCAGCATCGCCTGGCCGCGTCGCCGGGCTGACCTGCCCCGCACCAGGAGGGGCACCTCAGGCAAAGGCAGCACAGGCCCGGCCGAAAGGTCTGCCCCGCACTGGCAGCCCGGCCGCCTGCAGAAAAAAGCAGCAGCGCTCCTGCAGGCAGCCCCCGGCTTAATGTAACCCGCCTGGAACCAGAACGCCCCACTGGCTTACTTGCCGGCGGGGCGTTTTGCTTTATGCAAATGAGGACAAAATCCGGGGCGGCGGCAGCCACAACGAGGCCTGAATTTATGCGCCCGGCTGCTGCCTGGCCGCTACAGCAGACAGCACAGGGCGTGCAGCAGGCGCGCGGGGGCGCTGTATGAGCTGAGCAGCATGGTCACATAATGCACTCTTTGCAGCCCTGCCTTAGTGACCTGCATTGCAATGTAAGCTGCAGGCTGTTACCTGGCCTGACTTTCAGTGCTATGTTAGCTGTGCTGCGGGCAGAAAAATGTCTTTTCTGTCAGGCAGTATCAGCCGAGGTTTTTTATGAGTGATTCACAAGAGCGCCAGTCCACTTTTATGGCCTGGATTGTGCGCCTGGCACTGATTAAGCGCTGGGCCCTGATGCATTGCTTCCGTGAGGAAAATGTCTCCGAGCACTCCCATCAGACCGCAGTAATAGCCCATATGCTGTGCATCATCAAAAACCGCCTTTATGGCGGGGCCATTGATGCCAATCAGGCTGCAGTCATGGCTCTGTACCATGAGGTGTCAGAGAGCAAGCTGCAGGATCTCAACAGCAAGACCAAGTACCTGCATCCTGAGTTCACCCGCGAGTACAAGAAAATCGAGCACCAGGCCGAGCTTGAGTGCCTCAATACCCTGCCTGCCGAACTCAGAGCTGATTTTGAGCAGCTGGTTATCCAGGACAACACCGACCCTGAGCTCAAGCTCATTGTCAAAGCCGCCGACAGCATTGCCGCCTACATCAAGGCCAATGATGAGCTGCGCTTTAACAACCAGGAGTTTACTCATGTACGCGAGGGCCTGACTCCGGTGCTCGAGAAGTACTGTCAGACCATGCCTGAGGTCAAATACTTCATGGAGGTCTTTGTCCCTCTGTGCTGGACCCCGGCTGACAAGCTCTCAGGCCTCGACGAAGGCCGCACCAGCTGACCTGCCCGCCGCCCCTGGAGGCCGTGCAGCTCAACCCACCGCGCTGAACTGCCAGGCCATGGGCACAGGCCCATGCCCGGCAGGTCAGCCTCCCTCATGATCAATAAAGCCCCGTGTGCCATGCATACGGGGCTTTATTGTTATCTGCAACTCCAACGCGCCTGGTTGACCTGCTGAAGCGGTGGCTGCTGGCAGCTTGCAGCTGCCTGCAGCCAGGCCTGCCGGACGGGCAGCCGGCCGCAACAGATGCACCGTGGCGGCTGGCAGGCGGACTTAGCTTAAGTTGCGCAGATAGTCGTGAGCGGTAAGGTAGGTGTAGAGCTTTTTGAGCACGCTGCAGGCGCGCTTGGCATCCTCGTCGACAATGGCGCTGATGAGCTTGGAGTGCAGGGTGAGAATCACCTGGGAGGAGATAGTAGGCTGCAGCGCGGCAATGGAGCTTTGCAGACGGGAGATAGCCTCAACTACAGAGTTGCGGACAAATTCGTTAACAATAGAGTTGAAGATCAGAATGTGAAATTCAAAGCAGGAGTTGAGGAAAGCGGCCTGATCGGTATAGGCAAGGGCTCTTTGAGACTCTACGGCACTGTTGAGCTGGCGCTCCAGACCTTTGAAGCATTTGTTGAACTTCTTAATCTCAAGAAAAATAGCTGTAGGAGCCACGATTTTGAGGAATTCGAGAATCTGGACTATTTCCTTTTTAACCGCCAGGTTCTTGCCTGTCTCTTCAAAAATGGCTTCGTCATGCAGGGAGGAAATTACGAAAGTACCAATGCCCTGCTTGGCCTTGAGCACATTGAGAGCAGCAAGCTGCATAATGGCACTTCGCAGCGAGGTGCGTGACACATTAAGTCGGGTACGCAGCTGGTTTTCGGACGGTATCTTGGAGCCAACCGGCCACTTGCCAGAGCTGATCATGCGTCGCATATAGGTAACTACTTCACTGGTTACTGCGTCCGGGCGCACGTTTTCTGACATATCGTCCTCCTTAACCTTAATAAACTGTATTCACACTCAGGCTCGAAAGCGGGCAGCCGGTGAGCTCCCTTGCATTACTGTCCTGAACAACACAATACCGGACGGACCTGTAACCCGTCCTCAGGCAGCAACAGCCTCAAATATCAGGCATGAACCGGTCACTTCACAGTCACATAATTACATGCATATACCTGCCTGGCCCGTTCCTGCGGGCAAGTAGCACGGCGCGAAGTGAAAAACATACTTTACCCCAAATCGGGCACTTAATGAACAGTGCTCCAGACCATGAAAGGCCCGAATCACTCAAATAACATGTCTGTCCAAATCAACATAAGAAAATGCAGCTGTCCGCAGCCCACAGCGCCATCCCCTGCCCGGGCCATGCAGCCGCTCCATGCGCTGCAGCCACAGCTCCATGCTCTGCAGCCACAGCTGCATCTGCTGCACCAGCGCTGGCCTGCAGGCATAATGAGCCTGACCATGCAAATGCCCATGGCAGGCTATTCAAGTGCAGATGCGTGCACTGCAGATGCATACCTGCACATGCAAAGGGCAACATGCGGCCTGCCTGAAGCAGAGATCAGCTCAGGGCCCTGACCGGTCCACACACTGATCCTGGATTTGGCCATGGCGCAGCATGTCTTTGCCCTGCACAGCATGGCCATTGCCGGCACTGCACGGCCGTGCCCTGCTCAGCACGGCTGCGGCCTGCACAGCCGCAGTGAGCTAAGCTGCATAATGAGCACATGCCGTGCAGCAGCGCCCGCCCAGCCACATCGTTGAAGAGGTGACGGACAGCAAAGTACAGTCAGCTACTGGGAACGGATAATAATATGCAGTCCTGTAAACGCCAGACAGTGACTGCTGTTTGTTTGAATACGTTAATGTATTGACTGTACCGTGCAAGGCCTCTAACAGTATATAGATATCGACTCATACCGTATGTGAGCCATACAGCATTATCACATGCAATTGAGCACAATGCACAAAAAGCACGGTAACCATGATCAAATATCAGCCATATTTTGCCCTTAAGCCCCGCAATGGCCCATACATACGTGCTGTACATCCTGCATCCATGGCCCTGACAGCCCCGTTTACTGTGCTTTTACGCCATTAGCCGTAGCCGCAAAGCCCAAAGCAGCATCTGCAGGCCTCCGTGCACCCCAGCCCGCTCTGGCCGCTGTCAGTTGCACATATGCACAGGCATCCCGGCTCAGTGCTGCATGGACTGCCCTGCAATGAGCGGTACCAGCAGGGGTTTGCCTTAACCTTAAGGACGGCCCATGCTGCGGCCTGCACATGTGCATCTCCATTTGCCGGCAGCCAGCTGTCGGCTGCCAGCGCAGAGCTGACGCCACGGCCGCTGTCATGGCCGCTTTCATGGTCCTGTCTTGGCTGCCCACGACGCAGCTGTAAGCAGCCATGGCTGTTGCTGCCGTACGGGCACCGCCCCCTGTCAGGCGCCTGGTATTGGCGTGCCCTGCACGCTCAGGACCTGAGCAAAAGCGTGGCTGATGCTTATTGCTTTCATGATATAATGGCAAGTTGTCCTGAACAGGGCCGGGGCGTTACGAGCCCGCCCGCGCGGCATGGGTGCCGCAGCAATACAGGAGCATGACAGCAGTGGAAAACAGGCCCGGGCCATGGCTGTATAAACCAAAAGCCCCTGAGCCTGCTGACAGGCGACCGGCAGCAAGTATCTGCAGGCGCTTTTTGGGCCATAAGGGACCTGAGCCCTGAGGGCCACAGGCCATAATGGCTACCCGTCACCTCATACCTTTCCCCTTATCAGCATGCAGCTGATTAAAGACCTGGCCTTTCAGGCTGGATGATTCCGAATAACCATTAAAAACATAAGGCCCAGCGGCAGTGGAGTGTGTCTTCGCTGTGTTGATGGCCCGTATGCTGTCGCCTGAGACAAAGAGATTTACCGTACCTTGCCCGGCATGGCCGCACAGCACCTCCGCCCTGCCGGCCAGCCCGCCTGGCCTGAGCGCCAGGCGCAGCGGCACGTACAGCTGCCGCTGCAGGCGCTGCGCGTCTGCGCGTCAAGGACGATGAGGCCGGGGAACCAGGACCGGCCCTGAACGAATTTTGAACCAGCCCTGCGCGGTGTGACGCCCGTTGCTCAATTGGAGAATGTTTATGTCATTTGATGCCCATCCTTCAAAGCGTGTAAAGAGCGCTGCTTTCAGCGACAGGTCACGTGCCGCCAATTTCAAAAAATCAGGCCGCCCTGGCGGTGGCCGTGGTCATGGCCGTGACGGCCAGGCCGATGAGGGCCGTGTGCGCTCGGTATTCCGTGATGGTCAGCGCGCAGGTTCCGAGCCGGCTCCAGCCTCCTCACGCAGTCACTTTGTCGATCATGACAGCCATGGTGGCCGTAATCACGATGGTGAGCATGGTGACCGTCCGGCACGTCGCTCCCGCCCGGAGGGCTCTTCTCATGGCTCACGCTTCAGCCGTCGCCGTGAAGGCAACAGCTCTGAAAGCCGTGGTGAGCGCAAGATGCGTTCAGGCCTGCCACGCCGCAAGGAAATCTCCACTGACCGTCCACGCAATCAGCCAGGTTTCTCCACTTTCCAGCTGCGCCTGGTGCAGAGCATACTCAATACCACTCTTGCCGAGGGCAAACCTCTTGACCGCTCCTATGCCCAGTGGTTTGCCAAGGTAAAGATTCCTGCTGTAGAGCAGGGCTTTATCATCAAGCACATTAATGCCATGTTCAGAAGGCTGTCCTTCTTTGCTCATGCAGCCGGACTCAAGCGCCCTTCTGACTTCCAGCGTCATGTTAACCGCCTTATCCTCACCTACTGCGCTTTCCAGGAGTGGCCACTGCCTGAGCTCAATGCCGAGGGCTTTGACCGCACCGGTGTTAAAAAGCGCCTGATTGAGGCCCAGGAGCATCCTCTGCTCAATGAGGGCTGCCCTTACTGGCTTGAGGAGCTGTGCTCCCGTGAGCTCAAGGAGCTCTGGCCTGAGCAGCGCAAGGCCCTTGGAGAGGCCGCTCCACGCTATATTCGCGTTAACACTCTCAAGACTACCCGCGACGAACTGGCCAGCCGTCTGTCTGAGGAGGGCGTAGTTACCCGTGCCGTCAAGAACATAAGTACTGCTCTTGAAGTTACCTCCAATGCAGCCCTGTTCCGCACTCTTGCTTTCAGAGAAGGTCTGTTTGAGCAGCAGGATGCCGGCTCTCAGCTCATTGCTCCTTTCCTCGATGTCCAGCCGGGCATGCGCGTTATCGATACCTGCGCCGGATCAGGTGGCAAGACCCTGCACCTGGCAGCCCTGATGCAGAACAAGGGCTCACTTATTGCCCTTGATATTGAGGGCTGGAAGCTCGACGACCTCAAAAAGCGCGCCCGCCGCGACGGTGTCTTTAATATCGATACCCGCACCATCGACTCTACCAAGGTGGTAAAGCGCCTTTATGGCATGGCCGATCGTGTCCTTATCGACGCTCCATGCTCCGGTCTTGGCGTGCTGCGCCGCACTGCCGACTCCAAGTGGGCCGATGTTCAGCCACGCCTTATTGAGCTCAAGAAAGTTCAGGCCGACATTCTCGAGCGTTACTCCCGCATGGTAAAGCCAGGCGGCAAGCTGGTTTACTCCACCTGCTCTATTCTGCCATCGGAAAACCAGGAGCAGATCAAGGCCTTCCTTGCCCGCCATGAGGACAGCTTTGTGCTCGAAGAAGACCAGACCATCTGGCCATCTTCCGGCTTTGACGGATTCTACATGGCCCGTCTGCGCCGCCTCGACACCGCCGCCCTGCCATCTGACGAGGACGGGCAGAGCGATGACAGTGCCGACGAGTCCCTGCTCAAGTCCTTAAGCAGCGCCACCGGCGCCCAGGACGCCGACGCCGTGGCCTCCGATGCCACCCCGGCCTATGCCCCGGCCGACGCAGCTGACGCTGCTCCTGCCGAGGCCGGCACAGCCGATGGCGATGCCGCTGCCAGGCAGGCCCAGGACAGTGCCGGGCAGGACAAGGACAGCGCCAGGCAGGACCATGACAGCGCCGGGCAGGCCAGTGACAGCACTGAGCAGCAGTAATTGAGGGCCGGTTATGGCCCCTGGCATGGCCCTGGTCCAGGACCTGGACCTGGGCGTTGCCCGGATTGGGGCCTTGCAAGGCCTGACAGCCTGGCCCGTCCCGCCGCTGCAGTTGCCGGGAACGTTTCCGGCAGCCAAAAAAATACCCGACAGTTTTTGCTGTCGGGTATTTTTTTGCCCCGGGAAAGGCCAGGACGTGTCTTACGGCAACTTAATAGCTGCGCAATGGGGCTACATGTCAGGGTCTTCGTAGGAGAAGCCTACCTGGGCATTTTCCAGCTTGTGCAGTACTTCCATGTCCTCATCTGAAATCTCGAAGTTAAGGAAGTTGAGATTGGTAATTACGTGGTCAATGTTAACTGCCTTTGGCAGAGGTACCACGCCCAGCTGCCAGTCATAGCGCAGGCAGATCTGAGCCGGAGTACGGCCATACTTGCGGGCCATTTCAATGACCACTTCATTGCGTACTACCTTGGAGCGGCCCAGAGGACTCCATCCCTGGATAACCATATTGCGGTCCTGGCTGAACTTGAGCAGGCTGCGCTGAGCATGGCCAGGATGCACCTCAAGCTGATTTACCATTGGAGGTATTTCGCTTTTGAGCAGATCATCAAGATGCAGCTCCTTGCAGTTGCTCACACCAATGGACTTGACCAGACCTTCCCTGTAAAGGTCACACATGGCGCGCCAGACATTGAGGTTGATATCACGCCAGTTAGGCTGCTTGTAAGGGCTTGCAGGCCAGTGAATAAGATAGAGGTCCAGATACTGGCACTTGAGATCACGAATGGAGCGGTGGCAGGACTCAATGGTGCCCTCGTAGGTCATGCTGTCGAGCCAGACCTTGGAGGTAATGAAGAACTCTTCACGCTCAATGCCGGAATTTTTCAGAGCCACGCCGACACTGATTTCATTGCCATACTTGGCGGCACAGTCAAAATGACGGTAGCCGTGAATCATGGCGCATTTAACGGCCTCTTCTGTATCAATACCAGGAGCAAGGCCGGATGTACCAAAGCCCACTGCCGGCATACGGTGTCCTGAAGCCAGTAAAGGACCGGCCTCACGTAACTCAACAGCTCTGGCCAGAGCTTCGGGTCTCTTTTCAATAGCCATCTTGATACTCCTTTGAGAGGCTTTTGTCTTTACCAGTGGTCAGACAATATGCCTGCTTGACCACACACAAAACCTAAGTGCGGCAGCTAAATTCCATAAACTGCAGAATCTGTGTTCCCTGCAGCATTTGAAGTCAGACCATGCACGTGTCATCTGACCTCTTCATTAACCTTTTACCCCTCACCACACAGGGGTCTTAGACCACAGCCCGGCACTTTCCGGCTCACAGCCCGGCGCCCGTCAAGCTTTGTCTGTCCGGCGCCGCCTGCATGCATTGCAGTGCATGCGCTCGCCGGCTGCGCTACTCTTGCTGAGCCAGAAGCTCACCTGCTGGCTTTATGAAGCTTATTGCATTGTGCCACTGCTCCATAAGCAAGGTAAAGCTGCAATGCAGGACATGACCTGGTCAGCCCCGACGGCCCGGCCGCCATGACAGCCAGGCCGCCCTGGCGGACGGGCCGGCAAAGCCGGCCGGGCAGGCAAGTCCGGCCGCGGCCGGGCTCCCGGGCTGTCATTATTCAGCTGATGGTGTTGCCTGCATGCGGGACTGTGCAGTGCCGTGGTGCCTGAGGTGAGGCAGTCCGTCTAAATATATGAAAAAGAATATGCCACGAAAACGTTAGACGCAATTGAGAGCACAGTCAATATCGGCCCTGCAGCGCCCCTTTTTATCAGAATTACAGCACAGATCACCTTTGTTGTGCAATATTCTTGTTGCATATACCTCAAAACAGCGATTAATTTTGCCTGATCAGTTAACAAAAATACCCCGGAATTGGGGATAATATTAGCGGCTGAGCGTAACTGCTATTAAGGCCCCCTGCTTATGCAAACGTTGTCATTGGCACGGGGAAAAACATATCGCCTCTGCTTATGTCCAGGGCTGTCTTTTATCATTACCCTTATTCGATAAAACAGCATGTGAGTGAGCCCTGCCCGAGCGCAACTCTGTCTGCGCATATGCATATTTATCAGCCTGCCGGCATATTCACACTTATTATCTGCCGGTCTGTGCCAGGCTTACCTGCCAGATCCTCCGGCAGGCCTGCATATCCCCTGTGCCTGAGCTGAACTTCCCTGAAAATGCATTACTGATTCATTCTCTGGCCAGGACATGTTTTGAAATGTCCTTTCCGGTTTGTGTTTTTACAGCAGCACTGCCGCCTTATATGTTCCCGGTAACATAAGGCATGCTGTCTGGACCTTTTGTGTTATGAGGTTTTCATGCAAACTCTTGGCGCCAACCGTCGTGGTAACACTGCAACCTACATTGCCATGTGTATTCTGGTGTCAGCTGCCAGCTCGCTGTTTAACCCGGTGCTGTCGCTGTTTTTAAACACGAAGCTGCACTTCAGCCCGCTGCAGATCTCCATTTTTTTCATCCTGCTGCCCTTAGCCACCATTATTATTGTGCAGACAGTGGCGCGCTTTTCTGACATGGGCCTGCAGCGACCGGCCATTATCTGTATTTCCTCAATATTCGGCATCGCAAGCTCCATATTGCTGTACATGCATCCTACATTCCTGGTGCTGTGTACCCTGGGACTTATATGCCTTGGCTCCTACCCTGTATCTTTCCCTCAGATCTTTGCTTCAGCCCGTGAGTATTCGGTGCGCTATATGGGCGGCTCCATCATGTTTGCCACCTTCCTGCGTTCCCTTGCCTCACTGTCCTGGGTAGTAGGACCACCGCTTGCCTATGCCATTGCCATAGGCCACAGCTTTGACATGCTCTTTATCGTCACTGCCGTGATGTTTGCCGTAGTCTGTCTGACCTCATTTTTCTTTCTGCCCAATGTTCTGGACAAGTCCATTACCAATAAGGACAACCACATCAAATGGTGGACTAACCGCTCAGTAATGGCTCTGTTCCTGGCCACTGCCTTTCTCTTTACCGCCTTTTCCTCATATATCACGACCATGCCCCTGTATCTGACACAGGAGCTCAAGATGGCCGAGGAGCTGCCAGGCTATATGCTGGGCCTTGCTGCTTTTATTGAAATTCCACTGATGTTCCTGGCAGCACGCCTGTCCAAGGCCTTTGGTCTTAAGCTCATTGTTATTATCGGAGCCATTGCCATGCCGGTATTCCTGGCGGTATTTCTGATGAGCACCACCAGAAATCAGCTGCTGGCATCCTCTTTCTTTGCCGCTCTGTATATTGCCTTTGTAGCCTCCATGGGCATGGTATTTTTCCAGGAGCTGCTGCCAAGCATTCCAGGCCAGGCCACCTCCCTGTACATCAACGCCTCCACTGCAGGCCAGATTGCAGGTGGCGGTCTTATCGCCATGGCCGAAAGCGGCTCCTATGTCATCATCTACCAGACCAGCCTGATCATATCGGCCCTGGGCGTACTCATTCTCTTCTTTGTGCGCCGTCCGCCACGCGTAGTCTGACCGCCCGCCCCGCTCTGTGGCCAGGCTGCAGCCTGGCCACAGGCCCGGCTGGCGCTCCCCAATGAAAAAAGGACCTCAATGAGGTCCTTTTTTCATTGCCTGAACGGCACTTTGCCGGCCTGATCCTTGGACTGATTTAATCCCACCAGAATGGCCATGAGAGCGACTTTTTCAGGGCTTCGGCATGAGATGGAATGGTAATGCCGTCACTTTGCTCGATAATGTCAGGGCAGAAAGCATAATGCTTGATGGCAAGATCCAGCGCCTCATTTTCCGGTACCGGAGACTGCAGGACAAATTCCATGGAATCGGAGCTGATAACAGCCGGAACGGCGCCATATTTTTCATACCACAGACGGGCAATGCTCATCAGCGACTCATTGTTAGGGCAGTCATTCCAGCCACCAAAAGGCAGCCAGGCCATTATCTGCCATGGACGCATGACAGGAATCATAGCAAGGACAATATGACGGGTCATGCCGGTATCGTAATCCCACCAGGAAATAATACGATCCTGGGATTCGACCACACCACCCTCCTCATGGAGCATGCTTTCAAAAGCCTCAGGCTCTTCAAGCACCTCACGGGTGATGTTAATCAGATCCCCAAGGCGGCGCTCTCCATCGGAGGTGTCGGCCTCAAGCATGGCAGCACGGAACAGCTGAACATTTTCTGCTGACCATTCATCATCATTACTTTCAGCATCAGGATCAGAGTTCATAATCAGGGTTTCGAGCAGGGTATCCGAAGGAATGACAAATACAGGGAAGTGCTCGCCCTTGCGGACAAACTCATCCATGGCCTTTTCATAAGCCTCTGTAAGAGGATCGTCATCGATCATGGGAGCAAAATATGTACATGGGCAATCCAGAAAATTGACCACGGCTCCGACTACTGATGAATATTCGGGCATACCATTCTCCTTGTGATACTCAAAGAAACGACTGACAGGTCCACCTGCCGACAGCATTACGGACAGCAGCCCCACCAGGCAACACCACCTCCTGACGGAGGACCAGCCTGACGGAGGTCCCGCCATGCAACAGCATTACCAGACTACAGCTTATCCTGACGGAGGCGCTGCAAGGTCAGGCGACAGTGCTCACAGGCGCCACAGCCCTGAGTCATATACTCAGAGCAGCTTTGCCATAACACATACTACACTACCCCCATTACCATCTGAATCAATACATTAGCTTTTAATTTGCGACTGGCATCTCACTTGCCCCCAGGCCTGTGCTTACAGCATCAGGACAGCATGTGCTGTCACGACGCCTTTGCGCATAGGAGCGGTGCAGCCGCACTGCCAGCTTGCAGCCAATTACTGCAGCTGCCCATGACGGGCCCTGCCCCTGACCTGGTCCTGCCCCTGACCTGGTCCTGCACCTGCCTTTGACAGCCTCTGCACCCGCAATTGGGCTGCTCTGCAGCTGATCCACTGAGGTGCTTTGCAGCTTCCCCGCTGAGTTGCTCTGCAGCAGCTCATGACGCATCTCTCACTGGTTTTAGAATGCACCAGGGCCCTGACCGGACTAAACCGATCAGGGCCCTGTAATCAATTTGAATACCGTCACTTTGCGTCCTGCTTTGCCAGGGCAGATGCAGCTAAAACTGCAGCCCAGGCTGCTGCAACAACCGTGGCTGTGCCTGCGGCAGCGGCAGCGGCTACGCTGCGGCTGCCGGGGCGGCAGGAGGCGTACTTTTATCAGTAGCCGCGACGGGAACTGCCCAGACGTGGGCGTGGACGTGATGCACCTGAGGAGCGACGGCTGTCACGACGGCCTGAGCCAAAATCAAAGCCCGGACGTGGCGCAAAGCCGCGATCGCGTGGAGCGCTGCGACGGGAGCCGCCTGGACGGTAGTTAATGGAGTTGCCATTAATATCGCCCTTCTCATGACGGTACTCACCCTCGTCCATGTAATCAAACTCATCACGACGTGAGCGCTCAAAACCACGATCACCGCGATCACCACGGTCGGAACGGCGGCGGTCACCACGATCAAAGCGATCAGAGCGGTCACGGTAGCGGTCACGTGGTGCAGGTGGCTCAGCGGTATAGACACGCAGATCAAGTGAGCGGCCACAGACACGGGCACGGGCCAGAATCTCACGGGTTTCAGCCGGCATGCCCTCAGGGAGATCCACAGTACAGAAGCTGTCGTAGATGGAAATCTCACCAATGTACTTGCTCTCAATATTAGCCTCATTGGCAATAGCACCGACAATCTGACCTGGCTTTACCGAGTCACGACGGCCTACGGCCAGACGGTAGCGCACCATGGCAATATCAGGGAAGTCGTGTAATGGTACGGCCTCGGCAGATGGACCACCGGAGCGGCGCTCATGACGGCGGCCACCACGCTCGGAGAACTCACCGCGCTCAGGACGATCATCAAAGGAGCGCATCTTAGGCTCACGACCTGACTCTTCAAGCAGCAGACGACCATCACGCTGGGCCATACGTGCCAGGGCGGCACAGAGCATATTTGGCTCCATGGTGCCCTCTTCGAGCAGGTTATTGACGAACTCCAGATAGTCATCAAGACCACCGGCATCGATAGTATCGACGATCTGCTTGCGGAAATTCTCAAGGCGGCGGCGGTTTACGTCAGCAATGGTAGGCATGGCCATAGGCTCAATGCGCTGACGGGTAACACGCTCAATACGGCGCAGAGCACGGCGCTCACCTGGAGTTACGAACAGAATGGCCTCACCATTGCGGCCGGCACGGCCGGTACGGCCAATACGGTGCACATAGGACTCGGCATCGTAAGGGATGTCGTAGTTGAATACCAGGGTAATACGATCAACATCAAGACCACGGGCAGCTACGTCGGTGGCAATAATGATGTCAAGAAGACCGCGCTTGAGACGCTCGATAATCTTTTCACGCTGACGCTGAGGAATATCGCCATGCAGGGCAGCACACTGCAGGCCACGGGCGGTCAGCTGATTGGCCACCTCCTCGGCATCGGTCTTGGTGCGTACGAATACCAGGGAGGCCTCGTATGGCTCAACCTCGAGCATACGGGTCATGGCATCAATCTTATTGGCACCGGAAACCACCCAGTAACGCTGACGCACGGTAGCGGCTGTAGTGGTCTTGGACTCAATATGAACCTCTTCAGGATCAGTCAGGTGAGAGCGGGCAATACGACGTATTACCGGAGGCATGGTAGCTGAGAACAGCGCAGTCTGATGATCGGAATTTACCTGGTCAAGAATCCAGTCCACATCATCGATAAAGCCCATACGCAGCATTTCATCAGCTTCATCAATAACGATGTACTGCACATCAGAGAAATCAAGACGGCCCTTTTCAATAAGGTCAATAAGACGGCCAGGAGTGGCAACTACCACCTGAGCGCCCTGGCGCAGGCAGCGAATCTGGCTGTCATAGGAAGCACCGCCATAAACAGGAGCTACGCGGAAGCCGTCAACATGACGGGCAAAGCGGGTAAAGGACTCGGCAACCTGCAGAGCCAGCTCGCGGGTAGGCTCGAGAATCAGAGCGAAGATATTCTTCTGGCGCTTTGGCATGCAGCTTAAGACAGGCAGAGCAAAAGCGGCAGTCTTACCGGTGCCGGTCTGAGCCTGACCAATCATGTCACGGCCGGACATCATTACCGGAATGGAACGCAGCTGTATAGGAGTTGGCTTTTCAAAGCCCTGGTCCTTAATGGCGCGCAGCAGCTCAGAGCTCAGGCCCAGAGCCTCGAAGGTCTCGCCGTCCTCTTCTTCCTGGACAAATTCGTCCTCATCAGAGTCGTCATCATCCTCTTCATCACCAGCAGCCAGCAGGGTGCTCATGCCGGCATGCTCAGCCTGCTCTTCAGCCTCGGCATCGACGCTGTTGACCTCATCGTCGCCCTCATCGGCATCGTCAAGATCATCGCCCTGAACGTTATCTTCAACTTCATCAGGATCACAGTCAGCATCATCCTGACAGTAACAGTCGTCATCAGCGCGCTCACAGAACTCTTCGTCAGTATCCTCATAATCTTCCTGAGAATCAGGAGTAAGCTGACTGCCATGAGCCTTATAGCCTTCAGGAATAAAATCATCTTCAACAGGTGCGCCCAGAGCAGAGCTCCATGGGGCAGGGGTACGCTTTGAGCTCATATGCTCCTGTGCATCCTCAATCGGGTAATCATCATCCAGGGAGTCATCATCATCTCCCTGTAACAGCAGGCTCTGATCAGCGCCAGTGCTTTCGGTTACAAAAGCGGTACGGGCACTTTTCTTTCTGTATACAGAACCATCAGCAGATGAGCCCTGCTCACCGTAAAGTTGGGACTGTTCCTGCTCTTTGACAAAATCTGACATTACTTATCCAACCGTAAAAATTACTGTTCCCTGCCTGATGGCCCGACATAAGCCCTTTCCTGTGCCATCAGGTTCTGCCCATACACACCATATGCTCAGGCCTCCTGCCATACCGGAGCAGATCCGGTGAGGCAACGCCCTGCCAGTGTCATCCCTCAATCGCGCTCTCCCCTGCTGTCCACATGACAGCAAAGTCCGATTGCCATGACCGGCGCTCCGAAGTAATCATTAACTCCGGCGCATATCCACACTGCATACGCAGAAAAAAAATCTGGCGGCACTGCTGCCGCCCCGCTTGATGCGACATCACTGCCGCCGCGCACTCAACTGCGCTGATTCCGCCCTGGCGGGACTTTTAAAATCACAGCTGCAGCACCATAAGACACAGGTACTGGCAGATGATACATGCCCCTGCAGGCGGTGCATTCTCTTGCAGACGGTGCATTCTCTTGCAGACGGCACACTATCTTGCAGACGGCGCACTCGCTTGCAGCCGGTACACTGACAGAGCTCAGATACCGGCCTTGAGCTGACAGCAAATCTGCCAGCAGCGCCCATGCGCCACGGACCGCATCACAGGAACATACGGCAGCTTAATCCAGCTGACATCTGTCAGTCACATAAACCGCTTTTTATGCCCCGGGACCGCCCTTAACTCACAGCGCTTATCTGACAAAGTTCAGGAGGTACCTGACCGTCAGAGTTAAGGAAGTTCACTGACCGCAACAGCGACACTATCAGCCTGACAATGCACTCGCTCACCCTTCACAGGAATCACAGCCATGACACAGTCATGAAATGGCATCACATTGCCCGGAATGTCCAGGGCCTGGCAAGCCATGGCCATGCCCTGCGGGCAACTGGCATGCCTGCATGCCGGCACGCTGGCACTACAGGCAGCAGCATGTCTGCACATTAACGTGACTGTGCGTGCACATGGCCGTTTGCCTGTAGTCTGCCAGATGCTGACAGCAACACTGGTTACCGGCCATCAATCACCAGTCCCCGCTCCTAACCCGGCCCTCCTGTGAAGGGCTTGCACTGTCCTTACATTTTTGCCTTTCCTGTCACTAAAAACCCGTATCCCTGGCAAAGAAAACGTTTGCACAAAACAATGGCAAAAAGGATATGAACACCGATGCTCATATCAGTTCTGTTAATCAAAAGCGGGTAACACAAGGAAGGATGGATGAACAAAAATCAGGTAAGGACCTGACAACGGCTGTTTTTTGTTCCTGATAAGCTGACGCCTGGCTGTGTGATTAAGGTCTGTGCCGGTCAGTTTTACAGCTTGACCGGACAATGGACTTACAGGGCCATATCAGTCATTAGCTGATCCAGGAAAAGCTCTGGCGTGGGATGAGGTGACAGCTGCGGAAAAACTGAATTTTTCCGAAAAATATCACCGATCTTCGGTCGGTGCATATTATACATAGTTAGATCAGAATTTCAGCAATAATTCACGAATTTCATACCCTTGCTGACGCATATGCACATGCCCGCACAAAGGCACAAAGCACGGTCTCCCCCTATGGCTGCATACCCTCAGACAGGTCCACATATCGGGCTTTATCACATTATTATCCCGTGGGCGTGCCCCCGGATCAGCATAACGGCATGCATCCATTGCAACTGCACTGACGCAAGATTCATAATGTGCCATTGCACGCAAGAGCACCTGGGGTAAAAGCCTAAGTGGTATGACAGGCCTGGATATACCGGCCGCAAATCTCAGGAAAATGGCCCTTGCGCCCTTTTCGATATAAAATATCAGCTGGCACTACATGCCTGACTTTTCAGCAGCACAAGCCGTCTGCACGGCTTTACGAAACTCAGGCCATATCGCGGCGGCGGCTGAACACATGACAACTCCGGCTGTCTGCTGTCCTTCGTCTGGCTGCTGACTTCGGGCTGGCCGCTGCCCTCCGGCTGTCCGCTGCACTCGGGGTGTCTGCTGCCTGCTATGCCATGGCCCGCCTGCTGCAACTTGCCCTGTCCAGGACAGCAGAACCCAAAAGACGCTGATGCAGCGGCAGCAATTCAGTCCGCCACACCCGCTTCTGCCAGCACCTGCCAGGCGCATGACACAGCTGTTAGGACCTGACAGGCCTCAGGCAAAGTCGTGTATGGCCGCTGCAGTAATAACATGTAAAGTGCCCAGTTTATCCGTGCTGCATGTGCAGCGCCCGCCCCTGTTCCTCCCAACTGTTATTAGGATTACTATGAGCGATATCTTCCCACAAAATCCAAAGCTCTTTACTCTGACCAATGCCTCCGGCATGGAGGTAACCATTATGGACTGGGGTGCAACCATTCACTCCATAAAGGTTCCTGTTGCAGGTGGCAGCAAGCGCGAAATGCTCATCGGTCCTGCCCGTCCTGAGGACTACCACAGACAGAACTGCTATATGGGAGCTACCATCGGCCGCTATGCCAACCGCATCGACAAGGGCACCTTTACTGCTGCAGGTAAGACCTTTACTGTAGGTGGTGGCAAGGACGTAGTTCTCCACGGCGGTGAGGTGGGCTTTGACAAGTGCCGCTTTGTGGTTGAAAGCTCAACTTCCTCAACTGTGGTATTAAAGCATCACTCCCCTGATGGCGATGAGGGTTTTCCAGGCAACTTTGATCTCACTGTCAGCTACAGTCTTGGTGATGACGGCGCTCTGAGAATGGATTATCTGGGTACCTGTGATCACGAATGCCCGGCCTGTATTACCAACCACTCCTACTTCAACCTCAATGGTCATCAGAGCTCAGTTCTTGGCCATGTTGCCCAGTTCAACTCCGAGGAAATTCTGGTTATTGATTCCCGTGCCATTCCAACAGGCAAGGTCTACAGGTCAACTGCCCGTACCGACAGAACTGACAACTTCAACTTCACCTCTCCAAAGAAGCTGGCCGACAGCCCTGCTGACTTTGAAGGTGATGAAAACATGAAGTACACCAACGGCTACGACCATGCTTTCCTTATCCGTGATGGCGGCAATGCTTCCGTGCCTTGCGCCACCATTACCGGTGAGAAGATCGATGGCACTCAGGTAAAGCTCGAGGTCTTTACTGACTACCCTGCTATTCAGTTCTATTCAGGCAATGCTATCAACCAGGGCACTCCTGAAATTGCCATTGCCCGTGACACCGGTAAACCATACGGCCCATGGGAAGGTTTTGCTCTCGAGCCTGAATACTACCCTGATGCTCCACATCTGGAAGCTTTCAGAGCCTTAAATCCTCCAGTTACCCCTGAGCAGCCTTTAAAGCGCTTTATCACCTACAAGTTCACCGCTATCTAAGCTGCCTCTGAGACCTGGGCAGGTCAGACTTGCAGTCCATGAACCGCTGCCCGGCAATGCCCTGCAGGACACCTGTCCTGTGAGTGTGGCTATCAGGTGTTATCCTCATAAAAACAAAGAGCATGCTGATTTTTCAGTATGCTCTTTGTTTTTCCTTATGACAGTACGGGCAATCATAAACCAGGGCCTGGGCTCAGCATCATGTTCAGCCTCATGGCTCCAATATGCCCAATAACCAGGGTCATGCTCTATATGACACAGCACTGTGAGCCCTTGTCACAGGATGAGCAGAAAACGCAGGTCTGATAAGTTGAACTGCTCAAAGACGACAAAGCCTCCTCTGTCAGGACACAGCTGTCCTGACTTAGTGGAGGCTCTTGAATGCTGCTGGACGGGAAGTTTTTTCAAGGCGGGCAATGAGGTGGCAGACGC
The DNA here is from genome assembly GCF_023051105.1 of Anaerobiospirillum sp. NML120449. GTDB lineage: Bacteria > Pseudomonadota > Gammaproteobacteria > Enterobacterales > Succinivibrionaceae > Anaerobiospirillum. The sequence continues at coordinate 16,365 of NZ_JALKIL010000011.1, read as the reverse complement.
CATGACTGAACGGATGGAACAGAGCGGCTGGAGTACAGGATGTTGCTCTCCTGTACCTCCATCCTGCTCTCAAAAGAGAGCGGCTCCAGATATTTCATTAAATGTGCAGTCATGGGGTATAATGACCTCTGATATATTATGTGTAGGAGAGTCCTCCTCTCCTTCCTAAAACAACCTCCACAGACAGATACCTGCTCCACGGCTACCCTCCAGCCACAAGACCATTTCCTTATACCTTTTTATTCACAGCCCTTATACCTGCTTAAGGCTCTGTCCTTTTCACTGTTCCATATCCTTCCCCAGCCCCTGTTCCTTTCCCCCGCTCCAGCGACTGACCTTTTCACAGCTTCGGTCCATGCTGCATTCAATGTCATGCTGCATAAAGCGCTCACACCTGAAGTTACGCCTTTGAACTCAACATTCGGATAACGTAACTTACTGCCATAAGCTCTGTTGAGCTGTTGAGCTTTACCAGGCGCTTACAAGTACTCCATGAGCAGATTTAAAAGGCGACTCCTGTGCCATACCAGTAAGGTCACCTGATCCTGATCAAATGATGACTGCTGCAAGCGAGCCCGCAAGGAGGCTGCAATCACAGCAATGCCTGGAGGGCATCACTGCAGGTCAGATGTTATTAACACAAAGCCAGAGTGCAGTATGCACAGGCCAGACAATACTGTAGTCACGGGCCAGTAAGACTGGGGATCAGAAAAACAGACAATGGGGTGACAATAACGGAGCCAGGAGAGCCTGGCTGCCCGGCAGGCAGGACAGCTATGTGCCGGGAAGGCAGGACTGCTATGTGCCGGGAAGGACTGATGTTGGAAAAAATGATGCTGGAAAGACTGATGTCCGGAAAACCTGGGTATCAGAAGTCATCTGTAGGCAGGGATGAGCGGCTGCCGGCAAAGGCCTGACTGAAGTACAGGGAATTCAGTATGGCCTCAGACTGGGAGGTCACAGCCACACCCTGAACAAAGGCGGCACGCCACAGAGGTATTTTGTTGCGCTGAGCCAGATTGCGGGTATAAGTTTTGAGGCTTTCGTAATACTTGACCCACAGGTCATTGAGACGCTTGAGCTCCCTGGCATCCTGACTGGAAACAGAGGCAATGGAAGCTACTGTTTTGCGCAGGTCGCTGTAGTAGCTTTCATAATAGGTATTGGCCTCATAGGCGCAGATATCGCTGTCACGGCTGGAGATGCATTTGCGCAGCAGGAAGTAATCTCCAAAACCATAATTTTTGTAAAGCGAAAGCATGGTAAGAGCAAATCCTGAGCGCAGATGCTCACCTACAGCATCCTGAGCATCATCACTGTAGAAAACCGATGCTGTCCACTCACGGGCAAAACGATCCCAGTTATTGAGAACTTCCTGATACTCCTGATTAATCATGCCCAGATTGCGCAAATCAGTACTGATACTGCGCACACAGTCACTGCTGGCAAAGAAGAACTGATCACCATTGGAGCCTTCAAATACCGAGCAGCGTGCTTCAAGCGGCTCTCGGGTGGTTGTCTTGCCATTGGTACCCTGAACAAAGGCATACTTGGGTCTCAGATGCAGTGACTCAGGATATCCGGCCAGACGCCATATACGCATCAGCATCTGACGGTACAGTACCGGTCTTATAGCCTGGGCTTTGCTGATTGGCGGCAGAGCGCTGCTTAATTCCTGGTAGAAATTATGCCAGGCACTAATAGCCTCAGAGGCATTTTGCTGCGGGGAAAGAAAACCGGTCAGGCGGCGTGACAGCACTGAAGCATACTTGACCGTCTCGAGCTCATAGCGGTTGTCCATGGTGTAAAGGAAGGTGGACGGATCTTCCTTGAGCTTGAGAATGTCGTAATAGCTCTGAGGATACTGACGGATGCGGGTATCAGAAAAGAGCGAGAACAGTGTCAGGTAGTAGTCAAAATCATCAAGATGACGGTCAGGATGCTTGAAATCCATACGAGAGGTATCAAGCAGCACGTTATTCCACAGCATGACATAGCGCTGATAGTGACCGGTAGGATCCTTGAAAAACTCAGGCAGGAATGACAGAGCCTGTTTGCCATGAGCCTCATAAATGTCATCAAGAGCCGCACGGCACTTGTCTGTAAGCACAAACAGCGGCATCTCATTTACTGAGTCAATAGAGCTTACGAGGCCGTTAACTACAGGGCGCTCAATCTTGCTTTCATAGTTGTAGCGCAGACACAGACTGTCAATATCGCGATAGGTCTCATCATCATCATCATCGCTGCTGCTGCCCCCTCCGGCACTGCCGCGCTGAGCAACACTTACCGGATGGTCCCGGCCGCCCATGCTCTCTGCCCTGCCGGCTTTTACAGCTTCGGCCGCGCCCTGACCAGAGGCAGCTGCAGACTGGGCTGCGCCGGCTTCGGATCCGGCTGCCGTGCCAGCTGAGACTCCTGCAGCTGTAGCGGCTCCGGCCGCGTCAGCGCCATTGTTATGTGGCTTTGATCCTGTGGAGGCTGAGGAGTCAGAGGAGCTGCCGGAAGGTGAGGCGCTGGCAATGACATTATCAGCCTTGCCTGTAGAGGGCTTCATATTGCCCGAGATAACAGCGCGCCTGTCGACTTCAGAATCATGATGGCGGTTAAAGCCATGGCGTGGCCATAAAATACCGGACAGCAGCTGCTGGTTGCTGCTGAAATTATGCTCATTGCTGAGAGTTACACATGAGCGGGCCACCTCGCTTAAAACCAGGTTGGCATTGCTCATGGAAAAGGAAATAACCTGGGGAATCTTGAGAAAAAGAGCGTCATCCCTGGTAAATTCCATTTCGAAATTAGGACTGTCAGGCAGAGTAATCAGGAAGTTGGCACCTACCTGAAATTCAAGAGAATTGCCCTGGACCTCGGCATAGACATGAGTGACTGTGCCATCAACATTCAGGTTGACCGGCATAATGCCTGAGGCACTGTGTTCATGAGGCAGGAGCACGCTCAGACGGTAGGCATAAGGCTGCTGGCGTGAGCACAGCACTACCTGAAGCTGGATCTGTTCACGTGTGTTAACAAAGGCGGCTACTTCAGCTCCGCCATAGGAGTAATCAAGACGGCCAGCCTCCCACATTTCAGTGAGAAGTGCATGACTTCTAAAAGGAAGGAACAGCAGTGCGGCAGAAAGGATAAATCGCACCGCAGGAAGGACAACAATAAAACTGAACAGGGCCCGTAATACCAGCACTATTGAGGTCAGGCGGTAAAAAATGGTCAGCACTGACGGACCGATCATGTTTGATGCAGTCTCGTAATGACACATTTTTCCAGAGTCATACCTGACAGTGCTTTCTTCCATAAGCCCCAAAACTCCAACCGTAACAGCCGCCGTAAGCTGGCAGAAGCCATATGGCAGTTATTACGATCTGACTCCCCCACATTAAAGTATGGCTGTGACATGCCAGCGCTAAAGTGCATGCCCATCCTTACAATCACGAAATTCTGTGGATCGGCAGGCTTCATACTGACATTATGACGGAGTTAGACAGGTAAGAGCTGTGCGACATGCTGAAGCATCAGCTCAAGCCTCAGGTGCAGCCCCTGGTGCAGCCTTAGCTGCAGGCTGAACTTCATGGTAACAGTCCTGTGGAACCTGTACCGACCAGAAATAAACTTATGTCATATGTCAGATATCTGCGGCAACCGCCACTGCAGACCGGGCTGAGGAGAAAGCCAGGTGTCTGCATGCCCTGCACTGAAAAAGTACAGACACTTACGCACATATTACCGCATAATCATACCCTGCTGAGACAACTGCCCATTTTTTGTGAGTCCCGTGCACAGCCAAAGTGCCACATTGCTGGACAAATCCCCATACACAGGCCCATCAGCGCTCCCAGACTATGGAACCAGGCACCATTTTTGTGATTATTCAGCTCACCTCAACTCTGTCGCATCATGAACTAAAATGCAAAAACCCGCCGGAGGCGGGTTTTTGCATTTTCAGGTCACAGCCTGCGGCTCAGCTGCATAAAGCTGTTGCCGCCGACAGCAGCGGCGGCATCGGCTTAAGCGGAGGCGGCCGCTGACTGCATTAGCGCAGCTTGGCAAAGTCGCGGCTTAATGCCTGCAAAGTCAGCTGCTTGGTCTTGGTAGCCTTGGTACGGTTGAAGGAGACCACCATGGTGTACAGCAGTTCACAGATATGGATTTGAGCTGTCATGGTTGCAGCACTGTCGCCCTGCAGGGCACCCTCTTCATTACCATTGAAAATGACGTAGTCTGCCATTTCAGTAATCTTGCCAACAGGATTATTGGTAATGGCAACAGCCAGAGCTCCGGTGCTCTTACCGATGGAAAAGGCCTTAAGGGTTTCGTAGCTGCCGCCTTTTTGAGACAGGGCAATAACCACATCACCAGGGCCCAGCATGGCAAGGGAGGTATACATGAAGTGGCTCATGGCCTCAGCATAGGCATCAATGCCGATACGGCACAGCTTGTTCTTGAAAAAGAGTGCGCTCAGGCAGGAGTTGCCCACACCTATAATGAATACCTTACGGGCCTTGAAAATAGCATCTGCAACAGGGTAAAGAACCTTCTCATCAAGGTTCATGATGTTCTCTGACAGTGAGCGGGAAATAGCCAGCTTGAGCTTTTTGGCTATAACCTCATGACTGTCGCCATCGACAATGTTGGAGTCAAGAATCTGCTCCTGATTGCGGGACTTGCCTGCAATTTCCTTAATGAGCTCGAGCTGGAACTCCTTGAAACCTGGATAGTTGAGCACCTTTGCCAGACGGATAACAGTTGCCTCACCAACACCTGCAGCTGAGGCAATTTCGGTTACGTTCTTAACCATGACCTCATCAGGACTGGAGAGAATAAAGCGGGCCAGGCGCTTAAGAGCTATAGGCAGATCCTCCTCAATTGATCTGAGGGTACTGATAATCTTTCCTTTGATATTGTTAGGGATAATCAACTTGCCCATGGTTCATTCCTTAGTCAGGCCTCAACTCAGCCTTACTGCCCTGATTTCAGCGTTTTTAACTGTGCCAGCCCCTGATCGGGCTCATTATGTACTGTGAGCCATAACAGCATAATCTGTATACGGAGTACGCTGTCATTGCTCGATACAGCAGTGGCAGAAAACGGCATACCTTGCATAAATTCATCTGACAGCTCTGGTATCTCTGTTACGCAGCAGCCTGTACAGAATGAAAATCATGTGCAGTAAGTAGTGACTTTGGTGAGGCGGCCCGGAGGGAGATTCATATAAGCTCTTGGCAATCGCACAAAGCGTGACACAGACAAGGTGAATGCGCAGCTGCTGATGCATTATCCCTGGCCGCCTGTCGAGCAGCATGAAGCCTGGCTCAGGCAGCATGCATCAGATATTCACTGGAAGAAAAGCTGTGTTCCGATATGAAAACTATGGCCCTGTCCGTGGCCAGATTTGTACAGTCAAGCAAATTTAAAGAAGGGCTGTGCCTCATCACCAGCGGTGTTCATCAATTCGGACAGCAAAAGCTCAAAAACCTGTACAGCAGCACCTGTCAGGTCCATGCCCGTATTCTGTCCTTACATCATGTCTTCCGTTCAGACAGTAATATATCCCGTTAACTGTCATATATAAAAGCCGCTGTCCTGTTGATACTTATCCCAAGGTATTACGGATCTGATATCGCTGTAACAGCAGACATCAATACTGTCAGATCCCTAACACACACCCATTTAGCTGACCTCAAAGATAAGGCATGGCGCCGCGCGCCTTTGGTCCAGCCACAATGGGATCTGAAACTTCTACAGCAGCATGAAGCACGATTAATCAATTATAGACTTATTTTTATGCAAAATACGCAAAATTCGCCATCAATATGCCCATGTAAACGTAAACATGGCTCAACAATGGCCTGATAACGGGCTTTTTTACCAAAAACAGCTCCATTAACCCTGGATCCAAGCCCCTGATGCGCTGCACAGACCAGTTTTTTCATCCATGGCGAACACTTGTTCGCATCAGTCACTGCAATCAATACTCAGTGCTCTCAGTAAGCACAGAGCACATGCCTGCCTGTCACTGCAGCCCCAGCATGGCCATGAATTCAGCCATGCCAGAAAATGCTGCCAGTACCCTCCTCCCGCCCGCGCCATGGCCGTCAGCCCCTTCCCCCCACTCGCGCCATGGCCGTCAACAGCTTCCTCAAAGCCTGCCCATTACATTAGGTGGCTTCATCAAAGCCTGCGCCATGACCGTCAGCACGATACTGTCGGCTGCATCCTGATCGATATGACATCATTACACTCATATATGCGCCTGTACCAGGGCGGACTGCAGTCATGATGATGAAATCCACGGCCAGCATCTGTCATACATATATATTTCTCTGTACCTGATTTGCCCAGACAGCAGCACATGCAAGCTGCATTAGGATACTTTGACGTCATGCCTGTACCTGCAGTCCTGTTACTGAGGCTGTCTGCAATTTCTGATCTGCCATACGCCAGAAGAGCTTATGTCTGCATAGCGGTAATGCTCAATACAGCAGAAAAGTGGCTTATAAATGCAGCATGCCCGTGACCATTAACATAATGTCCTGCACCACATCATGCAGGTATAAGCATAGACAGGAGCGGAGAAAAAGAGGTGGAGAAAAATTTCACTATGGGTGATGCTGGCTGAAAAACACCTGAAGTGAGGGTGATTTTTCTGTCTGCTGCACAGCAAAGAGAGTGATATTCAGGCTTTTTATCAGATGTTGGAGTGATTATTTCAGAGCGAGAACTACACCATAATGACCATTTGCTTAAAAATTGATAACAGCTAATCAAGATGATTCAGACGACATAAGAGCTAATGTATGCTGTTTTGCGCAGACAGGGCTTATTCATGGAGTTTCTCCTTTAAGGAAAACTATACAGAATTAACCATGGATATAAGAACGGATCACATTTTTGTGTTTTGCTAAAAAGTTGCATCTGATAGCCCATGTCGAAATTGTGAAATTTTGCTCCAAATTGGTCTGCAAAGCCTTTATATATGGCGTTAAAGCTCATAAAGACGGGCTTGAACAAAATTATCGCGTCTTGCAAGCACAAACCGCTTATAAATGAGCCTTTATGCACAACTCGTGATGCAGATCTCAAAATTGTGCGTACAAGATTGTGAAAAAATTTTCTTATATTAATATTGAGAATGAAATTTAACTCCAACTTATCAACTTGGGGCCTTTGTCTGACTATCCCTCTATCCCAAATATCCCTCAGCCAGACAGAGAACGTAAGACAGGCTGGTGCAAGCAGCAACGTGCATCAGAATGGAAATGCCGAGAGTTTAAGCAATCATGGAGTTTGCGATTATCAGGAGTTTTGTCATATGAAGATTAAGCATTTAGCCGCCGCCTTAGCTTTAGGCGCAATGACCACCACATCAGCTTTTGCTGCCGCTCTTCCAGATCTGCCAGTTCCATTCAAGTCTGGCGCCGGTGCCATGAACGATGGTGTTATTTACGTTGGTTTAGGTACCGCCGGTCAGGACTGGTACAAGCTGGACACCAAGGCCAAGAGCCCTAAGTGGGAAGCCATTGCCAAGTTCCCTGAAGCTGCTCGTGATCAGGCTCAGGCTGTTGCTTTAAATAACAAGATCTACGTATTTGGTGGCGTAGGCAAAATCACCTCAGATATCCTCTCCGTATCAAATGAGGTATTTGAGTACGATCCTGCCAAGAACACCTGGTCAAAGCTCTTAACTCGCTCACCAATCGGCCTTACCGGTCACACCGTAGTAAGTGCTGATGGCAAGAACGCTATTGTAGTAGGCTCCGTTAACAAGGAAATCTTTGACGGTTACTTCAAGGATCTTGATTATGCAGCCAAGAAGGGTAACAAGGCCCTGACTGACAAGATCAATGCCGACTACATCAGCAAGCCTGTAAAAGACTACTTCTTCAATAAGGCTGTTTTACAGTACGACCCTCAGGCTAATGCCTGGTCATATTTAGGTGATTTACCTTACTTTGGTACTGCAGGTTCAGCTGTTGCTGTTGACCCTAAGGACCAGAGCGTCTTCGTTGTAAACGGCGAGCGCAAGCCTGGCCTGAGAACTGCAACTGCTGTTGAGTTCTCTGTTGTCGACGGCGCTGCACGCTTCACTCCTGCTCCAGACCTCATTCCTGCAAAGGGTGAGAAGGTTCAGGAAGGTGTTGCAGGTGCATTCTCCGGTTACTCCAACGGTACCCTGGTTGTTATTGGCGGTGCCAACTTCCCAGGTTCCACTGCCAAGTACGCCAAGGGCAAGAACTTTGCTCACGAAGGCTGCACCAAGACCTGGCGCGACGAGATCTACACCTATGCTGACGGTGCCTGGACCTTTGCCGGCAAGCTGGACACTCCAATTGCCTACGGTGTAAGCATCCAGAACGGCGATGAGTTAATCATGGTCGGCGGCGAGACCTCCGGTGGTAAGGCTACTACCGATGTGATCACCGTATCTGTCAAGGACGGCAAGGTTGTTACTGAGAAGTAATACTGAGCCAGCTGTAATTCAATTTTATTGAACCAAAAACTTACGTTTAGGATAAAAAATGCGCTTATCAAAACTCGCTCTGGGATTAGGTTTAGCCGCTGTTGCCGTAACCGCTGCCAACGCCGCTAAGGTTACTGTTGACCTCCGTCACGAGTACCGTACCGAGTACGGCCAGAACTTCGATCGTATCTGCTTCATTACCGCTTTTGACAACGGTATTGGCGCTTACGTTGACTCCTCAGTCAAGTCTGGTCACATCCTCGAGCAGCCAACTGACCCTAGCTATAAGGAAGGCCAGTGGGGCGACTTCGCAGCTAACGCTGTTGAGATGAGCTTATGGTGGGGCTTCAAGTTTGGCAACTTCACCGTAACTCCAGGTATCATCACTGAGACTTCAACTGATACTTTCTACAAGCCATATCTGCGTCTGCAGTACAACACCGACTTCGGTCTGTGGTTTGCCGTACGCCCACGTTACGACTACCTGCGTAACTCCGGTGGCAGCGATCCTGACTGGAAGCGTGCCCGTGTTGATGCCTGGCTTGGCTACAACAAGGACAACTGGGGTGTTAACTACAACTTCACTTGGATGAAGGCCCTCAATGACAATGAGAATGGCACCAAGCAGGTTCTGTTTGACAACAAGGACACCAACTACGAGCACAACGTAGCATTCAACTACCGTATCGGTCAGTGGAATCCATATGCTGAAATCGGTGATATTGGTGTAAACGGTGCTACTGACAAGCGTCAGATGCGCTTCCGTGTTGGTGTTCAGTACACCTTCTAATCCCTGGTTGAGCTGATTTTCATCCGAAAAATTACTTAAACCATGGTCGGAGGCCATTGCCCCTGTGGGGCGGCCTCCACCCTCCTGCAGCTTCGGCTGCAGGAGTTTGACAGTTGCTAAAAAACTGCTCATCACAAAAGGCACACAGATGCCGCGCAGCCGGGCTGCAGAATATGGTGATCAGCTTTTTATCCGCTGTTGCCAGACAAAAACCTATGTGTGTTATGGTTTTTGGCAGGACATTGTAGAGAGCTGACTGGAAAAAACCGGATCAGTTGTGCATTTGACTGGCAATAACAGACATCGATGTAAACGTTGCCAGTGATCCATGCTTTCCTTGTCAGCTAAGACGTAGCTGAGGTTAATTCGATGCTTTTTGAACAGTTTAAGAACAAGTTGATCATTTCCTGCCAGGCACTTCCAGACGAGCCACTCCACAGTCCTTTCATCATGGGACGCATGGCTCTTGCAGCCAAGCAGGTAGGTGCCGTAGCCATCCGCTGCCAGTCAGTTGAAGACATCAAAGAAATCAAAAAGGTAACAGGCCTGCCAGTTATTGGTCTTATCAAGCAGAATTACGACGATTCAGAAATCTACATCACCCCTACCCGCAAAGAAGTTCAGGCTTTAATCGATATCGGCTGCGAAGTAATTGCCCTTGACGCTACCATGCGCCGTCGCCCAGGTGACGAGAAGCTGGAAGACCTGGTCAAGATGATCAAAGATGCCGGCCTTCTGAGTCTTGCCGATATTTCCAACGACGAAGAAGCTCACAACGCAGAAAAGATTGGCTTTGACGCCATTTCCACCACCTTATCAGGTTACACCCCATACAGTCCTAAGTTTGAGGGCCCGGATCTTGGCCTGGTAGCCCGTCTGGTTGCCACCTGCAAGATCCCTGTATTTGCCGAAGGCCGTATCAATACTCCAGCTGATCTGGTCCGTGCCTATGAGGTAGGTGCCTACGGCGCTATTGTGGGCTCAGCTATTACCCGCCCACAGGTTATTGGCAAGTGGTTCATTGATGCCCTGCCAAAGGTCTGATTTCAGTACTGGCGCTGCCGGCAAGTGTACATAAATCCCGACGCGCAAATTTATTAACCCTGTACTTTTTACGCAGAAAGCACTGAGCAGGTTCGCAAAAATACTCAGGCCTGCCGTGCCGTAAACTGCGCACCAGTTTTTTTATTAAGTGGAGACATCCCAAATGGCTTACAAGAAGATCGGTGGTATTTATTCTGCTCTGTTAACCTCTTTTGACAAGGACGGCAACCTCAATGAGAAGGGTATCCGTGAGCTGGTCCGCCACAACATCGACGTTAACAAGGTCGACGGTTTATACGTTGGTGGCTCTACCGGTGAGAACTTCTTATTAAGCACCGAAGAGAAAGAGAAGATCTTCAACATCGTTAAGGATGAGGCCAAGGATCAGTGCCAGTTAATCGCTCAGGTTGGTTCCTTAAACATCAAGGAGTCCGTACACCTGGCAAAGCTGGTTACCGATCTGGGTTACGACTCCTTATCTGCCGTAACTCCTTTCTACTACAAGTTCTCTTTCAACGAGATCAAGGATTACTACAACACCATCCTCAAGGATGTTGACAACCAGATGGTTGTTTACTTCATCCCATTCTTAACCGGCGTTAACATCACTGTTGATCAGTTCAAGGAGTTATTCGCCAACGAGAAGATTACCGGTGTCAAGTTCACCGCAGGTGACTTCTACTTATTAGAGCGCTTCCGCAAGGCTTTCCCTGAGAAGGTATTATTCGCAGGCTTCGACGAGATGATGCTCCCTGCTACCGTTCTGGGTGTTGACGGCGCTATCGGTTCCACTTTCAACGTAAACGGCGTACGTGCCCGTCAGATCTTTGAGGCCGCCAGAAAGGGCGACATCAAGACTGCTCTGGAAGTTCAGCACGTCACCAACGACTTCATCTCTGATGTTCTGGCCAACGGCCTGTATGGCACCTTAAAGATCTGCCTGCAGGAAGCCGGTGTTGAGGCAGGCTACTGCCGTCAGCCTATGGGCGCCTACTCCCCAGAGATGATTGAGGAAGCCAAGAAGATCTACCACAAGTACTTCTAAGACTTGCTCACATCTGTTTAATCGCCCGGGTCAGGCAATACAGCCGGTATTGCCTTACCTGAGCAGTATCCGGGCTTTTCCCATGCTCTGAGCCCGGAGACCATGGCAGCAATGCCACGAATTCATTACGGGCATTTTTTTTTGCCTGTAATACGGCAGCGGAGCAGCAACACCGCTGTCAAAACGGACCACACACACTCTAGCCCCTCAAGGACGCAAGTCCCCAGGGGGCTATTTTAGACAGGTTCAGTAAAGCGACTGAGGTCGTATATAACGACGGGATGTCGTGATTCTCCCCCACATTCAGGGCAATTGGATCGATACCAGATCAAACGCCTGAAGCTGCGTTCCTTATCTGACATGCGGTCCCCAGTCTTCTTCAAGATTAGTTTTTGAGGTTTTGTTTATGACTGAAGAACTACACGGTTTTACTTGGATTGATACCACCGTGCTGGTCGTCTATATGATAGGCGTGCTGTTAGCAGGTATTTACTTCTCCAAGAAGGAAATGAAAGGTAAGGAATTCTTCAAGGGTGACGGATCTGTGCCTTGGTGGGTAACCTCCGTTTCCATTTTCGCAACCTTACTTTCCCCTATTTCTTTCCTCGCTCTGGCCGGTAACTCCTACGGCGGCACCTGGATGTTATGGTTTGCCCAGCTCGGTATGATCATTGCCATCCCTCTTACCATCCGTTTCTTCCTGCCAGTTTACGCCAAGCTCGACATCGACACCGCATACCACTACCTGGAAATCCGTTTCCAGTCCCCAGCCTTACGTGTTCTGGGCGCTGTTATGTTCGTGCTCTTCCAGCTGGGCCGTATGTCCATCGTTATGTACCTGCCTTGTGTAGCTCTGGCAAGTCTGACTGACATCAGCGTAGACGTTCTGATTATCGCCATGGGCGCCATCGCCATTGTGTACTCCTACACCGGCGGCTTAAAGGCTGTGCTCTGGACCGACTTCATTCAGGGTGTCATTCTGATCGGCGGTATTACCCTGACCCTGGTCTACATCATCTACAAGTTAGATGGCGGTCTTGGTGATGTTACCGACTCCTTAACTGTTGGCGGCCGCTTCCTGGCTGACAGCGAGAAGTGGATTGACTGGACCAATCTGCTCGGCACCTCCGTACTGGTAACCCTCGTTGGTGGCGGTTTAAGTACTTTCTGTTCCTACGTTTCCTCTCAGGACGTTGTACAGCGCTTCACTACCACTACTGACGTCAAGCAGCTCAACAAGATGACCATCGGTAACGGCGTTCTGTCCATCTTCTGCGCCTCCGTCTTCTACATGGTTGGTACCGCTTTATACCTGTACTACCAGCAGAACCCTGAGTTAATTACCGAAACCTTCCGTAACTCTCAGGACAAGGTATTTGCCTACTTCCTCACCTATGAGCTCCCAGTAGGTATCACCGGTATCATTCTGGCTGCCTTATACGCTGCCTCCCAGTCCACCCTGTCCACCGGTATTAACTCTGTTGCTACCTCATGGGTTATGGATATTCAGGTTAAGATCACTCCTAACATGGACTACGAGCGTCAGACCAAGATTGCCCAGTACATCTCCCTGGCTATTGGTATCTTCGCTATCCTCGTTGCCATGTACCTGGCCCGTCTGGACGTTAAGTCCGCCTACGAGTTATTCAACTCATTCTTAGGTCAGGCTCTGGGTGCTCTGGCTGGTGTATTCGTACTGGGTGCTTTCACCCGTAAGACCACTGCATTAGGCGCTTTCATCGGCTTCCTCTCTGCAACCGGCATTGTGTTCTACTGCAAGTACCAGGTTCCAAGCATCTCCTTCTGGATGTACGCTTTCATCGCCATGGCTGTAACCCTGATTGTTGGTATCGTAGTATCAAAGATTCAGGCAGCTGTAACAGGCAAGACCTTTGAAGCCCCAGAAGGCTCTACCTACTTAACTGCTACTGCCGGCAAGTAATCTGCCCGCAGCACACCGTAAGGCAGCCGCTACAATGGGCCTGAGCCCGGCAGCTGCCACGGCAGCAAAATCGAATCATAGAAAATAACCTACATAAGCAGGGCCACGTCCCTGCTTTTTTTGTTTGCTCTCATGGCCCGGCTCCCAACCTTGCCCCGCCCACCATGCCCTGCCTGCTGGGCATGGCATGCCCGGGCATGGCCGGCCAGGCAGGGCCCGACCTTGCGTGGTGCGGACTGGACCATGAGGCTGACAAGGCTGTTGACGGGAATTAATATGCAGCAAGACTTATATGTGCTCATTGATATCGGCGGCACTGCCATCAAGCATGGCGTAGCTACCCTTGACGGAACCCTTATGGAGCGCGGTGAGATGCCTACCGAAGCCAAAGAAAAGGGCGGTCCGGGCATTGTAGAAAAGGTTAAGAGCATCACCCGTGCTGCTCTTGATACCCACGGTGATCTCATAAAGGGCGTCAGCATCTCCACTGCCGGTATGGTTGATCCTGAACTGGGCAAGATTGTTTACTCCCTGCCAGATGCTATACCCGACTACACAGGTGTTAACTACAAGGAAATCATCACCCGCGAGTTCTCCCTGCCATGCGAGGTAGAAAACGACGTTAACTGCGCTGCCATGGGTGAGATGTGGCTTGGTGCCGGTAAGGGCTGCCACAGCGTATTTTGCATGACCATTGGTACCTCCATTGGCGGCGCCATGATCTGCGATGGCAAGCTGATTAGCGGAGCCTCCAACTCAGCAGGTGAGATTGCCTACATGCGCGTTCCAGGAGGCATGCTCCACGAACTGGCCTCCACCACTCATCTGGTCAAATACTATGCGCAGCTGCGCGGTGAAGATGTCTCAAAGGTAAATGGCATACGTATTTTCAATGAAGCCGAACAGGGCGATGAGATCGCAATCAAGGCCATTGACGAGCTTATCGAGCACCTTACCGACGGTATTACCAATGTAGTATCCGTACAGAATCCTCAGGCTGTTATTTTAGGTGGCGGTATCATGGCCCGTGACGAATACCTGCGTCCACGCATTGAGGCCTCACTCAAAGAGAAGCTGCGTGACATTGTGTTCCGTGCTACCCGCATTGAGTTTGCAACTCTGCGCAACGACGCCGGCATGTTAGGCGGATTCTACAACTTCCGCCAGCGCCGTGGCCTGGCCTGATAACAGCGCCATGCTACCAGGGCACCCACACAACAGCGCAGCTCTACGGACACACAGCCGCCAGCTGCACCGCCGCCCCAACCGGCGGCTGCGCTGCGGGCAGCCGGGGCACTGACAGCTGACGGGCCCTGATAAAAGCGCAAAAAAAGAGGTATGACCCTGGGGTCATACCTCTTTTTTCTTTCCACACACTTAGCTGTCGTCAGGCTCATTTCCTTGCTCTGTGAGCCTTCAGAAGCTTCGGATCAACACGCTTATTTAACAGCGACCTTAACCACTACCTTAACTACGTCTACAGGCTTGCCCTGATAGGCGATACGAGGCTGGTGGCCCTCCTCTGGAGGAACAATAGCAAACTCACCAGGCTTTAAGGTAACGGAGGTGTAAACCTCTGGAGTGCTCAGGTAAACCATGTCATTGGCTGGATCTTCTTCAGTTACCTGGCAGTCCTTACGGAGGCAGACATTAAAGGACTCAATGCCCTGAGCCAGATACTGGATATCGAAGTAATCGTTGTGAGCCTCAAAGCGGATAGCCTCGAATGGAACAGTGGTATAGCGCTGTACCAGAGCAAAAGCACCCTCGCAGATGTCATAACGGCCGTTTTCAAGCTTGGTGGCGTCGTTGTTCTTTAACCACTCAATGCTCCTGGCGAACTTCTCAGACAGATAATCGTACTTACCAGCAAGCTCAAGGGAAGTAGCTAACATGTAATGTGCTCCTTTTCTATTGTGTGTGCGAAGAGCTGATGCTCTTCTTCCATACATATATTTTACGCCCTTAATCCCCCTGGAAACAGTGTTTTTATCACGATTTACCAACCTTTTTTCCTGGTAAAAATCCCCCGTTTTTTCCACCTGGCAACCTCACATTTCCCGCCACATACCATCTGCCCAGGCCCCGTCACCAGCATCCACCAGCTTGCGCACAAAACACTTTATAAAACTTGACATACAACACTTAGCACCATCAAAACACCACTACATGCTTTACATAACCATATTGAAAGCAAAATAACAATGCCTGCTCGGCTGAATAACTACGGCCCGCCCGCCTGTCTAACTGAATAACTGCCAGAACGCACGCCTGTCTGACTAACAACTTGCCGCACTGCCTGCCGCTCTGCCTGTTGCCAACCTCCCTGCCCGGCTACCTTAATGACTGCATTAAGAGCACTGCCTCGCCAGCAACTCATACATATGCGCAGCCCAATAATATGCGCTGCCGCATACCGTACACACCTGCATCAGAGCAAAGCCATATACAAGAGCCTGCAGCTAATACTGCAGTCCCAGCTGATAATGAAGTGAGTTGCAGAGCACAAATGCCCGAAATGACCCAAAATCGTTAAATTTCTGGTCAAAATGCAGAAAAACAGCTCATTTTTGCTGAAAAACGACTAACAAACGCCAAAATGCATATTTGAATCTCCCTGACACAGCATGACAGTGTCAGCACCAGACAGCACCAAAATCAACGAAGCCTGTAGCAGGGAATAACTCACCTCAGCTATGTCTGGCGTTGCACAAGCTGCAGTGCGTCAGCCACAGCACGCGAGTGCATCTGTTGCAGCAACGACTCACCCCATATCCCAATGCCGGCCTGTTAAATCTGCAGCAGCCCATGAGAGCCAGCTGGCAGCAGCAGTCTGAGCAACAGTGAAAGCAAGCGTAATTTGAACCAGCTATGCTGTTAGGAACTGTCAGCAATTAAATTGATCTTTTAAAGCCATTGATTCGATAGTTCCAGAGAGGAAATAGCCCAATGGGTTCCATGTCTATCGATTTCATCTGGGCATCACTGATTTTGATGCCTGTTTCATAGCTGTTGAAATCTGGTACGCACTTTACTGTGAGACCAGTTGTTGTTTTGGTAGAACCAATAAG